>NZ_FNOW01000046.1 GCF_900107145.1 Allochromatium warmingii | reverse complement strand
CGGACACATCGCGCCGATTCAAGCACTCAAGGACTGGCAACAACAATGCCCCGAACGCTTCAAAAAGCGTGTCTATAATCTCGCGGGACTTGACACCTAGCATAGAGGTGCGATCAGTGGATTGAGGGGTCAGGTGTTTCCGGTAATCGCACCCACACCCGTAGCCCGCCTAATTCGGCCCGTTCAAAACCGAGCAGTCCACCGTAAGCTTCGACGACATCGCGCACAATCGCCAAGCCTAAGCCAGTGCCGGCTTGATGGGCGTCGAGCCGCAAACCGCGTTCGCCGAGTCGTGACCAGTGTTCTGGGGCCACACCCGCGCCATCATCGCTGATGCGCAGTTCCACCTGTCCGACCGAAACACGCACGACGGCGATCTCGACGCGATGACGTGCCCATTTCGCGGCATTTTCCAGCAGATTGCCGAGTAATTCGAGCAGATCATCGGCAAGCAACGCCACCTGAATTGACGGCTCTGTCGTGCAGTGCCAGTCGAGGCGTTCGCCGTCGGGTGTGCGTTGCAGGGTGCGCAACAGTCGTTCTAGGCAGCGTGTGACATCAGCGCAGGCGGTGTGCGGCGGATGACCGGAACGCACGCGGGCGCGAATCAATTCACGCTCCACACGCCGCCGCATGGTCAGTGCCAGTTGTTCGACATCAGTTGCCAAGTCGGGATGACCGGCTTGACGCAAGCGTTCGGCGTCTGCGACCAGTACACTGAGCGGGGTTTTGAGGCCGTGCGCGAGATCGGCAATCCAAGCGCGGGCGCGTTCGACGGCTTGGGCGCGGGCGGTCAGTAGGGCGTTGAGTTCGGTCAGGAGCGGTTGGATTTCATCGGGGCCAGTATTCATACAGTGCGCGGCCTGACCAGCACGGATCGCGCACAGATCGCGCCGCAACGCATCTAAGGGTGCGAGGCCGGTTTGAATCTGCACGGCAGTTGCGAGCACTAAAAGCAGCGCGATCCAGCCTAAATACGGGCGCATATCGGCGGCAAAGTTGGCGCGGGCGGCGAGCACTTCGGCACGATCTTGCGCCACAATCAGACGTAGCGTGAGCGGCGCGGGCGTGGCAGGAAGCTGTATGCGGCGTTCGCGTACCAGCAGTGTCTGTCCGGCTGGCCCCGGTAGCCGATGCGCATGACTGACTCCGGGCGCGAGTGCATCATCGGGCACACTCAGGATTTCATCCCAGAGCGAGCGCGAACGCAAAACGCCGGCCTGCTCAGAACGGTCGATTTGCCAATAGTGACCGCTTAACGGCTGGTTAAAAGCCGGATCGCGTGGTAGTTGGGTGAGTTGGAGTACGCCATCCGGGGTCAGCGTGACCACAGCCGCGAGTTGATTTAAGCGGGTTTCTAATTCTGCGCCGAGATGCCGTTCGACATGATGAGCAAATAGATTGCTCAAACCCAGCCACGCAATCAGCAATGCCAGCCCAATCGCCAGCAACGCACCGATCCACAGCCGCGCTCGCACTGACGTGCGCACTAGGGGGGATCCGTTTCGATCAAATAGCCAAACCCGCGTCTGGTTTGAATTAGTTCCGCGCCGAGCTTGCGCCGCACCCGTCCGACCAGCACTTCAATCGCGTTAGATTCGCGCTCAAAATCCTGCGCATACAGGTGTTCGGTTAGCTCGTGCTGCGACACGACGCGCCCGGCGTGCTGCATCAAATAGCTGACCAAGCGGTATTCTTGCGGCGAGAGATGAATCGGCAGACCATCACGGCTCAGGCTTTGGCGACGCGGATCGAGCCGAAATGCGCCCTGCACCAGTACCGGCGTGAGCTGTCCGGCGGCACGGCGAATCAGTGCCCGTATCCGCGCCAGCAGTTCTTCCATGCGAAACGGCTTCGGCAAATAATCATCGGCACCAGCTTCGATGCCTTCAACACGCTCCGTCCAATCGCCGCGTGCGCTCAGAATCAAAACCGGCAATCGCTGTCCCGCTGCACGCCAGTGCCGCAACACCGATAGCCCATCGAGTCCGGGCAGTCCCAGATCGAGGATCGCTGCGGCATAGGGTTCAGTCTCGCCCAAAAACCACGCCTCACGCCCATCGGCGGTGCATTCGACGCTAAAACCAGCCGCCGTCAAACTGGCCCGCAGTGTTGCGGCGACTTGTTCGTCATCTTCAACCACCAATAGACGCATCAGTCGTCGTCATCCTGTTGCAACATCTGTCCACTGCGGGCATCGACGGTGATGTCTTGTCGGCGGCCATCAGCGGTCAGAATTTTCAGTTCATAGACCCAGAGCCGCTGACCGGCGTAGGTCTCGCGTTCTAATTCGATTTCAATCACCTCGCCCGGAACCGCTACGGCAAGCTGCGCCAAGATCGCGGCGATGGGCTGGATTTCACCGCGTAGCCGAGCGGCGCGGGCGTGATCGTGATCTGGAACCGACGCCGCTGACCGCGCAGAGCTAGAGATGGCGGCGTCATCTGCCCGCCCATCGCCAACCGCAGTCTGTAGCCCAAGCAGGCCCAAGATGCCAACTGCGATGCGGTAGATACGGTATCGGTTCACAAATGCTGTCGATCCGTGGTTTGAACGCTAGGCGGGTCTGGTAGCGGTTTAGTCATCCCAGACGCCATGCCCCGGAATGTCGATCCAGCGTTCATTGTAATCACCCTCAGCCGCTTTGCGATGACAGGCATTGCATTGACTGAAACTGCCAACCTCGGGATTCTCCGTGACCCAAGCAAGCGGGATTTCGTCGTGTTTACGCTGAAACGCTTGGCTGGTTGTGATGCGCGGTAAGCTGTTTGCGAGCGTTGCTGACGGTTGCGCAGCGCCCGCATCACTTGGCGCGGCTATCGCGGCAGTATTCACACCCAAAAACGCTCGAATTTCAGTCAATAATGCCTCGGATAGACTGGCATCATCCCCGTAATGCTGTTGCAGTGCCTCGGTTGTCAGAAGCTGCGCCCAAGCGGTTGGCGGCAGCAATTCGGGTTGATAAGCGAGATGACAGGCACCGCATTCTTGATTGTAGGTGGCATTGACAACAGCGGGCAGCCGATGGGGTAAGGTGATGCGCTCACGGCTCTGGGGCGCTGTAGCGTCATCATCCGCGTCATCATCAGCCAGCGCGACATAGAGACTGCTCACCGCAAGCACACCGCCCAAAGTCAGTGTTAAAACGGATTTAAGTGATAAGGGGCGCATTGTCTCGATCCTCTTAATGTGTGATGGTTAGTGTGTCTGGATGTAGGCGATGAAATCGGCTTTTTCTTCAGCAGTGCAATCGCGCCCGAGTGTCCAGCGACAGTTGCGTGTCAACCATTTTTCGACTTTGGCGGGATCGGTCAGGCGCGATGAATTGACTGAAGGGGCCATCGGTTCGATGCGCTTGCCAGTGTTGGCTTGGCGGCCTGCTTGCGTGAGGTCAGTGCCGTGACAGGTGACACAACTGCGCGGGGCCGCTCCGTCGGCTTGTGGATAGGTTGTGCGCCAAGCGGCAGCACCGGCAGCCGGATCAGCGGCCCAGAGTGCGGGAGGCAGGAAGATAGACGTTGCTGTCAGGAGGACAAGCGCGAGCGGTCGGGTGCGGGTCATGTGTGGGTTCTCGTGTCGTGATCGGTTTCAGACCGACGGTAGCGACACCCTAACGCCGCATGGCTGACAAAACGCTGACAGCCGTTATCAGCGTTCGGTCAGGTACAGCGGGTTAGTCTTGTGACCGCGCCGATGATGGCGCTTATCCCCTGATCCTGACCCTGAGCGCGGAAACACCCATGCACACCAATACTGACACCCATCTTGATCCCACCGCGAGCGATACCACGCACGCATCCGAGCGGATTCGCGTTTGGGATCCGCTGATTCGTCTGTTTCATTGGTCGCTCGTCGCGGGCTTTGCGACGGCGTTTATCGTCGAAGATGACAACTTGAGCCTGCACGTCTGGGCGGGGTATCTGGTGCTCGCTCTGATTAGCGGGCGTCTGGTCTGGGGCGTGATTGGCACCCGTCAGGCGCGGTTTAGCGATTTTGTACGTCGCCCGCGTGCGGTTTGGGCATATCTCGGTGCGGTAATACAGCGGCGTGCGCCGCGTTATCTGGGGCACAATCCGGCAGGTGGGGCAATGATTGTGCTGCTACTTATCAGTCTGATAGCAACGACAATCAGCGGTCTGGCGCTCTATGGTGCTGAGGAATTGGCTGGCCCGTTAGCCGAGGTGATGCGGTCGTTTCCAGCGATCTGGGGCGATGCGCTGGAAGACATCCATGAGCTGTTCGCAAATCTCACGCTTGGGCTGATTCTGATTCATGTGGCCGGCGTGCTGGTTTCTAGTCTGCTGCATCGTGAAAATTTGATTGGTGCGATGCTACATGGCTATAAACGGAAGGAGTAAAATTATCCAAGCACTGAGCATCACCGACAGAGCCGCCGCCCTTATCCAAAACTCACGTTAAGATAGTCGCACTGTTCCTCACCCAAGCCGATGGAGAATCACGCGATGAAATTCGTTTATTCCGGACTGACCGACCATGAGGTCGAACGCGCCCGCGCCGCACACGGTTCCAACGCTGTTGCCACCCAAGCAACTGAAACTTTTTGGGATAAATTGCTCGGCAATTTAAAAGATCCGATTATTATTATCTTGATTGTGGCGCTGGCCATTACGGTACTGCTGACTATTCTCGGCTATGCGGAATGGTATGAAAGCGTAGGCATTGCATTTGCCGTTATCATTGCGACATTCGTGGCCACTTGGTCAGAATATAGTAATGAGCAATCCTTTCAACGCCTGCTTGAAGAAGCATCGCTGATTACCGTCAAAGTATTTCGCACTGGTCATCTAACTGAAATTCCCATCAATGATTTAGTTGTCGGCGATCAAATTTTATTACAACCAGGCGATACTGTGCCAACCGATGGGCTGATTATTGCCGGTCATGCTGAAGTTGATGAAGCAGCCTTAACTGGTGAATCTGAACCTGTAAAAAAACAGGCACTGCCGACTGACGCGGCCGATCATAGCGCATCCGAAGCCCATCAATTATCACGCGCTGGATTATTGGTCGATGGTGAATGCGTGATGCAAGCAACCGCAGTGGGTGATAAAACCCGCTATGGTCAAACCATGAAAGAATTACTCTCAGCAGAAGATCGGCTCTCGCCGCTGCAACATAAACTGACGGTATTAGGCGGTCATATTGCCACCTTTGGCTATATCGGCGCGACCTTCATCTTTTTAGCCTTTATGTTCAATAACGTTTTTTTACAAGGCGGCGGATTAGAGAGCTATGTTGCGCAAAATTTCGGTTTGATTGCCAGTGATGTTATAACCGCGTTGATTCTAGCGATCATTGTCATCGTCGTTGCTGTGCCGGAAGGCTTGCCGATGATGATTGCGATGGTATTAGCCATCAACATGAAAAAGCTGCTGCGCGAAAAAGTGTTGGTGCGTAAATTACTCGGCATTGAAACTGCCGGTAGTCTGAATCTATTATTCACCGATAAAACCGGTACCTTAACTCAGGGCAAATTATCCGTAAGCGCCTTTTTAACCGGCACTGGTGAGCGGTTTGAATCCTTAACGGCCATACCGCAGACATTGCGCGATGAAGCCGGCTTTGCCCTGCGTAATAATACCAGCGCCGTGATTGATGCCAGTAATCCGCATGATCCCAAGCTCGTCGGCGCAGATCGCACTGAACAGGCGCTGTTGCGCTTTGTCACGCCCTATTTAACGGCAAATGGCGCTGATGTTGTCGATATGATTCCATTTAGTAGCAGCCGCAAATTCTCTGCAACGCAGGTACGTGGTGAACGAGCATTAACTTTAGTCAAGGGCGCACCGGAAGTTATTTTAAAAAATTGCGGGCGTTGGCTTGATTGTGACGGTAACGCCCAAGAATTTAGCGACACCACATCACTCCAGGCTGCTATGAGTGAACTATCAGCGCGAGCAATGCGACTCTTAGCCGTTGCCATCACTGAGCAGCCCATCGATGCCGATACTAATGCGTTACCTGAATCACTAACGCTTATTGGTGTATTTGGAATGCGCGATGAATTGCGCACGACCTCATATCAATCGGTTAAAACCGCAAAACAGGCCGGCATTCATGTCGTGATGATTACCGGCGATGCGAAAGAAACAGCGCAAGCGATTGCGAAAGATGTTGGCTTGCTTGAAGATGACCCGCAAGCGATTGTGATGACATCGGCGGAATTAAGTGCATTATCTGATGCCGAGGTAAAACAGCTTCTGCCGCATCTATATGTCGTCGCTCGCGCATTCCCGACCGATAAAAGCCGTTTAGTAAAACTCGCCAAAGAATTAAATCTCGTCGTCGGCATGACTGGCGATGGCGTGAATGATGCCCCAGCAGTCAAAAACGCTGATGTCGGTTTTGCAATGGGGAGCGGCACCGAAATGACCAAAGAGTCAGGCGATATTGTCATTCTCGATGATAATTTCTCCTCGCTCACGAAAGCAGTGCTTTATGGGCGCACGCTTTTTAAGTCGATTCGTAAATTCTTGGTCTTTCAATTGACGGTCAATGTCTCAGCGATTTTAGTGGTTTTTTTCGGGCAATTCTTTGGTTTTGACCTACCGCTGACTATGACGCAATTGCTGTGGCTCAATATCATTATGGATACGCTGGCTGGCTTGGCATTTGCCGGTGAGGCGGCGCTTGCACGGTATATGCAAGAACCCCCGTTGCGCCGCGATGAGCAATTAATCAATGCGGATATGTGGTCGTCGATTCTCATCAATGGTATTTTAATTGCGACCATCAGCATCCTATTCTTAACCAGCAATCTGACACAGGGCTGGTTTGATGGCGGTTATGCGGTTGGCACTGCTGAAGCAGAAGCAAAATTCTTAACCGCATTTTTTGCTTTTTTCGTCTTTGTGCAGATTTTTAACACCTTTAATGCCCGCACACAGGGATTAAATCTGTTTGAGCATTTGCTAGATAATCGCCTGTTTTCGATTATTATTCCGTCGATTATGGCGATTCAGTTATTCTTCATCACCTTTGGTGGTGAAATTCTACGCACAGTTGGTTTATCGCTCAATGAATGGCTAACCGTACTGGCATTAGCCATACTCATTATTCCGGCAGATTTGCTTCGCAAAATAGTGCGCAATCGGGTGTTTGGCAATCCGATAGCAGGGGGCGAACGCTGATTGATGATTGATTGTTAATTAGCAAATCGGGTGCGCTATGCGTGCCCGATGACTGCTATTTTGGTTGTTGCTTGCATTGCGCATTACATATAGGGATTCGCAAAACAGTGAATAATTTAAAAACAACGCCGCACAGATATATTAGATGTCGGTTCATGCTGGTATGGATTGCTTTATCATGATCGCCCGCTGGTTACAACGCGCTCGCTCGCGTCTGCTGGTCTTTGTGCATGATATATTGATGATTCCACTTGCTTGGGGATTAGCCTATTGGATGCGTTTTAATCTTGCCTATGTGCCGCCAAATTTTATTGCTGAGGCGATTGCAACCCTGCCGCTGGTTATTTTAATTATTGGCCCAAGCTATTGGGCATTTGGACTCTATCGCGGGGTGTGGCGCTTTGCCTCGCTCAATGATTTAGCACGCATTGCGCAGGCCGTTTTAGTCGGTACCATGCTGCTGTTGTTTGTGCTCTTTGCGCTGAATCGTATGGCGTATGTGCCACGTTCACTACCGATTCTTTTTATTATCTTTCAGCTGATTCTGCTGGCTGGGCCGCGTTTACTCTATCGGTGGTTAAAAGATCGGCGATTAGATTTCAGCAGCGGCCAGCGTGTATTAATTGTTGGAGCTGGGCGTGCTGGTGAAATGCTGGTGCGCGATTTATTACGGGATCGGCAATGCGGGTATGTGCCGGTTGCATTTGTTGATGATACGCCACGCCGTCAAGGTGGCGTGGTACATGGTGTTCCAATTCGTGGCACAACTGCGGATATTCCGCATATCGTCGAACGCTTTGGAATTGATATGGTATTGCTGGCTGCGCCGAGTGCTTCAGCGGTGCAAATGCAACGCTTAGTCGAACGCTGTGAACGAGCTGGACGCCCATTTCGGACAGTGCCACAAACAAAAGAATTGATGGCGGGACGTGTTGCGGTGAATCAATTACGCGCCGTTTCGATTGAGGATTTATTAGGACGCGATCCAGTGACGCTGGATTGGGCGGGTATTCAACAGGGTTTAGCTGGACGCGTGGTGCTCATCAGTGGAGCGGGTGGCTCGATTGGCTCGGAACTCTGCCGACAATTAGCGCAGTGCGGCCCACGTCAATTGATTCTTGTCGATCATAGTGAATATAATCTTTATCGCATTGAAACTGAATTGCTCGATCAGCCTATACCACCATCTTTATCTCGGTATTTACTCGATGTCACCCAAGCGGCAGCACTAGAACGATTATTTGCACGTCAGCGTCCGGATGTTGTATTTCATGCCGCAGCATATAAGCATGTCCCGTTATTACAAGATCAGATTCTAGCGGCACTGACAAATAATGTAATGGGTACGCGCTTGATTGCAGCGGCAGCAGATCGCTGGGGTTGCGAACGGTTTGTTTTAATTTCGACAGATAAAGCGGTTAATCCAACTAATATCATGGGCGCAACTAAGCGCGCTGCCGAATTAATCTGTCAAGATAAGCAAACGCGCTCAAGCTGTCGTTTTATGACGGTGCGTTTTGGGAATGTATTGGGATCGGCTGGAAGTGTGGTGCCGCGTTTTCAACAGCAAATTGCACGCGGTGGGCCGGTGACGGTGACTCACCCTGATATTGAGCGATTTTTTATGACGATTCCTGAAGCCTGTCAGCTTATTATGCAGGCGGCAGTTATTGGACAGGGCGGTGAAACCTTTGTGCTTGATATGGGTGAGCCGGTAAAAATTCGCTATCTCGCGGAACAAATGATTCGGCTGTCGGGACGTGAGCCGGGACGTGATATTCGCATTGAATATACTGGCCTGCGTCCGGGTGAAAAGCTTTACGAAGAATTATTTTATCCGAGTGAAGGATTTACCGAAACACCGCATCCACGTATTCAAAGTGTTCGCCGTACTGAGGCGCTTGATAGTGCGGAGTTGGCGGTAATTCTCGATGCACTCAGTCAAGCGTTGCAGGAACAGGATGAACAGCAGGCAGCGGAACTTTTGGGGCGTCTTGTGCCGCTGCATTGAGTTTAACGTGATCAATCTATCATTGATTGTCAATTAGCATGAATACACCTTACTCAACTGACATCTATGCTTGGGCTAATGAACAAGCTGCATTGTTACGCGCTGGTCGCTTTGCTGAGATTGATGTTGCGCATATTGCCGAGGAGATTGAAGACGTGGGCAAAAGCGAACAGCGTGAATTAGCAAGTCGCATGAGCGTATTACTGGCACATCTATTAAAATGGCAGTATCAACCTGAGCGACGCGGAGCCAGTTGGCAATGCACAATTCGCGCACAACGTAAAGAACTTGCGTATCATCTGGATGATACACCAAGTTTAAGGCCAAAATTGTCTGAGCCGCGTTGGTTGGATATGGTTTGGACTAAAGCACTTGCTCAAGCGATCACCGAAACAGGGTTGAATTGTTTTCCTGAAGTCTGTCCCTGGCAAATAGATGACGAAGTTTTGAGTACAAATTGGTTTCCTGATGCGCTTTAAATAGATAAATCAGCTGAATGTAAAAACCACAAACCACGCTGCTGTACGCTCAGCCGCCGGTTTCGTTCGCGCAGCATTTCAGCGAAAATGCCGCGCTGCCTTAAGACTTTCGGGATGCCTGTGCTATGCTGCTGATGATCGACAATTACGACTCCTTTACGTACAACCTTGTGCAATATTTCGGCGAGCTCGGCGCGGAGGTAAAGGTTGTGCGCAACGACGAGCTGACGGTTGCGGCGGCGGTCGCGCTCGCTCCAGAACGGGTGGTGATCTCGCCAGGCCCGTGTACCCCGCACGAAGCGGGGATCTCGGTGCCACTCATCGAGCGGCTTGCCGGTCAGGTGCCGATTTTGGGCGTCTGTCTCGGGCATCAGTCAATTGGTCAAGCGTTTGGCGGGCATATTATTAAAGCGCCCACTGTGATGCACGGCAAAACCTCGCCGGTTTATCATCTCAATCAAGGCGTATTCAGCGAATTGACTAATCCCTTTGAGGCCACGCGCTATCATTCGCTGGTCATTGAGCCGGAAACCCTGCCCGATTGTCTGGAAATCACAGCTTGGACACAGCACCCCGATGGTTCGCGGGAATGTATTATGGGTGTCCGCCATCGCACCTTGCCAATTCAAGGCGTGCAATTCCATCCCGAATCCATTCTCACCGCACACGGTCATCGCCTATTACAAAACTTTCTGGAGGATCGCTGATATGGAAATCAAGGATGCTATCACTTTATGTGTCGAGCGCCGCGATCTTAATCACGACGCAATGACTGCCGTGATGCGCACGATTATGACCGGCGGCGCAACAGCGGCACAGATCGCCGGATTTTTAATTGCACTGCGCATGAAAGGCGAAACCGTGACCGAAATCGCCGCCGCTGCTGCAGTGATGCGCGAACTCGCGGCGGGCGTCGATCTGTCAGGACTCAATCATACCGTTGATATTGTTGGCACCGGCGGCGACAGTTCGGGTACATTCAACGTGTCAACGACAAGTATGTTTGTTGCGGCGGCGGCGGGCTGTCAGGTCGCCAAGCACGGGAATCGCTCGGTTTCGAGCAAATCCGGCGCAGCCGATGTGCTGGAAGCGGCCGGCGTGCGGCTCGATCTGACGCCGGAACAGGTCGCGTACTGCGTGCGCAGCGTCGGCGTTGGTTTCATGTTCGCGCCTGGTCATCACAGCGCGATGAAACACGCCGTCGCGCCACGACGTGAACTCGGCGTGCGCACCTTATTCAACGTGCTGGGGCCGCTGACCAATCCGGCGCGGGTGCCCAATCAAGTGCTCGGTGTGTTCAGCGCCGAGTTGCTCGAACCGCTCGCGCTGGTGCTACAACGGCTCGGCAGTGAGCACGTTTTGGTTGTACATGCCCGCGACGGACTCGACGAAATCAGCATTGCGGATAGCACAGATATTGCTGAATTGCGCAATGGTGAAGTCCATTTATATAGCGTGCGCCCCGAGGATTTTGGCTTGCAGCGTGCGTCACTTGAAGCGATTCGTGTTGCTGGGCCAGCCGAAAGTTTGGCGCTATTACTCAGCGTGTTAGCGGGCGAAGCGGGCGCAGCGCGTGATATCGTGCAGCTCAATGCTGGAGCGGCAATTTATGCTGCCGGATGCGCTGATTCATTAGCAGCCGGGGTAATGGCAGCAGCGCAAGCGATTGATAGCGGTGAAGCGCAACGGCGTTTTGAGCGATTGATTACCTTGACGCAAAGTTTTGCTCGACCCTGATTTTTGCGCATTATATAGCTCCCGCTTGGTGAGCTATTGATTAGCTCACTGATTTATTCCGCAATCAAAAACCGCTCAGCTAACGCCATGACCGACACGCCAGATATTCTCAAAACAATCGTCCAGCGCAAACATGAAGAAATCAACGCCCGCCGCACGCAACGTTCCGAAGCGCAATTAATTGCTGCACTCGCCGATGTCGGGCCAGTGCGCGGTTTCGCCGACGCATTACAGCGACGCATTACGGCTGGCGAACCAGCGGTTATTGCCGAAATTAAAAAAGCCAGTCCCAGTAAAGGCGTTTTGCGTGCAGATTTTCAACCGGCTGCAATCGCCATGAGCTATGAACGTGGCGGCGCAGCCTGTTTATCTGTGCTTACAGATGTTGATTTTTTTCAGGGTGCGGATATTTATTTACAGCACGCACGCGCCGCCTGTCATCTGCCAGTCATCCGCAAAGATTTTATTGTTGATCGCTATCAGGTGTATGAAGCGCGGCTGATTGGTGCGGATGCAATTTTGCTGATTGCTGCCTGTTTGTCAGATCAGCAATTGACTGAACTCAATGCACTCGCCCATGAATTACAGTTAGATGTGCTGATTGAAGTCCATGATGCTGAAGAATTACAGCGGGCGCTAACTGTTCCTGGGCGCTTGATTGGTGTCAATAATCGTAATCTGCGCACCTTTGAAGTGACATTAGAGACGACTCTGAATTTGCTTGAATCCATTCCCACTGAACGGCTTTTAGTCACAGAAAGCGGTATTTTGAGTCACGATGATGTCATGCGAATGCGGGCGCACACTGTCAATGCCTTTTTAGTCGGTGAGGCGTTTATGCGTGCGCCTGATCCAGGTGTTGAATTAGCGCGGTTGTTTTTCTGAAAAATGCGCTGCGTAGTTGCTGCCCGCTAATCGTCACAAATACGAACCAAACATTCGTTTAGAATCGGTCAATCCCTCCTGACCAGACCCGAGCTTCCCATGAGTATGCCTGAGCCACTGAACGAAACACTGTCCGCAAGCATGATGACGGCGACTGATACCCCACTCCCGTCGCCGGATGTCGATCTCGACGACCCAAGCCTGTATCTGAGCCGCGAATTGACTTGGTTAGCATTTAACCGTCGCGTGCTCCATGAAGCTGAAGACCCACGCACACCGCTGCTAGAGCGCGTGAAATTCCTCGCCATTGTTAGTAGTAATCTCGATGAGTTTTATATGAAACGCATCGGCGGTTTAAAACAGCAGATTGCTGCGGGTATTCACACTGCCGGATTAGATGGCCGCACGCCTGCGCAACAACTTAAAGAGTGTCAAACCGCTGTGCGCGTATTTCAGGGCGATTTGCGGCGCATTCATGTCGAATTAATGCGCGAACTGGATGCTTATGATATTCGCATTTCGCTGTATCAAGATCTCCCCGCCGACGCCCGCGAACGCTTGCGCGAGCATTTTCGTGCGAATATTTTTCCAATGCTTACACCATTGGCAATGGATCCCGCGCATCCATTCCCATTTATTTCCAATTTGGCGCTGAATTTACTTGTCACATTGCGTTATCCAAGTGGCACTGAAGTCTATATGGCGCGGGTTAAAGTGCCGGTACACAAAGATGTGTCAAAACGACTGATTGCTGTCGATGGCTCGCGCACCTTTGTTACCCTAGAAGATTTAATTATCAATAACCTTGATATGCTTTTTCCAGGTATGGAATTCGTATCTTGTGCATTATTCCGTGTCACACGCAATGCCATTGTCGAGCCGGATGTCGAAGCTGCGAATGATTTGCTGGAAATGATTGAGAGCGAATTGCGCGAACGCCATTTTGCGCCAATTGTTCGTTTAGAAGTTGATCCCGGCATGGAAGCAACGCATCGCGGAATGTTAGCCGCTGAATTGGGCTTAAATGAATCTGAAGATGTTATCGAAGTTGAGGGGATGTTTGCAAAACGCGATCTATTCGAGCTTGCGGCAATTGAAATCCCTGAACTGCACGATAAACCGCATCGTCCAGTCGATCACCCGCTATTAGCAAAAGATCGGCGCAATATTTTTCATATTATCCGCGAGAGCGGCCCGATTTTGCTTCAGCATCCGTATCAGCCATTTAGCACTTCGGTTGAGCGGTTTTTGCGCACTGCTGCTGAAGATCCGAAAGTGCTGGCAATTAAAATGACGCTGTATCGCACATCAGCCGGCGCGATTCTCGATTCATTGATTCAAGCTGCACGCAATGGCAAACAGGTCGCTGTGCTGGTTGAGCTGAAAGCGCGATTTGATGAAGCAGCAAATATTCAATGGGCGCGACGTTTGGAAGCGGAAGGGATTCATGTCAATTATGGCGTCATTGGCCTCAAAACCCATAGTAAATTGATTTTTATTGTCCGCCGTGATTACTCACAACTGCGCCGTTATTATCATATCGGCACTGGAAATTATCATCCGGGCACCGCAAAGCTCTATACCGATCTGGGAATGCTGGGCTGTGATGAAGAAATCGGTCAAGATTTAACCGAACTGTTTAATTATCTAACCGGCTATTCACCACCGCCGAGTTATCGCAAGATTTTAGCTGCACCCTATAATCTTAAGCGTGCGCTGATTGACAAGATTAACCGCGAAATCGAACACCATAAGCGCGATAATAATGGCGTGATTCAGATGAAAATGAATGCGCTTGAAGACCCAGACATCACGCGGGCGTTGTATAAAGCGAGTCGTGCGGGCGTGCAAATTGATTTGATTGTGCGCGATACCTGTCGCTTCCGTCCCGGAATTCCCGGACTGAGTGAACGGGCGCGGGTAGTTTCGATTGTCGGGCGCTTTTTAGAACATGCGCGTATTCTTTATTTTCGTAATGGTGGCGATGAAGAATATTACATCGGCTCGGCAGATATGATGCGGCGTAATTTGGAAAGTCGCGTTGAAGTTCATGCGCCGGTTGAAAATCCAGAATTGCGTCAGGAATTGCGCTTGATTCTCGATGTGCAATTTGCAGATAGTCGTTCGGCGTGGGAAATGGATGCCAACGGCAATTATACGCAGCGCACACCGGAAGATGACAGCAAAAAGGGAACGCAAGAAACGCTGATTAGCGTTGCTGAAAAACGTCTTGCAGCGGCAGCTAAACATAAAGAAAAGAAAATTCGCTCGCGATTGCTCAGCCATTTTCAATGGCGACTGCGCGAAAAAAATCAGGCCTGAGCGAATGCGAGCACTGCTTCAATCCATGCTGCGTGCGCAACTCCGGCGCCCCGGGCGTTCAGTAGGCGGTCTTTTACTGGTTGCTGTTGCATTCTGGGGTGTGGAACGCTGGGGCAGTGATTTAATTCCGACTGCGTGGAAACTTGCTTTAAATAGTCGCGAGTGTCGCGTCGAGAAAATCAGCGATGGCGATACCATGAATGTCCGCTGTGGTACGGAATTAGTAAAGGTGCGCTTGTATTGTATTGATGCTCCAGAATTATCGCAAAAACCCTGGGGTACGCGCTCGCGTGAGCATTTGCAGTCAATTACACCACTTACAGTGCGCTTATTAAAAATCGATCAAGATCGCTATGGGCGCACTGTCGGCGAGATTTATACAGCGGATGCAGAGCGCCGCTTGCTCAATTTAGCGCAAGTCGAACAGGGGCAAGCGGCGGTATACCCGCAATATTGCGACAGTGAGCGTTATTTTAGCGCCGAGCGGGTAGCACGCGCTGATAAACAGGGTATTTGGAGTCGGCGCGGTGCGCATCAAAAACCCTGGGCGTATCGACAGCAATCGCGTCATTAAATCTTTCGGGTATGCAATGCGCATTTTTTTGATGATGCACATGAATGCCTGATCTGTCTGTTAAACCAATCTCTTCTTGGTATTTTTACATGCCCATTTGGCAGCGCATTCGCTTGCTATTATGTGTTGTGCCGGTGCTGGCTTTGAGCGGCTGCATTGAATCACAGGCTGATCCCATGATCGAATTATCTGGCCCGACAATGGGAACCTATTATTCGGTCAAAATTGCCCGTCCACCGGCTGGCTTAACCGTTGCGCAGCTCGAATTGGAACTCGGCTTTGTGCTCAATGCGGTTATCGCTGAGATTTCGACCTATGATCCAAATTCTGAGCTATCACGTTTGAATGCAAATTCAAGCACGGATTGGATTCCAATTTCAGCGCAGTTACTGAATGTAATTGCCGATGGGCAGCGGATTGCGGCGCTAACCGATGGCGTTTATGACGTGACAATCGGCCCACTCGTCAATCTCTGGGGATTTGGCCCCGAGCACCGCGCCGAGCGCCTGCCGACTGCGGCTGATATTCAAGCGACCCGCGAGCGTGTTGGTTATCGCAAGCTCGAATTGCGCAGCGCACCGCCGGCGGTGCGCAAGGCGCGTGGCGATCTGTATATCGATCTGTCCTCACTCGGCGAGGGCTATGGCGCGGATCGGATCGTTGCGTGGCTAGAAGCGCACGGCGTCACGGATTATATGGTGGCGATTGCCGGTGCAATTCGTGCTCAGGGGCACAATGCTAAAGGTCAGCCGTGGGGGATTGCCATTGAGCAGCCGCTGCCTGAGCAACGCAGTGTGCATCGGGTGGTGCCGCTGTCGGGACACGCGCTCGCAACATCTGGCGATTATCGCAACTTTTTTGAGCAAAACGGCAAACGTTATTCGCACGAAATCGACCCGTACACCGGAGCGCCGGTTGATCGCAAACTCGGCTCGGTGACGGTGATTGGGGATGTCGGGATGACGGTCGATGGGCTGGCAACCGCGCTCATGGTGCTGGGTGAAGAGCGCGGCCCAGCACTTGCGGCGGCTCAGGGGATTGCGGCCTATTTCATCGTGCGTGAGGGCACGACGGTGCGCGGCATCGCGTCACCGGCTTTTCAAGCGTATCTGGATGCGGTAGGGGATGCAGCAGGTGACTAACCGCTGGCCGCTGCCAGCCCCTGACGCTGCGCTAAAGCAGCGGTTTCTGCTTCGCCATAGCGGATGGCGATTTGGCAAAATTCATCAAAGCGGGCAATGAAGGCATCCACGACATCTGGATCAAAATGCGTGCCGCGTCCGGCGGCGATGATGGTGTAGGCATCCTCAAAGGACATCGGCGGTTTGTAAACACGCTGAGAAATAAGCGCGTCGAACACATCAGCCAGCGCCATGAGTCGGGCGGCGATGGGGATGGCATCTCCAGCCAGCCCTTCAGGATAGCCGCCGCCGTCCCAGCGTTCGTGATGATAATGGGCGATGTCTTTGGCCATGACTAAAAAGTCAAGCGGTCGATCAACATCACGTTCAGCTTGTTCAATGGCGTCGCGTCCTAATTTGGCGTGGGTTTTCATAATGTCCCACTCTTCGGGCGTGAGTTTGCCGGCTTTGAGCAAGATATGATCGGGAATGCCGACTTTGCCAATATCATGCAGTGGCGCGGATTTAACCAGCAGATCAATCGCACGCGGATTGAGAAAATCACGGAAACGCGGATGATTAGCTAATTGTTCCGCGAGTGCGTGAACATAGCCCTGAGTGCGGCGTAAATGATTGCCGGTTTCGGGATCGCGGATTTCAGCCAAATGCGCCAGCGCGTGAATACTGACATCTTGCACGGCAAGATTTTCGCTCATGCGCCGTGCTAATTCGACTTCGAGATAGGCGTTTTGATTGGCGAGCCAATCGCGGGCTTGTTTCAATTCAAGCTGAGTGTGAACGCGGGCGCGGAGAATCGGTGGGACGATAGGTTTAGCAATATAATCGACGGCACCGACATCTAAACCGCGAATTTCTGCCTCCGTGCTATCCATTGCGGTGACAAAAATCACCGGAATATCTCGGGTTTCAGTATCGGCACGCAGCCGTGCAAAGACTTCATAGCCGTCCATTTCCGGCATCATCACATCAAGCAGAATTAAATCCGGCTTGGGTGCAGTTTTCACCACACGCAACGCTTTATCACCAGACGTGGCCGCCCGCACGCGATAATCAGTTTGCAACAATTCACTCAAGACCGCTAGATTTTCTGGCGAATCATCGACGATGAGAATTGTTGCCAAGCCAGCATCCATTACAAAAACTCCGGTCTGGAATTGCTCGGGCGCTGTCAATCCGGTGCGGCGCAGATCAAACGGCTGATGAGATTTAACCGCACTACTGACAGCATTAGAGCGACGGAAACGGCAGCGAGTTTCACATCACACTACTGGCTGTTCAGTTTCTATCGCCCGCAAGCCATCGACATGTTGGAAACCTCGCGGTAACAGTTTACCACGTCGCCCGCGCTCGCCATGATAGAGCGCGAGATCAGTCGGTTTGAGCGTGAGTTCACGTTTGCCTGCGCACACTGTTAGCGGCGTGTCGGGTGCGACTACGGCCAGCGCACGCAGCCGCTCAGTTGCCACCGTGCCGCGTCCAGTCGGCAGCGCGATCAGCTTATTGCCCTTGCCGCGTGCCATTTCCGGTAGTTCGGTGAGTGGAAAGACGAGCAGATGTCCAGCCGTGGTGACGGCAGCGACGCGCAGTCGCTCTAGGCTCGGCGTCAGTCGCAGCGGCGCGAGCACCTGTGCGCCTTCTGGGAGTGTCAACACCGCTTTGCCGCTTTTGGGCTTGGCAATCAGCGCTTCAAAGCGAATGATGAAGCCGTATCCAGCATCGGAGGCGAGCAGATAGCGCGTTTCGGGTGCGTCACTGAGCACGGTAAGAAACCGCGCTCCAGCGGGCGGGTCGAGGCGTCCGGTGAGCGGTTCGCCCTGACTGCGTGCCGAGGGGAAGGTATGGGCGGGCAGGGCGTAACTGCGGCCGGTTGAGTCGAAAAATACCGCCGGTTGATTACTGCGCAGGCGTGTGAGCGTCAAAAATCCATCACCAGCGCGATAGCTCAGGGTCGTCGCGTCAACTTCATGGCTTTTTGCCGCCCGCACCCAGCCTTTTTCTGAGAGCACTACGGTGAGCGGTTCACTTGGGGCGAGTTCGGTTTCATCGAGCGCAACAGCGGCGGGGCGTTCGATCAATGGGGCACGCCGTGCATCGCCATAGCGTTCGGCATCGGCGCGAATTTCGTCACTAATCAATTGCTTAAGCGCCTGTTGATCGCCAAGCAGCCGCTGCAAATGGTCGCGCTCACTGCTCAGGGCATCTTGTTCGGCGCGGATGGCCAATTCTTCTAAACGCGCCAATTGGCGCAGGCGGGTGTTGAGCACGTAATCGGCTTGCAGGTCGGTCAACCCAAAGTAGTCGATCAGCACCGGCTTGGGGTCGTCCTCGTGGCGCACGATGTGAATCACTTCGTTGAGATTCAGGAAGGCAATCAGCAGCCCATGTAGCAGATGCAAGCGATGCAACACTTTTTCGAGCCGATGCTGTAGTCGCCGACGCACAGTCTCGGTGCGATAGGTGAGCCATTCGCGCAAGATGTCGCGCAGATTCATCACCCGTGGGCGACCATCCAGCGCGATCAGGTTGAGATTGACGCGATAACTGCGCTCTAAATCCGTGGTAGCAAATAGATGCAGCATCAGCCGCTCGATATCAATCCGATTAGAACGCGGCACGATGACCAATCGGGTCGGATACTCATGATCGGACTCGTCGCGAAAATCCTCGATCATCGGCAGTTTTTTCGCGTTGAATTGCGCCGCAATCTGCTCCAGCACCCGACTACCGGAGACCTGATAGGGCAGCGCGGTAATCACAATGTCGCCCTGTTCGCGGCGGTAACAGGCACGTTGTCGCACACTGCCGTTGCCGGTGCGGTAGAGCTTCAGGATCTCGGCGGCTGGGGTGACAATCTCGGCGGCGGTCGGAAAATCAGGCGCGGGGATCAAGCCGACCAGCTCGTCGAGCGTGGCGTCTGGATGATCGAGCAGATGGAGACAGGCGCGGGCGACTTCGCGCAGATTATGTGCGGGAATATCGGTCGCCATGCCGACGGCAATACCGGTCGCGCCATTCAGCAGCAGATTGGGCAAGCGTGCGGGCAGTAAACGCGGCTCGTCGAGCGTGCCGTCGAAATTCGGCTGCCAATCAATTGTTCCCTGATCGGCTTCAGCTAATAGCAGCTCGGCATAGGGTGTGAGGCGCGATTCGGTATAACGCATCGCGGCAAATGATTTCGGATCATCGGATGATCCCCAATTACCTTGACCGTCTATCAGCGGATAGCGATAGCTAAATGATTGCGCCATGAGCACCATTGCTTCATAGCAGGCTGAATCACCATGCGGATGAAATTTGCCCAGTACATCACCGACCGTGCGTGCGGATTTTTTGAATTTTGCCGTCGCCGATAGACCTAATTCAGACATCGCATACAGAATACGCCGCTGCACCGGTTTTAAGCCGTCGCCGATATGCGGCAGAGCGCGGTCGAGAATCACGTACATGGAATAATCCAAATACGCTTTTTCAGTAAAATCCCGCAGCGGGCGGCGTTCAAGTCCCTCAGCGGTGTAAATTGCAGTGTCCGGCATGGGCAGTCTGGCCTTAAAATCACGCGCTATCAGCTATCAGCTATCAGCTATCAGCTATCAGCTATCAGCTATCAGCTTGATATTTGATATAGTCACAAAGCGAGAGCTTGATAACTTAAAATACACACAAAAGCTTTGCGTTCTTTATATGCTTTGCGGTTTCTAGCTATCACACTATCCTAATCATCATAGTCACGACGCGAATACACTCCCGCATCGCGTTCGATTTCCAGCTTAAACTGCATCACCAGCGCCGCGAGTGCCGCCAGCGCCATCAGCATCGGCACAATCAGCACCAATACCGCCAGCACCGCTACTGCTGCTGTCAATGGCACCTCGGCCAGCACCCGCCCACTCGGACGACGCACAATCAGCCGCCGGAGATTGCCTTGATTGATTAAATCTTTCGCTTTACTCAACCAATCGGAATCATTGAAATCGAGATCATCCGATGGTCGGCGTCCGCTTTGCTTGCGCATGAAATAAAACCTCAGGTTTTAAAGAATAAGGGAAAGATGGGACGATAATGTACTGAATGCACTGCTTAAAAGCCATGCAATGGCCCGTCGGTCATGGCTGCAATCTGCTCGCGCAGTTGCAAAATGTGATTCTGCCAATAGTGCATATCGCCAAACCAAGTAAAAGCCGCTGGAAATGCCGGATCATCCCAGCGACGCGCAATCCAAGCGGCATGATGAATGAGGCGCAGGGTACGCAATGCTTCAATTAAATGCAGCTCGCGGGCATCAAATTCGGCAAAATCTTCATATCCAGCAAGTACAGCGGCGAGTTGTTGTGTCATTTCGGCGCGATCTCCAGCCAATAGCATCCACAGATCCTGAATTGCCGGCCCCTGTCGCGCATCATCAAAATCGACAAAATGCGGCCCGGCATCTGTCCATAATAAATTCCCTAAATGACAGTCACCATGCAGCCGAATCATGCGCACTGCTCCCGCTCGCGCATAGCAATCGCGCACGCATTGTAAAGCGTGATCGGCGACGCTCCGATAGGCGTCGAGCAAATCGGCTGGAATCCAATTTTGTGCAAGCAGAAAATCGCGTGACGCAACGCCAAACTCTGCAATATCAAGCGTTGGGCGGTAATAAAAGGGCACAACCGCACCTACGGCGTGAATGCGCCCGATAAAACGTCCGATCCATTCCAATACATCCAGATCGCCAAGCTCAGGATGTCGCCCGCCGCGACGCGGCATCAGCGCCAATCGATGACCGCGAAAGTGATGCAGTGTCCGTCCAGCAAAGCGCAAGGGCGCAACCGCCGGAATGTCCAGCGCTGCAAGCGTGAGCATGAACGCATGTTCCTCCTCAATTGCCGCATCGTTCCAGCGCCCCGGACGATAGAATTTGGCGATGATCGGCGCGTCGTCATCGAGGCCGACCTGATAGACGCGATTCTCATAGCTGTTGAGCGCCAACAGCCGACCATCGGGCATCAAACCGACGCTCTCGACCGCATCTAAAACACAGTCGGGCGTGAGATCGGCGTAGGGAGTGAGATTCACGGTGTTCATAACGGGCGATTCTACCGCGTTGTGCGCAGCGATGTGCTAACCGGCTAGGGCGATCGCGCTATATAGTTTTCCTATTGTGTTCGCCGAGCAGTAGCTCCATCCGGTAGTTATCGTTGAGCGCGGCGCGTAGTTTTCGCTGGCGCAGACTGTCCTTCGGTGGCCCATTGTGCTGCAAGAGGTTGAGCGCCATACGACGCAGCAGGGCCAGATTCTCGGGGCTATGGTCGTGGCGGGTGCGACAGGCATCTTCGCC
>NZ_FNOW01000048.1 GCF_900107145.1 Allochromatium warmingii | reverse complement strand
CGTGCCAGTTCGCGCTCTGACTTCGTGGACTCGCGTAGCTCCTGACGAATCGCGGGCGTGGTGCGGGCGTTGCGATGTAGGTTCAGATTCATGATGAGATGTTCCCTCAGGTCGCGGATGGTGTCGTCGGCAGTCGCCGCTTGGTCGTCCTCAGCTCATCACTGAGTGTGCGCAGTGCCTCGCGGGCTTGGAACAAAGGATAGCTCCTTTTCGGAATATAATCCCACGGGACGGAACAATCAACACATTTAGCAAGAATTGAAAAGTTCCGATAGTCTGGTTCAAATGCTATATAAACTTGCGGAGTACCACGTTTTTCAACAAGCTTATTAAATGTGTCACCACAAAAAGCACCGCAATCTATAAATGATTGATATCCTTTTCGCATTTCAATATCTGTCGGAAAGTATTGTTCTTCAGGATCAGAAAAATTAAGGTTGTCAAAACATCTAAGGAGACATGCTGTCATTATATTTAAATATGTTTCACGACTTAAGTTATCTTTAAATAATTCAGCACATAATAAAATTTGTTCTTGAAAATTTTCTAAGCGTGGCTCAACTAAACTAGTTTTTATAATCTCAGGAGAAAATGCTTTTTGAATCCAAGGTATAATAGTAACAAAGCCATCTTCAGTAAGATTTTTAGCAACTAAATCATGTATTTCAGTTCCCTGAATAACACAAACTAACACTATAGCTTCTTTTTTCCATGAGTCTTCTACGTGATGTTGATTTGGTAAATAAATAGGAATATCTAAATAATGACTTGGTAAGTTGTTTGCGTGTGAATCTAATATAAATTCTGGTTTTACACCAACCTTTAATAAGGTATCACAGACACACTTTCCAGCCGACCCCGCACCATAAATAACAAATGGGCGACCATTATAATTAGAGACTAACGAAGAAAGTGATGGATTAAAATGCGCTTTATCTAGCGAATTCAGTAAATCTTGCATCCAGAAATTAGATGTTTTTATCATTTTACTGATGCATCTGTATAAGAAAGAAAGTGAGCATAAAAGTTATTTAGTCCTATATTTTTGCAACGTTTACATATATCACGTTTCATAAATAAATCAGCAACTTCCTGAATAGATAAATCAAATATTTTTTTATCTAATGAATACCGAGAACCAAAAACATGTGGACATTGACGAATTGTTCCATCACTGTGAATTACAATCGTGTTTTCACGTACACAATCATTAGATTTGTGTGTTTTGCAATATCTTAAAACTTCATTAATGTCAAATACTAATTTTTGTGCAGTTTTAGCTACGCTTTCTGGCAATGATTGACCTTCCGCATACTCAATAAGCATATCAAGTGGATCTATATACGCAGCATTTACCTTAAATAAGAAATCGTTTTTTTTGCATATTTGCGCAACAGTTTCAATATCATTTTTGTTATTTTTATAAAGATGGTAATTGATTTCGACAATTATTTCAGGATGATAAATTTTTCTCAGTTTAGATAACTGATCAATATTATTAGCAACTTTTTTCCAGCATCCACCTTGATGCATCTGACTATACCAGTCGTCAATTCCTGATACAGAAACACGAAACCAATCCGGTTTAGCCTGAATTGTTTTTTCTAAATGTCGAATATCGTTTAAATTTGATGAGATACCAACTGAAATTCCGCGACTCACTGCATAATTCACCATATCGGGTAAAGCTGGATTAAGTAACGGCTCGCCCCAAGAATACAACTGAACATCAGGAAAAAAATCTACTTCAGCGATTAATTTATCGAGAATTTGGCGATATTGCTCAAATTCCATCATGTTTTTAGTTAAGCCTTGCCCAGTAAAGTTACCATTCGGGCAGGTTGGACATTTAAGCTGACAAACGCCGGAAATATCAATCTCAAAATTCCAACGTTTAAGCTCGGAATATAATATATAATCAATATTTTTTACAAAGTTTTTTGCTAATAATGTATGTTCAATTTCGTTCTCAAAAAACATACTGGTTACAATAACAAACCAGCGATTACATCTATCTAACACTTCTCTATCTAACGCTTCAGGTTGAACAATCTTTACTGTACTGGCAGAGGATGATTGAATCGTTTTATCAATAAAACCCTCAATTTTTACACGATGTCTCTGAAGTGCATCATGGGCCATTACACCATACCGTCCCGCTCCCCAGCAATAAACCGGACGTTCAAGCGATATGGATGCTAAAGTGTTAATGTTCATGAATTAAAGTTTGCGTAATTGTGTGCTGAACACTTTCTAAAACGGCATCATCAAAAAAGGTACCGTAGTGAAAACAAGAACCGCGTGTTTTTGAAAAACAGCCTTGTGGAATCGCTTGCCAAACATCAAGTTTAATTTGACGATTGTTCATTAAATCTTGATAAAAATCAAATATTGAAGTACCACGACACGCCGCTAACAATAATTCATGCGGCTTTAAAGCAGCTTGACTGTTATCATTTAAACTATGCTGGCGTGGCGTATAATCTGAACTTTCAACATAAATTTGATGCCATGCAGCGGTCATTGTATCTAACTGTAATCCTACACTGACTTGCGTCCCACATCGCATTTGTTCTTGCTGTAAATACGATTTATCTGTTGCTACCTGATGTAATGTCTGCACAAAATCTGTAGCAGTATCTGTCATCACACCACACCCTAATAACTCCAGCGTTTCACGCTCATTTTCTGTACCCAACACCACCGGCACCACACCAGCCGCCACTGCCTCTAATAACACCTGCTCCCCAGTTCCATAATGCTGCGGATTGAGCGGATACGCCAACACATCCAAACGGCTCATTAACGCTGGCACATTCGCAACTGGCCCTAAAATTTCAAATTGATCTGCTGCATCAATCGTTTGCGCTGCCGCCCGTAGTGCTTCATGCCTCGGCCCACCAGCTACTACAACAGGCCCCGGAAGCTCCGCCGCTAGACACAACTGCATAAAATCCGGGTGCATCTTAATTGGATCGACGGTACCAACATAGCCCACCCGTATCGGCGCATCACCACGCTCAACACGCGGCAGCATAGTTGGCAACCCCGCAGTACTGCGCACAACGCGAATATCCCGCCCCTGCGCCACAGCGTCAGCTAACGTCGGAGCCTGTAAACTCCAAGACGTTGCTAATACCAATACATCTGGATAATCAGCTAACCCTAACGGAAAATTCTGTGGCGCATAATGACCATTAACATGCGTCCACAATACACAACGAAACGGCGGCAAATCATTACGATACATGAACGCATTGAGCAACGGATGATGCCACCAGTGTATATGCACGATATCCGCTTCATTTAATAACTGTCGTAACGCCGCCTCATTCCAATGCAACCGATCCGCTAAATCAATACCCAATTGCGCCGCCCACGCTTGCGTTCCATTACTTGCCGCTTCCAAACACGCTAAACGATGCCCATAACCGCCGATACGCTGACTATCGACTAAAAACGCCCGCATCACGGTGCCAACACCGCCGCCATAGTGCGGCGCAAGATGTAATACTCGCACCATTACGACGCCTTAACTCGATCCGTTGGAATAGCCATCTGCGCATAGGCGGCACAATAACGATGCAAGCCAAATCCAGCACACCGCTGACACAAGGCCGCACGATGACGCTGCGTCTGAATTTGCTCCAGTGATATGTCGAGATAATTCGCTGCCACACAGTTATCCGCACGGTCGTAGTAAAGCATACACTGACTCACCGACGCATCCCAATTAATATTAACGCAACGTAATACGTCGCAGGCTAACTGTCGTTGCTGATACGCCGCTGCCAGCCCATCATCTAAATTAACGATCAACTGTTCAACCGCTTGACGCGCTGGCTCAGGCAATGGCCGCCCCTCACAATAGCCCAACACATCATCCAGCGAAATCAGATAAGCCGGAATCGGACGCCATTCCAAGTCCAACTCCTCACACAATGCTCGAAACTGCTCCAGCCCCTCACCCACACTATGCCGATAGAGATGGTAATACAGCTCAATTTTCATCGACGGATAAAGCGCCCGCCGCAAGCTGGCGACTTCATGCAAATTAGCGAGAAATTGCGACCAACGCCCGCGTGTGTGAGCAATTTCATATGCTGTACCCCAGCCCGATGCTGAGATCCGCAACCATTCGGGTCGCGCCGCAATGATCCGCGCATAGTCCACGTCAGCATTGAGATTACTTGAAATTGCACACAATACTCCGCGCTCGCGGGCATAGGTGATGATTTCAGGTAACTGCGGATGCAACACCGGCTCACCCCATTGATACAACTGGAGATTACCGACAAATGGACTTTCCGCCAAAATTTTGTCTAGCACCGCACGGAAGGTATCCAGTGACATCAATCCTTGCTTACCTGGCCCCGGAGCGCGACTAGCACGCGGACACGCTAAACACTTCAGATTGCATACACCGACAATATCGACCGAGTAATCAACCGGCTTGAGGCGCGAATAGCCGATAAAATCCACCGAATCAACATATCCCGCAGCCTGAAGCTGCTCGATAATCTCTTGCTCAAAAAACCACGATGCCACGATTACAAATGGTCGCGGTTGCATTGCCGCTACAGCAAGCACCGCTGTTGGCGCAACCACTGGCAAGCCGATAACCTGTGTTGCTAGGCGCTCGGCGGCTTGATCGACAAAGCCATCCAGCGGAATACCGCGCTCTTGCAACACTGATGCAATGCCGCGTCCCTGATTACCCGCTCCCCAGATCCACAGCGGACGGTTGGCAGCGGCACAACGCAGGTGCTCTAAGATGTGTGTGCTGTCAGTCATAAACCATCATCTAGAATACGCTCTTCCAGATACACAGCTGTGTAATGATGCAGCCCGTGACTCATGCAACGCTCGCAGAATGCACTCCCCTGACGCCGCGCTAGAATGTCACTCAAGGGCGTCGCTAAAAAATCATCGGCAATGAATGGCTTGAAATAAACACCACAAAACCGCACGCGACCATCCCAGTTGATCGGCAAACAGCGTTCTTCAGGGCAGGGCAAATGGCGACGCTGGCGTGCCCGTTCTAAGCCGCTATCAATATCAAGCAGCATCAATTCCAACGTGCGTTGCGCTTCAGGAGATAGCGGACGCCCTTCAACATAATCAAGCACATTATCAAGCGAATAGAGATATGCCATGTTGGGCCGAAAGATTAGCCTTAATTCATCGCACAGTGCTTGCATTGCCCGATAACTCGCACCCAAACTATGACGATACAGATGATAATTCAGGACAATTTGCAAATCAGGATGATACTGCTCGCGTAATTGCGCAAGTTGGCGCAGATTGACTAAAAACTGCTCCCAATTGCCGCCGGTGTGACCAATAGAGTAGCTTTCGCCATAACCGGATGCCGACACTTTGATCCAATCGGGACGAGCCGCGACGACGGCTTCTAAATCCCGTGCCGCCTTCAAATTCGTCGAAATCGCACTTAATACCTGCGCTTCGCGGGTCGCCGCAATCATCGCTGGTAGTTGTCGATTGAGCAGCGGTTCACCCCAAGCATACAACTGAATACTGCCAAGAAACGGCAATTCAGCCAGTAACTTATTGAGAATTGCGTTATAGGTATCCAGCGCCATAAAACCGGTTGGCGGGCGGTCGCTAAGATTACCCTGCGGACAAGAAATGCAATGCAAATTGCACAGACCAGAAACATCAATGCTTGGATCAATATCATTCAGCCAGCGCGAAGACAGATAATCATGTTCAGCAATCAATCCCTGCTCACGGCAATGTGCTTCAATCGCTTGATCGTGATGTCCTGAACCGATGACAATAAAAGCATTTCCAGCTTGCGCTTGCTCCAGCACAGGTTCAGGCGCACACACCGGATAGCCCAGCGCGGTTTGCCCCTGCATCGCTGGACTGGAATCAATAAAACCAGCGACCGATAATCCGGCGCGTTGTAATGCTCGGCAGACGCCTTGCCCAACAATCATCGCGCCCCAAATCCACACGGCACGAGCGCCAAAGGCATCAGCAAGTCGTTGCTGATTCCAGTCCATATCAGACCGCTCCAACAGTAGACGGTAAGCTGTCGCGTTCGGCAATTAGCCGCTCGTCGCTATAAACAATAAAGCAACGATGAATGCCGCGTTCTTTGCAACGAGCGCAAAACTCACTCGCTTCGCGGGCCGCAATCAATTGTGCCGGGGTCGTATCCATAAAACTCCCGGGCACAAGATTGAGATCGGGTTGATACCACTCCATGCAGTGCGCAAGCTCCAGATTCCAATTGATCCACAGATGGCGCTCGTAATAACACGGACGATGACGTTCGGCATGCGCCAACCGCATAACTTCTTCGACCTGAAGCTGTTGTAGCGCCATCGTCTGCTGCACGCGCTCGTTGACCGGACGCCCATCCAAAATCGCTTCAATATTATCCAATGGGGCCAGAGCCGCATGGCGATAGCGTAGCATAAACCCTAGTTCATCGCACAGCGCCTGCCAGCGCAGAATGTCATCGCGGTTATGGTTATAGATGTGATAGAACACTTCGACTAGCAGTTCAGGATGATGCTGATCGCGATACTTGGCGAGACGCCGTACATTCTCCATCAACCGCGTCCAATTACCGCCGGTATGCGTGATCTCATAGCGATCTTCCCAGCCAGACACTGAGATTCGGAACCAAGTGGGACGGGCGGCAATCACTGGCTCAAAATCCAGTTTAAAGCTCAGATTGCTCGATAAAGCGGATAACAACCCGTATTCATGGGTGATAGCGAGAATGTCCGGCAATTCACGATTGAGCAGCGGCTCACCCCAGTTATACAGCGTGATAATGCCGGTATAAGGATCGTCATGTAAAATTTTCTCAATCAGCGCCCGATACACGGTTGCCGACATAAACCCCTTCGGACGATGGGTATCAAAATTACCACGCGGACAAGAAATACAGCGCAGATTACAGCTTCCAGCAATATCAACTTGATAATTAAACAGCCTTAAATCACCTTGAATAATAACATCGCGTCCAAGTATAAAACCATACTGCTGACATTGTTCAACAATCGCATCAGCATGAAATCCCGAGGCGATCAAAATAAACGCTGATTGCGGGGTAGCGGTAGCAAAAAACACGTCAGGCAATTGGATTGCTTTACCAAATACCTGCTGCCCTTGTAATGCCAAGCTGGAATCAATAAAAGCGTGTGTATCAAGTTGATGACGCTGCAACACCTGATAGGCAGCATATCCGTCATGCCGTGCGCCCCAGATGTGAACGGTACGACGACCAATCAGCGTCTTAAGTTGAACGGGCGTCGGAATTTGGTCAATGTTGGTGTTCAAACGGGCACCATTGGCATCTTGACGGACTATTGCGCTCGGCACTGAAGCGAGTCGCGGCGCATGTTGAGAGAGCTATCGACCGCACAGACAAAAACTTGAGTGTTTTAGACGGAAAAAATCTGCTGAAGCCGCGATGCATCTCCCCAAAACGCCAACGGCTCATAGTCGGGATAGGGATAGCAGCCCAGTTGAGGACTAATCGCTAAACCGTGCGTGGTAATCCAGTGTTCAACCAAACTGCGCACCGCGATTGGACGCCCAGAACAAAGATTCACTAGATTAAAAGCACATGGATGTATAGCCAAGTTCACCAAATACCGCGCTGCTTCAGTGACAGGTAAATAATCGCGTAATTGCTCGCCGCCCGACATCTTGAATACAGACTCACCGCGTTGAGCTGCTGCTAGGAGTTGCGAATACAGCGAACTAGCCGCCTGACCAGCACCCCAGAGATAAAACAACCGCGCCCAAATTAAGGTCGTTGTTGTGTTAGCCGTCAAAAACGTCAGTTGACGGCGTAGCGTATCCTTCGCTAAACCATACGCCGTACAAGGATTTGTCGGCATTTGCTCCAAAAGTGCGCCACTGTGTAAACCATACTCAAAACAGGTACCAGCTACAACTAGCTTGGGTAATCCCGCGTCAATTAAGCATTGCAAAAAACGATATTGATGTAACAATTCGCGCTCAAAATGCTGGCGTGAATGATAATTTGGCAGACCATTCCACGCCAAATGAATCAGTACATCTGGACAGCCGAGTTGTTCAAAAGCATCAGGCGGCGGATGAGTAATATCTAAAGCTACAAAACGACAGCGACTATCTTGAGCCAGTGAATTACGCCCACTGACAACGCATTCCAAATTATTGTTAAGACAGTATTGAACGACATGACGGCCAAGAAACCCGCTTGCACCCGTCACAGCAAAACGTAATGTTGTGCTAGGTTTCACAATGTTAATCTGGATAAAATAGTGGGTTCAAAATATCCATTTCTGAATATGGGCAACTATCGGGAAACATATTTTCGTCCAATCCAGTTTCTTTAGCGGCTAAGAGCATCGCATCCCCATAAGCGTCAGTAACAAAATCGCACAATCGCACCTGTAAACTTGGATTATCACGTAACAACCGCTGTAATTGACGACGCTGTTCTTTAAGTGTGAGCTGCCAACTGCGACCGCGAAACGATGGTTGATATTGCCATTTCAGTAAATGCGCTAACAATACTGCCAATCGATTGATGAGTTCTCGACGCTCGCCTGCACCCATGCTGGTTAACTCTTCAATCAAACTTTCAAGGTCAACTTCTGACCAGCGTCGCATTTTGAGCAAATCAATTTGCTGCTGTGTCCAAGCATAAAAGTCAACGTCATGTAATATTTTGTTCATGTAACAATTTGTTATTGCAGTTACAGTTGCAAACCTAAAAACTGCGAGTCAATAAAAGGATGCGCACGATCACGCGATGAGAGTTCAGTAATCGGCAAAGGCCAAGCAATTGCAAGTTGGCTATCTTCTGGATTTAATCCAGCTTCATAATCAGGCGCATACGCTGTTGTATTAAAATAAAGCAATTCCGCATCATCAGTTAATGTTTGAATACCATGCGCACAACCTTGAGGAATCACCAACATGCGTCCATCGCCAGCCGTAAGGCGTTCGCCGTGCCATGTTAAAAAACTTGGTGATTCAGCACGCACGTCAACGGCAACATCAAAAATTTCACCACGCAAACACATCACTATTTTAATTTCAGTATGAGGTGGACATTGATAATGCAGCCCACGGACAGTTCCCCGTCGATGCGTAACACTCCGATTGACCTGCACGATAGGTTGACCGCCTGTGAATGCTGCTAACTCATCAGCACAAAATACCCGCTCGAACCAACCCCGCTCATCAGTAATCGACTGGCGTTCAATAACAACAACACCCGTAAGCTCCGTTAGCTGAATATGAAAGCGTTGAGACATAATATTTAATCAGACAGCAAATTTATGGATACACTTCAAACACCTGTGGCGACTTACCTGCACACCATAAACACCACATTTGACGCAAAACTTTTTCAAGAGTTCGCGTAAAACCTACCTCATCGCGTAATGGGCTATGTTCAAGCCGTTCCCGTAATCCGGCACGTAAGTTGCTCAACTCACAACGATTACTTGCCCAATAAGTTGCAATTTGGACATAATGTTCTGGTGAATCCGCAATAAAGTCTGTTAAACCAACTTGAGTCAACAAACTTTTTCCAACTCGTGCTGCATGACGATCTCCAGCTAAGGTAATAACTGGAACACCCATAAATAACGCTTCGCAAGTTGTTGTAGTTCCATTGTAAGGAAAGGTATCAAGAGCGATATCCATACGATGATATTGCTGCAAATGTTCAATATGCGAATCAACACGTCCAAGTAATTCTAATCGTTCCATTGAAATACCACGTTTAGCAAATTGCGCTATTACTTGATTCCAAATAGCAGCATCTTTAGCGCGTGGATTCTTTAGTAATAAACGACTATTCGGAATCACCAATAGAATTTGACTCCAAATATCGAGTGTCAAAGATGTTACTTTAGCTAACGTGTTAAAAGAGCCGAAAGTTATAAAGTCATTGTTTAAGCAAGGTAATGATTCGACGGATATATTAATCGCAGCGTCCTGTGGACGATAACAAAGAAAACCATGCGGTAATCTAATAAGCGATTCTGAGTGATATGTATCAGCTTCATTAAATGGATCAGTAATGTCATCAACTAAACGATAATCCATCGCTGATAATCCTGTTGTATTAGGATAACCAATCCAACTAATTTGTATTGGTGCTGGTTTAGCTGCAAATGCTAACAGGGCATTATCTTCGGTGTGACCACTTAGATCAAAAAGAATGTCAATATTATCTGATCGAATGCGATTTGCTAAATCAGACATATTTAATTGTCCGGCCTCAATCCAAGAATCTGCTAAAGCTTGAAATGTGCATGTCCGTTGATCGGAGTAGCGACTAGTCATATAACAAAATATTTCAAATTGCTGACGATCAAGTTGTTCTAAAACAGCTTGCAAAAAAAATGAAACCGAGTGTTGCCGAAAATCACCGGAAACAAACCCTAAACGTAAACATCGCTCAGGATCGCGATTAACATGGATAGGTTCTGGCAACCGAGCTATTGTTGTGGCTTGCTTTAATTCAAATTCGCAGTGTGCTTCAAAGATTTGCTCTCTTGATAGATCTGAGCGGTAATTAATGCAAAACAAACGATTATGCCAAGCTTCGCGCAAATTAGGATTGATATATATGGCTTTGGTATAACCTTCATATGCTTCCAACAAAAGACCTTGATCTTTTAATAAATTGCTACGATTATTTAAAGCATAAACCATATCAGGCTTTATAGCTAATGCAGCATCGTAACTGTTTATCGCTTCTTGATAACGTCCAATAAGTGCTAACTGAACTCCGCGTTTGTTTAAAGCGTCGACATGATTAGGATCATATTTAAGTGCTTCTTCAAAAGCCGTAAGTGATTCTTCAATACGCCTTAAAAAATGTAGTGCAAGTCCTTTATTACAATAAAATTCAGGTGTTTGGGGGGAAATTTCTAAAGCTTTAGAATAGTAATTTAATGCTTCTTGATGTTTTCCAAGATCACCAAGTACAGTTCCTAAGTTGTTGTACGCTAGCGCATAATTTGGATCTATTTCAATAGCACGCCGAAAACACTTTAAAGCTTCCTTAAATCTTTTCAGGTTATGCAAGGCTGAACCAAGTGAATTAATGCATACTGAATCATTAGGGGCGATACGGTTAGCTTCTAATAAAATTGTAAGTGCTTCTTGAAAACGATTTGTTTTAACAAGTATAGCGCCAAGAATTTTCCAAGCCAATTTGTCTTTGGGATACGTTTCAATTATTTGACGAGCAGTGCTTTCTGCTTTGTCATATTGTTCTTGATTAAATAAGTTAATAATTAAATCTTGCTGGGATAGAGAAGGTGATTGTGTTTGATGATATTTTAAAATTTTGTTTTGGGGTAACGAACAAAAATGTGTTTTTTTTGATACAAAATTTGATGTATCACCATTAAATGGTTCTGGTTGCTTACCCGCGCACCAAAGATGCCACATATGACGCAAAGTAGTTTCGAGTGTTTGCGTAAAACCAACTTCATCACACAAAGAACTATGCTCTAAACGCTCACGTAATTCTTTTCGTAACTGGGTCAAAAAAGTTTTGTTAGCGGCTAAATCTTTGGCAATTCGAATATACTCTTCTTGTGAATTTGCGATAAGTTTAAATAAACCCACTTGGTTTAAAAGACTCGCACCAACACGCGAAGCATGACGATCTCCAGCGAGACTAATAACAGGAACACCCATAAGTAATGCTTCGCAAGTTGTAGTTGTTCCATTATAAGGAAAAGTGTCGAGTGCAATATCAATTTCATTGTAAGCTTCTAAGTGCTCCTGATAATTTTGAGTTCGCATTTGAATTTCTAAACGTTCATTTTTAATATTATGTGTTGCAAAATATTTTACTAACCTAGTCCAAGTTTCTTGTTCAGAAACTAAGCTGCTTTTTAATTTTAATCGGGAATTTGGAACATTAAGTAGTATATCAACCCAAAGCTTAAGAGTGACTGATGAAATTTTAGCTAGATTATTAAAAGATCCAAACGTAATATAACCATTTTTTGTATAGGGCGCTAAAGCAACTGGCAAAGGATCAAGCAAAATCCACGGACGATAACACAAAAAACTTTGAGGCAATCGAATTAAGCGTTCAGAATGTAGCACATCAGATTTTTTTAGTGGATCTGTAAATTGATCAACTAAACGATAATCAATAGATTTTAAACCAGTGATATTAGGATAACCAAGCCAAGTAATTTGTATAGGGGCCGGCTTAGCTGCAAATACAGCTAAAGCATTACTGCTTGTATGCCCACTCAGATCAATTAACAAATCAATGCTGTCATTATAAATACAATCGGCAAGCTCATGCTGATCTATTGTATCTGCTTGCAACCAATGATCGACTAAATTTTTACATTTTGTTGTATATATGTCTTCAATATGTGATGTTGAGTAGCAATAAATTTCAAAGTTTTTTTTATCAAAATGCTCTAAAACTGGCAGTAAGAAAAAAATGACTGGATGTTGCCGAAAATCACCAGATACAAAACCAAGACGCAGTCGTTTATTTGGATTTATGTCACGTTCTTTATTTGGTAAACGCTTACTCTGTTTTTCTAAAAAAACTCCAAAAGCAACATGTTCGCTGATAATCCGTTCTATTGAAATATCAGAAATATAGTTTAAACACATCAAACGATTTTGCTGGGCAACCATTAAATCAGGCTGAATTGTCAGTGCAAAATCAAAACCTTTAAGTGCTTCTTCTGGGCAACCTTGGGCAGTCAGTATATTACTGCGATTAGTAATCGCAGCAGCAAATTTTGGTTTGATTGATAATGCGTTGTCTAAGCTTTTTAGTGCTTCATTTAAACGCCCTAGTTCTGATAAAGCAATTGCTTGGCTATAAAAAATATCTGATTTTTCTTCTTGTGTAGTCGAAATTTTTAACAATTTATTGTAAATATCTAATGCATTTTCAGGTTGGCCTAGTTGTAAAAATAGTGCTGCCAAATTTCCATGTGCTTTTATATATTTAGGACGGCATAAAATGGCTTTGGAATAGCTTTTAATTGCTGCTTGATATTGTTTTAAATATTGTTGAGATTGACCTTGGTTAAACCAAGTTTCAGCTAAGTCAGGGCGCAAAAGCGTGGCTGCTTGGTAACATTCCAAAGCTTTATCATATTGCTTTAAGTTTTGATAAACTTGTCCTAAGCTATTTAATATTTCAGCATCACTTGAGTTAATTTGAAGCGCACGCTCTAAAAAAAATTTTGCTTGATTAATATCGTTTTTATGTACTAATAATGTTCCTAATACTTTCCATCCCAGAACATCATCGGGATATTTTTCGATAAGTTGATAAGCTTGAACTTGTGCAGCATCGAATTTTTTAAGCCGAAGTAATTGAAACAACATTTTTTTTCGTGTAGATGGTATAAGTTTGGCAACATCTACGTTAGATCGATTACTAGTAATATTTTTTTTAACCAAATCTAGTAGTTCTTGTATCTCTGAAGTGTTGAATCCTAATGATTTAGCACGCTCAATAACAATTAATGCGTTTTCATTTTGTTTTGCAATAAAAAATCCTTGCGCTAAAGCAAACCAATAGTTACCATTACTTGGTTCAATTTCTAAAGCTTGTTTTAAATGCTCTAAACCAATCTCAAAACGATTTGTTTCCAGTGCTAAAATTCCTAGATTTAAATGCGCCTCAGAACAATTTTTTTCGCGCTCTAAAATAGACCAATACAGTTTTTCTGCTAACTTAAATTGCTCACTTTGATGATAAGCAGCTGCTTTCTCAAGAATTGATTTTGTTAGATCTGTGTTTATCATTAGGATGCAACTTCAAGAAAGGCTCAGCAAATAATCTTTTGCATAGTTTTTATTTTCTCTTTGATCGATAAGAAGTAAAACCTCATAACAAAAATCATAAGACTTTACGACTTGATCAAGCAAGATTGCTAATTTTTTCAGTTTAAGTGTACTGAGTTGTTCAAGCGTCCTGAAGTCGCGCACAAAAATAGCATCAGACCATAAAGCTTGAGAGCGTCCAACAGCGGCTACACTGCCAGATTGCGAAAATTTCTTAAATCGTCTACTCGCAATACCATCAAAGCTATGTAACAAAAAACCTTTTTCACGAAGAAAAAGCTCAACTTCAGAAAATAATGGCTGATTTTCATATAACGGCACAAACTCAACTTCAGTCCAGATTACAAGTACTTGATTAAGGTGATCTTCGGCTCCTTGAAAAACATCTAGTTCCGCTCCTTGTACATCGATTTTAATAAGATCAATATCTTGAATTTCTGATAAATCAGCAATTTTTACTGTTTTAACAGAGTGAGTGTTTTTCAGTCTAACCAGCTCATCTAAGTTTTCAAAACGTTGGAGTAAAGCGGTGTTTGGCTTGAACAGCGAACCAGTCATTGACCAATTAGTTTCGTAGAATGTTGCAGATTTTCCTGATCCAACAAATTGCGGTAAATAACGATACCGAGCATCACTTCGATAAAGCTTATTTAAGTGTTCACATTGCTCCAAATTTGGTTCAAATCCTAAAACTTGCGTAATTCCAGCTTGCATAATTTCTGCATAGGGTTCTGTAAAACGGCCAAAACTTGCTGCGCCAACATCTAAAATTTGAATGTGAGATTTTTTTAAGTCGTTAATAAAAAACTGAGTAATTTTCTTTAAATTATTTTGAGATGGATTATTGTTTTGATTTTGTAATAACAACTGCCACCAATCAACATTAAGGTGATTGGGAGTTTGCTGCGCAATGTTTAAAATACTTGTAGCATTTAAATTGATTTTTCTGCCATTTTTTAACGAAACTAATATGCGGCGGCGCTCCATTTGCGGTGAGCGATTAGGATTTTCAGATACATATTGCAACCATTGATTATCAGTTTTAAAGTACGATGAATAGGTAGAGTATCTTTCAAAACTTTCCACAATTTGCGCATGTAGCCAAGCATCTAAACCTTGCGGTGAATGCTGTTCATATTCGGCTAATAAAGGTAAGAACGGCCAATCGATACGTGCCTGCAAACCAGTTTGCAGTAATTTTAATAAAGAGCTGTTTAGCTCAACAGCGGCTGTACGCAAGCCTTCATCATATAAAGCTCGAATATGCAATATCAACACAGCTAAATGTAGACTACCGGCTGTTGCCAAGTTTTCTAGTAGCGTGCGACTTTGCTTAAACCATGCCCAACGTTGCGGCAATGGTTGATCTAAACACTTTGAGCTTAGGTAGGCATTTAATGCGAGTTCATACGCTTGCCATAGCTGATCTTGACCATGATCAACAGCTTGCCAAGCTTGAATTGTGTGTCCGTTTGGATTAACGGCAGCAACGTAAGGTAATTGTTCAAGCACTTGCGGCCAAGTTACGATTGGCGGCAAAGCAGATGTTGTTAAATCTTCTGCGCTCAGCAAGTAGCCATTTGCTCGCAAACGTGCTGCACAACTTGGTTTACAAGCAAACAAATTAAGCTGATAACTATCCAAAACTTCATCAAAGGCAACTGGAATTAATGCTGAAAGCCCGGGTATTAAACGATAACAATCCATGCCAAGTTTATTAAAAGCTTCTAGTAATCCAGTATTAGGTATGTTTCCATGCTTCCATTCAAACATGACAAGCGGATCATGCTCAGAAAAAAACTGCACGCCACCATTTAAAATCCGTATTTCTTCACCTTCAGCATCTAGCTTAATTAAGTCAATAGTAAACTGCGTTGGCCAAGCATCTGCTTTAATTAAAGCATCCAGCGTTGTCAGACGTACTGTTTCAGTTGCGGAATTAGCTGAAGATGTCTTACAAAGTGAGTTAAGCTCACTGTTCGTATCAATATATAAATTTGCTTGACCATCGTGATCGGATAATCCTAATTGATATAATTTAATAACGGAGTTAAAATTATTTTCTTGTATGCTTTGTTGTAACAAAGCCGCTGGTACAGTTGCAGGCTCGAATGCCATGACGAGTCCTTGTCCGTTTAAGCGTTTAGCAAGGCTTAAAGTATAAACGCCATGATTGGCTCCAATATCAATAATTCCCATACCTGGCTTAACAAGTTTCCGCAAAAACGGCAATTCCTGTTCAAACCAATCTTCTTGTTCTAATAACACATAGGTTGTCATCAAGCGTAGATCAGGCTGCACACAAATTCGCACGCCATCTGCGATATTTAGAATCCAATAGTGATTAGTCATGTTTTCAGTTTAGCTCAAATTGAGTTAAATGATTAGAATTTTTACTCAATAAGTGACATAACGCAACTACCATATTCAGCAATTGCTTTGCAGATCAGCCCACTTCCGCTATATTGCTGCGTAACAGCATTCATTGCGAGCCGACGTGATTCGGCTTGCCAACGCCATATTACGGCCAGCCGTTTTTAGAGATCAACTTATGCTCCGTAAGATCCTAATCGCCAACCGCGGCGAGATCGCTGTGCGCATCATCCGCGCCTGTGCCGAACTGGGCATTCGCTCGGTGGCCATCTATTCCGAAGCCGACCGTCACTCGCTCCATGTCAAAAAGGCCGACGAAGCCTACAGCTTGGGTAGCGATCCAGTCGCCGGTTATCTCAACGTTCATAACATCGTCAACCTCGCGGTGATGACCGGCTGTGATGCTGTGCATCCGGGCTACGGCTTTTTGTCCGAAAACCCTGAGTTGGCGCTGACCTGCGCCCGACGCGGGATCACCTTTATCGGCCCCAATGCCGAGGTCATCGCCCGCATGGGTGATAAAACCGCCGCTCGCCAAGCGATGCAAAAAGTCGGCGTGCCAGTCACCCCCGGCAGCCCGGGCAATCTGGATAGTCTCGACGAGGCGCTCGCGTACGCCGACACCATCGGCTATCCGGTCATGCTCAAGGCGACCTCCGGCGGCGGTGGGCGTGGCATTCGTCGCTGCGATGATGCCGCCGCGCTGCGCCACAACTACGAGCGCGTGATCTCCGAAGCCACCAAAGCCTTTGGCCGCGCTGAGGTGTTTTTGGAAAAGTGCGTGGTCAATCCCAAGCACATCGAAGTCCAGGTGCTCGCCGATCATCATGGCCACTGCATCCATCTGTTCGAGCGCGACTGCTCGATTCAGCGGCGCAATCAAAAGTTAATCGAGATCGCCCCCTCTCCGCAACTGGATGATGCCCAGCGTCAATATGTCGGCGGTTTAGCGGTGCTCGCGGCGCGGTCGGTCGGCTATACCAACGCCGGAACGGTGGAGTTTTTGCTTGACGCCGACGGGCGGTTTTATTTCATGGAGATGAACACCCGCATTCAGGTCGAGCATACCATCACTGAGACGATCACCGGCGTTGATCTGGTCGAGGAACAGATCCGCGTCGCCGCTGGGCTGCCGCTGCGCTACCGTCAGGATCAGATTCAGCGGCGCGGTTTTGCGATCCAGTTCCGCGTCAATGCTGAGGATCCCAAAAACAACTTTTTGCCGAGTTTTGGGCGCATCTCGCGCTATTACGCGCCCGGCGGCCCGGGTGTGCGAACCGATGGGGCCATTTATACCGGCTACAATGTGCCGCCTTATTACGATTCGATGCTGGCCAAGCTCATTGTTTGGGCGCTGGATTGGGAGGATGCGGTCAATCGCGGCTGTCGGGCGTTGCGCGATATGGGCGTCTATGGGGTCAAAACGACGCTTCCGTTTTATCAGGAGATTCTGCGTCATCCCGATTTCCGCGCTGCCAACTTTAATACCGGCTTTTTAGAGTCGCATCCCGAATTGTTGAATTATTCAACGAAGCGTCGCCGCGAGGATATTGCCGCCGCGATTGCCGCCGCGATTGCCGCGCACGCTGGGCTGTAGCGGATTGCTGGAGACTGTCATCATGCAGTGGTCAGACGTTATCACCGATCCGGCGCTTAAAGATTTGCCTTACAAGATCGAGACCAACGAATACGGACAACTGGTTATGTCACCGCATAAACGTCGCCACGCGATCTGGCAAGGCGAGATCGAATGGTGTTTGCGGCAGTGTTTGCCACAGGGTCGCACGGCACCAGAATTTGCCGTCGATACGGATTCGGGCACCAAAACACCGGATGTGGTCTGGTATTCTCGCGACCGCGAAGCGCAACTCTTAGCCGATCAACGACTTGCGCCAGAAATCTGCATTGAAGTGCTCTTCAATAGCAAGACTGAGCGCGAAATGGCCACTAAACGAACGCTGTATTTTGCTGCTGGTGCGCTGGAAGTCTGGCAGTGCGACGACAGCGGCGCGTTACGCTTTTTCACGCCAGCCGGCGAGCAACCCCAGTCAACGCTGGCTCCACAGTTTCCGCGCCAACTCGACTGACTCCGCGCCACCTAATCATGCGGGCGACTGCGTACCGGCTCGCCGAACTGACCGATTTTGAGACCAAACGATGCCAAAAATCCACATTACTGATGTCATCCTGCGCGACGCGCATCAATCTCTGCTCGCCACACGGATGCGTACCGAGGATATGTTGCCGATCTGTCCGAAGCTCGACGCGATTGGCTACTGGTCGCTGGAGTGCTGGGGCGGCGCGACCTTTGATGCCTGTGTGCGCTTTCTGAAAGAAGATCCCTGGGAGCGTCTGCGGCAATTGCGCGAGGCGCTGCCGAACACGCGCTTGCAGATGTTGCTACGTGGGCAAAATCTGCTCGGCTATCGTCATTATTCTGATGATGTAGTGCGAGCATTTGTGAAGCGGGCAGCGGATAACGGCATGGACGTATTCCGCATCTTTGATGCGCTCAACGATCTACGCAATCTCAAAACTGCAATTGAGGCTACGAAAGCTGCCGATAAACACGCCCAAGGCACGATTTGCTATACCGTCAGTCCGGTTCACACCATCGCCGGATTTGTTCAATTGGGGCGCGAATTGGCGGCGATGGGGTGTGATTCCATTGCCATCAAAGATATGGCGGGATTATTAACCCCCTTTGCGACGGCGGAACTGGTCAAGGCGCTCAAGGACAGTGTGAATTTACCGCTGCATTTGCATTCACATGCGACCTCAGGCTTGGCCGATATGTGTCACCTGAAAGCGATTGAAAACGGTTGTGACACACTCGATACCGCGATCTCGTCACTGGCTGGCGGCACCTCGCATCCACCGACTGAAAGTATCGTCGCGGCATTGCGCGGGACTGAATATGATACCGGATTGAATCTGGAAGCGATTCAAGAAGTCGGGATGTATTTTTATCAAATTCGCAAAAAATATCATCAATTTGAGAGCGAATTTACCGGCGTCGATACCCGCGTACAGATCAATCAGGTACCGGGCGGCATGATCTCGAATCTCGCCAATCAATTAAAAGAACAGAACGCGCTCGACCGCATGAGCGCCGTGCTCGAAGAAATCCCGCGTGTGCGTCAAGATCTCGGCTATCCGCCGCTGGTGACGCCGACTTCGCAGATTGTCGGCACACAGGCGGTATTCAACGTCCTGACCGAAAAGCGGTATCAGACCATCACCAACGAAGTCAAACTCTATCTACAGGGGCGCTATGGCGCGGCTCCAGCGGCAGTCAATCCGACGCTGCAACAGCAGGCCATCGGCAATGAAGATCTGATCGACTGCCGCCCGGCCGATCTGCTCAAGCCGGAATTGGAGCGCCTGACGCACGAAATCGGGCCGCTGGCGCTGTCAGATGACGATGTATTGACGTATGCAATGTTCCCCGAAGTTGGGCGCAGTTTCTTAGAACAACGCGCCGAGGGGACGCTGATACCCGAACCGCTCGAACCATCGCCGAATGCGAGTGCGCCGGCGAAGGCTGCGCCGACGGAATTTAATATCAATGTTCACGGCGAGACCTATCACATTAAGGTGACGGGTGCGGGACATAAAGGACAAGCCGAGCGTCATTTTTATTTCACCATCGACGATATTCCCGAAGAAGTGGTCGTCGAAACGCTCGATGAATTAGTGCTCACTGGCGGCGGTGCGGCGAGTGGCCCGCGTGCTATTAGCGGCAAGCGACCTAAGCCGAGTCAACCTGGGCATGTCACAACATCGATGCCGGGTAATATCGTCGATGTGCTGGTAAAAGACGGTGATACGGTGATTGCCGGTCAGCCGCTGATTGTCACCGAAGCGATGAAAATGGAAACCGAAATTCAGGCGCCAATTACTGGCACTGTGACAGCGGTGTATGTGAGCAAAGGCGAAGCGGTTAATCCCGATGAAGTGTTAATCGAGCTGACTGCCGCCTGATGCACCCTCAAAACACCACGGCTCATATTGCCTACAAAGGTTTTACGAACCGTGATTGCCCGTTTTATCCCTGTCATACTGGAGTAAAACGGGCATTTAACTGCTTATTTTGTTATTGCCCGTTGATTGCGTATGACTGTCCGGGGCCATATCGAGTGTATACCGATGCCTATGGAATGCCGCGCAAGGATTGTACCGCCTGTCGTCTGCCGCATGATGGCTATGCGGCATCTTGGGCGTTTATTCAAAAATGGTTAGAGCGGCCGGTGTTGTGGTGCGGCAGTGAATTGACTGCGCGGGAGCGGATAGCGCGGCGGCGTGATTTGATAGCTTAGTTGATTACGCTATCAAGAGCAGTCGCTCGGATTTAGCAGGCGCGTTAGCCTATCAACGTCCAATAATTATGCGGTTTGTCCATTATTATTGAGCTAGATTTTATACTAAACTGATACCGATTTTTCGTTTTTGACAATTAACCGATAATAGAAAAATTCTCTGTCAGCAAAGAACGCAGCTCGCTTTTGTATTGACTTGGGTTCG
>NZ_FNOW01000079.1 GCF_900107145.1 Allochromatium warmingii | reverse complement strand
GTTCGCGCTCTGACTTCGTGGACTCGCGTAGCTCCTGACGAATCGCGGGCGTGGTGCGGGCGTTGCGATGTAGGTTCAGATTCATGATTAGATGTCCCGTCAGGTCGCGGATGGTGTCGTCAGCAGTTGCCGCTTGGTCGTCTTCAGCTCATCACTGAGTGTGCGCAGTGCCTCGCGGGCTTGGAACAAAGGATAGCTCCTTTTCGGAATATAATCCCACGGGACGGAACAGCTAGGGATGCGTTGACCGCCTGTGCAACAGCCACGACCCTCGAAATGTAGTCTCCGATTTCAAGGTTTAGACCCGTGATTCAATTCGTTCTCTGTTGTCAATCCGCATCTTGCAAATCTGCTATCTAGGAACAGCACTGCCATGAATCTTAATCGTAAAGTTACATTACTCTTTGTCGCCCTCGCCGCCAGTATTTTAATAGCACTGGTGATTATTTCACTCTATGCCTTTCGCTCATTTGCGCTCAATTCATCTACCGCCCATGTGAAAACCGCCGCCGAAATCGTCCGCGTGCATTTAACGGAAGCGATGATTAACGGCACCATCAATAAACGCGAGCAATTTTTAGAGCGACTGATGGAAGTACAAGGCTTAAGCATGGCGCGGGTCATTCGCTCCCCGCTCGTCAGCCAGCAATTTGGCGAAGGCTTGCAGCGTGAAATGGTCGCTGATCGCATTGAAACTCAAGTATTACAAGATGGTCAACCGCGCTTCAGCATTATCGATGAAATTGGTGAACCCGTTTTTCGTGGCACCATTCCCTATATTGCCAGCTCGCGTGGCACCCCGAATTGTTTGCAATGCCATCGTGTCCAAGAAGGCGATGTTTTAGGGGCAGTTACTATTGAATTATTATTATCTGGATTACGCAAACACGCCATGACCAGCGTGATCGGCATTATGATTACCGTTGCCGTGTTTTCATTGTTAGCGATTACCTTAGCGCGGCGCTTAGTGCTGCCAGTTGGGGATACTGCCACCGAAATTGGCGAAGTTGTACAACGGGCGCTAAAAGGCCAATTTAAAGCGCGTGTTACCCAGCGCACAACCGATGATGTTGGGATGATTGCCGCCCATGTCAATCGACTGTTGGAATATTTAGACCACGGACTTAGCAGCATTGTTGAGCGAGTCGCGCAACTAACTGGACGAATGCCCAGTGGGATCGACAATCAACTCGAAACCACGATTGATATGGTCAACAGTCTTGCTGATGCCGCAACGTTTAAAATTACGATTGAAGAAGATGAAACCAAAGCCGAGATTTACGAACGCTTTGGTCAATTATTAACCAAGCGGTTTGGTATCTGCGAATACTCGCTCTATGAAACCCGCGATACTGGTCACTTACAGGTGATTAAAATTAATGGTGATGAAAACCAAAATTGTCTATGGTGCAATCCGCAAATTTTAATTCGCAGCGAACATTGCCGCGCTCGCCGCGCAGGTCATGTCGTTGACGGTCTGACACAGGAGCACATCTGTGCCGCTTTTGTAGCAGATGCTCAAGGTGGTGAAGTGCGTCAGCATTATTGCGTGCCAATTATTCAATCTGGCGTTGTGGGGGCGGTGGTGCAATTAGTAACGACACAAACGATTGCGCCCTGTTTAGCATTGCAAGTGCCCTATATTTTAATGTTCATCCGTGAAATGGCTCCCGTTCTGGAAGCCAAGCGCCTCACCGAAACCTTGCGCGAATCATCGCTGCAAGATGTGATGACTGGATTACATAATCGACGCTTTTTAGAAGAATATGTCGAAACACTGGTTGCGACCGCGAAACGGCGTCATACTGTATTAGCGATTTTGTTATTAGATTTGGATTATTTTAAGATGGTCAATGATACGCACGGCCATGATGCCGGTGATGCGGTGCTTAAGGGGGTCGCGGAATTGTTAAAGCAAAATGTTCGTTCTTCTGATTTAGTGATTCGGTTTGGTGGTGAGGAATTTTTGATTTTATTACCTGATACCAATGGTGAGATGGCAGTCAAGGTAGCAGAAAAAATTCGCTTGGCAGTTGAGCAATATAAATTCCGCATCGCCGGCGGTGAACTTAAAAAAACCATTTCCGTTGGGGTTGCGCTTTTTCCTGAAGACAGCGAAACTTTTTGGCAAACACTCAAATATGCTGATGTTGCTTTATATCGCGCTAAAGAAACCGGACGTAATCGCGTATTACGATTTGCGCCTGAAATGTGGCATGATGAAAATGATGGTTATTAACAAAATGCGCATCAATCAATGCGCATAGATTAGATTGCAATTTATAGTTATTTGCAGAAGTGTCTATAATTATAGTAAATAAAAGAGGTTTTCACGATGAGAGTGCGAAATATAAAAATTGAAAACCCAGACTTAC
>NZ_FNOW01000032.1 GCF_900107145.1 Allochromatium warmingii | reverse complement strand
GTTCGCGCTCTGACTTCGTGGACTCGCGTAGCTCCTGACGAATCGCGGGCGTGGTGCGGGCGTTGCGATGTAGGTTCAGATTCATGATTAGATGTCCCGTCAGGTCGCGGATGGTGTCGTCGGCAGTCGCCGCTTGGTCGTCTTCAGCTCATCACTGAGTGTGCGCAGTGCCTCGCGGGCTTGGAACAAAGGATAGCTCCTTTTCGGAATATAATCCCACGGGACGGAACAGGTACAACTTTATTTTTAAAGTATTTAAAAAAGCAGAATTAAAAATAAATTTTTCAAAGAATTTAAATTCTTTGTGTATTTTGTGTTCTTTGCGCCTTTGCGGTTTAAAAAAGCGGTCAAATTTTATTCACAATTCCAGCGCCGCCAGCAGCCGATCAATGTCCTCAGCCGTGTGCGCGGCGGAGAGCGTCACCCGCAGGCGTGCGGTGCCCTCGGGAACGGTCGGCGGGCGAATCGCTGTCACCAATAAGCCAGCGGCTTCCAACGCTGCGCTCCACGCCAATGCTTGTGCTGCACTGCCGACGATGATTGGCTGAATCGGCGTCGATGAATCCATCAATTGCAATCCGATTCGTGCCGCGCCGGTGCGAAACCGCTCAATCCATTCAGCAAGTCGTTCGCGTCGCCAAGTTTCGCGGCGGGCGATGGCGAGGCTAACAAGCGTCGCTTCCGCCAACGCGGGCGGTGTCGCCGTGGTGTAGATGTAACTGCGGGCGCTCTGAATCAAGGTCTCAATCAGCTCCTCGGAACCAGCGACAAATGCGCCAAAAGTGCCGAATGCTTTGCCGAGCGTGCCCATCAAAATCGGCACATCATTGAAACCAAGTCCGAAATGATCGAGTGAGCCGCGCCCATCACGGCCGAGCACGCCGAGTCCGTGCGCGTCATCGACCATCAGCCACGCACCGGCATCGCGGGCAAGCGCGGCCAATTCGGGCAATGGAGCCAGATCGCCGTCCATGCTGAAGACGCCATCGGTGACAATCAGCCGCGCTGATTCTATCTTGAGCAAGCGGTGCAGCGCGGACGCATCGGCGTGTGGATAACGGCGCAGACGCGCTCGCGCCAGCAACGCGCCGTCGAGCAAGGACGCATGATTGAGGCGATCTTCAAATACCGTGTCATGGCGTCCGGCCAATGCGCTGATGACGCCCAGATTGGCCATGTAACCCGTCGAAAACAGCAGCGCACGCGGACGGCCCGTAAACTCGGCGAGCGCCTCTTCGAGCGCCTGATGCGCCCGACTGTGACCATTGACCAGATGCGCCGCGCCACTACCCACGCCCCAGCGTTGCGCCCCATCGCGCAGCGCGGCGATCACGTCGGGATGATTGGCCAACCCGAGATAATCATTGCCGCAAAAACTCAACAGCGCCCGCCCATCGACCCGCGCCTGCGGCTGCTGTGGGCCGTCCTGAAGGCGGCGACGACGATAGAGCGATTGGGCTTGGAGCGCATCGAGACGCGGGCGCAGATTGTCCATTGTCTGCGCCTTAGAGCTGGATTTTGTGCTCAGTGATCTTGTGACAGGCACCCGGCTCGGTGCGCTCGGCGGCGACCTGCTCAAAACTCAGGCCCAGCCGCTCGAACAGCCGCCGGTCGCGGTTGGATTCGGCATTGGGCGCGGTCAACAACCGCTCGCCGTAAAAGATCGAATTAGCGCCAGCCAAAAAGCAGAGTGCCTGCAATTCGTCGCTCATTTCACTGCGACCAGCGGAGAGCCGGATATTCGAGCGCGGCATGATGATCCGCGTTGCGGCGACCACGCGCACGAACTCAAACGGATCGAGCGCAGCGACGCCAAACAGCGGCGTGCCCTCGACCTGCACCAGCAGATTGATCGGGACAGACTCAGGATGCGCCGACAGATTAGCCAGTTGCTGCAACATCGACGCCCGATCACGGCGCGATTCACCCATACCGATGATGCCACCGCTACAGGTCTTGAGTCCGGCGGCGCGGATGTGTTCGAGCGTGTCGAGCCGATCTTGATAGGTGCGGGTGCTGATGACCTGACCGTAGAACTCGGGCGAGGTATCGAGATTGTGATTGTAATAATCGAGTCCAGCCGCCTTGAGCCGCTGCGCCTGTGCTGCCGTAAGCATTCCGAGCGTGACACAGGTTTCCATCCCCAGCGCATGAATCGCCTCGACCATCGTGATCACCTGTTCGAGATGACGGTCGGTCGGATTGCGCCAAGCTGCGCCCATACAGAAACGGGTCGCGCCCTGAGCCTGCGCGGTGCGGGCGGCATCGAGCACGGTGTCGAGCGGCAAAATGCGCTCCGGCTCGACCGCTGTTGCATGATGAGCACTCTGACCGCAATAGCCGCAATCCTCGGGACAGGCTCCGGTCTTAATGCTCAAGAGCGTGCTGACCTGAATGCAGTTCGGATCAAAGTGGGCGCGATGTAGGCTCTGCGCAGCGAAGAGCAAATCGTTGAACGGCTGATCGAGGATCGCTTCGATCTCGGCAAGCGACCAATCGTGACGCAGAGCAGATGCTGGTGGAGACAGAACAACGATAGTGGATGACATAAGCGGCAAACCAGTCAGGCGCAAAAGCCGTCACTTTAAGCGGGCTGACTGGGTTGTCAACTGATTTGGGCATAAGAAGTTGACAAGTGGGCTTCCAGCGAGACGTGACAAAGCTGGCGCTTCGTCACGAAAAGACCAAAGATTTTTTCTGCGTAATTCCGCGCTTTCAGCGGCGAAAAAACTGACACACCCGCCCCCCTCTTGACATCGCCCGTTTTGCGATTACAGTGTTAGCACTCACTCAGAAAGAGTGCTAATAACATCAACCCTCTGTTTGCACAGGAAATCCAAGCGTTATGAACCTGCGTCCATTACATGATCGTGTCGTTGTCCGTCGCACTGAAGAGGAGCGCACCTCCGCTGGCGGCATCCTGATCCCTGACAGCGCGACCGAGAAGCCGAGTCAGGGCGAAGTGATAGCCGTTGGCAAGGGTAAAATCCTCGAAAACGGCGAAATTCGGGCGCTGGATGTCAAAGTTGGCGACCGCGTGCTGTTTGGCAAATATTCTGGCACCGAAGTCAAGGTTGGCGACGAAAAGCTGCTCGTCATGCGCGAAGACGACCTAATGGGCGTCATCGTCTAATCCGCCATCCGCTCCCGACCATCCCACATCTATCCACATTGAGAGACAGATTACACAATGACCGCGAAACAGATTTTTTTCAGTGAAAATGCCCGCGTCCGCATGTTGCGCGGCGTTGATGTGCTGGCCAACGCCGTCAAAGTCACACTCGGGCCAAAAGGCCGCAACGTTGTGATCGAAAAATCCTGGGGCGCACCGACCGTGACCAAAGATGGCGTCTCGGTCGCCAAAGCCATCGAACTGAAAGATAAGTTCGAAAATATGGGCGCACAGATGGTGAAAGAAGTCGCGTCCAAGACCTCCGATATCGCCGGTGACGGCACCACGACCGCGACGGTGCTGGCGCAAGCGATGGTGCGCGAAGGCTTAAAATCGGTCGCTGCGGGTATGAACCCAATGGACATCAAGCGCGGCATGGATCAGGCCGTCGAAGCAGCGATCAAAGAACTGCAAGCCCTATCACGTCCGTGCTCAACGAATAAAGAGATCGCGCAGGTTGGCACCATCTCGGCCAATTCGGATGAGTCGATTGGCGAGATCATCGCGGAAGCGATGGAAAAGGTTGGCAAAGAAGGCGTCATCACGGTCGAAGAAGGCAAATCACTGCATAACGAACTCGATCTAGTCGAGGGGATGCAGTTCGACCGCGGCTATCTCTCGCCCTACTTCATCAACAATCAGCAAAGCCAAAAAACGGAGCTAGATGATCCGTTCATCCTGCTCTATGACAAAAAGATTTCTAACATCCGCGAGCTGCTGCCGGTGCTCGAAGGCGTCGCGAAGGCCGGTAAGCCGCTGCTGATTATCGCCGAAGATATCGAAGGCGAAGCCCTCGCGACGCTGGTGGTCAACAATCTGCGTGGTATTCTCAAAGTGTGCGCGGTCAAAGCGCCGGGTTTTGGGGATCGCCGCAAAGCAATGCTGCAAGACATCGCCGTGCTGACTGGCGCGACCGTGATTGCTGAAGAAGTCGGCTTGTCGCTGGAAAAAGCCACGCTCAACGAGCTGGGCACCGCCAAGCGCGTCCAAGTTGCCAAAGATGACACCACCATCATCGACGGCGCGGGCGCACATGCGGACATCAAAGCGCGTTGCGAGCAAATTCGCGCACAGATCGAGGAAACCACCTCCGATTACGACCGCGAAAAGCTGCAAGAGCGACTGGCCAAGCTTGCCGGTGGCGTGGCCGTGATTAAGGTCGGCGCGGCCACTGAAATCGAGATGAAAGAAAAGAAAATGCGCGTCGAAGATGCGCTACACGCAACACGGGCGGCGGTCGAAGAAGGCATCGTACCCGGCGGCGGTGTGGCGCTGGTGCGGGCGCTCACCGCAATCAAGAATCTTCAGGGTGCAAACGACGATCAAACCGTTGGTATCGGTATTGCGCGGCGGGCGATGGAAGAGCCGCTGCGTCAGATCGTCGCCAATGCCGGTGAAGAACCGTCGGTGATTCTAAATAAAGTCGCTGATGGTTCCGGCAGCTTCGGCTACAACGCCGCGAACGGTGAATTCGGTGACATGATGACGATGGGCGTCCTCGATCCGACGAAGGTGACGCGCTCGGCGCTGCAAAATGCTTGCTCGGTGGCCGGTCTGATGATTACCACTGAGGCGATGATCGCCGATGAGCCGAAGCAGGATAAGGCATCAGCCGCTCCAGCTGGCGGCATGGATGATATGGATTACTGAGGCGGATTAAATCGCTTCGCGTAGGCGGGGCGGATCGTCTTAAAAACCCAGTCAAGTTTGAGTGCTTGGTTGGGTTTTTTTATGTTGTGTTCTGTGCAGAAAAATAGGGGTTTAATAACCTTATCGATTTAATTTACTGGTCACAAAGCCCTCACTTCGTGACCAGTCATTTGCTTAAACTTTACACCGACAACGCCCGCAAATAGGCGGCAAACCGTTCGCCGAGTTCTGGATGCGTCAACGCATATTCAACCGTTGCTTCTAAATAGCCGAGCTTGCTACCGCAATCATAGCGTTTGCCTTCAAATGGATAGGCAATGACCGGCTCATCTTTAAGCAGATCGGAAATACCATCGGTCAATTGAATTTCACCGCCTGCACCCTTACCGGTCTGTTCGAGCTTGTCGAAAATACGCGGGGTGAGCAAATAGCGCCCAACGACGGCTAAATTCGACGGCGCATCGGCTGGATTCGGCTTTTCGACAATGGACACCACGCGCATCGTGCCATCGGCATCGGTCTCAACCTGAACAATGCCGTATTTATTCGTCTCTTCGCGTGGCACTTCCTGCACACTTAGCACGCTGCAACCGTGACGCGCATGAACATCAGCCATCTGCGCAACCACACCCTTTCCAGGCGAGCGGATTAAATCATCAGCCAAAAGCACCGCAAATGGCTCGTCGCCCACTACCGGCTTGGCGCAGAGCACGGCATGACCTAAACCGAGTGCCACCGCTTGGCGCACATAAATGCAGGACGCTGAACCAGGCAATACCCGGCGCACAATTTCAAGTAGCTGATCTTTGCCAGCGCGTTCTAATTCTGATTCCAGCTCATAGGCGGTATCAAAATGATCTTCAATTGAGCGTTTATTGCGACCGGTGATAAATACTAATTGATCTGCGCCACCAGTTTCTGCTTCTTCAGCAGCGTATTGAATTAAAGGTTTATCGACAATCGGCAGCATTTCTTTGGGGCTGGCTTTGGTCGCGGGTAAAAAGCGGGTGCCCATGCCGGCGACCGGAAACACCGCTTTACGTACTTTGGCCATGTATTCAATTCTCCAGACAATTCAGACAGGATTGATTGATCGCGTCGAGCGCCGACAGCGGATCAGTCGCTTGCGTGATCGGACGCCCGATCACTAAATAATCCGCACCCGCCGCTAATGCTTCAGCGGGTGTCATCACCCGTTTTTGATCGCCGAGCGCCGCGCCCGCTGGACGCACGCCCGGAGTGACGAGCCGGAAGTTTGGCCCGAGTCCGGCACGCACGGACGCGGCTTCATGCGGCGAACAGACAATGCCATCCAGCCCAGTAGTGTGCGCCAACTGCGCCAACGCGAACACGCGCTCATGCGGCTCACCCGCGCAGCCGATAGCCGCGAGATCAGCGCGGTCAAGGCTGGTCAGCACGGTGACACCGATCAGCAACGGCGGATGTGTACACTGATTCAGACGATCACGCGCCGCTTCGAGCATGGCGCGACCGCCCGAAACGTGTACATTCACCATCCACACGCCGAGATCGGCAGCGGCGGCACAGGCGGCGGCGACCGTGTTGGGGATGTCGTGGAATTTGAGGTCAAGAAACACCTCAAAGCCGAGCCGCTGAAGCTGCTCAACGCAGGCTGGCCCGAAGCGGGTGAATAATTCTTTGCCGACTTTGAGCCGACACCGCGCCGGATCGAGCTGTTCAGCCAGTGTGAATGCCGAGGCGTCACTGGCAAAATCGAGGGCGACGATAATCGGTTTAATGGGTTGAATTGATTGAATCTGTGTCACGGAATTGCGCTGGTCTGTTTAAATCGGAATTGAGACAGGATTAACAGGATGCTTCAGAATGAGCAGGATTAAGATAATTTAAAAAAATCATCCTGTTCATTCTGAAAAATCTTGTTCATCCTGTCTTGTTTTTTTATTTTTTATCACTCACGCTGACGGCTGAATCGCATCTGGAAGCACCGCAACTACAGTTCCCCAATGACGACAACTCGGGCATTGCCAATGCAGCGCCCGCGCCTGAAATCCGCAATGCTCGCATTGATAAATAACCTGACGTTGCAATAAATGTCGCGCCACACCCAGCGCCACCCGCGCATAGCGATGCGCTCGCCCATCCGGATCGGACGCCTGCGCCCGCAGTGCTAAAAACCGCTCTAATACCGCCAGATCTGCCCAATGCGCCAGATAATCAGCCAGCAAATCGAGCGCCGCTTCGGAACCGCGTGCCTGCTCAATGCGCTCACTCAGCGCCAGCAACAGCGGTGGGCTGGCATGTGTCGCGGCCAAAGCTTCCAGCGGCGCGATCACATCCGCGCCCAGTCGTTCCAGCGATTCAATCAGCGCCGGCAAAATCTCTGGAATATAGGTCGCGCCTCGCGCTGCGACGCGCTCAAACAACGCCGCTGCGGTCGCCACCTCATCGGCTTCGAGCGCCATAAACCCTTCGAGCAGGGTCGCTCGCACACAATGCGCTTCGAGTTGTCGCGCCTGCCGTAGTTGTTCCCGCGCTGCGGTCACATCCTGCCGCCGCCGCGCTTCTTCGGCTAATTCACAATGATAATGCGCGATCTCCGCTGCTAACTGCTGACCGCTCAGAGCTTGCAGTTGCGCGGCCACTTCCAAACAGCGCCGCCAATCGCGCTCGCGCTGATACAGATCGCGCAGGGCGTGCAGTGCCCGCTGACTGTGTGCGCTCAACGCGGATAATTCCTCAAATAACATCTCAGCGCGATCCAGCAGACCGGCGCTCATGTAATCCTGTCCCAGCTCAAACAGCGCACTGCCGCGCAAATCGGGACTCAACTGCGCCCGCTCGACCAAATTTTGATGCAGCCGAATCGCACGATCGACTTCGCCGCGTCGCCGAAACAAACTACCGAGCGCCAGATGGGTTTCGGCCGTTTCGTTATCGACCTCAGCCAGATGCAAAAACAGATCGAGTGCTTTATCCGGTTGTTCTTCGAGCAAATAATTCAGGCCGCGCAGAAAATCGGGATGCGCCGACGGACGCGGCGGACGTATACGACGCGCATCACGCTGCGCCAGCCACCATCCCGAGGCCGCTGCAACCGGCAAGAGCAAAAACAATAATTCAATCATCAGTCTTGCGCGAAACGCTGCACCCGGTAAGTCGCCCGTTGCGCACAGACTAAGCTGTGCGGTTTTTCGGCGTGAAAGTGGCCCCAATCATACAGATAAGCGCCACAGCTCGCATGACTTGGGGACTTGTCATGCAACTTTGAGCTTTCAGCGTTTTTCAGCGTTTTCAGCGGCCAAGAAATAGTCACGCCCGTACGTATCCGCAACGGCACAAACCCGTACTGTTTTCATCTCATTCCATCAGGATTCATCGCCATGTCTGATTTGCACGCTCGCACCATTCTCATCACCGGCGCTTCCGGCAATCTCGGTGCCGCCACCGCCCAGGCCTGCGCCGCACAGGGCGCACGCCTGGCGCTCACCGGACGCGATCCCGCCGCGCTTACCCGCCTGCAAGCGACACTCCCAGCGAACGTAGAATCCATCGCACTCGCTGCCGACCTGCTCGACGCCGCACAGGTCACCGCGCTCGTGCAGCAAATTGTCGAGCGATTCGGCGCCCTACATGGCGTTGCCAATCTCGTCGGCGGCTTTAGCATGGGGCCAGCCATTCAAGACACGACCGACACCGCTTGGAACGCAATGCTCGACCTCAACGCCCGCAGTGCCTTTCACATCGCCCGCGCCGTAGTGCCGCATCTCCTCACAACCGGTCACGGCAGTCTCGTCAACATCGCGGCGCGAGCGGCAACACGCGGTATCGGCCATCTGGGGCCGTATTGTGTCGCAAAAGCAGCGGTCATCACGCTCACCGAAACGCTTGCCGATGAACTCAAAGCCAGCGGCATTCGCGCTAACTGCGTCCTCCCGGGTACGCTCGACACCCCCGAAAATCGCGCCGCCATGCCCGATAGCGATCCCGCGACTTGGGTGAGCTTAGAGGCGCTGGCCGATGTCATCGTATTTTTGCTATCAGATCGTGCTCGCGGCATCACGGGCGCGGCCATTCCCGTTTACGGACGCAGTTGAGACAGATCGTGCTAGATCACGCTGACCACACCCAAACCGCAACCGTGCCGACTATGACGACGCACCGACCGCGCATGAATCAACCGCATCTTTGGCTCGCGCTCATCGCCGGACTGCTAACGCTGCCCGGTGCGCTGGCGCGACCAGAACTCGATGCCGCCATCCAAGCGCAACTTGTGGAAGCGGTCACCGCCGCCGTCGAACTCGACGCCTATCACGCCCGCTGTCGGAGCGACGGCTCGGGACGGCGCACCGAAAATCTCAACAAACTCATCGTCAGCAAACTGCGTCTGACGATTCTCAGCGTTCAAGACGATTTTTTCCCCGAACGCAGTTATCGCCGCACACAAGAACGCCTCGAACGCGACTTTATCGAGCAATTGCAAGCCGTCGGCGGCTGTGCAGGCGCTAAAACCTCGCCGCTGCCCGACACCTTGCGTCAACGCTATGACACCGCACTCGAAGCGATTCGCCGCTTGCCCTAACACACATCTTGCACCGCAGCATCTGCCGATTCGTGTTCGGCAGATGCGGGCGTGGTGCTTTACAGCCGCCGGTTTTTTGGCATATAAATAACAACCATTCTTATTTATGTCCCAAAATCATTCGGAGCAGCGCCCGTGAAACCATCCGCCCTCGCCACTGCTATCGCCCTCACACTGACGGCTCACGCCATTCAAGCCAGTGACGCTGAAGCAGCGCCAGCTTGGTATCAAAACCTCGAAATGACCGGCCTGATCGAAGTCGAAACCAGCTATATCGCACCAGAAAACGACCCAAGTACCAGCGACCTCGTGCTCGCCACCGCCGAATTAGGGATACGTTCCAAAGTTCACGCTTGGGTTGAAGCGGGCATCACGTTTCTTTATGAACAGGATGTAACTGATCTCGAAGTCGATACCGCCTTTGTCACGCTGGCTAACGCCGCCGTCTCGCCGCTGTTTCTCACTGCCGGTCAACTCTACGTGCCGTTTGGTGTGTACGATAGCAACTTGGTTTCAGATCCGTTGACGCTCGAACTCGGCGAGACCCGTGAGACTGCATTGCAACTTGGTTTTGAGCAACAGGGCTTCGCTGGTAGCGTTTACGTGTTCAATGGCGATCATAATGTTGACGGTCGAGATCGGGTTGCAAGCTGGGGCGCAACGCTCGGTTTTGCCCACGAACAAGCTGATCGCGCTTGGTCAGCGAGCGTCGGCTATCTCAACGATCTCGGCGAATCGGACACACTACAAGAAACCATTGCAGCAAATCGTGTCAGCGCCAATGCGTTCGATCCAACGGTGAGCAGCGATCCGAGCGAGCGCACCGGCGGCTGGACAGCACAGGCCGGAGCACGTTTCGGTGGTTTGACGCTGATCGGCGAATATCTCACTGCCGCCGAGGACTTCGACCCCACTAGCCTCGCTTTCGGCACGCAGGGCGCACGTCCGGCGGCGTGGAATCTCGAAGCCGGTTATCGCTTCAGCCTCTTTGGGCGCGAATCGGGCATTGCTGTTGCCTATCAAGGCACCCGCGAGGCGCTGGCGCTCGAACTGCCCGAAGAACGCTGGGCGCTGGGCTGGTCGATTACACTTTTTGAGGGCACCGCGCTGGGATTGGAATGGGCGCATGACCGCGATTACGCCACCCGCGACGGCGGCTCAGGGCAGTCGGCGAACACCGTCACCGCGCAGTTAGCGGTCGAATTTTAGCCGTCATCATCTCGACGACGATGCGGTCACGCGCTGACCGCATCGCCGCCTTCAGATCGATTTCATCCTGTGAAAACAGCGAAAAACTGACGCCCATACAGTACCTTCCACGCACCTACACTGACATCGTGCGATTGCAATGCGAATTGGCACTAGCCACAGCATCTGGTTAGCGTTATACTTTTTTCACACTACATCTTGTGCCCGCACCCGCGGGCGCTTTGCGTTCCGGCTACTCGCAAAGGGTCTGATTTAGAACGAAAAGCGCCCGGCGACCCCCGAATCGGCAGCGCCCGCTTCGCGACACCTTGCAACAACCAAGTAACAACTGAGACCGACGATGACCCATCACCTGCACTCCCCAACCCCACCGAGCCGCGTGCTCAAGCGCGACGGGCAGGATGTGCGTTTTGATGCCAGCAAGATCGAATCGGCGATCCGGCGGGCCGGTCAAGCCAGCGGCGAGTTTGGAACCGCTGAAGCCAGTTTGTTGACAGCGCAGGCGATCAAGGTGCTGGCGCATCGGTTTAGCGATGGGCGGCTGCCGGATATTGAAAATATTCAAGACATTGTCGAACAAACGCTAATTGCAGCGAATCATTTTGAAACAGCGCGGGCCTATATTATTTATCGTGAGCAACGTAAAAAATTGCGCACTGATAGCCGCACGGTGGTCGATGTTGGCAGTTCGATCAATGAATATCTCGACCGCTCGGATTGGCGTGTTGCCGCGAATGCCAATCAAGGCTATTCGCTCGGTGGGCTGATTCTTAATACATCTGGCAAAATGATCGCCAATTATTGGCTCAATCATGTTTATCCGCCCGAAATCGGCACCGCACACCGCGAAGGTGATTTGCATATCCATGATTTAGATATGCTCTCTGGCTATTGCGCTGGTTGGTCATTGCGCACCCTGCTCTATGAAGGACTCAATGGCGTGCCGGGTAAAGTCGAGGCCGCGCCACCGAAACATATGTCTTCGGCGATTGGGCAGATCGTCAATTTTCTCGGCACGCTACAAAATGAATGGGCGGGCGCACAGGCGTTTTCCAGCTTTGACACCTATATGGCACCCTATGTGCGTGTTGATAAGCTGCCCTATAAACAGGTCAAGCAATATATTCAGGAATTGATTTATAACCTGAATGTGCCGTCACGCTGGGGAACGCAATGCGTTGATGCTGAAACCGAATGTTTAACTGAACACGGCTGGAAGCGTTATGACCAGATTCAACCCGGCGAAAAGATCGCAACCTTTGATTATCGCAATAATCGGCTGGAATATTTGGAGCCATTAGCGATTACTGCTTATGACTTTGATGGCGATATGTATGTATTGCGTAATCGCACGCAAGAACAATGGATTACACCGCGTCATAAAGTGGTGCGCAAGGTATTCAACAGTGACAATCACTGGGTACTTGAAGAGATTGAGCAGGTCGCCGCATTAAAATCCCCTGTTATTATTCCTAATGCGTGGGAAACGTCGTCTGAATCTGAAATCGACGACAAGCTTGTCATGTTGCTGGCTTGGATTGTTGCTGAAGGTCACGTTGATGTCAGCAATGGCCAAGCGCGTATTCATTTGTTGTCATCGCTTGGCAATGCAGAACATGCGGCAGAGATTGAATGGTTGCTGCATGAGCTAGGATTAAGCTGGGATCGTCATGAGCGCACTGGCACTGATGCAAATGCTCCAATTTATCGCTATGGTTTGCGTCAAGACGCAAGCGAATTTGTGCTCGGCTATTTAGAGCGCAAATGCGTCCCTGATATGATTCGCACGCTCTCAGCGCGTCAAATCCGCTTGTTCCTTGAAACCTATATAAAAGGTGATGGGCATATTGAAGAAAATGGACACGCACGAATTGATACTAAAGATCGTGATACTCTCGATGCGCTACAAGAATTATGTGCGCTTGCCGGTTATGGCAGCACGATACACACGCGCAAAGATTCAGGCGTGCATGTGCTGAATATTGTGCGCAATCGTGAGACCTATATTCAACTGATTGAGCGCAAACCCTATCAAGGTAAAGTCTGGTGTCCGACCACACGCAACGGCACCTTTGTTGCGCGTCGGCGCGGCAAGACTTTTATTACTGGGAATACACCATTTACAAATTTAACCTTCGATTGGGTTTGCCCAGACGATTTGCGCGAGCAAGTGCCGATTATTGGCGGTGTTGAGCAGCCATTTACCTATGGCGAGCTGCAAGCCGAAATGGATATGATCAATCGCGCCTATATTGAAGTAATGACTGAAGGCGATGCGAAGGGGCGCGTGTTTACGTTTCCAATTCCAACCTATAATATTACCGATCACTTTCCCTGGGAAAGTGAAAATATAAACCATCTGTTTAAAATGACGGCAAAGTTTGGACTTCCCTATTTTTCCAATTTTATATCCTCCGATATGGAACCGCATATGGTACGCTCTATGTGCTGTCGCTTGCGATTAGATGTTTCAGAATTATTGAAACGCGGCAATGGTTTATTCGGTTCAGCCGAACAAACTGGATCATTAGGCGTGGTGACGATCAATTGCGCCCGCTTGGGTTATACCCATCGCGGTGATGAAGCCGGTTTGATGGCGCGATTAGATGAATTGCTCGACATCGCTCGCAATAGCTTGGAAATTAAACGCAAAGTCATTCAGCGCCACATGGATGCTGGATTATTTCCCTATACCAAACGTTATTTAGGCACCTTGCGTAATCATTTCTCGACCATCGGCGTCAATGGTATCAATGAGATGATCCGCAATTTCACCCGCGATGCTGAGGATATTACAACGCCCAAAGGTCACGATCTCGCCTGCCGACTGCTCGACCGTGTGCGGGTACGGATGGTCGAGTTCCAAGAGATGACGGGCAATTTGTATAACTTGGAAGCAACGCCGGCTGAAGGGACGACCTATCGCTTTGCGCGTGAGGATCAAAAACGCTTTCCTAACATGCTCCAAGCGGGCACGCACGAAACGCCTTATTACACGAATAGCTCGCAGTTGCCGGTTGGCTACACCGACGATCCGTTCGAGGCGTTGGCGATGCAGGAGACGCTTCAGAGCAAGTACACCGGCGGCACGGTGCTGCATCTATATATGAGCGAGCAGATTTCTTCGACTGAAGCCTGTAAGCGGCTGGTGCGGCGGGCGCTGGAGAATTTCCGCCTGCCCTATATCACGATCACGCCGGTGTTCTCCATCTGTCCCAAACATGGCTATATCGCCGGTGAGCATCAATTTTGCCCAATCTGCGATCAAGAGCTGATTGCGCGTAAGCGCCAAGCACAGTGCGCAAGTGCCGACTGCCAGCCACCGCTGTTGAACTAATTACACCGAACCCGAACGGCTGGCGGCGACCGTTTTTTAAAGCGATCTTGCCCTAGCTCACGGCCCGCGACTCGTCGCCCCAGCGCGGCGAGCGATCATCAAGACGCATCGAAGTCAAGGAGAATGCGCAAATGAACGACACCCTCGAACTCAAAACCGAAGACCGGACACCCTGCGAAGTGTGGACTCGCGTCATGGGCTATCACCGTCCCGTTGCGGCCTTTAATGTTGGCAAGCAGGCCGAACATGCCGAGCGGTGCTATTTCAGTGAGCAACCACGCGGTTCACTGCGCCAGCAAGATCAGCGCGTCGCGGCCTGAGCTGCGACCTGTTCCGAGCCGTCTGCGTGACGGCTGGATTATCCCGCTCTGACCCGTTCCTATGCTTGACCGCATCCCCACTGCCGCGCCCGATTCGCTTCAGATTGCCGACCGGCTGCGAATCGGCGGCTTGACGCGCCTGACGACCATTGATTATCCGGGTGAACTGGCCGCCGTAGTCTTTTGTCAAGGCTGTGCATGGCGCTGTCGTTATTGTCAAAACGGCGATCTGCTTGAAGCGGCTGCCAGCGAACAGTTGATCGCTTGGGCCGATCTTCACGCTTTTTTGCGCCAGCGCGTCGGTTTACTCGATGCGGTGGTGTTTAGCGGTGGCGAGCCGACGCTGCAAACGGCGCTTGGCGCGGCCATGATCGAGCTGCGCGTGCTGGGCTACAAAATCGGGCTGCATACTAATGGCGCATATCCTGAGCGCCTGCATCAGCTACTGCCGCTGATTGATTGGATCGGACTGGATATTAAAGCCCTGCCCGAAGAGTATCCGGCACTCACTGGCGGGCCACATTCGGGCGAACAGGCGTGGGCAAGTCTGGCGCTATTAGTCGCATCTGGGGTTAAGCTCGAAGTTCGCACCACGCTGATGCCCGATTGGACGCCGGATTATCTGCGTACATTGAGCCACGAGCTGGCCGCTCATGGTGTGCAACACTATGCGTTGCAAGTCTGTGCAACCCAGCGGGCACTAGATCCGAAGCTGCCCAGCTATGCCGTCACACCACGCGAGCTGGTGACAGCGGTTGATGCGTCGTGTTTTGAGCGTCTTGAGATTCGCGGACTGTAACGCCGACGCTTGGCACGAACCGCCGCGTTCGGCTTCCGCGCCACCCTGAGGACATCCGCCGTGCTCGCCATCCTCGCCATCACCGCTCCGATTTTTCTGCTCATCGCACTGGGCTTTGTCGCGGTGCGTCAAGCGTGGATGCCCCGCGAAGGCGCGGTCGCCATGAGCCGCTACGTACTGCTGTTTGCCCTGCCCGCGCTGCTATTTGACACGCTCTCTAAACGCTCGCTTGACAGCATTGTGGTGCCGGATTTTCTGCTCGTTTATGTCAGTGCCTCACTGCTCACCTATGGTATCGGCGTAGCAGTCGCATCGCTGGTGCGGCGCACTTCGCCACTCGATAACGCCTTTTTTGGCATGGGGCTGTCGATGTCGAACAGCAGCTATATCGGCTATCCGCTGGTGGCGCAGTTGCTGGGCGATGCGGCGCTGATTGCGGTGGTGATGGCGATTCTGACCGAAGTGCTGCTGATTCTGCCGCTGACGCTGATGCTGACCGAGTTTCACCGTGAGCGCGGCCGCGACAACATCCTGCGGACACTGGGGCGCGTGCTCCGCACTGTGGGGACGAATCCGATTCTGCTGGCTATTGGCGCGGGGCTGCTGTTTGCCGCGCTCGATTGGCGGCTGCCGCTGGCGCTGGATCGCACCATTGCGTTACTGGCTGGCTCGGCGGCGGTGGTGGCGCTGTTTGCCATCGGCGGCAGTCTGGCCGGCCAGCGGATGCGCGGGGCACTCGGCGCAGCGACGGCGATTGCGGCCGGTAAGCTGGTGCTGCATCCGCTGGTGATGTTTGGTCTATTGCTGCTGGTGCCGACGCTCGATCCAACCCTCGGTCAAGCGGCGCTGATTTTGGCCGGATTGCCGATGGTCACAATCTTTCCGTTGATTGCGCAACGCTATGGTCAGGGTGAAATCCCCGCAACCGCGCTGGTGCTCACAACATTATTAGCCTTTGTGACGCTGAATCTGGGGCTGTGGCTGTGGGGAATTGGCGTGGTGCGTTAATTCAATCTGAACACACCACGCAATTGATCGGCGCGATTGATCCGAGCGTTATTCCGTGCGCGGCGGCGGCCCGAACATCCCATCAAAATCACCGCTATCGAGCAAACTCGATCCACCTGATTCCGGTAGCACGATTTCAGTCGGCGCGGTCACAATTGGCGACCGATCCAAGCCCCAATTAACTAATTGCGGAAACGCAATAATCAGCGTCACCATCAAGACTTGAATCCCCAAAAAGGGCACCGCCCCCCAATACAGATCGGTTGTGCGCACCGACGCTGGCGCAACGGAGCGCAAATAAAAGAGCGCAAAGCCAAACGGCGGGTGCATAAAGCTGGTTTGCATATTAACGCCAATTAACACCCCAAACCAGACTAAATCAATGCCGAGTTTTGCCGCTACTGGCGCAAGTAATGGCAGAATAATAAAAGCGATCTCAAAAAAATCGAGAAAAAATGCCAGCACAAAAACCAGCGCATTCACGAAAATCAAAAAGCCAAGCGCCCCGCCTGGTAAAGCGGTCAAAAGATGCTCAACCCATAAATCACCATCAACGGCACGAAAAGTCAGACTAAAAACACTCGCGCCGATCAAAATAAAAATCACAAAGCTGGTAATACGTGCAGTTGACGCCATTGATTCAGTGAGCATGGTGCGCTTGAGCCGACCTTTGAATGCCGCCAACAGCAACGCCCCGACTGCCCCCATTGCACCGCCTTCTGTGGGCGTCGCCCAGCCGATAAAGATCGTCCCCAAGACCAGAAAAATCAGCACCAACGGCGGTAGCAGCGCCAACACCACACGCCGCGCCAACGCACGACCCCGCAGCGTCCGCGCTTCCAGCGGCAATGCTGGTGCGCGTTCTGGCCAAATCAGCGTATTCGCGAACACATACAGCGCATAAAATCCGGTCAGAATCAGCCCCGGCAACAGCGCCCCCTGATACATCTCACCCACAGAACGTCCTAACACATCGGCCATCACAATCAGCACCAGCGAGGGCGGGATGATCTGCGCCAGCGTGCCACTGGCCGCGATCACGCCGGTTGCGAGCCGAGGATGATAGCCATAGCGCAGCATAATCGGCAGCGAAATCAAGCCCATCGCGATCACTGTTGCCGCAACCACGCCCGTCGTTGCTGCCAACAATGCGCCGACGAAAATCACCGCATACGCCAGCCCACCGCGCACACTGCCGAAAATCTGGCCGACGGTATCGAGCAATTCTTCCGCGAGTCCACTGCGCTCTAAAATCAAGCCCATAAAGGTAAAAAACGGCACTGCCAGCAAAATTTCATTGCGCATGATGCCGAATACGCGATCCGGTAAAGCTTGCAAAAGCGCCGGCGTGAGCATTCCCAATTCAATTCCGATCCAGCCGAAGAGCATTCCGACAGCAGCGAGTGAAAATGCGACCGGATAGCCAATCAATAAAAATAGCACCAGCGCAAGAAACATCACTGGAGCCAGATTTGCAGCAAGCCAGTCAATCATATTAGTGCGCTCCGTTAGTGGCTTGCGGCAGCGGTAAATGACCGGTCAAGGCGGCTGCACCTTTAATCAATTCAGCCACGCCTTGTAGCGCGAGCAATCCGAAGCCGAGCGGAATCGCTAACTTCATCGGCCACCAAATTAGCCCACCTGGATTAACTGAGGCTTCATTTTGATGAAATGCAATCAGAAAATAATCCCAAGCATTGATCACAATTAATAGCGAAACTGGCAATAAAAATAGCAAAGCGCCAAGCATTTCAACCAGCACCTGTGCGCGTGGTGATAACCGATTATAGAGAATATCAACCCGCACATGCCCGCGCTCTTGTAGCGTCAGCGGTGCATAAAATAAAAAGATCAAGCCAAACATAAACCACTGCCCCTCGATCATGGCGTTAGACCCCCAATCGAGCATATAACGCAGTGTGGCAGACAGCGCACTCAAAAGCACACTGCCGAGCACTAACCAGCGGGTGAAATGACCGATGCTGCAATTAAGTCGATCAATCAACCGAGAAAAACTGAGTAATAACGCCATAGGCTGAAAAACTCCAACATCAGGGGCGAAATAGGATCATAGACAGTCGTGCAGTAAGCACCGCGTGAGCGGCAAAACGCTGCGCCTGCCGCATCAGGTACCGCGTCGCAGCGGCGGGTGCGACTTTACCGCGCCCACCTTCAGGCCGTATGCTGGTCAGCTTATCTGTTCATTGCGAGCTGTGCTTTAGGTTTTTTTGATGAAACTCGTCATCGATTTTCTGCCGATTCTGCTGTTTTTCGTTGCGTATAAATTCGCTGGCATTTACTGGGCGACCGCCGTAGCGATTGGCGCAACAGCCGCACAGGTTGCCTGGATGTGGATCCGACAGCGGCGCGTTGAGACTCTGCCGTTAGCGACGCTGGCGCTGTTAATCGTGTTCGGTGGGTTGACCATCGCGCTCCACGATCCGATCTTTGTAATGTGGAAACCCACGCTCGTTAATTGGCTCTTTGCGGCGGTTTTTATCGGCAGTCACTGGATCGGTGCGCGTCCACTGATCGAACGCATGATGGGACAAGCTGTTGTGTTACCGCCACCGATCTGGCGACGACTGAATGCACTCTGGAGCGGCTTTTTTATTGCGCTTGGCTTCGCCAATCTGTTCGTCGTCTATATCGGCAGTGGTTTTTATGACGCACATCAGGCGCTGCTTGCCGCGACCGGCGCAGCGGGCGTGGATCTATCCGCCTGCGCCACGCGCTATCAGGGTGCGACCTTAGAATTGTGCAACACGGCGCACGCCCGCGAGTCGATTTGGGTTGATTTCAAGCTCTTCGGTATGATGGGGCTGACACTCGCCTTTGTGATCGCGCAGACGGTGTATTTGGCCCGTCATGTCAAAGACGATCCGGCGGCGCATGCTCTGGAGACAGATTAAATGCTCTACGCCATTCTTGCGGTCGATCATCCCAACAGCCTCGCCGCCCGCCAGCAAGCGCGGCCGGCACATTTAGCGCGGCTGGAAGCCCTGCGCGATGCCGGACGGTTGCTATTAGCTGGCCCACATCCGGCGATTGATAGTCCCGATCCGGGCGCGGCTGGATTTAGCGGCTCGCTGATTGTAGCGGAGTTTGCTGATCTCGCAGCGGCGGAAGCGTGGGCGGCGGCTGACCCCTATCAGGAAGCGGGCGTTTATTGCGCAGTCAGTGTCAAACCATTCAAACACGTTCTCCCTTAAATTGTTACAGGATTGCAAGTCTATGAAAAAGATGTCCGTGTCATGGCTATTCTGTGCGCTGCTGATCAGCGGTAGTGTATTCGCTGAAGATGCACCGGAAGTCAATTCACCTGAGACGCTGATTGCGACCGTCAATGGCACACCCTATCGGCTTGATGTCTTCCGCGTCTTTTTAATGGAGCGGCTGCAAAGTATTCAAGGCAATGCCGATCAAGCAGCACAACAGCAAATTTTTGATGAGTTTATGAATTTGATCGTCGCTTCCCAAGAAGGGGATCGCCGTAAACTCAGCGATGAGCGCAGCGTAGTTGCGGCGATGGAATTAGCGCGGTTAAAAGTCATGTCGAATGCTGGCTTATCAGCAATGGCTAACGACATCGAAACCACCGAGAAAGAATTAAAAGAAGCGTATGAACGTATCAAAAAACAAGCCGTTCGCACCGAATACAAAGCTCGTCATATTTTGCTCAAAGACGAAGAGCAAGCGAAAAAGCTGATTAAACAGCTTGATAAGGGCGCGAAGTTTGAAGAATTAGCGAAAAAGCATTCGGAAGGCCCAACTGGTAAAGATGGCGGTGATTTAGGTTGGTTCGATCCGGCGCAAATGGTCGCACCCTTTGCGGAAGCAGTGACGAAATTGGAACCGGGTAGCTATACGAAAGAGCCGGTGCATACGCAATTCGGTTGGCATATTATCGAATTGCAAGAGACACGCAAAGCTGAACCGCCGTCATTTGAAGCGGCTAAACCGCAATTAACCGCACTCGTTAAGCGGCAAAAGCTTGGCGAAAAGCTAACCAATATGCGCAATAACGCGAAAGTTGATTTGAATGAATCAGTGGTGCGGATGCAATCGGAAGCGGATGCTGCGAAAGATGGAGCGGAAAAAAAGTAAAGATTGCATCTAGCAATTGCTACTGTAGGCAGCGATGGGTTTTAGTGCTAAATCCATCGCTTTCTTAACTAGCATTCTATTTGCATTATCTGTACCGCATAAAATTGACTTTGTCGCTTTTTCGCATTGTTATTTCAGGTATTCACCGCGCCCCATACACCACAATTGTCTTACCCTTCACCCCAACTAATCCCTGTTCTTCCAATGTTCTGAGTACACGCCCGGCCATTTCCCGCGAGCAGCCGACAATACGGCCAAGCTCTTGGCGCGTGATGCGAATTTGCATTCCGTCTGGATGAGTCATGGCATCCGGTTGTTTACATAAATCGAGCAGCGTGCCGGCAATCCGTCCAGTCACATCAAGAAATGCCAAATGCCCGACTTTGCGGCTCGTTGTTTGTAAGCGCACGGACAGTTGCGCACCGAGACTGTAGAGAAAATCTTTAGCGACATCAGCGAGTTCATCCTCTAACAGCCGGTCGAGTCGTTGATAACTCACCTCAGCAACTGTACATTTGGTGCGGGTGCGCACAATCACACTTCGCGCATTCTGCGGCACAAATAATCCCATTTCGCCGATAAATTCGCCTTTGTTAATATAGGCGAGCATCAATTCATGCCGTTCTTCTTCATCGAACATCAGCGCCGCAACCGAACCGTCAATTAAATAATAGAGACTTTCAGCCGCCTGACCTTGACGGATAAAATCAATATGCTTTTCATAATGTTTGGTATGGCATTGGGCTAAAAATGGTTTCAACCATCGGGGTTCGTCCTTAGATAGTGTCTGAATCGTCATGGCGCGACCTAATCATAAAATAGACGGACAGCGGTGGTGCTGCAATGCGAGCACATGCAATCAGCATGATGCAACATTTGGAGCGACTAAAGCGGCAAGCATGTGGTGCAAGATTCCCAAAACCTTGCCCGGTTGGTCAATCATATATTCATCCAGATCAATCACAACTGTTGTGTGTTCGAGCGTTAGAAATTTCCATGCTGTTCCTGTTGTTACAACACCATACAGCGTTTTGATAGGCGTCTGTTCTGTGCTGTTGAAACAGTGAGCAGCGACCATTTCAGCAATACATTGACCAAGTCCGCTAATGATATTTTCATTTTTAGCTTCAACAATCACAATTACCGGCGCATTAAGCATGAGCTGTTGTGGTGAGGCACTAATAATAAAATCGCAAAATCCGTTTAAACCGTGTTGTTTATCAACATTAAATTCAATCCCAGAAAATAAGCTGATGCGATGCTGGAGCTGTTTGCGCAATTCAACGAGCATTGGGGCAATAATCAGTTCAGAACGCGCTTTTTCGGTATTGATCCCGCGTGCTAAGGGGACGGTTTCAGCCAGCAGTTCGGCAAAGGCTGGACGGATAGCGACGGCTGGAACGGCGGCAAAAACACCTTGACGCTCACGGATGTGAACGCCCAGTTGTTGTTTAACTGTGCGTAAATCAAAATCACGATAAGACATAGTTGGGCCTAGACTTGCTTTTTACCGCATTTCGAGTATACAGCCATCACGATTGATTTGCTTGTAACACGCTCTGTAAAGCGAGGTCACTGATGAAAGCACGGGTGAAGTGGATTGATGGGGTTGCGATGCTGGGCGAATCCGGCTCAGGGCATGGCGTGGTGATGGATGGGCCAGCGGAACTCGGCGGGCGCAATGTTGGGGTGCGACCGATGGAAATGTTGTTGCTGGGGTTGGGCGGCTGTACGCAATTTGATGTGCTGTTAATTTTACGTAAGGGGCGTCAGCAGGTTACGGATTGCGTGGTTGAATTAGCCGCTGAACGCGCTGAACAAGATCCAAAAATCTTTACGGCTATTCATGTGCATTTTATTGTCACCGGACGCGATCTGGATCCGAAGCGCGTTGCACAGGCAATTCGTTTGAGCGCGGAAAAATATTGCTCGGCGTCGATTATGCTCAGCGCGACGGCAACCATAACGCATGATTTTGAAATTCGCGCCGCGCCCTGATAGAGATTCGCTGCCGTGAATAGGATGCGGTAATTAAATCCAGTAGGCAGTACGGGTCATAATCCGTGAAGTCAATTGCATCAGGTGCCGAATCGGGGCGGGCAAATCCGCGCCGCCTGCTGATTTAGCGACCTGTGCATGATGAATTTCATCGGCTTTCATCTGTTCGAGAATCGCTCGGCTTTTTGCGTCCTGTGCCGGAATTTGCGCTAAATGCTCATCGAGATGATCTTCAACTTGGCGCTCGGTCTCGACAACAAATCCCAAACTCCATTTATCCCCAGCCAGCCCAGCAACCGCGCCCAGCGCAAAAGAACCGGCATACCAGAGCGGATTGAGCAGGCTTTTGCGGTCGCCGAGTTCTTCGAGCCGCTCTTCGCACCACGCGAGATGGTCATTTTCTTCCTTCGCCGAGCGTTCGAGCCGCTGGCGCGTTTCGGGCAGCTTGGCGGTGAGCGCCTGCCCTTGATAGAGCGCCTGAGCGCAGACTTCGCCCGTGTGATTGATGCGCATCAGTCGGGCGACATGGCGGCGCTGATCGTCGCGTAGTTCGGGTTCGGATACGGTCGCCGCTGGATTGGTGCGCTCGGTGAGACGCGGACGACCAAACACGGTGCGTAGCGCCTGATCGGTGTTGATGAGCAGGTGATCGAGCGGGCTGTAGCGGCGATGAGCGGAATGTTGGCGGTTAATCATCAAAATCCCTCAAATAATCAAATAGATGGAGACGGAAGCTGGCGGGCCAGCAGCTCGACTGGATGACACACGTCGATCATTAAACCCGATTCGCGCACGCCGGCGAGTAGATGCAGCGCACAGCCCGGATTGGTGGTCACGATCACATCCGGCTTCAAGCTGCGCAGATGGTGTAATTTCGCATCGAGCAACGCGGCGGCTTGTTCCGGCTGTTGCAATAAATAGGTACCAGCCGCGCCGCAACACTGCGCATTGTCCGGCAGCGGTGCGACCGTGAGCGCCGGAATCCGCGCCAGCAGCCGATACACCGCCGCATTGCCGCCGAGTAGTCGTCGATGTGAACAGGGTTCATGCACCAGCACGCGCTGTGCAAGTGGTTGCAGGTGTAGCGTGTCCGGCCAGGGCAGGCGGTCGAGGTAGTCACAGACCTCAGCCGTGGCCGTGAGTTCGGGATGTTGGCGCAATTCGGCGACGCAGGCACTGGACACGCCGACCAGCGGGCGACCGCCGTGTACCTGCGCACACTGGTCGCGGGCGCGATCCGCCGCTTCGGGAAAGCCGTTATGTCGCTGCATCGCGCCACAGCACACCGCTTCGGGAGCAAGATGCACGCGCTGTCCGAGTCGTTCACAGAGCGCAACTGTTGCCGCCAGCGCACCGCCCTGCGCACTCGCGCCCGAGCAGCCGAGGAAGAGATCGAGATCCGTGTGTTCCGATGCGTTCGTCGTCGGTGGCGCGGGGATGATAGTACGCGCTGTGATCGCCAATGAACGCAACAGCCGCAGTGCTGCGGTGAGGGTGCGAACGTGTGGAATCGCGCCAAGATAACGCGCTAAACCGCTCGCCTCCAACACCCGCGCCAACCGTCCCAGCGCATTCATCAGTCGCGCATTGGACAGCGCCCGTACTGTGCCCTGCATCCCAATACGCTGCCAGACTGAAGCTGCGTGCATCCGTTGCGCCCGCGCTCCGTCCATCAATTCACCATAGGCCACCAGCGACGGACAGGCCGCCTCGCACGCCCGACAGAGTAAGCAGCGGTCGAGATGCGCGGCCAACTGTGGCGTCATGGCTAATTGACCCGTCAACCAGCCTTGAATCAACGCGATGCGGCCGCGTGGCGAATCAGCCTCAGTACGTGTGGTCGCATAGGTCGGACAGTGCGGCAAACAATAGCCGCATTTCACGCATTGATCGGCAAGCTGTAGCAGCGTCTGGGGCGAAGGTCGCGGCGCGAAAGGCAACGGCGACGGCGTAACCTGAGTGTTCAAAGCGGACTCGTGACAGTGAGAAAGCAAGAGGGCGGGCGGTGATCGCACCGCGAGCGCATGGTACCCTAATCACCGTCAAGCTGACGAAACGACAACAGTTCCATCACTTTCCGCTCCCGCTTCCCGACGTTTCGAGGTCGATTCATGGCGCACTACAGTCACCACATTTTCTTCTGCACCAATCGGCGCGAAGATGGCCGTCAATGCTGCGCCCAATCGAACGCCTCGCACATGCGCGACTATCTCAAGCGCCGTGCTAAAGATGTTGGGTTAGCGGGTGCCGATGGCGTGCGCGTCAACACGGCTGGCTGTCTCGGGCGCTGTGTTGCTGGGCCAACGCTGGTGATTTATCCCGATGCGATTTGGTACACCTACGCCAACGAACAGGATCTTGACGAGATTTTAAGCGAACATCTGCAAGCTGGGCGTGTCGTCGAGCGCCTGCGCTTGCCGGATTGATTCCAGATTGATTTTAGATGGATTGACCCGATGACGCGAATCGAGGCTTGCACGGCGGCAGCGGCTCGCGTATGATTCGCGGTCTTTCCCGTAGCGGACAAACGATTACACGGCCTGCGCGCTGATTACCGTGCGCGGCCCTCCCGGAGCGATGGAACATGACGACGACTGTTAGCGCCAAGCCCGCCGAGGTTCGCCGCGCTTGGTATTTAGTAGATGCCGAAGGCAAAACCCTCGGACGTCTGGCCAGCGAGTTAGCGCGCCGCCTGCGTGGCAAACACAAACCGCAATATACCCCACATGTGGATACAGGCGACTATATGGTAGTCGTCAATGCCGAAAAGATCCGCGTGACTGGTAACAAGCTGCAAGACAAGATGTATTACCGTCATACCGGGTATGTCGGTAATCTGAAAGAAACCAATTTAGAAAAGCTGTTACAGACGACCCCAGAGCGGGCGATTCAGATCGCCGTTAAGGGCATGTTGCCGCGTGGCCCGCTCGGTCGCGCTATGTTCAAAAAGCTGCGCGTCTATGCTGGCCCGCATCATGAACATCAGGCACAACAGCCGCAAGTTCTCGAACTCAACGTTTAGGAATCAGACGCATGTCGGAGACACAACTCGCCACTGGTCGTCGCAAGACCTCCGCCGCACGGGTGTTCCTGTCGCTGGGATCGGGCAACATTACCGTCAACAACCGTCCGCTGGATGAATATTTTGGTCGTGAGACCGCCCGCATGGTCGTGCGTCAGCCGCTCCAAACTGCTGGGTTAGCGGATCGCGTCGATGTCAAAATCACGGTGCGCGGTGGTGGTAACACCGGACAAGCCGGTGCGATCCGTCATGGCATCGCTCGGGCGCTGGTTGAATATAATGAAGAACTGCGTAGCCCGATGCGCCGTGCTGGATTCCTGACTCGCGATGCCCGCGAAGTCGAACGGAAGAAAGTCGGTCTGCACAAGGCGCGTAAGCGTCCGCAGTACTCCAAGCGTTAATTTTTTATCGCTGCGAGATCGTTTTTCTGGGGAATCGTCTAACGGCAGGACAGCGGACTCTGACTCCGTCAATCTAGGTTCGAATCCTAGTTCCCCAGCCAAACATAAAAAACAAAAAAGCCTAGCTGTGAAGCTAGGCTTTTTTGTTTTGTTCTGAACTATCAGATAGTGATAAATTTGTTAACAAAATCTACTAAATTATACCGTTTTGTTAACATGAAAAACACTTGACACCCTTCAGTAGCTGGCGCATGTTTCCAGATGCTCGATAACCAAGCGCATCGGTCTTTAACACGTTTGAGCATCGGGTTTCCAGCACGACTTGCTGCTGGTGTAAAACTCAAAGCATCCATTAGACCGTTTTGCGTCTGTGCATGGTACAGACTTTGCCGGATGGGGCCATGTGTGACCAAACACGTTCGCGTTAACAGGTGTTAACGAAAATCCATCAGTGCATGCGTCTAACGTCACTACCAGTATTGCCCGCTGGATGCTGACCGCTGGCAGCCCTTCCCCTTTGTCACTATACTCACTGACCCGGATCGAACGCTGATCGCCGCCGCTCGGTTAAAGCCCCAGCTCCCATGCCTTCCCCGTCCGCTCCCCATCGCGCCCTGAGCGAGCGCGTCAACACCTTCGGTCAATATCTGTTGAAGCGTTACGGTCAGCGGGTGCATAAACTCGCGCTCAACGCTGGTTTTACCTGTCCGAACCGCGACGGCACCAAAGGACATGGCGGCTGCACCTTTTGCAATAACGTTTCCTTCGGCCCGAACGCCGGACGTTCGCCGGAAATCGACCCGCAACTCGACGCCGGACGCAGTGTGCTGGCCAAGCGCACCGGAGCGCGGCGCTTCATGGCCTATTTTCAGACCTACACCAACACCTACGATGAAATCGCCGTCCTGCGCGACCGCTATGATAGTGCGCTTCAGCATCCTGATGTCGTCGGGCTATCGGTCGGCACCCGACCCGACTGCGTGCCCGATGCGGTGCTCGATCTGCTGGCCAGCTATCGCGCACGCGGCAAAGAGGTCTGGTTAGAACTCGGCTTGCAGTCGGCCAATGATGCGACCCTAGAGCGCGTCAATCGCGGTCATGGTTTTGCGGAATACCGCACCGCCGTCACTGCGGCGCATCGACGCGGCATTCCAGTCTGTGCGCATCTCATCGTCGGCTTGCCGGGCGAAGGCGCTGCCGAAACCCTGACCACACTCGACCGCGTGCTTGAAGTCGGCGTTGAAGGGCTGAAAATCCATCCACTGCATGTGGTGCGTCAGACACGGCTGGCGCTCGACTGGCGACGCGGTACCTACACGCCACTGGAACTCGATGCGTATGTGCATCTCTGTGCTGATCTGGTCGAACGCACACCGGCCAGCGTGATCTATCATCGGCTGACCGGAACGGCCTCGCGTGACATCTTGCTCGCGCCCGATTGGTGCAGCCGCAAATGGGCGGTGCTCAATGCCATCGAAGCTGAATTATTCCAACGCGGCACCCGTCAAGGCGACCGCGCCGACACCCTAGCGACCTATCGACTCGTCAATACTGCTTGACCCACGGGGGAATTTAAATCTCATGGAGCTTGTCTGTCCCGCCGGCAATCTGCCGATGCTCAAGGCGGCTGTCGATCATGGTGCCGATGCTGTGTATATCGGTTTTCGTGACGATACCAATGCCCGTCATTTTGCTGGCCTCAATTTCAATGATAAGCAGATCGCCGAAGGCGTGAAATACGCCCATGATCGGCGCGTCAAGGTGTTCGTGGCCATCAACACCTATGCTCAACCGAATGGCTGGGAACGCTGGACGGCGGCAGTGGATCGCGCTGCGGGCTTCGGCGTTGATGCCATTATCCTCGCCGATATGGGCGTACTCGATTATGCTGCTGAACGTCATCCGAACGTGAATTTGCATCTATCGGTGCAGGGATCGGCGACTAATCCGGCAGCGATTGGTTTTATGCAACGTCATTTCGGGATCAAGCGCGTGGTGGTGCCACGGGTGCTCTCGTTGCCACAGGTCGCGCATCTGATTGCAGAGACCACGGTGCCGGTCGAGATTTTCGGCTTCGGCAGCCTGTGCGTGATGGTTGAGGGGCGCTGCCTGCTGTCGTCCTATGCCAGCGGCCAATCACCGAACACCTTTGGCGCGTGCTCACCGGCATCGCATGTTGAATGGCGCGACACCGCACAGGGTCAGGAAACGCGCCTCGGTGGGGTGCTGCTCGAACGGCGGGCGCATGGTGAAGCGGCGGGCTATCCGACGATTTGCAAAGGGCGTTATCGCGTTGAAGGTGAATTGCGCCACGCCATTGAAGAGCCGACCAGTCTCAATACGCTCGATATTTTGCCGGATATTTTAGCTGCTGGTGTCAGCGCAATTAAAATTGAAGGTCGCCAACGTAGCACGCGCTATGTCACTCAGGTAGCAAAAGTCTGGCGCGAAGCAATTGATAGCTGCAAACGCAATCCGCAGGCATTCCGCCCAAAAGAAAGCTGGAATCAAATTCTGGCGCAGGTCTCAGAAGGGGCGCAAACAACGATTGGCCCTTACGAGCGTACTTGGCATTAATTGCTTTTTTTGAACCGCAAAGCACGCAAAGAACACAAAGAATATTAAAATTTAAGTTAAGTTAATTTAAGCTTATTTAAATTTTGTGTTCTTTGCGTGCTTTGCGGTTCAATCAAATCTTCGCAGTTCAATCAATCACACTTTTCAACCGACGCCCTTTAACCCCTCATGTCCGATTTGAATCATTCCGCTCCGCGTCTGTCACTCGGCCCGATTCTCTATCTCTGGCCGCGTGAACAGGTCTTTGATTTTTATGCCGAGCTACTCGAAACGCCGGTCGATGTCATTTATCTTGGCGAGACGATTTGTTCTAAACGCCGTCAGCTTAAACCCGAGGATTATTGGGAATTAGCCGAGCGCGTCATTGCTGCGGGCAAACAAGCGGTGATTTCAACGCTGGCGCTGATTGAATCCGATGGCGAATTAAAAACTCTCAAGCGGATTTGTGCTGACCAGCGGTTTATGATCGAAGCTGGTGATTTAGCTGCGCTGGATTTTTTAGAGGGTCGTTCCTTTGTCGCTGGGCATTCGATCAATCTTTATAATCAGCGCACGCTGGCTTTTTTGGCGGCACGCGGTCTCAAACGATGGGTAATGCCGGTCGAATTAGGGCGAGCGACCGCAGCGGATTTATTACAGCAACGTCCCGAAGGCGTCGAGTGCGAGGTATTTGCCTTTGGTCGGCTGCCGCTGGCCTATTCAGCACGCTGTTTTACGGCTTATAACCGAGGGCTAGGCAAAGATAACTGTGAATTTTGCTGCGGTGATTATCCCGATGGGCTAACCGTGACAACGCAGGAAGGCCAGGAATTTTTGAGCCTGAATGGTATTCAAACCCAATCGGCAAGCACCCATACATTACTCTCGGCGTTAGATGAAGTGCGGGCGCTGGGCGTAGATATATTGCGCATCAGCCCGCAATCACAGCATACGGCTGAAGTTGTGCGCACCTTTGCCTCCTGTCTCAATGAGGAGCTTGATGCGGTGGAAGGCACCGCACGTTTACGCGAGTGGGCACCATCCGGTTTATGTGATGGGTATTGGACGGGGCAGTCGGGTTATCGCGTTGGGTTGCCGGGTTAGCGGCAATTATATTAGCTCGCGTCCCGTGCGATTTTCTGCGTATTTCCGCGCATTCAGCGGCTTTACTATTTTCTAGTCACAAAGCTCCCGCTTTGTGACTTCTATTAAAGCTGTCGGCTAGAAGCTGATAGCTGACAACTCTCCATCACTCGCGCCGCGTGACAATCGCCTGCCGCACACCGCGCCCGATTAAACCAACAACCTCAAATTCCAGCCCTGACCAATACACCCGATCCCGCAAACGCGGCGGTCGGCCTAATTCGCTGAGAATTAAACCCGAGACCGTATCGACTTCGGGATTCTCTAATTCCACGCCAGTAATATCGCCGAGGGTGTCGAGTCGCACGGCACCCTGCACAATATAACGATCCGGCCCAGCGGGAATAATATCCGGCACATCATCTGCACCCTCTTCAATATCCCCGACTGCTTCGGCACAAATATCTTCAATCGTTAAAATACCCGCCGTGCCGCCGTGTTCATCCATCACCACAATCATTTGATTATGGGTGCGTTCAATTGCGCTTAAAACATCATCCAGCGTCGCAGTTTCCGGTACATAGGCTGTTTCGCGCACGACATTGGGCTGCATTCCGCGCCGCTCCGGGAATAAGCGCAAGACATCTTTAATATGCACCGTGCCGACGATGTGATCGAGGTCATCTTGATAGACCGGATAGCGCGTGTGGCGGTAGCGTTGCACGATCTCGCGCAATCGCGCATCGCTGGCGTCACACGGAATACCGTGGGTGCGCACCCGAGGTACCATCGCCTCGACTGCGGTAATCGCGCTGAAGTCGGCCAGTTCGCGGAAGATGCGCCCACTTTCTTCGCTCATTAGCCCCACAGCTTGACTTTCGCGGGCAATGGATTCGAGTTCTGCCGGAGCGAGATAATGTTGCGCACTGCGTCCGCGTTCGATGCCAACGCGCCGCAGTAAAAAATTGCCCAGCAGATTGAGCGCCCGCGTCAACGGATAGAGCAAGACGCCGATCACGCGCAAACTCGGCAGCACCCAGAGCGCCACGCGCAGCGCGTCGTTGAGCGCCAGCGCCTTCGGGATCATCTCGCCGAGCACGATATGCAGATAGGTGATCGCGGCAATCGCCAGCACCGAGGCCACGCCGTGTGCCGTGAGCAGCGCATCACTAGCTGCCATCCCCGCCAGCAGCAGACCCTGTTCAACATACAGCGCCAAACTGTGCTCGCCATACATGCCCAGCCCGAGACTGGCAAAGGTGATGCCCAGTTGCGCGGTCGCTACAGCGCGGTCGAGTTGTGCCGGATCGTCGAGTGTGCGCAGCAGGCGTCGCGCCACACGATCACCGCCCTCGGCGCGGGCAGCCAGTGCCGCACGCGGTGCGCCGATCATGGAAAATTCCGCTGCGACAAACAGCCCGTTGAGCGCCACCAGCACCACAATCACCAGCAGCATCCAGACAAATTCAAGCATAACGTGTCCTCGTCGGCGACGGCAGGCGGTCGATGAGTACCGATTCAATCGCCGCACCGTCCAGCCGCTCGATCTCGAATGTCAGATCATCCTGACGCAGTGAGCAGCGCCCTTCGGGGATGGCGTCGAGCTGTTCGAGCAGCCAGCCGGCCAGTGTTTCCGCTTCGCCGCGCTCCCAGTGCTCCCAGTGATCGAGACCTTCGTTAGCCGCCCAGTCGAGCACTTCGTCAAGCGGCAGGCGTCCGGGCAGTCGCCAGCGCCCGTCAGACAGGCGCGTCGGTTTGAGCACTGGATTGGATTTGAATTCATCGGACAGTTCGCCAAGCAGTTCGCGGATGATGTCCTCCAGACTCAGCAAGCCTTCAAGATCGCCATATTCATCGACCAAAATAGCAATGCGAGCGCGGCGCTCACGCATCTGGCCGAGGGCGCGGTCGATGGTCAGGCTGCTGGGCAGCGTCAGCAGTGGGCGCACTAGCGCCCGCAAATCTTCCAGTCGGCTACCGGCAGCGATGGCAATGGCAACATCTTTGAGATGGAGATAGCCAATCGGGTCATCGAGTCCGCCTTCATGAACCAGCAGCCGCGTGTAAGGGCTGGCGTCGAGCCGTTCTAGCAGATCATCCAGTGGCGCACTAAGGTCGAGGCTGACGATGCGGCGACGCGGCACCATGAGCTGACGCACGCGATGCCGCCCGAGTTGCAGGGCTTCGCGCAGGCGTTCGCTCTCTTTATCTTCGAGCAAGCCACCGGCGCGGCTTTCGCGGATCAGCAGGTCAATTTCTTCGGGTGCGTGAACATGGCGATGACTGGATTCGGCGCTTACACCCAGTCGGCGCAAAATCTGCGCGGCACTGCCGTTGAGTAGGCAAATAAAGGGCGCAAACAGCGTCAACGACCAGCGCAGCGGCCAATAGGTATAAAGCGCCGTGCCGACCGGATACTGCAGGGCGATGGTTTTGGGGATTAGTTCGCCGAGCACGACTTGCGTCACGGTCAACAACACCAGCGTGATGAGCGCGGCGAGCGCGTGGGCGCTGAGGGACTCAAGTTCGGTATGGGCATCGAGCAGCGTGCCGAGCGCGAGGCCGACGGTCGCCTGACCGAATGCGCCAAGCACGAGGCTCGAAAGCGTGATGCCGATTTGACAGGCGGCGATATAGTGATCGAGGCGTTTGGTGTCACGCAGGATCGGCAGCACACCGATGGCGAGGCGATGGCCGTCAAGGGCGAGTTGTTCAACGCGGGTTGCGCGTGCGCCAACTAGGGCAAATTCGGCAGCAACATAGAGGGCGTTGACGAGGATCAGCAAGACGATGATCAGAGTGGTGGTCACGATCATCGCCGGTTTTCTCCAGCGTGCCAGCAGTGGGCATCAAGGCAGGTGTTAAAACTGTCTGGGTCGTCCGAGTCTTCGGAGGCCATTGGGAAAATGTCAGTCCTGAGTGGATAACAAGAACGTCGCAGTTTAACGCAGGGGCTTGTCGGGGCGAAAGCGTGGGGGGCCGGTTAGCCAGGGCGATCGCGCTATCAGAGTATTGACAATCATCAGTTGAGCAGGTAGCCAAGTACCTTTTGTCTCGACGCCTGAGCCGCCGATGTCACCGAAATTGTTAGATCCCCGTCCGTACTTTGCTGATCTTGCCGATCCACGTCGCGAAACGCGTAACAAGTTGCACTCCCTGCACGACATTCTGATGATTGTGCTGTGTGCCGTCCTCAGTGGCATCGAGGACTGGGTGGGCATGGAAACCTTTGGCAAGGAGAAGGAAGCGTGGTTGCGCACCTTTCTGACGCTTGCCAACGGAATTCCCTCGCACGACACCTTGAGCGATGTGATCGGTCGACTCAACCCGGACACCTTTGCCGAGGCGTTCCAGGCCTGGGCGACGGCGGCCTTGGCTGGGTTATCCGGTGAGCAGGTGTGTGTGGACGGCAAGACGTTGCGTGGCAGTCGCGATGGGGCAACGCCGGGCGTGCACCTCATCAGCGCCTTCGCGAGCCGTGCCCGTTGGGTGTTGGCCCAGCAAACGGTCGGAGAGAAAACCAATGAAATCACAGCGATTCCGGATCTCCTCGGGCTGCTGGATCTACACGGGGCGACCGTGAGCCTAGATGCCATGGGTTGTCAAAAAGCGATTGCCCGCACCCTCGTGGCGGGCGGAGCTGACTACGTCCTAGCGTTGAAAGATAACCATCCGACGCTGCATGCGGAAGTGAC
>NZ_FNOW01000006.1 GCF_900107145.1 Allochromatium warmingii | reverse complement strand
GCCGGACTCAAGGCGGTGGGACGGGTGGAGTCCACCCGCCTTATCGGCGATCACTCCAGCACCGAAACACGCGAATTCCTCTGCTCGTTCACGGATCTGCCACGCTTCGCCGCCGCGGTGCGCCAGCATTGGAGTATCGAGAATCAACAGCATTGGATCCTCGATGTCCAGTTTGGCGAAGATGCCTGTCGCACCCGCCGCGACCATAGCGCACAGAATCTGGCCCTGCTGCGTCGTATGGCGCTCAACCTCTTGCAGCACAATGGGCCGCCCAAGGACAGTCTGCGCCAGCGAAAACTACGCGCCGCGCTCAACGATAACTACCGGATGGAGCTACTGCTCGGCGAACATAATAGGAAAACTATATAGCGCGATCGCCCTGATAATTGCGGCTGTCAGCTTCCAGCGATCAGCCGCCAGCTTCCAGCAAGAGAAGCGTCGCGATAGATTGGCCGCTGGCAGCTAATCGCTCAAACAACCCACAGGATACTATGCGGATTCATCTGATCTGTGTCGGTCGGCGGATGCCGAGTTGGATCGAAACCGGCTATCGTGAATACGCCAAGCGACTGCCGCACGAATGCGCGTTGCAACTGGTGGAAATCGACCCGGTACATCGCACCAAAACCACGCCGGTGCGCCAAGCGTGCGAAGAAGAAGGGCGGCGGATCCTCAAAGCCATCCCGAAAGGTGCCGAGATCATCGCCCTCGATGAACGCGGCCAATCATGGAGCACCGAGACCCTCGCCGAGCGTCTGCGCAACTGGCTGACTGATGGGCGGGATCGTGCCCTCTTGGTCGGTGGTGCCGATGGTTTATCGCCCGACTGTTTAGCCCAAGCGCACGCTCGCTGGTCGCTCTCGGCGCTGACCTTCCCGCATCCGCTGGTGCGCGTGCTGCTCGCCGAACAGTTGTATCGCGCTTGGAGCTTAACTCAGGGACATCCGTATCATCGCGTTTAGCTCCCAGCCAGAAGCATAAAGCGCGGCGTATTGCTGGAAGCTGATAGCTGGCGGCTGGAAGCTAAAAAACTAGCTGCTTTTTCAAACATTTACAGACAGGTCATCACGCCCATGTGCGGAATCGTTGGAGCCATCGCGCAACGTCCAGTTGCCGCGATTTTGTTAGAGGGTCTGCGCCGCCTTGAATATCGCGGCTATGATTCAGCCGGTTTAGCCGTACTCGATGCGTCAGGACAGCTTCAACGCCGCCGCGAACTCGGCAAGGTCGCACGCTTAGCTGAAGCCGTCGCCGCGCAGCCACTGCCCGGCACGCTCGGTATTGCGCACACGCGCTGGGCAACGCACGGCGAACCCGCTACCCACAATGCCCATCCGCATGTCAGCCATGATCGCTGCATGTTGGTACACAACGGCATCATCGAAAATCACGAAGCCCTGCGCCGCGAGCAGCAAGCGGCTGGCTATATGTTCACTTCGGAAACCGATACCGAGGTGGTGGTTCACGCAATTCATGCGGAATTAGAGCGCGGCGCGTCGCTGATTGACGCGGTGCGCACGGCAACTCGTCGCCTGCGTGGAGCCTATGCACTGGGCGTTATTGACGCTGCCGATCCTGAACATCTGGTGGCAGCGCGTCACGGTAGCCCGCTGGTAATCGGCATCGGCTTCGGCGAGCACTTTATTGCTTCGGATGTCTTTGCGCTGTTGCCGGTCACCAATCGCTTTATCTTTCTCGAAGAAGGCGATCTGGCCGAACTCACCCGCGAGCAGGTGCGCATCTGGGATCACAGCGGGCAGCCGGTCGAACGTCCGATCAAAACCTCGACCGTTGCCGCCGAAGCCACCGAGCGCGGCCCGTATCGGCATTTTATGCAGAAGGAAATCTTCGAGCAGCCGCGTGCCATTGCCGACACACTCGAAGGGCGCTTGAGCGGCGAGCGCGTGCTATTAGAGAGTTTCGGTAATCAAGCCAGCACACTGTTTCCACAGCTTCGCGCCGTGACCATTGTTGCCTGTGGCACGAGTTTTCATGCCGCTTTGGTGGCGCGTTATTGGCTCGAAGGGGTCGCCGGAGTGCCGTGTCAGGTCGAGGTAGCGAGCGAATATCGCTATCGTCAGCCGGTGATTCCGGAACAGGCGCTATTTGTCACCATTTCCCAATCCGGCGAGACAGCGGACACATTGGCCGCCTTGCGTCAGGCGAAAGCAGCGGGCTATGCGGCGACGCTGGCGATTTGTAATGTGCCGGAAAGTTCATTAGTCCGTGAATCGGATTTAGTCTTATTGACTCATGCTGGGCCAGAAATTGGTGTGGCATCAACCAAAGCCTTTACCACGCAATTAGTTGCCTTGCTGTTATTAACGCTGGCGCTTGGGCGCTTTCATCGGCTCAATACTGTAGCCGAAGCGCAGTTAGTCACGCTTTTGCGCACACTGCCGAGCAAAATTGAAGAGGTGTTGCAATTAGATACAACCATTGCCGCATTAGCTGAACGCTTTATTGACAAACAGCATACGCTCTTTTTAGGGCGCGGCGAGCAATACCCGATTGCCTTGGAAGGGGCGCTGAAACTCAAAGAAATCTCGTATATCCATGCTGAAGCCTATCCCGCCGGTGAATTAAAACATGGCCCGCTGGCGCTAATTGATGAACACATGCCCGTCGTCGCCGTTGCACCGAATAATGCACTGCTCGAAAAGCTCAAATCCAATCTGGAAGAAGTCCGTGCTCGCGGCGGTCAATTGATCGTCTTTGCCGATTTTCAGGTGCCACTTGAAGAGAGCGAAGGTGTCACCGTGGTGCGCTTACCCGAAAGTGATGATCTGCTTGATCCGCTGATCTTCACGATTCCGCTGCAATTACTGGCCTATCACGTTGCCGTGCTCAAGGGCACGGATGTCGATCAACCGCGTAATTTGGCAAAATCGGTGACGGTGGAGTGAACTATGATTAAACGCATCACTAAACTCATGCTGCTTGTTATTACTGCCATCGCCATTGGCGTTCTCTGGCAACGTTCTCAACTTGCGGCACTCGCGCTAACGCGCATTGATCCAGTTCCCGAAACCCGCGATATGATCGCGCAAGAACACTATGCTGAAGCCGCCGATTATCTTGGCTTCTTTATGGACTATCCCTACGTCCAAGCTGATCCAGATGCGCAAGCCCTGCAACGCGATCTTGCCGCCAAACGCGACAGTCTTAGTTATCAGGCCGCTAAACTCAGTGAAGGTATCCTTTCTGGTACCAGCGATGAAACCATTGGTCAATTAGCCGGCGTTGTGACCGATTTCGTTGTCATCGGCGATTTACGCGATTTAGCCAAGCAAGGTTTGAATTGGATCAATGGCGAAGAAACCGATGAAGTCATTGCTGCATTAGCCGCAATCGGAGTTGTTGCTAGTGCCGCGCAAGTCGTTAGTGGCATCAGCACGGTTAGCACCGGCGGCGCTGCTGCGCCAACTGTTGCCGCGACAACTGCTGTCAAAGGCGGCACTGTGCTCCTGAAAGCAGCACGCAAAGTGGGTAAATTGCCACCCTGGTTGGGTAAAACGCTGATTAAAGAAGCGGAGATCGTCAAAAAAACCCGCAAATTAGATTCCGTAACGGATTTATTTGGCGATACCTATACCTTAGCTAAAACACGCGGTGGTTTAACGCTTTTGAGCAAAACCGAAGATGCTGCTTCATTGAAACGCATGGCGCGTTTTGCTGAAGCTTTCGGTGAGCACAGTGCCACGCTATACCGAATTGGCGGCGAGGCGCTGCTTAAAACAGCGCAGCGTGTCGGTGAATTAGGGCAGGACACGATCAAATTAGCTGCAACCTATGGCCAGCAGGGGATTCATCTGCTTGATCGTATTGGTGCAATCAAATTTGTCAAATACTCAGCACGAACCTCAAAAATCGCTTACAAAGGTGATTTTATTCAGCTCATCGCCCGGTTCTTGATGCACATTCCGACATGGTTACTCGGCGTGCTGGCAGGACTTGGAATGATGGTATGGATTCCGTGGCAGTGGGTCACACATCGATTTGTGCGACTCAATAATCAAGAAGCGCTGTAAGTCTATTGAGCGTCCAACTTCCAGCCGCCAGCAACCAGCTTATTAGCTAGAAACAGGCGGCTGGCCGCCAAGTTATTCTTGATGGTAGCTCAGAATCCGATCAACTTCGTTTTTTGAGCCGAGAATCACCGGCACGCGCTGATGCAGCGATTCGGGTTGCAGATCCATGATGCGCTCGGTGCCGGTGATCGAGCCACCGCCGGCCTGCTCGACAATGAATGACATCGGGTTGGCTTCATAGAGCAGCCGCAATTTGCCGCCCTGTCCTTTGGCCTTCATCTTGGAATCCATCGGATACATAAAGACGCCGCCGCGAGTCAGGATGCGATGCACTTCAGCTACCATCGAGGCGATCCAGCGCATATTGAAATCATCACCGCGTGGGCCATCTTTACCCGCGAGACATTCATCGACATAGCGTTTTACTGGCGGCTCCCAAAACCGCATATTAGAAGCGTTGACGGCAAATTCACGGGTATCAGCCGGAACCTGCATGTTGGGATGGGTGAGAATAAATTCGCCGATATTTTGATCGAGCGTAAACCCATTCACACCATTGCCAGTGGTTAATACCATCATCGTCGAGGGGCCATACAGCGCATAGCCTGCCGCGACCTGTTGCGTACCAGCTTGCAGGAAATCACGTTCAGTGGCCTCTTGACCACCGCCTGGGCAGCGCAAAATCGAAAAGATCGTGCCGACGGATACATTGACATCAATATTCGATGAGCCGTCGAGCGGATCAAATGTCAGCAAATATTTGCCGCGTGGGTAGTTGGTCGGGATAGGATAAATTTCATCCATTTCTTCCGAAGCCATTGCCGCCAAATGTCCAGCCCATTCATTGGACTTAATAAAGACTTCATTAGAAAGCACGTCGAGCTTTTTTTGCGTCTCGCCCTGAACGTTCTCGGTATCGGCGCTACCCAGTACGCCGACAAGCGCACCGTGGTTGACCAGATGACTGATGACCTTACAGGCCGTGACCACATCATTAAGCAGCGAGGTGAAATCGCCAGTTGCGCCCGCAATGTGGCGCTGCTCCTCAATAATGAATTGGGTGAGAGTCGTGCCGTTGTGCATACTGCTCCTCGTCTTGTCTTGACTACAATCTGAAGTCTTTGTTGTATCGGTCGCACAGTATACGGCGCTTAACGGCGTGCGAACAGGTTATCGGCGCGGCGGATGGCGAATCGCTAAACGCCAGACGGTAGCGAATGGTTATACTAGCGTTCGTCCCGTGTGAACGCACGACGGCCCCGGCCACTCCTGACTCCATGCCACTGTTTGCCGCGATGCCTAATCACGATCCTGCTCACTCGCCCAACTTGTACACGCATACGCGCACGCTCATCGGTCTATCAGCGGCGGCGCTGGTCGCACAGCTGCCAGATCGCGTCGCCTGTGTTGATCGTGGCTGTCGGCTATTAGCGGCCAATTCAGGGTTTCTTGCGCTACGTGACACGACCGCCGCTGTCATTATTGGTCAGCCCATCATGGTAATCGGCTTGGCGCCGTCCCTCACCACGCTGATTTACCGCCATCTCAGTCGCTGTCTCGATCAGGGCTGTGACATGGTTGCCGATTGGTCAGATACCCGCACGGCTGGCGAGCTGCGCGATTACGAGGTGCAGTTGCGCCCCTACCGCGACGCGCCCGACGGCGTACAAGGACTGGTGATTATTATCCGCGATGTGACCGCGCTGCGCGAATCCGAGCGGCGGCGGCGACAACTCGAAGTGGTATACACAGCGACCGCAGAAGGCGTCCTCATCACCGATCCTGACGGTCGCGTGATCGCGGTGAATAGCGCGTTTACGCATATTACCGGCTATGCCGAATCGGAAATTCTCGGCCAAAATCCCAGTCTGCTGAATGCGCATTGGCATAGTCGCGGCTTTTTTATTAGCCTCTGGCGACGCCTACTTCGTAATGGTTCATGGCAAGGTGAAATCTGGAATCGCCGCAAAAATGGCGAAATTTATCGTCAACGCCTAACAATTCGGCGCGTGCTCGATCATCGCGGTCGCCCGAGTCATTTTGTCGGTTTATTTGCCGAACGCACCGCCGCTGCAATTACCGACGCGCCGAGTTTAGCTGAACAGCTCATTCATTATGACGCGCTCACTAAATTACCCAATCGCCTACTCTTTGAATCGCGCTTAGATCATGCGCTCGAATTAGCGCGGCGCAAAGAAACGCCACTGGCATTATTTATTCTCGACCTCGATCATTTTTCACATATCAATACCAGTCTCGGTTATCAAATCGGCGATGATTTATTACGTACTGTTGGCTTAAAATTACGCGAAACCATTCGTCCCGCTGATACGCTGGCACGCTTACGCGCCGATCAATTCGCGCTGCTCTTTGAAGAAATTGAAGATCTCGATGAAACAACCAGCATTGCCAATCGGCTCCAAACCCTTATGAGCGCACCGATTTGGATTCGCGGTCATCAATTGCATGTCAGTCTCAGCATGGGGATCGCGGTCAGCACTGGACAGCGCGAAGATCGCCGCTCACTTATGACTAGTGCCGAAACAGCGTTGCGTCAAGTCAAACGTCAAGGGCGCAATGGCTTTCAACGCCTCACTAGCGCCCCGCATCAAGCGGCCCATCAACAGCAACAATACTGCGAACGCCTGCGAGCGGCATTAAATCGCTCGGAATTGCAATTACGCTATCGTCCGTGCATGAATATGAGCGCCGAGAGTTTAGATTCGGTTACAGTGGCGCTGTATTGGGAATCGCCGGAATTAGGTGTTTTAACGCACGAGCGCATCATCGCATTAGCTGATGATAGCGGTTTACTACCGGAACTCGGTGATTGGGTGCTGGCGCAAGCGTGCCGTCAGCTTCAGACATGGTTTGAGAACGGATTAGCGATCAAGCGGCTGGTAGTTGAAATCAGCGAAGCACAATTTACGCACCGAGATTTAGTGCGTACAGTGGCGCATCATATTGCTGAATATCCAGCAGTCGCAACGCAGTTAGATCTGGAATTTAGCGAACAGCTATTAGTCAAATACCGCACGCAGATTGCTGACGTATTTCAGGGATTGAATGAATTGGGTTTAGGGATTTGTCTTGGAGAAGTTGGTATCGGCTGGACTGCACCGGCATTATTACAACGCTTGCCAATTCGCACACTCAAAATTCATTCGAGCTTTATTGCTGCGCTCCCCAATGCGCATCATGAATTAGCTGTAGTTGAAGCACTAATTGCGATGGCGCAATCACTCGGCCTAGAAATTTGTGCAGATGGCGTGCGCACTAAAGAGCAGCAATATCAGTTACTCAGTATTGGCTGTCTGAAAGCACTGGGTGAATTATTCGGCGAAGCGGCCAGCGCCGATCAATGCGAGTCTTGGATCAATCCGGCTGGCATCCGACCGATGCCAATTGTGCCGATTGAGCATTAAGCTTCCAGCTATCAGCCGCCAGCTTTTAGCGCATTGCTGGAAGCTGATAGCTGGCCTGCCCTAAATAAAATTAAACAACGATAGTTTATTAACTTCAACATAGGTTTGCTGCGCTGCTTGCAGCACAGTTTGCTGAAGTTGAAAGCGACTAATAGCTTCGGCGTAATCTAAATCGGCAATATCCGAGCGCGTTGACCGTAAATCAACGAGTCGCTCATCATTTAAGGCGGTCTGCGTATCAATAGCACTCAAGCGCAAGCCAACTGAGGCGCGTACCGTATCAACACGCTCTAATCCCGAATCAAGATTGCGGAGCGCCATGCTCGTCGCCTGCGATAGCTGCTCGCGGGCATCTGGATCAGTCGATACAGCGGATTCAAAAGCGGTAGCGATGTCATCGAGCGTTTGAAAAATACTCACCTGCGTTAATGGCCGCGAAAGAATTTCATCGCCATCGGCGGGCATGGTTAATGGCACGGTCGGAACAGATAAGGTCACACGCCGACCAGCAAATTCAATCGGTTGATTCGGCACATAGGTACCGCCGATGGTTGCGCCATTCTGATCTTTGATCGCGTTACCATCTAAATCCTGAACTTTATATTTCAGTGTACCGCCATCATCCTCGAATTTAATTCGAAATGTTTGACCAGCACTATCTAAAGCACGATCAAGATTTTCAATTTCGTTTTTCAATTCGACATTAGCGACACCAATTAAGCTATTGCCAGGTGCAAACACCGCTTCCGTGCGCAATCCGCTGCGTTCCGGAATGTTCATAAATACATCAGCACCCGTATCGCCAGTTGCAATGCGGCGATTACTGGCTAGTTCAATTTCACGCACCGATCCTGGGCCTTCAGCGCCGACATAGCTAATGCGTCCGTCATCACTAATCTCAAAGGGCTGCTCTTGCGAGCGCGTGCCGGCAAAGAGATATTCGCCGTTAGTATCCTGACTATTCGCTAGAGCAATGATTTCCCGACGCATTTCACGGATTTCACCGGCGATAATGTCACGATTATTCGGATTATAGGTATCATTATTACCGGCGACGACTAATTCCCGCACGCGCTGCAAGACATTTCCTAATTCGATCAATTGCGATTCTTCGTATTCCAGTTTCGGTTGCGCATAATCGGCGTTGCGCTGATATTGTTCGGTGCCCTTAATTGCAGCACTTAGGTGCATTGATTGTGCTGCGCCACTGGGATCATCAGCGGGCGTGAGAATTTCGCGCCCGGTCGCCATTTGCAGCCGTGTTTTATTAAGCTGCGACAGTGCGCTCTGCATACTGGAGAGGCCAGAGCTAAAAATTTGATGTGTTGAGATACGCATAACTGATTCACCGCCTAAAATTAGCGCACAGCACCGAGCAGGGCTTCAAACATGGTATTTGAGGTTGCAATGATTTGCGCGGCAGCTTGATAGGCTTGCTGGAAGCGCAACATATTCGCCGCTTCTTCATCAAGATTCACGCCGGATAAGGATTCGCGCTCTTCTTGTGCAGCGGCTAATGCAACTCCGGTGGAATCGCGACTAATTTGTGCGCCACGAGTTTGAGTGCCGACATCAGCCAATAAAGTGTCATAACCGCCTTGCAATGTGGCGCGTCCCTGTAATAGGCGTTCGCCTTGCACATCGGCCATTTCTAAAACATTGCGGTTATCGCCCGGGCGATCTTTGCTTAATTCAACGGTGAATAAGTCGCCATCATCCGGTGTGCCCTTAATATCTAATTCCCAACCCGGGCCGATTAAGGTTGTGACGGCTGGTTGTGGTGCAGTGGCGGCAATGGTGTTGACATTGACATCTAGCACAGTGCCTGCTGTGGGCGTACCCTGAAGTTTTAATTCCCAACCATTTGCTTGAATGGTGGTCGTGCCAGTTGAATCCAACGCGAAGCGTTCTTGACCGACGACAAATTGATTATGGGTTGCGTCAAACTCAACCGCTATCGGCGTGAATAAATCAGCGTCATTTTTATCAAGCACGCGGAATGATTCAACCGTTGCCGAACCAGCAGCAGCGCCATAACTGGTGCTGAGAACATTAAATTCATTGCTCCCCGCATCAAAAACAATGGCTGCTGGTAAATAGCTCGCGGTGGTGACCGGATTACCGGCATCGGTGCTCATGCGCAGATCGGTTAATCGCGCTTCGCCGGTATTCAGGCTGTCGGCTAATGCTCCTGAAGCCGTTGCAAATTTAGCTGGATCAGTAATCGTGACTTCTAATTGCGTAGCAGCATTGCGGGTTGGCTGAATTAACCAAGTATCGCGTTGCACAGCACCAGTCAAGGCATTGGTATCAATGCGCAGTCCATCGCCGATTAAAATATCGGGATCGGTTGCATCAACAGTCAGGGTAACAGTGCTGTCGTCAGATAAGCGCGTTAATTGGAAATTGCTGCCGGTATAATACAGTTGATAATCGCTGGCAGTGAGATCGCTGGTGTCTTCAAAGGTGACAGTTGGTACGGTATCGGCGCTATTGCGCATCGACGGATAGACGCCAATGTCGGGCAGCTCAAATAAATCGCCACCAATTTCGCCATCTTGATCGAGACCGAGGCCGTTTTGCTCATTAAAGCGGCTGGCCATATTCAGCGCCATCAGTCCAAGCTGATTCTGTGCTTTATCGAGTAACTCGGTGCGGGTTTCGAGCAGTCCGCCGATTTCACCGCCGGTCACAAAGCGCGTGATATTGACTGGCTCTTCATTGTGCGGCAGTTTTAATCCGATAGAGGGATTAGCTGGATCGCCGGACAGATTAGAAAAACTTAATTCGGTTGCACCGCTCCCGACAACAAGCGGCTGGCCATTGCCAATAAAGACATGAATCGTATTATTGTCTTGGGTGACACGCGCAATATCGACCTTTTCGGCCATTTTGCGCAATACGGTATCGCGGGTGTCAAGTAAGTCGTTGATTGGATGACCATCCGTAGTGCGGGCGGCAATCTGTTCGTTGAGTTCGGCAACCGATTGAGCGTATTGATTGAGTTCTTCGAGTGAATTTTCGAGCTGGCCGTTGACTAATTGACGCTGTTCATCGAGTCGCGTATTGATTGACTCAAAACGACCGGCCAAACTCTCGGTTTGATCGAGTAAGACTAAACGCGCTGCGGGCGCAGTCGGATCGCTGGCGACATCCTGTAGCGCCGAAAAAAAGTTTTCTAAAGTCGGGGCTAATCCGGTGCTTTCATCGGCGAGTAAATTATCGATTCGCTCGGCATAGGCGGCACGAATTGAGGCGCTTGAATGATCGCTCAGGCGGGTGCGTACTTGATTGTCAATTAAATCATCTTGCAAGCGGCGGATGGTTTGGACATTCACGCCCGTGCCTAAATAACTGCCGCCGAGTCGCAGTGGATCTTTGGGCACCAATTCGACACGCTGACGGCTATACCCTTCAGTGGCGGCATTGGCAATATTGTGACCGGTCGTGGACAGGGCGCGTTGGAAAGCCTGTAGACCGGAAAGACCGGTACTCAAAACGCTCATGCCAAACTCCGTGTAATTTAGATGATGGATGACGGCTAGATGCAGTGCCAATCAGATGCCGTCTCGTTAAATGAATATGTTTGTTGCGTTTTAACCGCTAACTGGCGTATCGGCAGGCGCAGTAGAAACTTGAGTTTCTGGAATAGCATTGGGTGCAGGTTTTGGGGCGCTATCGGGAGCAATCAATGCGCCAAAGGCTAAAATGCGCTCGCGTAAGCCGAGCACTTTATTCGCATAACGCGGATCGGTGGCATAGCCGGCATGTTGTAAACCGCGAATAAAGTCTTCAGCGGTGCGGCTTTCGAGTGCATTGCCATAACGCGGATTGCGTTTTAAAAATGCGACATAATCAACGAATGATTCTGCCGGATTTGAATAAGCACGAAATCGCGCTTGTTCACGTTGTGCAATACCATTGCGATATTCAAGCGTCCCCACACCAACGCTGTCACCATTCCAGCGACGATCTGCTTTAATACCAAATAAATTAAAGCTACTGCGTCCATCGGCGTGGCGCGGAATATGCCGTCCCCAGCCGGTTTCTAGCGCACTTTGCGCTAATAACACGGTGGTATCCATGTTGAGTACATCCGCCGCTTGTTTAGCATAGGGCTGGAGATAAGCGACAAATTCTTCGGCATTGCGCGGCGGCCAGCGGCCCTGAATCGACAACGGCGGTAGCTGGGCAAACAGCGCCTCGGGTGAGTTGGCGTCTGCTGCGGCAGTGTCGGCGGGTGCGGTGCGTCGCAGGGGTTGCAGCAGCCGATTGCGTTCGGGAACTGGGAGCGTTGCTGGATCGACGCTGTTTTGTTGGCGGGCGGTGCCGTTAGGATCAAGTTGGCGCAACAATGCCGTGCGCACACCTAAGCCCAATCCTGGGCCGTTGCTCAAGGCTGAGGTCAGTTGTTGATCGTAGAGATCCTGATATAACTGGGTTTGTGCTGAGTCAAACAGCCCGCCGCCCAGCGATGTGCTGGAGCGCATCTGTTTGACCATCTGCCCCAATAGCAGCGACTCAAACGCCCGCGCCGCCGCATCCAGCCCCTCGGGACTGTTATCACGCGCTGCCCGCGCCAGCCCGCTGTACGTGGCTGGATCGACTACCAGCCCAGAGGTCAGCGGCTGACTGGTCGGCAGATTCGGCAGAGTCGCACGCTGCAACATGGTATTTTCTCCTAGCGCCTAGCGCCTAGCCCCTAGATCACCACTAATTCCGCTCGCAACGCGCCTGCTTCGCGCAGGGCTTCGAGAATGGCGACCAGATCGCCCGGAGCCGCGCCGACTTCGTTGACCGCTTCAACGATGTCACCCAGCGCCGTACCCGGATTAAACAGGAACATGCGATTTCTATCTTGCTCAACGCCAATTTGCGTCTGCGGTGTGATCGCTGTTTGACCGCCTGCCAGCGCGTTCGGCTGAGTAACCTGCGGGTCTTCGCTAATCATCACCGTCAGACTGCCATGCGTGATGGCAGCGGGCCGCACCGTGACGCCCGCGCCCATCACCACGGTGCCCGTTCGCGCATTGACCACCACCCGCGCTGGCGGCTCGGCGGCTTCGAGCGTGAGGTTTTCGAGCATAGCGATAAAGGCCACGCGCTGATTCGGGTTGTTGGGCGCACGCACGCGCACGGATGAACCATCGACGGCCTGGGCAGCGCCACCACCAAAGCGGTTATTGATGACATCAGCGACGCGATAGGCATTAGTGAAATCAGGGCGATGCAAATTGAGCGTCAGTTCTCCGCCTTCACCGAAATTGGTCAAGACTTCGCGCTCGACGGTGGCCCCATTCGGTACGCGCCCAACGCTGGGCACATTGACCGTGACGCTACTGCCGTCCGCGCCTTCCACACCAAAGCCGCCGACCGCAAGATTACCCTGTGCCATCGCATACACCTGACCATCCGCGCCCTTGAGCGGTGTCATCAACAGCGTGCCGCCGCGCAAGCTCTTCGCATTGCCGAGTGAGGAGACGGTGACATCGAGACGCTGTCCGGGTTTGGCAAAGGGCGGTAGATCAGCGGTAATCATGACGGCCGCGAGATTTTTCGTCTGCGGATTGACACCTTCGGGCATGGTCACGCCGAGTTGTCCGAGCATGTTTTTTAGGCTTTGGGTGCTAAAAGGCGCTTGTGTGGTTTGGTCACCCGTGCCATTGAGACCAACCACCAGACCATAGCCGATCAATTGGTTATCGCGCACGCCGCCGATGGTGGCCAGATCTTTGATGCGTTCTTGGCCCTCACCATTCCAATTGCCGAAGCGGTTCCCAGTGGTGTCATCATTGCCCGCAAAGGTGCTCGTCGCAAAGATAATCGCGACACAGCTGAGTTGCAGCGCCCAGCGCGTTATCGAAAAGTGGAACATCGCATGCGTCCTGTTCAATAATGAGCGTGGCCAAATCAGCGCAATCAGCTCAAGCAATTAAATCGGCCAGATCGGGCTATTAAAGAAGCGCGATAACCAGCCGGGCGTATTACTGTCGCGCAGTGCGCCGGTGCCGCCGTAATACAGCTCGACATTGGCAATCTGCGTCGAGGGAATCGTATTATAGGGTGAAATATCCACTTGACGCACAATTCCACGCAAGCGCAGATATTCATTGCCTTGATTGATGCCGAGCCATTTTTCGCCCTGAATAATCAGATTGCCATTGGGCAAAACCTCGGCGACAGTCACCGTAATTTCACCGCTGAATTGATTGCTCTGTGCGGCATTGCCCGCGCCGTCGAATGTCCGTCCGGCTTCGGTTTCGAGTCCGATAATCGCCCCGCCTTTGTTGAGCAGTGGCCGCCCCGCGACCGTGATATCAGGCAAACTCATCTCGGCGCTTGAATCCTTGCTCAGTGAGGTCGCCGACGATTTTCTGGCATTGGTTTGCTCGTTGAGAATAACCGTCAAAATATCGCCAACGCGATTGGCTTTGTGATCCTCAAACAACGCTGCACCGACGCTCGGCTGAAAGATCGCGCCATTATTAGCAGCGGCTGGGCGCGGTTCGGGTGGTGCAACGGGGCGATATTCAGGCGAATCGCCGGGCTTGGGTGGATTGAGCGTCTCGCACCCAGCAAGCAATACCGCGATTAACAAACTAGCGGATAAACGAAGCGTAGCGTTCACAGTGTTAGCATCCATTTCTGAATCAATCATGCGACTGCTGGATTTCAGAAATGCATCAACTACGCCAATCATCTGCGCTCACCGTGCAAGATTATTATTAACGAATTGGAGCATCGAATCAGCGGCCGAAATCGCTTTAGAATTAACCTCATAAGCGCGTTGCGTTTCGATCATATTCACCAATTCTTCGGCCATATTCACATTGCTGGTTTCCAGCGAACATTGCACCACGGTACCGACGCCATTTTCGCCCGGATTGCCTTGCTGGGGTGCGCCCGATGCAGTGGTTTCGCGGAATAGATTTTCACCCAGCGGTTGCAGCCCAGCCGGATTGATAAAATTGGCCAGTTGAATTTGACCGATTTGGACGCTTTCAATTTCGCCCGGCAATTTAACGGATACCGTGCCATCTTTGCCGACAGTTAAACTTTCGGCATTTTCGGGCACAACCAGTCCGGGTTGCAGGGCATAGCCATTGGACATCACAACTTCGCCATTGGCATTGAGCTGAAAACTGCCATCGCGGGTATAACCGACCTCACCGCCGGGCATGAGGATTTGAAAAAAACCATGCCCTTCAATGGAAACATCAAGCGGGTTGGTGGTTTGAATAAAATTCCCTTGCGCGAAGTTTTTTTGCGTGGCGACAGTGCGCACGCCAGCGCCAATCGTTAAACCAGAGGGGAGTTGTGATTCTTGGGTAGCTTGCGCACCGTGTTGACGACAACTGTAATAGAGCAGGTCTTCAAAAACGGCGCGGCCTTTTTTAAAGCCGGTGGTATTGACGTTGGCCAAGTTATTGGAGACCACGGACATGCGGGTCTGCTGGGCGTCAAGGCCGGTTTTGGCAATCCAGAGTGCAGGGTTCATGGTGTTAATTCCTGATTTGATTCTGGTGATAACGCTTGCGCTGTGTCACCAGAAAATCTTTTAGCTAGTCTCTAGCAAGCGATTATGATTTTTTTCGACATTATTCGCCGCTTCCATCATTTTGATATGGGTTTCAAAGGTGCGCGAGAGTTCAATCATTCGGGTCAGCGCGGCGACAGTATTGACGTTGCTGGTTTCGATCATGCCGCTGGCAACGCGCACGGTCGCATCGAGTGGCGCTCCTCCGCCGTCTGGGTCGCGGATGAGTCCGTCGAGGCCGCGTTGTAGATTTTTGGTGTCCGGTTTAACGAGGCGCAAACGGTCAACAGCGGCCAGCGCATTGGCGGCAGCTCCGGCGGGGCGAATGGTGATGGTGCCGTCAGTGCCGATGGTCAGGCTTTCGTGTTCGGGAATGGTGATCGGGCCGCCTTCGCCGAGCACGGGCAAGCCGCGTTCGTTGCGCAGCACGCCAGCGGCGTCGAGTTGCAGATTGCCGGCGCGGGTGTAGGCTTCGCTGCCGTCGGGGGCTTGCACGACGAGGAAACCTTCGCCCTGAATGGCGACATCGAGGTCACGGCCAGTGGTTTGCAGGGTTCCGGCGCAGAAGTCGATGACTTGGTTGCCGACCTGTACATAGTCGCGGGAGTCGTAAACGGGGCCGCGATCCGGTGCGTTGTAGGCGTAGGCCAACGCTTGCCGAAAGCCGGTGGTGTTGGCGTTGGCCAGATTGTGGGTGTTGATGGTTTGCGCGATGGCTGTTTCCTTGGCACCGGACATCGCAAGATACAAAAAACGATCCATTGGTCACAGCCCTCGCGCTGGGGTGGCGATTAACGCATGTTGATAACGGTTTGGGTGATTTCGTCGGCTGCCGAAATGGTTTTAGCGTTGGCTTGATAGCTACGCTGGGCTTTAATCAAATCAACCAGTTCAGTGGCGAGATCGACGTTTGAAGATTCAAGGGAACAGGATTGAATGGTACCCAAGCGACCACTGCCCGGAATATCGGTTACAGGTTCACCGGATGCTTGCGTTTGCACCCAAAGGTTATCACCGACCTGTTTGAGTCCCTGCGGATTTTTGAAGCTGGTTAAGGGAATTTGCCCCAGAGCGCGTTGTTGGCCATTGGTGTAGCGGGCTGATAAGACGCCTTCTTCATTGACGCCAAAGTCAATCAGATTACCTGTAGTATAGCCATCTTGAGTTAAATCATTGATGGAATAATTTGCCCCAAACTGCGTTAAATTCGACAAATCGAATTTAATTTCACCTGTGCCTAATCCAGTATCTGCATCAATCGGGCCGATGGTTCCGCCATTGAGCGGTGCATAGCGAGTTAAATCGAATTTCAACTCAACCAACGAAGCCAGTGGATTGCTGTTAATTAAATTCTCTCCGTTGGAGAGTTCGGTTTTATCGTCAGCAACAGCTTTTAGATTACCATTGGTATCGAACGCTAAAAACACCGGGCCTTTGGGGCCGGTTGCGTCAACTTGCCCTTCCATTTGAAAGTAAACTTCCCATACGCCAGGATCGGATTCTGGTGGTGCTGCGTTATTGGTATTTTCTGCACGGCGATAATACGCTGTGACATTTCTGGCTGCGCCAAGCGAATCATAGAGCGTGATAGTGGTTGAATAACTGTAAGTATCTGGATCATTTTCATCAAATGGCGCATGAACCATTTCAGGAATCTCAACTATTGCAGCATTCTGAATTTCGGCAGTTGTAGGCGCGTTACCAGTGACGGCTTGATTAATAGCAAGACCCGCTAGTGGAATTGTTACTGTTGGTGTACCATTAACAACGGTAAAATTTAAATCTGCTGGTGTTGCCGTTAAAACACCGGTTGCATTAACAGATGTTCCAGCAACTGGCCCTTGAGAAAGGGGCGTTCCAGTTGAGCCTTTTATTGTGTAGTAAATATTCCAAGTGCTATCTGTAGTAGGAGGGCCTCCCGTTTCCCCTGTTTTTACATAATATGCCGTAACTTCTCGATTTACTGGAGTTGTTTGGTCATCTGGTGCAGTAAAAGTCTTCTTATAACTATATGTACTTGAATCATTTGGATCAAACGTAGGCACTTCATTTGCCCCTGATGGCGATGGAACAAGAATTAACTCCGCTTCTGAAGATAAATTGACATCAGAATAAACAACTGAAGACGCTTTTGGCTGCAAACCGCTAAATTCGAGTTTGAGACCGGACAGCTCTTTATTAAAAACCGGATTGGCTTCGCCAACTTCTAAATCTGGATCGACTTTTTCAAGATCGTCAGGATTGTAAGCATATCCATCGCTGTTATCAGCGCGAGGATACCCCAGCAACCGCGCCCCGGCATTGGTAACAATATAACCCTCATTATCAACGCGGAAACTGCCATCACGCCCATAGGCTAAATTGCCATCATCTTCAACAGCAAAAAAACCCTCACCGCTGATCGCTAAATCCAGTGAACTTTTCGTCTGCTCAATCGTCCCCTGATGAAACTGCTGGGCAACACTAGCTACCCGCACGCCGGTTCCACTCGACGCAATACAGCCTCGGAACTGACCATAGACATTCGCAAATTCCGCCCGCGACTCTTTGTAGCCAGTTGTTGCCGAATTAGCAATATTATTACCCGTAACAGCTAAATCCTTCTGTGCTGCATAGAGACCGCTTAAACCGATATTGAATGACATGACCAGACCCTCATTAAAAAATGGAAGACACGCGAATTAGCGAACCTGTTTCACACTGTCAAAACTCACCCGGCCCATCCCCTGCACCTCCAGCATTAAACCGGCGGCATCGGTGGATACGCTACGCACCTGACCTGTCAGCAATGGCGTCAAGGCAGCGCTGGATTCATCCTCTGCACCCGAGGATTGCGCCGTGATGCGAAATTCATAGCTGCCAGCCGGTGCTGCCGTGCCATTCGCCAACACGCCATCCCACTCGAATTCCTGAAGCCCAGCACTCAACGCGCCCAACTCCAGCGTATCGACTAAGGCACCGCTGTTGCTATAAATATCGACACGCGCATGATTTGCCGAGGATGTTAATTCGACTGCCCCGCGAATTGCCTGCCCCTCAGCACTCAATTCAGCGGTACTCGACGGTACTAACACCTCTTTGCCGACTAACGTCGCTGCCGTCAATGTCTGACCTTGCAACAGCGTCTGCGACAAAGACGCAAACGACTGTGATAATTCTTGAATCCCCGTCAGCGTCGAGAACTGCGCCATTTGCGCGATATAATCCTCGTTGCTTACCGGATTCGTCGGATCTTGCGTCGTCAACTGGGTAATCATCAACTTCATAAAATCCGATTGATCTAAATCGGTTTTACCCTTTGATGATTCACTCGCCATAGTTGTCGATTCAGCCGCCGTTCCATAACCGCTTAATCCGTATTGCTTCAGATAATCGGAATTGATGTCAGCCATCGCCTTGACTCCTTAAAAAAGTAGGTCGCTTCATGCCTCAGCGTTGACCAATTTGCAAGGTGCGCTGTAATAACGCCCGCGCCGTTGTTAATACTTCGACATTGGCTTCATAACTGCGCGACGCTGACATCATATTCGCCATTTCCTCAACCACATTCACCCCGGGCCGAAAAACATAGCCCTCTTCATTAGCATGTGGATGATGCGGTTCATACGCCGGAATTGGATCACATTTATCATCGACAATATCGCGCACGCGCACCGGCATCGCCACGCCATTGGGATCAGCAGCATCCAGAACCGTTTGAAACACCACATGCTTCGGCTTATAAGCGTCTTCGGGTTTTGAAGCTGTCGTTGAAGCATTCGCCATATTCGAGGCAATGGTATTCAAGCGTACCGATTGCGCAGTCAGCGCCGAAGCTGATGTATTAAAAATGCGAAACAGCGTACTCATTGCTCACTCCTCACTCTTTACTCATTGCCTTGCGCAAACTCGCCACTCGCCGATCCAGAAATTCGAGCGTGCTTTGATAGTGCGTGGTGTTTTCAGCAAAGGCCGCCCGCTCTAATTGCGGATCGACCGTGTTACCATCGAGCGCCGGTTGCGCCGGAATGCGATAGAGCAAATGTGGCTGAATAGCTTTGTTGATTTTATTCGTCAAATGACTCGGCGCTGTAGTCACCAACTTGAGTTCATCCGAATAGCCTTGTAACTCTTGCAGCACCTGCGTAAATGAAAAGTCACGCGCTTTATAATTCGGCGTATCAACATTGGCGAGATTAGAGGCCAGCAACTCGGCGCGATGGGCTTTAATCAGCATCGCCGAGGGCAGAACTCCGAGGGCTTTATCTAATGAAAGACTCATGACAGGCGCGATCCGCAGAGTAATTTGCCAAGCATGAATGCAATGAAAATGCCAATGCCAGCTTGCGCGGGAGCACGGATCACATTAACCGAGATGGGTTTTTTTATGACTGAGCGGACTGGGCGTACTCGCTGCTGCCGCACCGCGCCGCCGCAAGACGCTGCCGAGTGGCGTGCGCACCATCTCAAACGCATCGGTGTATGAACTGGCCGATTCAGATGCGCCGATGAACAGATAGCTGCCTGGATCCATCTGGCGGGCAATGCCGTCAAAGATTCGGCGCTTAGTGTCGGCTGAGAAATAAATTAGCACATTGCGGCAAAACACGATGTCGAATTTGCCGAGTACGGTGTATGAATCCAATAAATTCAGCTTCTGAAAGCGCACGCGCCGCTGAATATCGGGCTTGATTTGATGACCATTCGGGCGCGTATCGAAGTATTTCTGACGCCGTTCTGGGGTCAGACCGCGCACGATACTCAGCCCGTCATAGACCCCAGCCCGCGCATCGGCGAGCACGGTTTCGGACAGATCGGTCGCGACAATACTCACCGGCGTGAGCTTGGCTGTTGGCACGGTGGCTTCCCACTCAGCGGCCACCATCGAAATGCTATACGGCTCCTGACCGCTGGAACAGGCGGCTGACCAAATACGAATCGGTCGCTTGCGAGCCGCCAGTTCTGGCAACAGGATCTGACGCAAAATCTCAAATGGATAACTATCCCGAAACCAAGAGGTTTCGTTCGTCGTCATCGCGTCGATAACGCGCGATTTGAGCGTTGGACTTGCTGAATGGCGCAGAGCGCGTAGCAAATCCTCGACTTTGGTGTAACCGAATTCACCGAGCAGGCGCGATAACCGGCTGGCGACGAGATACTGACGGTTTTCACCCAGCACCAGACCACAGTAGTCGGCGAGAAACCGCGAAAACTCAGCATAATCCTGCGCATCAATCACGAACAAACCCCATCTCAGTCATGCCGTGTGTATTTAAGCACAATCGCGCCCAGTTCGTTCGGATCGAACTTGGCCAGAAAGTCGTCAGCCCCAGCGCGTTTGACCATATCAACATTGAATTGACCACTCAGCGACGAATGCAAAATCACGTTCAGATGTTGGAGTTTACTGTTTTCGCGGATTTTGCGGGTCAGGGTGTAACCGTCCATGCGCGGCATCTCGATGTCGGCAATAATCATCTCGATGGACGCATCGACCATATCGGCTTCGGCCAGCTCTTCTAAATATTCTAGTGCCGCTTTGCCATTAGAGCGGCTTTCGGTACGAAAACCGAGTTCATGGATCGAGCGTTCGATCTGCTTGCGGGCGACCAGCGAGTCGTCTACAACTAGGATACAGCGCGGGTGCGGCATGACCTCAGCTTGGGTAATCATCTCATCTGAGACATCCAGCGGCAGATGATTGATCTGCGCAAAGACGCGCTCGACATCAATAATTTCGACCAAATGCCCGTCTACTTCGGTGACGGCGACCAGATAGCTTTCGCGCTCGGTGCCACGCGGCGGCGGTTTGACCGTCTCCCAGTTGACGTTGACGATCCGATCAACGGCTGAGACCCAGAAGCCTTGCACCGAGCGATTAAACTCGGTAACGATGACTTTTGCATCTTGATTTGGATCGACCGACAATGGACTAAACCCAATCGCCCGCGCCAGATCAATAATGGACACCGTGCGCCCGCGAATATTTGCCACGCCGCACACCAGCGGACTTGATCCGGGCAGATGGCGGAGGGTTGGCTTGCCGATGACCTCGCGTACCTTAAAGACATTGATGCCGAAGACCTGCCGCGTGCCGAGATAAAACAGCAGCAGCTCCATGCGGTTTTGTCCAACAAGGCGGGTGCGCTGATCAATGTCTTCGATAAATTGGCTCATTTCGCCCAGACCTGATGATCGGTATGTGAATACAGATTGCGTCTCACGCAGCGGCTGTATGGCAGTGTAGCAGTCGTTGGCCTAGTCGATGTCCACGAACCTGCACCGTTCGTCTGGCATGACACAACCGATACACCGTACAAAACGGCGTGTTTTATGCATAATTTCAGCCAATCCGTCACGCGAGGATGCTTTCTTATGACCGAACACCCACCGCGCCGACTCTGGGTCAGCCTACTTGTTTGGCTGGTGGTGAGCGCCGCGCAACCTGCGCTGACTTGGGCCGCGGATTTGGAAGCTATCGAGCGCATTTTGAATACGGCCCGTGCGTTCGCGTTGGCGAATGTCGAATTTGTCGAAGGTCAAGAGGTTGAAATCAACCTTGGACAACTCGACAGCCGCTTGCAACTGCGCCGCTGTGACCATCCGCCCGCCGCGCAATTTGCGCCTGGGGCGCGGCGTGAAGGCCATACGACGATCAATGTTCGCTGTTCGGCACCGGTGAGTTGGTCGCTCTTCGTTCCGGCGCAGATTGAACGGCATTTAATGGTTGTGGTGCTGAACCGTCCGGTTTCCCGCGAACAGATCATTGATTACGACGATATCCGACTCGAACGTCAAGCCGTTTCGAGCCTGACCAATGGGTATTTCACCGAAGCGACCGCCGTTGTTGGGATGGCAGCGGATCGGCGCTTAATGCCTGGACAGGTGCTCACCAGTGACCATCTTGTTGCCCGACAATTGATCGAGCGCGGTCAAGAAGTGCTCATCATCTCCGAACGCCCAGGGCTGGTAGTGCGCATGAAAGGCATTGCCTTAGAAGGTGGCGCAAAAGGCGAGCGGATTCGCGTGCGCAATCGCACTTCCAAACGCATTATCGAAGGCTATGTCGAAGCCTCTGGAACGGTGCGCGTGGCGCTATAATCACGATCACGCCTACCACTGCTTCACACAATCCCAGCGCCGCGCTGATATTACAGTTTTTCAGCGTAACGCCGATATTCATAGGCGTAACCCAATCGACTTTGGACTCAGCCCATGGATATCAAGCTTCCCGTTGGAAATGCTATACACGCCAATGGGTCGGCTGTGGGAAGCAAGCCGCGTAGCGGCCCGTCCTCGCCGACCGATGATCCGCATGTTACCCGCTCTAGTCCGGGCACGGTTGAAGAATCCGTGACTCTGACAGACACGGCTAAAACCCTGCGCTCACTACGCGATGACTCCCGCGACGCCCCAGTGAATCACCAGCGCCTACAGGCGATCAAGACAGCCGTGCAGGAAGGTCGTTATGTGATTGACGATCAACGGGTTGCGCAGCGGATGTTAGAAGAGGAATTTGCGCTTTGACCACCCCTGATCCCAGTCCCGCACCGCGCCTCACCGCTGCTGATCTGGCTAGGCTTGCGGCGTCGCTTGATCGCGCCATAACCGATATGGCGCATTTAGAAGAACTCATGCTTGAAGAATTGCGCCTGCTAGAAGCGCGTGAAGTCGAGCAATTACAGCGCATTCTCAACGACAAGCAACAGCTCACCGCCCGACTGGCAATAGAAACACAGCATCAGCAACAGTGGGTCGAAGCGGCTGGGTTCAGCTTTACACCTGCGGGTGTCGAGCGTTTTACTCAGACCTATGCGGACGCCGAAACCTTTGGCCCGCGTTGGGCGACGCTGCTCGACTGCACGCGACGCTGTAGTCTGTTGAACACCCAAAATGCACGCACCGTCGAGCGTCATTGGCGGCGCGTAACAGCGACGTTAAAGCTGCTTCAGGGTGAAGATGCCAGCACGACCTATGATCCGCGAGGCCGAACGGCGCGTGGGCAGCGTGGGCGCACGATTTCTCAGGCTTAAACTAAAGACAACCAAAGATTTTTTCTGCGTATTCCGCGCTTTCAGCGGCCAATCATCGAATTATCAAAGCAATGCCGAGTGCCAGCCGGTGATTCACGGAACTGACGCGGAAAATGCTGACGCAATAAACACATTGCCGCCAATCCCGTGCAATGATTCGGCGCGAGATAATCAACCTCGAATCCAGCCAGCGCCTGCACAGTGAAATCCAGACGCTCGGCAGTAGCGCGTAATAAATGCGTTCCACCTAAAACCGCATGAATCGGGCGTCCGGGCACAAGCGTTTGCACATAATCAAGCGTATTAATTAACCCCGAATGCCCACAGCCGAGCACCACAACTAATCCAAGCGGCGTATCAATAATTAACGCTTGATCGTCGGGCAGCGTATCAATTTCAGTACATGTCGCATCACGATAAAACGGGCCACCCGTATCTTCAAGCGCATGACGGCGCGGAATTTCACCGCTTAACCACAGACCAGACCGAATTTCAACCGGCTCACGGTTAGCAATAAGCTGCCGCACCCGAGATCGCAGTCCATCCAAATCAGTCATCGGTGCACCAATTGCCCGCCCATCACGATTGAATTTTGGTGCCAGTGCTGCCGGATGTAAATAAAGGTCAACCGCGCCACCCGTGATTTCAATGACTGCATCCAATCCGCCAGTATGATCGTAGTGCCCATGACTGAGCACAACTGCTGTCACCCGTTCAAGCGCAATTCCAAGCCGCGCCGCATTCTGTCGCAGCGTTAATCCCTGTCCGGTATCAAGCAACAGGCACTGTTCATCGGCTTCGATAAACAAGGATGCGCCATGTTCACCCAATAATCCGGGCGCACTAGCAACATTCTCAACCAGTTGCGTAATCACTAAGTTTTGAATCATGGTGCAACTGACTCCGGCGCAGCAGTGGTTAATGTCGTGACCGATGGTTTTCTGAGCAGCGCCGGATCTTGTAATTCAGCAATGCGCTCGGCGGTATAACCGAGTAATTTGAAATCCATAATGCCATTGGGCGCATGACAAGCGGCGCAATCATGGCCTTGACGCTGAATACCGTGATTAACCATCAGCGTACCCATTTGGCGCATCCAATGCGGCTCAACATTGACAAGCTGGTCATTGACGAGCGGATAAATCGTTTTCCAGCCGCCGCTGACGCCGAAATAGGCCATAAATTCATCCATCATATAGCGCTTGAATGGCTCTTGATACATACGTTGGACAATCGGATCTTGAATTGCCCGTTTAACAGATGCCGCTGTATCGCCGGTTTCATAATAGATGTTGTAATCAAATGGCAGAATCATTGCGCCAAATGGCCCTTGATTTGACATATCTTCATACATCATCGCATTAAAAAGCTTAAATGGATAAATCCGGCTCTTTCCGTCATTCATCGCTGTACGCAAATTAGCTTGAATCATTGCCCGCCGCTGTTCTAATAATTCAGGCGAAAGCTGCGACAATGGATCAGTAGCCATTTGAACATAGCGTTCAATATCAATAGCTGGATACTGCTGTTTGAGTTCCGTCGCTTTGGCACGTACCGCCGCAATCACCTCGGAATCGTCAATACGGGCAATCTGCTGCATCAACGGATCATAGGTGTCAGACCCATTCGGATTATTGCCGAGCGCATTGGCCAAAAAGGTGCCATTGCCGTTGAACCAAAGATAGGTAAAACCTTTACCTGGCTCACCAGAACGATACACATCAGTCGGCTCCCAGATGCCCTCTTCAGCATCCCAAGTCGGATGCACCCAATCACGCAACACGACGTTGTTATCTTCCAAACGTGGAATATGGCAGGTCTCGCACGCGAGCCGCGCAATATGGCCGTTCAGTAAGGCCTTGTTTTCTGAAGCATTATGCGGAGCGCGACCGTGACAGGTCTCGCACGACACCGTTTTGTCAGGCAGATCGTTCGCGACCAGATCGACGCCCAGCCGTCCACGCGGAATCTTATGCCCTTCAGGGCGGTGACAATCCGTACACTGAATGCCCGCAGCGGCGTGCGCGTCATCTGCGGGGCTGAACGGATTGCCGCGCTTGGCCCCGCGATGCAGCAGCCGTTGATGTTGATAACCGAGGGCTTGCGCGGCGTCGTTATGTGCATAGGCATCGCCGCCCATATTATGTTGATGGCAGCGCAAACAGGTTTCTGAACTAATCGGCGCGACGGTGAGCGCGGCGCGTAAACTACGATCTTGATTCCAGCGCAAGCCGTATTCATCGCGGATTACAACACGCTGATTCATGTCGTAATGAGCAGCATGACAAATTAAACAGTCGATTCCCTCTTTCGCCATATCGGGCACATCACCGACCGGCATCATTTTTTCGGTTGCCGGTTGATAATTACCGCCGATATGACACTGACCGCAACCTTCACTGCGTAGCACGACTTCTCCATTCGATCCGTGTTCGGGATGACTGCTAATCAGTGCTGCCCAACCTGTCCAAGTAAAGCTGCCAGGAATACCGCAGGCGCGGTCAATTTTACCGACTGGGATTTTATGTGGGCCAGCATTTACCTGCCGTCCATCATAGCCATAGGTCGAAAAGCCGCCCGCCATGGTCTGGAATTTAAAATGCACCGAATTAACCAAATCATCGAGCGTATTGACGGTCGAGCGCGTGCCATCGGGATGATCGACTTCAAGCGTTGCGTGACAGGTTAAGCAAGTTTTTGGGCCTTCATATTGACGAATCCCGGCTTCACGGAAATATTTGATATGGCGCGGCTCGCTGTCGCGGATGAATGATTCTGTATTCATCAGCATCTCAATTTTAACTTCACGAGCGAACGGGTTTTGATCGACCGCGACGACAGCTTCTGCTTTGAGCCGGCGTGCGTCTTCACTTAATGATTGCGCAAGCGCCTCAAATTCGACATCAGTGAGTCGCTTACTCGTGTCATAGGTTAAAGGCGCATTGGTTTTGCCGACATAGGCATCAAAAATGATGGGATATAAAAACCGATACGCAAGTGCCAACGCGATCAAGACACCGATGCCAATGAATAAGCGACGGGTATATTTTGGGTCAAGCATAGTGGCGATAGGATTCATAATTATTGCGCCTCCTGATGCGAGCTGGAATGCGGCGCATCTTCACGATGCCAGCCGGTGAGCATAGCGCGGAGATTGGTCGTAACGGTTTCGCCGGTGGTAATAATGTACATGTGAACCAGCAAAAAAAGCACCAGCGCATACGCAAGGGTTAAATGCGCCATCGCTATCAGCCACACGCTCGGCAAGCCGAATAGCGTTTCCGGCAATGATACTGAGAATAAAAATGCCCAGCCGCTCATGATTAACAGCGGCATTAAGCCATACATGACGCCTAAATAACTAAGCTGCTGGAGCGTATTGAGCTTCATCTCGGCTGTGACATGAAAAGGATGCGGGGCATTATGAAAAATGCCGTAGCCGTAATATTGCGCTTGCGCAAACAGCCGCGTAAAAAAGCCTGACCACTGAACGCGATAATGGCGACCATTGTCGGTGGTGACATTACCGATAACAAAGCCGATCCAACCTACTGTCAGCAAAATACCGGCGGTGTTATGCACGGTGACGGCGCGATCAAATGGCATCAGCCAACCACCGCCAGCAAAGTGCATACTCGCGCCGGTATACATCAGCACGATAAATAATAGGGCGTTGAGCCAATGCCAGGCACGCACCCAGCGCGAATAGAGATAGAGTGCGCTCATGACTATTGCTCCAATTGATGCTGGCGGAAACGCCGATAAGCACGATAACGGCCCCAGCCATGCGCAATCAATACGCATAGCGTGAGACCCATCACACCTAACCCCAATGCGTCAAGCAGCGGACTGCGACTCATGCCGACAACATAGGATTGATTTAATATGGCTTTTGATAACCAACCGCTATTTTCTAAATCGGTTGCTGACCGATATTGATAGAGTCGCTGTAATAACCGTTGCTCTTGAGAATGACAGTTGACGCAATCGAAATTGCTGTCTTTGCCGGCGAGCAATTGATGCGAAACCGGTTGCCCAAGATCGGTCAGCGGGGTATGACACTCGAGACACCGCACCGCTTGCCAATGCTTATCGCGTTTCGGTAACCAGAGATGTGCGGTGCTATATGGCTCGCGGATTTTGCTATGACAGGATAAACATAGTTGATTATCTGAGCGCACGATTTCGGCAATTGGCTGGCCGATTGCTGAATTGCGAAAGGTGTGGGGATCATGGCAGTGATGGCAATTAAATCCCTTGACCTTTGGCGAATCGGAAGTGGCGTGAATACTGCGGGCAAATTCCTGCTCAATCGTCTGAAAACGATAGGCTCGCTCGTGTGCATCCGGTTGATCTTCATGACAGCCGACGCAATCCAGCCGCTGCGCGAGCGCCGCCGCTGGATGCGGATATTGACCAAAATCACCTTGATGACAGTCGATACACGGCACTTCAGCGTGCGCCGAATGGCCGAATTGCTCGCCATTGACATGCAGATCGACCAGCTCGCCGCTCTGTGGGTCACGATAGGCCAGCGTTTCCATGCGATGACAGCGCAGGCAATCGCTGTTATCAGTGCCAAGCTGCCCGTGAATTGCGGCGGTGCTAGTCGATGAGGTGCCGAGCAACGCGCTCAGGAGCACAGCTCCGGCGAGCCAGCCGCTGGCCCTTTTGGTTAGTCGATTGTGCATGAACGCCCCCGTGTGTGCAGTGTTCGCTCGGCGCAGTGTTCGGCCTATTTGCAAGCGCCCAGTCCAATATTCCACAGCAACCTTAGTCCAACGTGTGCGCGGCGACCACTGCCAAACGTCGGGTCATTGACCAAGATCAATATTTTGTTTGATTCGGTTAGACAACCGGTTCAACTCTGTCTATAAGATAATCAGAATATAAAAATATAAAACAATACATGACGATTTTACTTGCAGATTCACTGACACATTGATCAACCCAGATCAACCCATATCCCGCCGTCTTGCGGGGAGGTTTATCCGATGAACGCCGCCCGTGATCCAGCTTCTATCGAGATTGGCCCGCGTCTGGCCGATCAGCTTGCATTGCGCGGCGTCAGTCGTCGCGGTTTTATGCAGTTTGCATTGGGACTAACGGCGGCAATGGGCTTGCCGTTCGGCATGTCGCAACAGGTGTTAGCGGCTATTGAGGACACCACTGGTCGGCCGGCGGTGATTTGGCTGCATTTTCAGGAATGCACCGGCTGTACTGAGTCGCTGTTGCGGGCGACGCATCCGACGGTTGAGTCACTGATTCTGGATTTAATTTCGCTCGATTATTCCGAGACCTTATTAGCTGCTGCCGGTCATCAGGCTGAACAGGCGCTGGCTGATTCCATTGAACGCAATAAAGGCCGCTTTATTCTCGTCATCGAAGGATCAGTGCCGATGCGCGATGGCGGGATTTATTGCAAGGTGGCTGGCAAAACGCCGCAACAGATGCTGCACGAGATCGCCCCACATGCCGCTGCTGTGGTGGCGATTGGCTCCTGTGCCTCTTGGGGCGGAGTGCAGAGCGCAGCGCCCAATCCAACTGGCGCGGTCGGCATTCCCGAGGCGCTGCAACGCGAAGGGATTACCCGCACCGATGGGGCCGCATTGCCGGTGATTACCCTGCCCGGCTGTCCGGCGTCGCCCTATAACCTGCTCTCAACTGTACTCTACTATCTGACCCTACAGAAACTGCCCGCGCTTGATGCCAAAGGTCGCCCGCTGTTTGCCTATGGGCGCTTAATCCACGACAACTGCGAACGCCGTCCACATTTCGATGCGGGGCGGTTTGCCGAACAATTCGGCGATGATGGGCATCGACAGGGCTGGTGTCTTTACAAACTTGGTTGCAAGGGGCCAGAGACGCACGCCAACTGTCCGGCAATTGAGTTCGGCGATGTCGGCGGCAACACCTGGCCAGTCGGCATCGGGCATCCCTGTTTCGGCTGCACTGAACAGGGCGTTGGCTTTCATAAGGCGCTGCATGAACAAGCCGAGGTCGAATCGGTGACGCCGCCGGCCTTCTTCCCCGAAGTATTTGCCGAGCATCCGGGCGGAGCGACGCTTGCTGGCGCTGCCGTTGCTGGCGCGATTGGCGGCGGGGCGCTGGTTTATGCGGTCAGCGCCGGGCAGAAGCTGAAAGCGGCGGAGGCGGCTGAGTCCAGTGCTGCTGCTGAGTCGGAAGCGAGGTGAGCCATGAACACGAATCGGCGTGATTTCCTCAAGGTCGCGCTGGCCGGTGCGGCCACCGCCCTAACCACGAACACAGCACAGGCGCGTCCGCCCAAAGATCTGCCGCCGGATGCGGTCGGCATTCTCTATGATGCGACCCTGTGTATCGGCTGCAAAGCGTGTGAAGTCGGCTGCAAAAACGCCAACGCGATGCCGACCATCACCGATCCGGCGCTGGAACAGGCCAAAGATGTTCACGCGATCTGGGATGCCAGCAGCGATCTGGACAGCCGGAATCTGAACAAAATCAAAGCCTTTGCGCAAGGCACGGCAGCAGTCAAAGATCGCGAACAGGACGGCTACAGCTTCATCAAACGCGCTTGTATGCACTGCGTCGATCCCGACTGCATCTCGGCCTGTCCGGTCAGCGCCCTGACCAAAGATCCGCTCACCGGCATCGTCGGCTATAACCCAGATGCCTGCATCGGCTGCCGCTATTGTCAGCTTGCCTGCCCGTTCAATATTCCCAAATTCGAGTTCGACAAACCGTTTCCGAAGATCGTCAAATGCGAAATGTGCCGTCATCTACAGGCGCAAGGCGAGATTCCGGCCTGTTGCGCGGCCTGTCCGACGGGGGCGAGCCTCTTCGGGCGCGTGTCTGATTTGTTGCAAGAAGGGCAGCGACGGCTGAATTTACCGCCGGGCACCTATCAGGATTATCCACTGCATCGCCTAGATTCTGGTCAACAGCGCAGCGCCGAGGTACGCGGCTATCACCCGCATCTGTACGGCGAAACCGAGACCGGCGGCACCCAATATCTGCTGCTCGCGGGCGTGCCGTTCGAGAACTTAGGACTGCCAGCATTGGGGCCAGAGTCAAGCGCCCAATTATCCGAGACCATTCAACACACGCTCTATCAGGGCTTGGCGGCTCCGACCCTCTTGCTCGGCGGATTAGTGTATACCGTGTACCGGCGCACCGAAGCCGAGCGGCACGCCGATGATGTCGAGGAGCGCCGCCATGACTAATATGACTGAAGTGTATCGTCCAATCGGCGGGCGACTGCTCACCCGTCATTTTTATTTTCTCGCCGTATTAGTATTGATCGGCGCGTATTTTACTCTGCGCCGCTTTATCTTCGGGATCGGCGATGTTTCCAATTTAAGCGACGGTTTTCCCTGGGGAATTTGGATTACCTATGATGTCGTGAGCGGCACCGCGATTGCGTGCGGCGGCTATGCGATGGCGCTACTGGTCTATATTTTTAATCGCGGGCAATTTCACGCGATGATTCGGGTCGCGCTCTTAGCCAGCGCATTCGGTTATACCTTAGCTGGCGCATCAATTCTGGTCGATGTCGGGCGCTATTGGCAGTTATATAATGTCTTTCTACCGCAATACATGAATCTTAATTCCGTCATGCTCGAAGTTGCACTCTGCGTGACACTGTATACGCTGGTATTGTGGATTGAATTTTCGCCCGCGATTCTCGAAGCAATGCGGGCCAAGCGTGCTCTGCGCTTCGTGCGTCATGCGCTGTTCTTTTTCATTGGGCTAGGCATTTTATTGCCGACTATGCACCAATCTTCGCTTGGCTCACTGCTGATTATCGCCGGACACAAAGTTCATCCGCTTTGGCAAACACCGATTATTCCGCTGCTCTTTCTGATTACAGCAATCGCGATGGGCTATGGCATAGTGGTGTTTGAATCACTCTATGCCGCTGTAAATTTAGGGCGACGGCTAGAAACGGATTTGCTCTCGCGCATCGGGGCAATTATTCCCTGGCTGCTGAGTGTCTATCTTATCATTCGGCTTGGGGAATTAGCGATCAGCGGCGATAGCGTCTATCTATGGCAACCCGGTCTTGAACCCTGGCTATTTATCACCGAGATTGCGTTATTTTTGTATGCGATCTGGATTTTATTTGATGCTAAAAAACGCCAGCGTCCAACCCAACTATTTTGGAGCGCATTAGCGGTTGTGCTTGCTGGGACGCTATATCGCTTCGATGCGTTCTTAATTGCCTACAACCCTGGCCCAGGTTGGCATTATTTCCCAGCGGTCGGCGAAATGATGATTACCTTAGCGATTATTGCATTCGAGGTGATGGCGTATCTGTTTTTTGTCAAAAAGACGCCGATTTTGGCGGCTGATAGCTAGTAGCTTTTGATTTGAACCGCAAAGGCGCAAAGTGATTTAAAATAAGAATTAGACAGGATTTACAGGATGATTCAGGATTCACAAGAAATTTTCAGAAAATATTTTAATTAAATTTAATTAAATAAATTAAAATCCTGTTAATCTTGAGACATCCTGTAAATCCTGTCTAATTATTCAAAAACTTTGCGTCTTTTGCGGTTCAACAACTCTCTTATCACCCATTCGGAGCATTAAACCGTGACAAGCACACGAATCAGCGTTGATCCAGTCACGCGGATTGAAGGCCATCTGCGTATCGACTGCGATATTCAAGACGGCAAGGTCGTCAATGCCTGGTCAAGCGGTCAAATGTGGCGCGGTATTGAGACTATTTTAATTGGACGCGATCCGCGTGATGCGTGGCTATATACCCAACGCATTTGCGGCGTCTGCACCACGGTTCATGCGATTGCTTCGGTGCGTGCGGTTGAAGATGCTCTAAAACTAGATATTCCACTTAACGCCCAGTTAATTCGGAATTTAATTATCGCCGCGCATGGCATTCACGATCATATCGTACATTTTTATCATCTCTCTGCGCTTGATTGGGTTGATGTTGTTTCAGCATTACAAGCCGATCCACAGGCAACCGCAAAGCTGGCACAAAGTTTATCAGACTGGCCCAATAACAATGCGCGTCATTTTGCTGAAGTTCAGGCGCGAGTGAAACGCTTTGTCGAGAATGGTCAGCTTGGCATCTTTGCGCATGGCTATTGGGGCCATCCGGCAATGAAGCTCCCGCCCGAAGCGAATTTAATGGCGGTCGCACATTATCTGGAAGCAATGGACTATCAGCGTAAATCTAATCAAATCACCGCTATTCTTGGCTCCAAAACTCCACATATTCAAAATTTAGCTGTTGGCGGTGTCGCAAATGCGATCAATCCTGACGATCAATCGACGCTTAATTTAGAGCGATTAGCCTATATCCGCACTCTTATTGATGAATTGGGCGCATTTGTGCGTCAGGTCTATTTACCGGATGTGATCGCGATTGCCGCACTCTATGCGGATTGGCTGCCCTATGGTGCGGGCGTGATGAATTATCTCTCTGTGCCTGATTTTCCGCGCAACACAGCAGGAACCGACTTTGCAATGCCTGGTGGTTATATTCCCGCCGGCGATTTAACGCGCTTTCAAGCGATCCAGCAATTCGGTGATCCCTTCTTTGAGCAGCATGTCAAAGAAAGCATTAAGCACAGTTGGTATCAAGGTGATTGGACGCGCTCACCCTATCAGGGCGAAACCATACCCGCTTACACTGATTTTCAAGAAACCGCCGCGTATTCGTGGGTTAAATCACCGACTTTTTTAGATGAACCAGCGCAAGTTGGCCCATTAGCCAATGTCTTAGCAATGGTCGCCGCCGGTCATTCAGGTACCATCGGTTATCTCACTGATGCGCTGAAGCGAATTGGTGCGCTGGCAGGCACTGAAATACCAATGACTGCCCTACATTCATCGCTTGGGCGTCATTTGGCACGGTGCATTCGTACCCAAGTGCTTTATGATAATTTGATTGAGCATTATGATGCGCTCGTTGCTAATATCGCAGGCGGCGATTACACCAGCTTTAATGCGCCGGTCTTTCCGAAAGGCGAGCAAATGGGCTTTGGTTTTCATGAAGCACCTCGCGGCGTGTTGTCGCATTGGATTGTCATTGAAAACGGCAAAATCAAAAATTATCAAGCTGTGGTGCCTTCAACTTGGAACGCCGGGCCACGCAATCAAAATGATGCACTTGGGCCGTATGAAGCCGCATTGCTGGATAATCCGATTTTAGAAGAATCGCGCCCGCTAGAAGTTTTGCGCACTGTGCATTCTTTTGATCCGTGTTTAGCCTGCGCTGTGCATTTGCATGACAACGAACGCCGCGAGATTGTGCAGGTACGGGCGCTTTGAGATGACAGTCAATGCCAACGCGCAATCAAATCCAAGCACCGATATTTTGTTAATTGGTTTAGGGAATGTATTACTGAGTGATGAGGGTATCGGTGTGCATATTTTGCGTCAGCTCGAACGTGATTATCGCTTTGAGCCGACGATTATGCTGATTGATGGCGGCACTTCGGGGTTGGATTTATTGCCATTATTTGCTGAATATCGGCGTATTCTGATGATCGACGCGATAGCATGTAACGCTGCGCCGAGTCATATAACTGTTTGGCGAGATGCTGAAATTCGTCGGGCGCTGAATCCGAAACTCTCCGTGCATCATTTAGGTATATCCGATTTATTGGCACTGGTCGAGCTACTTGATTATAGCCCGCATGAAATTGTGCTAGTCGGTATTGTGCCGGAATCGCTGGAATTGGGCGTCGAATTATCGCCAACGGTTGCTAGGGTGATTCCAACGGTGATTGCACAGGTGCGTGAAATTATGAATGGCTGGGGGGTTGCGGTATTAGAACAGTCTATCGTTGATTAAGTTGAATCGCAAATGCGCAAAGTACACAAAGTTTTTTAAAAATTAGACAGGATTTACAAGATACTTCAAAATTGACAGGATTTTAAAATGATTTATTAAAATCAAATCTTGTTAATCCTGAATAATCCTGAATAATCCTGTAAATCCTGTAAATCCTGTCTAATTCTTAAATCCTTAAATCACTTTGCGCCTTTGCGGTTCAAAAAATAAGCTATAACACCGCCCCCTTCAACACAATCGCCCCCGGCGGGACATGTAAATCGCCCGCGATTACCTGACATTTAGCCTGAAGCAAAAAGAAAATCGGTGCAGACAGGGCGCTGAGGGTTTCATAATTCGCCTGTCCTTTCGCCACAATCAGCGGAGCCGCCGCGAATCGCTCACGGAACGCCGCCGAACACTGTTCTAGCAGCGTCCCCGGTGCCGCCGAGCCGTTGTCAATGATCTCAATGCCGTCGGCGATGCCAGCGGCCAGCGCATCGGCGCGGGTGGCGTCATTAATGATCGGGGCGGCCTTGACCACATAGGTAACCGCCAACCCGCGCCGGCGTAGCAAGTCAAGCAACGGGCGATCAAACACGGTTTCTCCAGCATTATCAGCAAGATAGAGCACCTGTTCGACACTGTCGAGCCGCTGCCGCAGTGCGTCCAGCGCATCAATCGCAAACGGCTGTATTAACACCCGTTCCAGTGTCGCATCCAGATCAAACTGTTCAGCAACGCCCAAATCAATAATATTGCCCGCAATCGCCAACCGCACCGCGCATTCCAGCGGATCGCTCGCCGCGTCCAGATGCGCCAATAGGGTCGGATACCGCGCCAATGCCTGCGCGGTCGCCTCCTGCTTGGCGGTTTGATAGGGGTCATCGACGCCGGTCAGCGCCCGCACCTGCGCATGAATCGCAGCGGCCATAACGGGCGGAGTGGTAGTGAGTGGCAGTGTGTGCAGATGCGTCAGCGTCCAACGTAACACGGCGTGCTGTTGCTCAAAATCGGCACCCGCCCGCCGTGCGGCGCTCAGGGCTTGACGCAAAAAACAGGGATAGCAGTCGAGATAGGTGTTCATTTAATTGACGGCTCAGGTGTTGTCACCGCCCGCGCCACCCGTAGGCCAAAACCGTAATGTCGTACCGTCGGTGCATAGCGGAAGCGAAAGGCTGACCGTGCCCCATTCGGATACAGATACCAAGCACCACCGCGCAGAATCCGCACCCTGGCCCCATCGTTCAGGCGCTCGCAATCGCTACTCCAGGGCTGGCCGTCGCTCGGTGCGCCCTGATAGTTCGGGTGATAGCAGTCGCTGACCCACTCGAAAACATTGCCGTGAATGTCGAATAATCCCCAGGGATTCGCCGGTTTGGTGCCGACTGGATGGGTGCGCTCGCCGGAGGAAAACAGATACCAGAGATGGGCTTTCAGGTGCGCTTCATCTGCGCCTGTGCCGAACCAATACGGCGTTGTGGTGCCAGCGCGGGCGGCATATTCCCACTCGGCTTCACTCGGCAAGCGATAGCCACCGCCGAGTTCGGGATGTTGATTGAGCGCCTGAATAAATGCCTGCGCGTCGTCCCAAGAGACCTGCTCAACTGGGCGGTCGAGATCAGCCGCATCGCTTTGAAAATACGCTGGATTATTTCCCATCACTGCCACCCATTGCCGTTGGGTGACTTCGGTGGTAGCCAGATAAAAGGGCGATAGCGTGACAGAATGTGCCGGTTGCTCGCTGCCGTCGCACTGCTCATCGCTGGCGGTCGCCGGATTGCAGCCCATCTGGAAACTGCCGCCGGGGATCAAGCGCAACGTCATGCCCAGCGCATTGGTCAGTGTCGGCGCGGGAGCGGGATCGGCCACAACTGCACTGCTGACGGCGAGCGCCAGCAGCCAACTCCACGCCGCCCAATGATGCGGGCGTTTAGCCATGCCCGTGCGCCACGCTTTCAGCGCAGGGTGCCGCGCCCGGCAGCGTGCCGCTCAGATAGGCTTGCAGCGCCTCGCCGACGGTGCCGGTTGCGCCGGTTGCGGTGGCAACACCGGCTTCATTAAAAAAGGCAATCGCCCGACCGCCCATGCCGCCGCTAATCATCACCTGTGCGCCCTGTTCATGAATAAAGGTCGGAATCTGCCCCGGCTCATGGGCTTCGGCAAAGGGATTGGCGATGACCTCGACCGTGCTCACTGCGCCTGCTTCGACAGTCGCTAACACAAAATGCGGCGCATGGCCGAAATGTTGCGCGACCGGGCTGGCTAATCCTTGATCGGTTTCAGCGGTGATAGCGATTTTCATGGTGTTTTAGCTCTCAGTTCAGATGGATGTATTGGGTTTTGCAGAAACGGAAACACCGAACGCTGCGCGGCGTTCGGTGAGCGGGTGAAAAACAGTGAGCACCGCGCCCGATGCTCAAGTTTTGGAATCCGTTGTGACCTCGGCTAATCGCGCTTGCAGCGTGCGCCACAGTTCCGCCAGCGCCTGACTGATCGGCGCCTCGGGACACTGTACCGTCACCGGACGCCCAGCGGCTAAGGCTTCGGTCATGCTCAGATCAAACGGCAACCGCGCCAGCGTCGCAATGCCCCGCGCCGCGCCGAGATCTTCAATCGCTTGCGCCCCGTCGGGATAGAGATCGGCTTTGTTAATACAAATCAGCGCCGGTACCCCAAAATGGGTCACAGTCGCCAAAGCTCGCGCTAAATCTTCACGTCCCGAGACTGTCGGTTCCGTGACCAATAGTGCCAGACTCGCGCCCGACACCGCCGCAATCACCGGACAGCCGATTCCGGGCGGGCCGTCGATCAACAATCCGGCGCAGTGTTCAGCTTCGGCCTGTGCCCGCGCCCGCCGCTTGACGGCAGTCACCAGCTTGCCGGAGTTTTCCTGACCGGGATCAAGATGCGCGTGATGCAATGCGCCATAGGGTGTTTCCGAACGGCGGCAGGTGCCGACCGTTTGCGGCACCAGCGCCAGCGCCCCGCTTGGGCAGCGGTCGAGACAAGCACCACAGCCTTCGCAGGCGATAGCATCGACCTGACAGCCGCCCGCGTCACAGATGAGCGCCTCATAGCGGCAGGCTGCTTCACACAGTCCGCAGCCGCTACAGGCGTCGGCATCGACTACGGCAACCGCGCCACCGACGAAGGGTTCAGCGACCGTCGCTTGGGCATCGAGTAACAGCGCCAGATTTGCCGCATCGACATCGGCATCAGCTAATAGCCAGCGTCCGGCGGTCGCGTGTGCGGCTTGATGCGCGAGAGCGGCGGTGACGCTGGTTTTGCCGGTGCCGCCTTTGCCGCTGAGAACGACGATTTCTTTCATGCGGCGACCCCGCTCACAATCTGTTCTAACAGCGTCTGCACTGCTGGGCGATATTCGGGCGCGGCGTCGAGCAGCGGGCGACCGCGTGCCAGTGCCTCAGCTAACCGCCGTTCGAGCGGAATCCGCAGCGCAATCGGCAAGCCCTGTTCGGCGCAATACTCAGCAATTGGCGCGGTGCCGATGCCATCGCGATTGATGACCACCCACGCCGGTAGTCCTAGCTCTTGCACAATGCCAACCACTTGCCGCAAATCGTGCAGACCAAAGGCGGTCGGCTCAGTCACCAAGATAACCGCATCCGCGCCGCGTAGCGTCTCAACCACTGGACAGGATGCGCCGGGCGGGGCATCACGAATTTCGAGCAGCGTGTGCGCAGATTCGGCGTCAGAAAATGGCGCATCAAGCGCGGCAGCAGTCGGCCAGCGTTTGAGCGCCCGCAACACCGGCATTCCCATCGGTTGACCGATGCGCAACAGCCCCTGCGCCAGCAGAATCCCGTCGGGCGTGTATCCAGCGTCGATCTGACCGACAGCGAGCGGCTCTTCGTGCATGGCCTGTTCAGGACAGATCCAGACACAGCGCCCGCAGCCGTGACACAGGTCATCGAACACCAGCACCCCGCCGCCGACCACCGCCAGCGCGTTGAACTGGCAGACCTCGGCGCAGCGTCCGCACGCTGTGCAGCGCGTGGCATCCACTCGCGGCACCGGGCGCGTCACGGTCACGGCGCTCGACCACTGCGGATGCAGACTCAGCGCGGCATTGGGCGCTTCGACATCGCAATCCAGCAGCCGCACGGCATACGTCAGCGCGGCTGTTTGCGCCAGCGCGGTGGCTACTGTCGTTTTGCCGGTACCGCCTTTGCCACTGGCAACCACCAGACGCATCGGCGTTAGCCTCCGTGATGTCCGTCGTGACTGGCCGCATCCGCCTCGCGCAGGGTACCGGCGCAAAATTGCTCCAGCATCTCGCGTCCGGTCGGCGTGTGGGCGCTGTCTGGGGCCAGTAAGGCGCGAATCCCGGCCGCGTGCAGTGTTTTCCACGCTTTCGGCCCATAGGCTCCGCTGACCACAGCGGTGACGCCCTGTGACGCGAGCAATTGCGCCGCCTGCACGCCCGCGCCGCCGCTGGCATCGCGTGCGGGATTGGCGACCAGCTCACAGACGCCGCTTTCCGGTTCGACTAAACAGAATTGCGCCGCCCGCCCAAAACGCGCATCAAAGGGCGCATCGAGCGATTCACCCGTCATCGAGATGGCCAGTTTCATTGGAGCGCCTCGGCAAAGGCAGCGGTTTCCAGCCGATCAAGCTGGGTGCGTAACTGCGCAATCTGGGCGCTCAATGGACTGGCAGCGTTCACAGCCGCACGGGTGCGCCGTCCGCCACCACTGCCATCACGCAGCGCCCGACCGCCACCACAGGGGCCGCGTCCACGTCCCTGACCTTGACCGCGACCTTGACCACGTCCGTTACCGCGTGGGCCGGTTCCATCTTGCATCGGCATGATTCAATCCTCTGATTAAATAGCTTGAGACCGTATGAGCGTATGGGAAAAGTATGAACTGATTCTTGATCTAATTACTCTGATATTTCGCAATAGCGATGCCCGACCGATTCGCCGCGCCGGAATGTGCGCACAGCGGCGTCAGGTCGATATACTTGAGTGCTTTCGCAGCGTCTGACCACGAGCCTAAGCACCATGCTGGACAAGCATTACGACCCTCATACTCTCGAAACCCAGTGGTATCGTCATTGGGAAGATCGCGGCTATTTCGTCCCCGCCGCGACCGCAAGCACGCCCGCCGCCGAGCACGGCGCGTACTGCATCATGATTCCGCCGCCGAATGTCACCGGCAGTCTGCACATGGGTCATGCGTTTCAAGACACCATCATGGATGCCTTGATTCGCTATCACCGGATGCAGGGCAAGCCGACGCTCTGGCAAGCGGGCACCGATCATGCCGGCATTGCCACGCAAATGGTCGTCGAACGCTTGATCGAAGCCGACGGCAAAACGCGCCATGATTACGGGCGCGAGGCATTTATTGAGCGCATTTGGGACTGGAAAGCCGAATCCGGCGGCACCATCACCCGCCAGTTACGGCGCATGGGTGCGTCACTTGATTGGGCACACGAGCGGTTCACGCTCGACGCGGGCTTGTCGGATGCGGTGCGCGACGTGTTCGTTCGACTCTATGAAGAGGGCTTGATCTATCGCGGCAAGCGGCTGGTGAACTGGGATCCGGTGCTGCATACCGCCGTGTCGGATCTGGAAGTGCTATCGGAAGAAGAAAGCGGTTTTATGTGGGAGATGCGCTATCCGTTGCTCCTGCCGCCTGAGGTCGCTGGGCCACAGTATCTCGTTGTCTCGACCACGCGCCCCGAAACCCTGCTCGGCGACTGCGCAGTCGCGGTCAATCCCGAGGACGAGCGTTATCAACATCTCATCGGCGCATTCGTCGAACTGCCACTGACCGGACGCCGCATCCCGATTATCGCCGACGAACACGCCGATCCCGAGTTCGGCACCGGCTGTGTCAAGATCACCCCGGCGCATGATTTCAATGACCATCAGGTTTGGCTACGGCATCGTGATGAAGTCGCCATTGCCCAACAGCCACACGGCGGCTTAATCAACATTTTCACCCCAGATGCCGCGATTCGCGCCAATGAAGCCGATGAAGGTCAGCTCTTGCCTGCCGCCTATATCGGTCTCGACCGCTATGCCGCTCGCAAACAGATTGTCGCCGATCTCGATGCCGCTGGACTGCTTGCCGCTGTCAAAGAGCATCGCTTGCAGCAACCACGCGGCGACCGCTCGGGCGCGATCATCGAGCCGTATTTGACCGATCAATGGTATGTGCGCGTTGCGCCGCTCGCTGAACCGGCGATAGCAGCAGTGGAAAACGGCACGGTGCGTTTTGTGCCCGATAACTGGAAAAACACCTATTTTGACTGGATGCGCAATATTCAGGATTGGTGCATCAGCCGTCAGATTTGGTGGGGCCATCGCATTCCGGCCTGGTACGACAGCGAAGGCAACGTCTATGTCGGGCGCTCCGAAGATGCCGTCCGTGCTGCGCATGGCTTCGGCCCCGAGGTCGAATTGCGCCAAGATGAGGATGTGCTTGATACCTGGTTTAGCTCGGCACTCTGGCCCTTTAGTACACTCGGCTGGCCCGAACAAACGGAACGCCTCCAGACCTTTTATCCGACGGCGGTACTGGTCACCGGCTTTGACATCATCTTTTTCTGGGTCGCTAGAATGCTGATGATGGGGCTGAAGTTCATGGGCGAGGTGCCGTTCCGCGAGGTCTATATTCACGGACTGGTGCGCGATCAGAACGGCGATAAGATGTCGAAATCAAAGGGCAATGTTCTTGACCCTATTGATCTGATTGACGGCATTGATCTCGAATCACTGGTTAAAAAGCGCACCAGTGGCATGATGCAGCCGCATCTCGCCGAAAAAATCACCCGCGATACGCGCACCGATTTCCCCGACGGCATCCCCGCCTTTGGCACCGATGCGCTACGTTTCACCTTCGCGGCGCTGGCCTCGACTGGCCGCGACATCAAGTTCGATCTGCGTCGCACCGAGGGCTATCGCAACTTTTGCAACAAGCTCTGGAACGCCTCGCGCTATGTGCTGATGAACACCGACGGGCAGGATTGCGGCTTGGGGTCAGACCCTATTGAATATTCCGCTGCTGACCGCTGGATTCGCGCCGAACTTCATCGCACTATCGCTGCCGTCACCGAAGCTATCGACGCCTATCGCTTCGATTTGGCAGCTCAGGCGCTCTACGATTTCACTTGGAACGCATTCTGTGACTGGTATTTGGAGCTATCCAAGCCAGTGTTGACCAGCGTACAGGCCAGCGACGCGGCCAAGCGCGGCACGCGCGGCACACTGGTGCAGACGCTCGAAACCCTGTTGCGGCTGGCGCATCCGATCATGCCGTTTATCACCGAGGAGATTTGGCAGAAGGTGCGCCCGCTGGCAGGCGTCACGGGCGAGACCATCATGCTCGCGCCCTATCCGCTCTGTGATACCGCTACTGAGGATGCGCAGGCGGTCAGTGAAATGGATTGGGTCAAGCAGTGTATTCTCGGGATTCGGCGTATCAAGGGCGAAATGAATATTGCGCCCGGTAAACCACTGCCAATTCTGATCGTCAATGCGAGCGAGCAAGAACGGCATTGGTTAGAAACAGCGCGGCCTTATTTGGATTTTCTCGCCCGCACCGAATCCATTACCGTGCTTGATGATGAATCAAACGCGCCCGAATCGGCGATTGCGCTGGTTGGTGCGATGAAGATTTTAATTCCGATGGCGGGGTTAATTGATACAGATGCCGAATTAAAGCGGCTGGATAAAGAGCTGGCGCGTTTGACTGAAGATGTTGCCCGCACGGAAACCAAGCTTGCTAATCCGGCGTTTGTGGATAAAGCTCCAGCGGCGGTGGTTGAGAAAGAACGCGCTAAACTGGCCGATCACGCAGCAGCGATTGCTAATCTGCAAGCGCAGCGCGAGAAGATTGCGGCGTTGTGAGATAAATAGAATAAGGGTGATGAAGTAGGCGCTGCATCACCCAATCATCAATTCATCGCAAATCAAACAAACACCAACCGCCCAGCAATCACCAACAGCAACCCACCAAACAACCGCTTCAGTAGCGCCACCGGCAATGTATGGGCTAATCGCGCCCCGAGTGGCGCGAGCGGCATACTGGCCACTAACATCGCCACCACCGCTGGCCAATACACAAAGCCACTGCTCAATGCCGGTAAACCGCTCCGTGACCAGCCACTGAGGATAAAACCCAGTGCCCCAGCCAGCGCAATTGGCAGACCACAGGCCGCCGAAGTGCCGACCGCCTGCCGCATCGCAATCCCGTGACGCAGTAAAAACGGCACGGTGAGGGTACCGCCGCCGATCCCAACCAGCGCCGACAGCGCCCCGATGCCGCTCCCGACACTCGCCAAGCCGACACGCCCGGGCAGCGGTTGCGCGACCGCGACTGTCGCCGAGCGCGTCAGCAGCAATGTGGTGCCGACATAGGCGAGAAAGAGCGCAAAAATCCTTTGTAACCAACCACTTGGCAACCAACCGGCCACCATCGCGCCCGCCAGCGCCCCGACGATAATCCCCGGCACGAACGGCCACACAATGTCCCAGCGCACCCCATCGCGCCGGTGATGCGCCAGCGTCGAGGCCGCGCCGGTGCCGACGATGGTGGCCAGCGAGGTGCCGACCGCCAGTTGCGCTGTCCAGTCGCCGCCGAGATCGAGTGCGCCAAAGAGCAATAACAGCGCCGGCACCATCACCGCCCCGCCGCCGACGCCAAATAATCCCGCCAGCACGCCTGAACAAGCGCCAATAGCGAGATAAGCCGCTAATTCAATTAACAACATGCGCACTGCCTCATTCGCGGTGCCCGGTGCCGCCATCCCCGTCTTGGTCATCGCGGTTAAATTGCTGACTAAAACGAATGACGAGAATCGCTAAACTCACAAGCAAAATTGCGCCACTTTCGTAAATCAGCCCCTCAGAGCTTCCTTTGCCTTGCAGCACGATCAGTCGTGAGAGTGCGGTGACGGCAATAAACATCGGATAAGTAAAGGGCACGGTGCGGCGCAAAAAATAGACATTAGCCATCGCCATAATCTCGATGAAAATAAACATCATCAAGAGATCTTCAAGTCGAATATCGCGCTGTTGATAAATCGTTCCAATCAACTGACCAATACCAATCAGCGCCAATCCACCGACGACAACCAGCACCAGTTTTTCGGTGTAGAGAAAAAGCGTCGAGAGCCAAGTATCGAGTCGTGAGCGGTGATCGTTCATAGCTAAACGCCTCCGGTGCATTCAGTCTGGAAAAACATTCAAAACTGATGAATGGATTAAATTGGGCGAGAACGAGGCGAACGCAAGGCCGCCGCGTTGGGTTAAGTTGAGTGCTCAGGTCGGTGAAGTCGGGCGAAATTCACGCACCCACAGCGCGGTTGCCCCCGCAACGGCAACCGGCATCAGCAGAAAATTCAGCACTGGAATCATCGCCATCCCAGCGGCGGCGGCACCAAAACCGAGACTGAGTGCCCGACGCTCGCGCAGATGACGGCGGATTTCAGCAAAGCGTAAACCGTGATTGCCCATCGGATAATCACTGTATTCGACTGCCATCATCCATGCGGTATAGAGAAACCAGAGCAGTGGCCCAATCAGCGGCACGAATAATAGCAGCAAAAACGGCAGCGCCCAGAGTAGGGCATAGGCGAGTTTGCGCACTTCATCAAGCAGCGTTGGCCCCAATTCAGCCAGCAGGCGCAGATAATCGCCATTCTGTTCAAGAGGCTGGCCGGTTAATAATAGCTCGATCTTTTCGGCCAACAGGCCATTGAAGGGCGCGGCAATGAGATTGGCGAGCAAGCCAAAGGTATAAAACACAAATACCAGCAGCAGCACAATAAATAGCGGCCAAATGAGCCAATCCAGCCAATTTAGCCAGGTTGGAAGTTGTGCTTCCATCAGTTGCATCAATGACTCGAATTGACTGATGCCGACATAAATCGCCGCCGAGAAAATCAGCACATTCAGCAGCAGCGGAATAATAACAAAGCGTTTGATACCGGGGCGCGTAATCAGGCTTAAGCCTTGAATGAGATAACGTGCGCCGGAAAGCGGGGATTTGACCATAATGATTCGGGTATGAATGGAGTGGGTTGTTTAGCAGTCAGCTTCCAGCCGCCAGCGGTCAGCTAATATCGGTTCGCGCTGGTCACACAGCTCTAGGGGCGTCGCGAGATTGTATGAGCTGGAAGCTGACCGCTGCCAATACCCGCTCCGGCGCTTCCAGCAGCGGATTGTGGCCGACCGCTTCGAGTACCATCAGTCGCGTTGCTGGACGCTGTGCTAATACCGTGTGCGCAATCGCCTGAAAACGCCGATCTTCGCTGCCGATGATCCAGTTGAGCTGGCCGCGATAGTCCGCGAGTGCGTCCCACGTACTCGGCATTTCACCCAAACCGAGCCGTTCGAGCACGCAGGCCAGCCCGTCGGGGCGGTGGCTCAGTCGCCGCGCTCGCTGCTGCGCCAGCAGTTCCGGCGCGAGCCGCGCTTGCGTGCGAAACAGCGGCTGCTGTTCCCAGGCGGTGACAAAGGCGTCAAGGCCGTGCTCGCGTAGCAGCCGAATCCAGACTTGATCGGCCAGCCGCCGTTGGGCGCGTAAGCTCGGATCGCGTAGCCCTGGATGCGCCGACAGAATGGTCGCGGTGCGAAAGCGGTCGGGCGCAAGCTGGATGAGACTGAGCGCAATCCGTCCACCGAGTGAATAGCCGATCACGTCATCAATGCTTGCGGGCAAGGTGGCGAGCAGGGCGCGGATGCTCTCCAGATAGCCCCCCGGCGGATCGGGACTGGTCAGATGCCCAGGCAGATCAATCGCCAAGCGCGTCGGGTCGTCAGGAAAGACCCGCGACCAGTCGGCTCCACCGCCGGTGAAGCCATGCAGCAGCAGCGAGCGCGGTTGAACCGGACTCAGAGTGCGGCCTCGGTGGTCTTGTCGCGGGCGATCAGCGCGTAGGCGGAATGATTGTGGATCGACTCAAAATTCTCAGCCTCGACGGTGTAGGCGAGAATCCGATCATCTTCATTGAGCCGTTTGGCCACATCGCGCACCAGATCCTCGACGAATTTGGGATTGCTATAAGCGCGTTCGGTGACGAATTTTTCGTCTGGGCGCTTGAGCAGGCCGTACAGCTCCGAGGACGCCTCGTGCTCGACCAGTTCGATCAGCTCTTCGAGCCACATGAAGCGTTCCATGCGCACTTGAACCGTGACGTGTGAACGTTGGTTGTGCGCACCAAAGGCCGAGATTTCCTTCGAGCACGGGCACAGGCTGGTGACGGGCACCATTACCTTGAGTTCCAGATGCGGTTGACCATCGCGGATCTCGCCGATAAAGGTCACGTCATAATCCAGCAGGCTGGTGACACCGGACACTGGCGCTTGCTTGCTGATAAAAAACGGAAAGCGCATCTCGATGTGTCCGGCTTCGGATTCGAGCCGCTCGGACATATCGGCGAGCATGGTTTTGAACGATGAGACGCTGATTTCGCGTTCGTGGCGGTTGAGAATCTCCACAAAGCGCGACATGTGTGTGCCTTTGAAGTCGTGCGGGAGATAGACATACATATTAAAGGTCGCCACCGTGTGCTGTTCGGTGCCGCTGCGGTCGAGCACCCGCACCGGATGGCGGATGTCCTTGATGCCCACGCGGTCGATGGCGATGCGGCGCGTGTCGGCGCTGCCCTGTACGTCGGCGATGTCACAGACAATCGCGGGCGAACCGCTGGATGTGGTCGATGGCTCCATGAGAGTTTCGGTCGTCGTCAGAATGATTGGCTAGAAGGTGGGGGCGGTTGGCACATTGGCCAAGTTGTTGATGTGCGCCATTTACTGGTCACGAAGCTTCAGCTTCGTGACCGGACTGAGCGTGCCTGAACGCGCAACGGCAGATCAGCTTTTGCGTCCCAACAATGCGTTCGCAATCCAGATGAGTGGTTGGGCACGTTCGCCGAAAATCGCCACCGAATCAATCGCCTCGGTAATCAACTGATTGGCCATTGCTTTGGCCTCAGCCAATCCAACCAGCGCCGGATAGGTCGCCTTGTTGAGTGCCTGATCGCGTCCGGCGGTTTTGCCAATCTGCGCCGTGTCGCCCTCGACATCGAGCACATCATCCTGAATCTGGAACGCCAGCCCCAAGCATTTTGCATAATGGTCGAGCCGTTCGGCGTGCTCGGCGGCGAGCGCCCCATGCGCCAGTACGCCCAGTTGCACCGAGACGCGAATCAACGCGCCAGTTTTATGAATATGAATATTCTCCAACTGCACCAGATCGAGCGGCGTGCCTTCGGCTTCCAGATCCATCGCCTGCCCGCCGACCATGCCGCGTGAACCGCTGGCGCGAGCCAGTGCCGATACCATGCGCACCCGCGCCTCGGCATTGAGTCCGGGCGCTTCGGCAAGCACTTGGAACGCGAGCGTTTGCAGCGCATCCCCGGCCAGAATCGCGGTCGCTTCATCGAAGGCGCGATGACAGGTCGGACGCCCGCGCCGTAAATCGTCATCATCCATCGCCGGTAAATCGTCGTGAATCAACGAATAGGCGTGGATCATTTCCACCGCGCACGCCGGGCGGTCGAGCAGCGCCGGATCGAGTCCGAGTGCCTCACCTGTGGCATAGGCCAGCAGCGGGCGAATCCGCTTGCCACCGGCGAGCACGGTGTAGCGCATTGCTTCATGTAAACGCGACGGCTGCACATTCAGCGGCGGTAAAATCTGATCGAGCGCCGTGTCAATACGAGCGGCACAGCGCGTGCGAAAGTCATCGAGGGTGTGATCGGTCATAGAATCCGGCTGGGATTAAGTGGACGCGGGAATTTGAATCCGAGTGTGCAAGTACGGTACCGTAGGTCGATGAAGCGGTCAAACCAACGCCGCCCGCGCCGCGCTCCGCCCCGCTCACCCTCACCCGTTTGTAGGAAAACCTGACCGTCCATGATCGGCCATTACGACGCCTCCGCGATTGAAGTGCTGCAAGGTCTCGACCCGGTGCGCAAGCGCCCAGGGATGTACACCGATACCACGCGCCCGAATCATCTGGCACAAGAAGTCATCGACAATAGCGTTGATGAAGCCCTCGCCGGTCATGCCAAGTACATCACGGTGACGCTTCATGCGGACGGCTCGCTCGAAGTCGCCGACGATGGACGCGGAATGCCGGTCGATCTCCATCCACAAGAAGGCCGCCCCGGAGTCGAAGTGATTCTGACCAAGCTGCACGCGGGCGGTAAGTTCAATTCGGATACTTACCGCTTCTCTGGCGGTCTGCACGGCGTGGGCGTGTCGGTGGTCAATGCGCTATCGCAGCATCTGGAAGTCTGGGTTAAGCGTGGCGGTCAGGAATACAACATGGCCTTTCAGCACGGCAATACGGTCAGTGAATTGGCGGTCGTCGGAGCCGTCAAGCGCCACGACACCGGCACGCGCCTGCGGTTTTGGCCCGATCCGCGTTATTTCGATTCGCCTAAATTTGCCATCCGTCCGCTCACCCATCTGCTGCAAGCGAAAGCGGTGCTCTGTCCCGGACTAACCGTGCGCTTTCGCGATGAAATCAATGGCGATGAGCAGCTCTGGTGTTATCAAGATGGACTTCAGGATTATTTGCTTCAGGCACTCAACGGCGTCGCCATCCTGCCCAGCGAACCCTTTGTCGGCAATTTTGAAGGCCGCAGCGAGGCGGCAAGCTGGGCACTGGTCTGGCTGCCGGAGCCGCCGCGTGCCGGTGGCGGTGAGCCACTCGCCGAGAGCTATGTCAATTTGATCCCGACGATACAGGGCGGCACCCATGTCAACGGGTTGCGTTCAGGCTTGACCGAAGCGGTGCGCGAGTTCTGCGAATTCCGCACACTGCTGCCGCGTGGCGTCAAGCTGGCACCGGAAGATGTGTGGAGTCGTGTCAGTTACATTCTATCGGTCAAGCTGCTTGACCCGCAGTTTTCGGGGCAGACCAAAGAGCGACTGTCCTCACGCGAGTGCGCGGCGTTTGTCGCCGGCGTGGTCAAGGATGCGTTTAGCCTCTGGCTCAATCAGCATGTCATCGAAGGCGAACAGATCGCTGAATTGGCGATTGGCGCGGCGCAAGCGCGACTGCGGGCCGGCCGCACGGTGACGCGCAAAAAGATCACGCAAGGGCCGGCCTTGCCGGGCAAGCTCGCCGACTGCACCGCGACCGATCCCGAACGCAGCGAGCTGTTTTTAGTGGAAGGCGACTCGGCGGGCGGCTCGGCAAAACAGGCCCGCGACCGTGAATTTCAGGCCATTTTGCCGTTACGCGGCAAGATTCTGAATACTTGGGAAGTTGCGGCGCATGAGGTGCTGGCCTCGCAAGAAGTGCATGACATTGCCGTCGCGATTGGCGTCGATCCGGGCAATGATGATTTAAGCCGTCTGCGCTTTGGCAAGATTTGTATTCTCGCTGATGCCGATTCCGACGGAGCACATATTGCGACCCTGCTCTGTGCGTTATTTTTAAAGCATTTCCGGCGCTTAGTCGCTGATAGGCATATTTATGTTGCCATGCCGCCGCTGTATCGCATTGATATTGGCAAACAGGTTTATTACGCGCTCGATGATGCCGAAAAGCAGGGAATTATTGAGCGGATTGCCGCTGAAAAGATCAAAGGCAAAGTGAATGTGCAGCGATTTAAGGGTTTGGGTGAAATGAATCCGGCGCAATTGCGCGAGACGACCATTCATCCTGATACGCGCCGCCTAGTGCAACTGACGATTGACGACGATCAGGCGACGGATGAATTAGTGGATCGGTTATTAGCCAAAAAACGGGCGGCAGATCGGCGAGCATGGTTGCAGGAACAAGAGGCGGATCGGTATTAGAGGCTGTCTAAAAACTAAACTATTGATTTTAAAGTATATTTAAGTATATTTTTTCGAGAATATGGCAAATTTTGCGAGTTAATTAACATCACTCATATCGTGAATATGACTTCAGAAAAAACTCTTCGCCAAAATATCCAAGCGATATCTCCGATGAAGAATGGGAGATTGTTGAAAAAATCTTCGAAGAACTTGAGCCTTATACAACAGGCCGCCCAAGATCAAGTGATCTACGCGAAATCTTGAATGCTATCTTTTATTTAAACAAAACAGGTTGTCCGTGGCGTTATCTCCCAAATGATTTTCCATCTTACAAACTGGTTAACTATTACTACAATAAGTGGACAGATAACAAGTTGCTTGAAAAGCTAAATACCGCTTTACGCAAGCACTTACGCGAAAAAAAAGACCGAAAACCAGAGCCGACAGGGGCGATTATCGACAGTCAAAGTGTCAAGGGAACCCCAGAGTCCTAATTGCTTGCTACTTGCTCACCGGTAAATTAAGAGCGCAGCGAGTAATTTGTCCGTGTGCAGCAATAACTTATTATGCGCTACTTTTTCCGGGCTGTTGCTCTCGGTAATTCCAGAAGAGCTTCTCCAGCCCCCCTGTAAAGCGGCAAACCTAAAAGGTTTTCTGTTTCGCAGTGAGTCGGTTGTGGATACTGAAAATAGTGTAAATTTTTTGCAGCAACAAAAAATAACCTACGCCTCTTTTGAGGAACGCCATAATCCGCAGCCATCAATTCTCTATGCGTAACTTCATAACCAATATCTTGGAATGATTTGTAAATTTCCTCAATCATATTTGCGCTTTTTACTTGGGCTAATCCGTATACATTCTCCATGACAACAATTTCTGGCTGTAAAAAATCGACATGCCTAATATAGTCTCTATAAAGAACACCAAGAGGATCTTTGGTTGCTTTTTGTTTTCCAGCAACACTAAAAGGCTGGCATGGCGGCCCCCCAATGATTACATCTGGATTTTCCCCTATCACCTGTTTTACTTTTACCGGATCAAGCCTTGTAATATCTTCTCTATGGAAATTCCACTCTGGCCGATTGCACATTATTGTAGCTTCAGCCCATTTTTCTATATCTGTTGAGAAAAGCGTTTCAAATTGAATCAGATCGTCTGATGCTTGCTCAAAACCTAAATCTAAGCCCCCTGCTCCTGTAAAGTAGGATGCAATAATTTTTTTGCCACCCTTGTTTAAACGCTCGAAATATTTAGCAACTTCTTTTGCTATCGCTCTTGCAAGCCCTACGGGCACGGCGTTGCCTATTTGTTTTTGGACTTGGCCAAGAGTTCCTTTGAATTCATAAGTAACAGGAAAATCCTGTAAAACAGCCGCTTCCCTTGGGGTTATATATCTATCCTCCTTTGGATGAACAAATTTATTGAATATATAAGCTGTTACTGTAAGTGATGGCTTATCCATTTCTAGGCGTAACAAGCGCATGTTTGGACCACCTGTTTTTTTAGCACCTGTTCGCACAAAGCTTTCATGTTGAAGGTGTTCAGGTAAATCCCCCATTTTTCCTCCAGGAGGAAGGTACTTCATTCTTTCAAGGACTATATCCGTGTACTCTCTAGTTTCATGATTTGGTAGATTCATAAATTAATGTCACGCAAAATAGGTTCTTCTAGTGTAATTATGAAATCGAACGCCCTACGGAGATTTTCAGAGAGAATTGCTTTTTGGCCGTTCAAGTCTGCAATATCCTCTTCTAGCCCCCACAACATATTAATAAATGGAGACACATATTCATTGCCGTGACGATATGCTGGAAGGTTAGATATTATAGCTGTTTTGACACTTGCATCACTCTTAACGTGGGTACCGATTTTAAGGGTTTGATAAATGCCTTTTTTGATGTCATCGGTTCTATCCATTCCAGCACTAGTTTTTCCATCACTTATTGATTCTGATTTGGGCCAGCCATCTCTGTCTTTTGCAATTTTGGGAGGGCTTCCACTGGCATTAGCAAGATAGTACATACGATTCTGACGGTCTTTTTTTGTATAAGCATCTTTAGCTGATAACCATTCATTAATACAATGATGTATTAAAGGCATATTTACCTCATCAACAAAAAAGTCGATAAGTGGTTTGAAAGGCCACAAGTCACCGCCGACTTTACCCAAATCAATAGAACCTATACCATGAAGAAAAATTGCGGAATCACAAGCCCTCAATTGAGAGCTTGTGATAACAACTTTTTCGTGTTCACCTTTTAAGCAGCTCTCTGGCAATTTAAATAGAAACGGATAAGTGAGAAGCGGGGCTGACTTCACTTCGGCTAATATGACCATTCCGTCTTTATGCGTGAGGACAGCATCAGCGGTCTCAGAACCACCTACTGCAATGACTTCTGTTATTTGTGGATAAAGCTTTTCGACAAACCTTAGAATAACCTCACTGCTCAACTTTCCTAAAGTACCTGATTGAGGTTTAACTGCTTTTTGATATGCCCATATTTCTTTATTTGTAAAGCATGGCGAACAAAGATTAATAAAACCTATGTGAGAATTATATTTTTCATTTATGCTATTACATTGCTCAATTGATTTTTCGATTCCCGATGATGCATCGATGTAAGCAGCAGACATGATTAGATCAAAGCAAAATGCCTGTATATGAGAGTCTTTATTGACAAGCCAATTTAGCAGGCGATCCACTTCAGATCTCCAAGGATAATCAGCTAATGGCTTTCTTCCTGTGATGTTCTCAATTTCAAATTTCATTCATTTCTCTATCTATCAGTGTTTTGCGCATAATAGCGACGTAGTTTGGCTTGCCTGTTCATTTTATCCAAGCTCCAGCTTCGTGACCATCTGGCCTGCGCTAATGACGCAGCCAACGCTTCGTCACCAGCTCGAATGCTTTAGAAAGCTAAAACCCCTGAAACGCCTGCACAAATCGCGCATAGTCACTTTCGGGCAGATGATTGATCCCCGCTGCGCCCGAGCGTCCGCCGCCAGTGGCAAACTGACGACACAACGCATCCGCGCCCACCGGTCGATGCAGCGGTGCCCGCACGCTGACCAAATAGCCGCCCGTGCTCAACTGCGTCAAGATCGCGTGTGCCAGATCCGGTTCAGCTTGCGCCAACGCATTCGCCCAAACACCGCTTGCCCGTCGCGCCCAGGGTTCTGCCGGTAACATAAACAGCCGGTGTTGCGCATCCGCCCACTCAGGTCGCAGTGCCTGTGTACGCGCCAGATCATCGGCATAGCCCTCGCGTAACTGCGCAAAGGCACTGTCCTCGGCGATGAAATCCAGCGGATTGGCATAGGGCTGCAAGCGCCGATACAACGTATCCGGCGCAATATGCAAATCTGCTACCGTCGCGCCATAACCGTTGTAATTCAAACAGATCCCCAACTCGCGCAACGCTTGCAACGCCGCCGCATCCAACTGCAACGCGGCTGCCGCTTGGTGCGCCGCCTGTTCCAGATTGTCACCAAATGCCCCAACCACCGCCCACGCCCGTACTTGCCCGTTGAGATAGGCATCCACCAACAAACTGGTACAGACATCGGGGCGGGTATCAATCTGCGCCTGTAGCTTAGGATGCTGCGGAATCGTGCCCGGAACATGATGATCGAAATAGCGCACCGACACATCCGCCGCTAACAACCGCTCCAGCGCCGCCACGTTTTTTTCCAGCGACACATCCAGCACCGTTACGGCCGCGACACCGTCAGACGGCACCCGCCGCAATAGATCAATCTCGCGTTTGGGGCCAGTTACCAGCTCCGCCGCACGCGGCTCGATCAGTCGTAATTGATGCAGCGCACACACGCCATCCGCATCGCCATTAAACACATCGTAATCCTGCATCCGTCACAAAACTCATCTTGCAACAATAAAAAAAGCCCCTTGTGCCACTGGGACACAAGGAGCCGATTGCGTTACTTCGCAGGCTGGAAGCTGGTAGCTAAAACAAATCCATCATCAGCTGTTCGGCCTGCGCGACGGCGACCGGATTAGCAGGCTGCGGCAGTGCGTCAGCTTCTGGGGCGCGACTGTCTTTCAGCACCCGCAGTTTGACTGGAGCCACCCCGCGACCGAGCATCCCCAGCTCGCGGGCCGCGCCTTTAGACAGGTCGATGGAACGGCCACGGGTATAGGGGCCGCGATCATTGATAGTGACGGCAACCGAACGACCATTGGCCTTGTTCGTCACCAGTACCCGAGTCCCGAACTCTAGCGTGCGATGCGCCGCTGTCAGTTCGTGTTGATTGAATCGCTCACCGCTGGCGGTGCGACGACCGTTAAACCGATCTCCGTAGTATGAGGCGAGGCCATCGGCGACGAGCGCCTGGGCTGAAGTCATTGGCAAGAGCGAAAAAGCGAGTGCCAAGGGTGAGAGCCAATTGCGTCGATTGACCAAAACGCTTCCTCCGCGTGTCGTTTGGTGTTTGGGCGCTATGTCAGAACCCTTCGGATAGTTGTTAGCGTTTTGATGCTAACCGCCAAGCGCACGCCGAGGCAAGTTGTAATTTTCCCAACTTTGACAATAGATTAGCGCAGCAGCCTCAATAGTAGCTAACACAAAACGCTGTTTCTAGGGCCGCACTCACCCGCAAAAACACGGTGCGTAACTAGCGTTCGGACACATCTGAGCGCGTCAAACGTACACTGGAATCTAACTTTGGATCGGTCGCCGGAGCCGCGCCATCGTCGGTAGTCGTCGGCGTTTGGGTCAGCGAGATCAGGGCGTATGGCTCAATGCGTGTGCGCTGCACCGGCGCGTCGAGTGCCGCTGCGACCGCCGCATCACGGCCATAAATATCTGGACGCATCCGCACCCGACCCTCAGCATCCGCCCGCGCCGTTAAGTAGTACAACAGCACCGGCAGCGGCTCAGATAAATTGACATGGCGTGTTTGAGTACCCTCTAAAACACTGTCAATCCGTGCTCGATCCCAGCTTGATTCTTCCAGCAGCAATTCGGCCAGTTTCATCGGATTTTGCACACGCACACAGCCATGACTGAGCGCCCGCGCTGCTTGTCCGAACAGCGCCTTGCTGGGCGTATCGTGCATATAAACAGCATGACGATTCGGGAACATGAACTTGACGCGCCCGAGGGCATTGTCCGGCCCAGGCGATTGCACCACGCGATATCGCTTGTAATCAGCGGCATTGCCACCGCTGACGCGCCGCCCGGTGCGCCGGTCGATCAGGGTGTATTTTGCTGAAACATTGGTCAGTTTTTTCTGAATCGACACCGGCACTGTCCAAGTTGGATTGAGTACCAGATGATCGAGCCGGTCGCGGAACATCGGCGTTTGCGCTTCCTGTTTGCCGACGATCACCCGCGTGCTCCAGGCAATTTCACGCCCGCGCACCAGATGCGCCATATAGTTAGCGACATCGACGAACACATAATCCGGCGGCAGATCGTCATACAGCCAGCGCATCCGCTCCAAATTCAGCCGGATGCGTGCAATCGCTTGTTCATCAACCGGATGATTGACGGCCGCGACCGTCTGCGGCCCGACCACGCCATCACCTTTTAGCCCGCGACTGCGCTGAAAGGCCCGCACCGCTTCATCTAATGAAGCATCAAAGGTGCCAGCTAATTCCAGCGGCAGCAGTTCGCCATAGCCGAGCAAATGCAGTCGTTCTCGCAACCGCGCCACCCGTTCGCCCTGACTGCCAAGCTTGAGCGTCGCGCCCTTAGTCAGCGGCGCGAGTTGCTGCACCTGACGCGCAGCAGTGTACTGGCTCAGAACCTGTTGCAACTCTTGATACCAAAACGGTTTTTGAAACCGACCGTTGAGAAAATCGGCCAAATCTGTCGCATCCAGCGCCCCGCGCATATCGGCAAGTAATCGCTCTTCGGGCAGCGGCGGGCGATCATTCCATACATGGTCAATGGCCACCGGATCGAGCTTGCCGTAGCGGGTATGATGCACATAACGCAACAGCGCATCACTGAGCTGGACATCTGCTGTCAATCGCGCCACCCCCTGCAACGCGGCAAGCGCCCCGGGGCGGCTGAGGTCACGCAGACGGGCAACATGGAAATCTTCGGGACGAAAGCCCTCTTCTTCACTGCGCTCGACCAATTCCAGCAGTGCTTCAATGGGGGCCGAGTCAGACCACGCCAGCGCATACCCGCGCTGCACATAAAAATCCGCCAATACTGGCGCAGCGAGCAAGGGCACGCCATCGAGCGCCACCGATCTGGCATCGCGGAACGCCTCCAGCGTTGCGGCCAGCAACGCATTCGCCTGTGCCGATGTTGGCACCATAATGGTCAGCCAAGACAGCATAACCACAGAAAGTGATAATTTCATGCGCGGAAAGTCTCAGTAAACGTGTTCTTAAAGCCACAGTGTGGGTGATTGCGGTCAATTCTAACGCATCGCGAGCGGTCAGCTATCAGCCGCGATACTGTAGTTTTGTGTAAAGTTTTCATCATATACTTAGTATTAAAGCTGACGGCTGAACGCTGGTAGCTGTCAGCGCTCCACCTCAAAATACGGTTCTAACATGCTGAAAAACCTGAGTATTAGTCGGCGAGTGCTCATGGGTTCGGGATTGATCCTGATCTTGAGCATTGTGTTAACCCTGCCGCTGACGCTGACCAAACTCAGCGCGTTGTCGCGTCAGGCTGAACAAAACGCCCTCGAAAGTCTCTTCGTCAATCTCACCGAAGCCATCAGCGCCCAAGGCGAACGGGCGCGGTCGCTGAGTGCCGCGATTGCGCAGCAACCTGAGATTCAACGCGCCTTTGCTGAAGGCGACCGCGAACGCTTAACGGCGCTCACCCATCCGATTTTTGTGTATATGCAACAACATCAGGGCGTGGAGCAGTTTCAATTTCACACTGCGCCGGCAACCTCATTTTTGCGGGTTCATATGCTCAATAAATATGGCGACGATCTGTCTGCCATTCGCAAAACCATTGTTGAAGCCAATCGCACCCGAGCGCCCCTCAGTGGCTTAGAAACTGGAGTAGCGGGTTTAGGGGTGCGCGGCGTAGAACCCGTGTCTTATCAGGGACAACATATCGGCGTCGTTGAATTTGGATTGTCATTTGGTCAAGCCTTTTTTACCCAATTTACTCAGCGCACCGGCGTGCAAGCGGCATTACAGCTTCCAGCGGCAAATGGTGGTTTTAAAACCTTCGCTGGGACAATTCAAGGCGGTTCGCTGTTTTCTCATGAGCAATTACAACGCATTCTGGCCGGTGACACCGCTATTGAGCGGCGCGATTATCAAGGTCAACCGATTTCGATTTATGGGCGCGTGATTAAAGATTTCTCTGGTCAAGCAGTTGGCGTGCTCGAATTGATTGGTGATCGGCGTGCAGCCGTGACAATTTATCAACAGGCGCTGCTGTCAATTGTTGGCGCTGGCGTGTTAGTATTGATTGTTGGGTTAGTCATTGCTTGGCTGATTGCCCAGAGTATTGCTAAACCGATTCGCGATGTTGCGGATAATTTGTCCGCTATTGCTCAGGGTGACGGTGATCTTACCCGACGGCTTGATGATAAAAGACGCAACGAAATCGGTGATTTAGCGCGGTCATTCAATGACTTTGTCGATAAAATTCATTTGACCATCTCACAAATTTCAATGGCAACGCTTGAATTACAGAGCGCCTCGGCACAGCTTTCAGCAACAAGCCATGACACCTATCAGCAAGTGAAGCTCGAACAGAGCGAAACCGATCAAGTCGCCACCGCGATCAATCAAATGACGGCAACAGTAGAAGAAGTCGCTCGCCATGCGTCCGAAGCAGCGCGAGTGGTACAGGAAACCAGCGCCGAAGCGTTACAGGGCGATCAATTAGCGGTGCAAACTGTAGCAACAATGGAAGCCGTTGCCCAAGAAATTGAGCAAGCCGGTCAAGTCGTGACGCGCCTCGCCGATGATAGTCGGGATATTGGCACGGTGCTGGAAGTCATTCGCGGGGTCGCGGAGCAAACGAATTTGCTTGCGCTCAATGCTGCAATTGAAGCGGCGCGTGCTGGTGAACAGGGGCGCGGTTTTGCGGTGGTCGCTGATGAGGTGCGCACACTGGCTAGTCGCACGCAGGATTCAATTCAAGATATTCGCAATAAAATCGAGCGCGTACAAAGCAGTTCGGTCAGTGTTGTCAATGCGATTGGTGGCAGTCAAGCGCGGGCGCAGGGCGGTGTTGAGCAAGCGCGGCAGGCGAGTGAATCATTCCAAAGCATTAGCCGCTCAATTATTAGCATCAATGATATGAATACGCAAATTGCCAGCGCGGCTGAAGAACAATCAGCGGTTGCTGAGGAAATCAATCGCAATATTCATGCAATCAGTCAAAGCGTTGATAATACTGCTGTAACTGCCGATCATTTAACGCAGGCCAGCGCCCGATTAGCGAGTTTATCGAGTGAAATTCAGCAAACGATTGGCAGTTTTCGGATTTAATGCGGATTGCTGTGCTTCTGATTGCCATTATTCCATCTGCTGCATCACATCTGCGCCAGCGGCTTGATCGTATTCGACCAGTTCAGCATCAAGCCGATAGGCTGCCACCCCCATCGCGTGCCGAAAAGACGCAATACGCAGGGTGCCACTGACTCGCACCACATCAAACACGCCAGCGCGATGCGGGTGGCCTTCAGGCATCACAACATGCAGCGTTTGATTAGCAGGTGGTGGCGGTATGTGAATACAATTGCCATAATAAGGAATCAGCAAAAATTCACTAAGCTGATCGGTCTCGAAATCCAGCGGCACTAAAAAACCCGTCAAACTTACGCGGCGTCCCGCCAAAAGCGGCACGGTCGGCGCGGCATTCCATAGCTGCATAATCTGCTCCATCACCGCAACCGCACGCGGATCATCGTCGGGAATATTATCAACTTCGAGTTGCTCTAATAAGGCTTCCGGCTGCCAATCCGCTGGCAAGAGTGCATCCCAGTCTAATTCCTCGAAATCAGCACGCACTGCTTGGGATGAATCTGGAGCATCCTGACAAGCGGTTAGCAGTACAATTAAACTCAAACTCAGGGCAAGCATTGAAAACAGCCGGATCGGTTTTAAGTTCGGCATGAATAGGTCTCACAGATTTTTCAATCAAGTTGCTCAAGTTGCTAAATCAAATTTCTCGATGCGCACAGAGCTGTTATTTAACATCAATATTTGAGCGCAATTGCATGATTCAGGTCTACCCTGTGAGTCGCCATCATCAACGCGGTCTGTATGGCAAATTGCAAGCTACCCAAATGTGCCTGATCGGTTCCAGCTAATTCCAGCGCCGTGCCGTGATCGACTGAGGTGCGAATAATCGGCAAGCCGAGCGTAATATTTACCGCTCGACCAAATCCCAAATGTTTGAGCACGGGTAAGCCTTGATCGTGATACATTGCTAATACCGCATCCGCTTCTTTTAAGCGGCTCGGAACAAAGAGCGTATCCGCTGGCAACGGGCCGATTAAATGCCAACCGCGTGCGCGACGTTCATTGAGCACCGGCTCAATAATATCGATTTCTTCGCGCCCTAAATGACCGCCTTCGCCTGCGTGCGGATTTAATCCACAGACTAAAATGCGCGGGTTATTTAATCCAAACTGCATGATTAAATCCCGATGCAAACTATCCAGCACGCGCCCAAGTGAAGCCTGCGTAATTGCCGAACTCACATGCGCTAATGGTAAATGCGTTGTTGCTAATGCAACCCGTAATCCGGGTGTCGCAAGCATCATCACTGGCTCGGCCTGACACTGTTCCGCTAAAAACTCAGTGTGACCAGTAAAAGGAATGCCCGCTTCATTGATAATGCCTTTATGTACCGGCCCAGTGATGAGCGCATCAACTATTCCATCAAGACAGCCAGCGCAAGCGCGTTGCAGTGTCGCTAATACATATCGCGCATTTGCTGGATTTAATTGTCCGGGCGTCACGGATTGAGCAAGCGCCACCGGCCACACTTTGAGTTGCCCGCGCTGACTCGGCTGCGCGGTTTCACGCGGATCAAACGGGATCAAGCTAAGATCCAGCCCCAAGCGGGCGGCGCGTTCGGCGAGCAATTCGGGATCAGCAACGGCAATGCGTTCAGCGGGCGAATGCTCGGCAGCGGCCAATCGCACCACTAAATCCGGCCCAATGCCCGCCGGTTCACCTGGGGTGATTGCCAGACGCGGCACTTGCGTGCGAGTATTTTGTGATTCGTGTGCGTGATGAATCATTCGCTACTCATTTCGCTATCAAGGCGAATTTCAATATAGGCTTCATCGCGTAATTGACGTAACCATTCCTCGGTTGCCTCTTCGGTTTTACGCCGTTGTAATGCTTCACGCGCTTTAATGCGTAATAAATCTTCGCTTGCGCTTTGCTGGCGGCGTTCCTGTACTTGAATAATATGCCACCCAAATGGGCTTTTAAAGGGCGCACTGATTGCACCAATAGCCAGCGCATTCATTGCTTGCTCAAATTCAGGCACGGTATCACCTGGATCAACCCACCCCAAATCACCGCCTTTGAGCGCCGAGCCGGTATCATCTGAATGCGCCCGCGCTAAATTCGCAAACTCTTCGCCATTCACTAGCCGTTCGCGTAATTGCGTGAGTCGTTGACGCGCATCCTCATCGGAGACGATTTCATTGGTGCGTACCAGAATATGACGCGCATGTGTTTGGGTCACATCTTGCGGAGTTGCGGCTTTAATTTCACGCATCCGCAAAATATGAAAACCGCTGGCACTGCGCAAGGGTTCACTGACTTCGCCTTCAGCAAGCGTATAAGCAAGTTCTGAAGCTAAACTGGGCACTGCACCCATTTCAAACCAACCCAAATCACCGCCATCGAGAGCATTGCGTCCATCTGATTCACTCGCGGCTAATGCGGCGAAATCTTCACCGGCACGCAGCCGCGCAATTAAGCGTTTAGCTTTATCTTCTGCCTGTTTCAGTTGCGCGGCGCTCGGATTTTCCGGTAAGGCAATTAAAATATGCTGCAAGCGCACCTGTTCGCGTTCGATTAAGCGACTGGATTCACGCGCTAAAAACCGGTCAATTTCTGTTTCAGTAATCTGGATTTTGCGCGTCACTTCTTGCGCTTGTAAGCGACTGGTAAGAATTTGCGAGCGGGTATCTTCACGAAAATCAGCAAAGCGAATAGCACCCGCTTCGAGTGTCGCTTTGAGTTCTTCAAGTGATAGCCCATTACGTCCGGCAATGCTCTGCAAGGCTTCTTCGAGCATGGCTTCATCGACTGAGATGCCGAGTGCTTTAGCCCGCTGTTGTTGCAGATGTTTTAAAATCAAACGGTCGAGTACCTGTTTATGAAGCTGGGTCAAGGGTGGCACTTCGGTACCGCGTTGTTTGAGTTGCGGAATGACTAGGGCAATTTCGCGCTCTAATTCACTACGCACCACGACATCATCATTGACGACGGCGATAATTGAGTCGAGTGTTTGTGCGGTGAGCGGCGGCGCATGGATAACCAGCACACTCAGCGCGACGCTAAAAAAACTCCAGCGTAGCCACTGCGACCGCGCAAAACCGCTGATCTGTTTAATCGGTCTGATACCCATAAATTCCCCGTTCCAGAACCTTATCAATCGAATTACCAAAAGCGCCAAGACCCGCCAGCTCTAATTGCAGCATGACGCTGGTGCTGGCGGGTTCAGCGGCATCGCGTTTGAGATGCTGACCTAATACCCGCAATCGCCAGCAGCACTGACCAAATTCCACACCGGCAAAGGCTTCAACTGTTTCTTCATGTAGCAGTGAATAGAGCCAACGTCCCACTAGGCGCATGTGCGAACCGACCGGCATCTGAAATGATAAATCAGTATCTTCATATTGTTCCGATGCTTGACTGCCGAGATTATAGCGGTAAGCAAGATTAAATAGCTGCTTGGTATCAGGACGATAGCGCAATTGCAAGACCTGTTTTTCCCAAGTCGGCTCCTCGTGATGCGGATTCCATTGCAATCCAGCTTGGGCGCTCCAATTGCGCGTCAGGCGAGCCGCAAATTCAGCAGCCAGCGGTGAACTGGATATATCACGGACTTGGCTGTCATTGAGTTGCAGTTGTCGCGCATCAAAATAATGAATCTGACCGAGACTGACACGCACTAATTCATCGCCGTCACGATTGGCAATGGTGCGCGATGTTAAACCCAGTGTCAGCCGGTTTTCATCGCCGATGCGATCATAACCGGTGAAGCGATTAGGGCGAAATAAACTGGCAAAGCTAAATTCAAGCGCCGTGGTATCAAACAGCGGATTATCGGCTTGATCTGCGTAGGCGGTGCGCACGTAATAGAAACGCGGTTCGAGCGTTTGAATCGTCGCTTGACCAAACCAATCGGTTTCGCGTTCAAAAATCAGTTTGCCATCTAATTCAAAACTCGGAATGAGATGACTGAGTTGCCGGTCTGCGTCGGCGCGTTGATTGGTGAGATCATAATGGGTGTAATAGAGTCGGGCGCGTGGAATCAAATGACCGAATCCGCGTCTGAATGGCCAGCGTAGGGTCGGTATAGCGACAAAACGACTGCCATGCACGGCGGTTTGATGAGCGAAATAATCGTATTGCGCCTCGAACGCATACTCAAATCCGCCCGCGAGTGATTGCGGCGTGAGATGAAATTCTAAATGTGGAAGCTGTTCATAGGGGCGATTGGCTGGCGCAATATTGGAATCAATTGTTTGGAATTGTTGCACCCGTGCTAATGCCCACCAGTCCGCATCGCTATAGCTGACATCAGCCCGCTGACTGAGATTGCGGACGCTGGTTAATTCCAGCCGATTGCCGAAATCGGTCAAATAGTCAGCATCGGAAACTGTGGTAAAATCAATTGCGCTTGACCAGTGCTGATTCAACCAGCCAAATTGGGTTAAATGCAGCGCACCGCGAATGCCCGCATCCGGATTGGCGCGATCTTCGGGCAGTATTTCGCCATCAAATTCGAGCCGCTGCCAGGGTGATAAATGCCGCACTTCTGCGCCCAACATAAAACCGCGTTCGCTCATAATCCGCGGAGTCAAGGTGGCATCGGTATTTGGGGCGATATTCCAATAATAGGGAATGCTGATATCCAGGCCGGTTTCATCCGCACTGCCAATCGCTGGAATTAAAAACCCGCTGTGCCGCCGTCCATCAATTGGGAACATGAGATACGGGGTATAAAATACCGGCACGTCCCAAAGCTGTAGCCGCGCATGACGCACGGTGCCCAATCCGCTGTCTTGATTTAATTCGAGATCGCGGGCGCGTACTGACCAAGTGGCATCACCGGGTGGACAGGTGGTGTAGAGCACATCGCGATACTGACTGCGCTGGGCGTCGAGTAACCACACCTCTTGCGCGGCACCGCGTAAATTGGCCTGATCGTGTAAGCGATAGCCGACCTGTTGCACATGGCCACGTTCGGTTTGCAGGTTGTAATCCGCCTGCGCTCCAATCAGACGCAGCCCCGGATGTTCTAACAGCACGCCATCGCTGGCGTTGATCTCGCCAGTCGTGCGCTGATAACGCGCCGCTGGGGTGCGCAGACGACTGCGATCTTGCACGATGTCGATGTCGCCGCGCAGTTGCAGCAGATCGCGGGTTTGATCGTAATCGACCAAATCGGCGGTAATCTCAATCGGCTGCCGGTCATCAGGCGGCGGGGGCGGGACAAATCTGTTCATTCCGGGCCGAGGGCCGCAATAATTCCAATCGAGACCCTGATGCAACAACGGATCGTTAGCGCGTTGTGCGACCGGAATCGCGGCCACGGGCGCGGCGGGGCGCTCATCGGGCGGTGCGATGGTGAGCGGTTGCGCGGCCACCGGCGGCAGCGTCGGCGCAGCGGGGGCGGGCATCGGAGCCGTCGGGGTCAGTAGCGCGTCAGGTGTCGCAGCGGCAGCGGGCGGTGTCGGCGTGAACGCGGTCGCGGCGGTTGATGGCGGCGCGGGCGCTGTCACCACAGCAGCGGCGCTTGGCTCGGCACTGCGGCTGACTGCCGACGTGCTCGCCAATGCCAGCAACAGCAGGGCGCGGGCGTGCGGGTGAAAATCGGCCTGAGTCGGCATGAGGTGGCTGGTGTGTAATGAAGGACAGAAAAAACCTGAAGCATCGGCGGCAGGCGAAGCCGGTGGCGGCTGAGACGCAAGCAGTTTAACTTGTTATGTTGGTGATGTGCGCAAAACAGGGTAATGGACGGGGGGTTGAACGGCGTGGTAGAGCGAACGACAGCTTTGCAAACTTGGTTAGCGACTGTGCTCAAAACGGACAGCGTGCGGCTGACGCCGGCGTCAACGGATGCCAGTTTTCGGCGCTATTGGCGGGTGTGGCACGCTGGCCAGACGTGGATTGCAATGGATGCACCACCGGAAGTTGAGGATTGCGGACGCTATGCGGATTTAGCGCGACGTTGGCGAGCCGTCGGGCTGAATACGCCGGAAATCATTGCCGAAGCCCGCGAGCAAGGATTTTTGCTCATCAGTGATTTTGGTGAACGGCTGTATTTGCAGGAATTAAGCGCGGACACTGCCGATCAATTATATGGCGCGGCACTCAATACATTAGAACGCTTGCAAACCTGTGCGCCGACTGATGAATTACCGCGTTATGATGCCGCATTATTAACCCGTGAATTAGGTTTATTTGACGACTGGTTTTTAACCGGCCTGCTCCAGCGGTCTATTCAATCCGATGAACGCGCACGCTTAACGACCGTATATCAGCGCTTACTCACGAATGCACTCGAACAACCACAGGTTTGCGTACATCGTGATTATCATTCGCGCAATTTAATGCGCACTGAGCAGGATCATCCGGGCGTACTGGATTTTCAGGATGCCGTGCTGGGGCCGATTACCTATGACGTGGTGTCATTAGTGCGTGATTGTTATATCGCTTGGCCGGAATCCCGCGTGCAAGACTGGTCGCGGGCGTATTATGCGCGGGCGACAGCAGCCGGATTAGTCGGTGATGTGACATTTGAGTGCTGGCAGCGATGGTTTGATTTAATGGGAATGCAGCGACATCTGAAAGCCTGTGGGATTTTTGCGCGACTGAAATTACGCGATGGCAAACCAGGATATATAGCGGATATTCCGCGCACACTGAATTATGTGATCGCGGTTGCTGGGCGCTATGCGGACTTGCAGCCATTTGGTGACTGGCTAAAAACAGCGATTTGGCCAATGATTGAGCTGCAATGCAGCGAATAAGCGCGGCCTACACTCAAGCTGAAGGCTGAAAGCTGGTAGCTGGACGAACCCACAATGGACGAGCAACGCGGTATGTCTTCTTTAATTGCGATGACGCTGGCTGACATTATGAGTGCGGTGGTGCAGCAGGTGCCGCCGGACTGCCCACTCAGTCACGCCTCGCGTCACATGGCGCAAGCGCGTATTTCCTCGCTGATTGTCGTCGATCACGGGCAGCCGGTCGGCATTCTCACCGAACGCGATTTACTGCGCCTGCTCCACACCCGCACCCGACTCGATCTGCCGGTTGCGCAGGTGATGAGTACGCCGGTGCTCACCGCGCCCGCCGACACGCCCTTTGCGAACGCCTATCAGCTTGCGCTCGATCATCAATTTCGTCATCTGGTCGTGGTCGATGCGGATGGGTACGTCATCGGCATTGCCACCGAAACCGATTTCCGCCGTCCACTCGGTCTCAAACTGCTGCGTCAGTTGACGGATCTGACCGCCGTGATGGACGGTGAGCCGCCCTTTTTACCGCCGGAGACGCCTGTTGACGCAGTGTTAGAGCAGATGCGTCGGCAGCGGATGTCCTATGCGCTGGCGGTTGCCGAGCAACGGGCGCTCGGCATTTTGACCGAACGCGATATTCCACAGTTGCTGGCTAACAGTGATGCCGAGCAGCTCCATCAGACGCGGTTATGCGACGTGATGCGCTCGCCGGTGCGTGTTGTGTCCTATGACACGCCGGTCGCCGATGTTGCGTTGCACATGCACGAACACAATCTGCGCCATCTGGTCGTCGTCGATGACGCTGAACAGGTGATGGGCGTGGTGACGCTGCATAACCTAATGGAGCGCATCAGCGCCAATCTGTTTCAAGAAGTCAGCCAGCATCGCATTGCGCAACTCGCTGCTGACAACGCGGCCCGCATCCGCCGCGATATTGCGCGGCTGCGTGCGGCACAAGCGGCGCTGCATGAATCTGAACGCTTTGCGCGGTTGACGCTCGATGCGCTGTCGGCTTTTGTGGTGGTGCTCGACGATCAAGGCACCGTGATTACGGCGAATCGGGCTTGGCGCGAGTGGGCCGCGACCGCACCGCCGCTGCCTTTTGCGGCGGAAGAAGGTGACAGCTATCTGGACGCCTGCACCGCCGCGCCGGCAGAGCATCCAGCGGCAACGCTCGCGGCAGGTCTGAGCGCCGTTATCAGCGGCGAGCGCGATACCTTCGAGCTGGAATATCCGGTTATCACGGCGACCGCCTGTACTTGGCTGGCGATTCGCGCCACCTGTTTTGATGGCTCCGATCCGCGTCGGCTGGTGGTCGCACATGAAGACATCACTACCCGCAAGCGCCTCGAACAGCATTTAGAAACGCTGGTTCAAGAACGCACAGCCGAACTGGAAGAGGCCAAAAACGCCGCTGAAGCGGCCAATCGCGCCAAAAGTACCTTTTTGGCCAATATGAGCCACGAAATCCGCACGCCGATGAACGCCATTCTCGGCTTAACCCATCTGCTGCGTTGCGACAGTCCTGATGTCAAACAACAGCGGCAACTCGACAAGATCGCCAGCGCCGGACAACATCTGCTGGAAATTCTGAACAGCATTCTCGACATCGCCAAAATCGAGGCCGGGAAGCTGGTGCTCGATCAGGTCGATTTTGCGCTGACTGAGCTGGTTGAGAGCGTCGCCAATCTGATGCAAGAGCGGGTGCGTGCCAAACAGCTCAGGCTGCGCGTCACGCTCGCGCCCGATCTGCCAGCGCAGGTGCGCGGCGATCTGTTGCGGCTCAAACAGGTGTTGCTGAACTTTGCCAGTAATGCCGTGAAATTCACCGAACAGGGCGGTATCGAGCTACAGGTACAGGCACAGCCAATAACGGCTGACTGCTGGCATGTACGTTTTGCCGTCACTGATACTGGCATTGGCTTGAGCGAAGTCCAGCAGCAGCGGCTGTTTGAGCCGTTTGAGCAGGCCGACAATTCGACCACGCGCCGCTATGGCGGCACCGGACTGGGCTTGGCGATCAGTCGGCATCTGGTGGCGCTGATGGGCGGACAGCTTGGCGTGACGAGTACGCTCGGACAGGGCAGTTGCTTTTGGTTTGAGGTACCGCTGACCTGTGCTACAACCGCGCCGATAGCGGCAGTGCCAGTCACCTGCGTCAATCCGCCGTCCTGGAGCGCCTATGCTGGTCGGCGCGTGTTAGTGGTTGAAGATAATCCGATCAATCAAGAAGTCGCGTTGGCGCTGTTGCGGGCTACGGGGTTGCAGGTCGATGTTGCCGATCATGGCCGTTTGGCGCTCGATCTGGCGCGGCAAACGCGCTATGACCTGATTTTGATGGATATTCAGATGCCGGTGATGAACGGATTGGAAGCGGCGCGGGCGATTCATGCCCTGCCCGGTCAGGAAACGCTGCCGATTCTGGCGATGACCGCGAATGCCTTTGAAGCAGATCGACAAGATTGTCTCGCCGCTGGTCTCTGCGATCATGTCGCCAAGCCGGTCGATCCAACGGACTTGTATCAGACGGTGCAGCGGTGGTTGCCAGTGCCCGATTTGTCGGCGGCGATTGCAAGCCTCGAACCGACGGTGCCGATGCTCGCGCCGCTGGAGCGCCTGCGTTGCGTGACTGGGCTGGATGTGACGGCGGGACTCAAGCGCGTCTGCAATCAGACTGACACCTATCTGCGGTTACTCCAGCGATTTGCGGTCAAAACCGGCACCCTGACCGCACAGTTAGAGCAATGCGTAGCGGCTGCGGATCGCGGCGCGGCACGGCATCTGGCGCATGAACTCAAGGGCATGGCCGCGACGCTCGGCGTTGAAGCGGTGCGAGACGCGGCGCAGATGCTGGAAGCGGCGTTGCACGACAGCACGGAATGCGATATGCAAAGACGGATGACCGAACTAGACGCCGTACAACAGCGGGTGCGGCATGACATCGAACAGATTTTGAGTTGAGAAACACCATGTTTGAAGCAGTGAGATATCTCGATGTATTGCGACATGGCGCGGTGACGGGCAATGAATGTCTGCGCGGCGAACAGGACGATCCCTTGAGTGCGCTCGGTTGGGAGCAGATGCAGCAGGCGACCGCAACAGCGACAGGCTGGACGCAGATTGTGAGTTCACCATTGCGGCGGTGTGCTGAGTTTGCGCAGACGCTGGCAAACGCACGCGGTGTGCCGCTGCATGTGGTGGCTGAGTGGCGTGAACGGTCATTCGGCGACTGGGAAGGGCGGTCACTCGCGGCGCTGCCAGAGGCGGAGCTGGCGCAATTTTGGGCCGATCCAGTTGGCTACACGCCGCCCAGCGCCGAGCCGTTTACCGCCTTTCGCGAGCGGGTGTTAGCCGCCTGGTTAGACTTATGCGCGGATCAGGCGCAACACACGCTGCTGATTACGCATGGCGGGGTGATTCGGGTATTGGTCGCTGAGGTGTTGTGTATGGCTGACGCTGGGTTGCTGGCGCTGGAAGTTCCCCATGCGTGTTTAACCCGGCTGCGGATATATCCACCGCCCGGGCGGGCGAGTTTGATTGGGCATGGGTAATAGGGCGGTCAACATCAAACTATCCGCTAAATACCTCATCAATCACCGCCCGAATCGCCTGTTCCTGCCGCTCAATATCAGCGACTAATGCAAATTGAATCTGCGCTTTAATGAGATTGCGCCCTGGGCGATCAACTTTGAAATAACGATCTCCGTTGAGATGATCGATCAAAAACCGCATCCCTAATTCAAACGGCATGACGCGAATCCCATCAAATAAACAGTCAATTTCCGCTGTATTCAACCAAGCACGTGTCACCTCAGCATAGCCGCCGAGAATAGCCGCCGCCAATTGAAGATCAAAACTGACTCGCGTCGGATCGGTTTCGCCTTCGCCGAGCGCATTGCAGCATGAACGCAAACAATCGCCTAAATCATGCTGAATCAATCCCGGCTGCACCGTGTCGAGGTCAATTAACGCTCGCGCCTGTCGGCCATATTGATCGAAAAGAATATTATCAAGTTTTGGATCGCCATGCGTGAGATACAGTGCAATCTGTCCGGCGGCTAGTGCCTGTTCAAGTATTTTGGCGAGTGCTTGCCGGTCGCGAATAAACGCCCGCAATTGAGTTAATTCCGGCGGTGCGTCGATGAGCATTTCCGCTAACCGCTTAAAATAGCTCGCGGTATCGTGATAACCTGGCAAGGTGACAGCAAAATCGGTGTTCGGTAGATGCGCTGTCCAGCGATGAAACCGCCCCAGCGCTCGCCCAACCTCACGCGCTTGCTCAGGCGTATCTAATCGCGTCAGGGTGCGTGTTTCGGGAATAAATTCCAGCAGCCGCCAAATTGCCCCGGCTGCATCGCGCACAAAGCTCGCGCCGTCATAGGTCGGAATTAAACGCGGCACACATAAATCATAGGTTGCGGGTGAGTGCGGATGCTGCGCCAAGCGATGCAGATTCGCCATAATCTGTTCTGGTGCGGGAAATACCTGACCATTGATCCGCTGTAAAACATAAGTGCAATCAGCGGCTTCTAAGCGATAGGTGTCATTAATTAGCCCGCGTCCAAGTGGAGTCACATGAGACAGCGGTCGCGCAATTACAAATGCTTCAGCCAGCGCCAACAGATGACGCGCATCACGTTCATCACATGACATCTTACGACCACCGATTCGATATGAAATGCTGAAAATAAATTCAGACAGGATTAACAAGATTTTTCAGAATTAACAGGATTTTTTAAAAAATTTTCAAAAATAAATCTTGTTTCATCCTGAATAATCCTGTTAATCCTGTCTAATGAACTGGTCTCAATGAAACCGCCGCACCTGATGAATATCCGGTAATTGCTGAAGTTTGATTATCAGCCGCTCCAGTTGCGTTTGATCGGCGACTTCAACGGTAAACCGCATCGACGCGGTATCGGTGCTTTTTTCTGAATGCGTTTCTACGCCAATTACATCCACATCGGCATCGGCAAAAATCGCGCTGACATCGCGTAATAATCCTTTGCGATCTCCCGCCACCACTAATAGATCAACCGGATAACGCCCCATGCTAGAACTAGCGGTGCGTTCAGCCCATTGTACGTCAATCAATCGCGCCCGCTCTTCAGCACTTAGATGACGAATATTCGTGCAATCACGGCGATGCACGGTCACACCGCGTCCTCGGGTCACAAACCCAATAATCGGATCATTCGGTACCGGTTTGCAACAGGGTGCAAGCCGTGTCATTAAATCATCAACACCGGCAATGACTACATCACTACCCGTATTCGTGGGATGTGAATGCGATTTGGTTAGGCGCGGCTTAATTTCTGGCTCATGTTCGCGGGCATCTTCATGCTTAGGTTCGCCGATTTGACGCGCTACCTGACCAACCGGTAAATCACCGCGCCCGATTGCGGCGAGCACATCATCACCGCGTTTGAAATTAAACCGCTCGGCGATCTGATCGAGCAGCGGTTTATCGGTGATTCCAAGCCGCGCTAATTCACGGTCTAATAATCCGCGACCTTCCTGAAGATGCTGGTCGAAATCCTGCTGTTTAAACCATTGCCGCACGCGATTGCGGGCGCGATGGGTTATTAGATAACCGTGATGCGGACTGAGCCAATCACGGCTTGGGGTGGCATTTTTCTGAGTGAGAATTTCGACCGTATCGCCACTGTGCAGGGTGTAATTCAGCGGCACAATGCGTTCGTTGACTTTTGCCCCGCGACAGCGATTGCCAATTGCCGAATGAATGGCATACGCGAAATCGAGCGGCGTTGCGCCTTTCGGTAATTCAACAACCTTCGAGTGCGGCGTTAAAACATAAATATGTGCTGGTTCAAATTCGGCTTTGAATTGCTCTAAGCGTTCTGTCGCACCGCTGTCGGTATTTTTGGTTTCTAGCCATTGTCGCATCCAAACAACGCGCCGCTGAAATTCCGCATCATGGCCTTTGGCTTCTTTATAAGCCCAGTGTGCGGCGACGCCAAATTCGGCATGTTGGTGCATGGCGTGCGTGCGAATTTGCACTTCTAAGGCTTTACCGGCTGGCCCTTCAACAGCGGTATGTAATGATTGATAGAAATTGCCTTTAGGTGTAGCAATATAATCATCAAATTCTTTCGGAATATGTCGCCAGAGTCCGTGAACGATACCAAGTGCCGCATAACAATCGGCGACTGAATCGACTAAAATCCGCACAGCACGTAAATCGAAAATCTCGGCAATATCAACGCTTTTGCGTTGCATCTTTTTCCAGATGCTATAAATATGTTTGGGGCGTCCGCTGATTTCAGCGGCAATGCCTAATTCGGCGAATTTTTCGCGCAAAATGGTAATTACTGCGGCTATATAGGCTTCGCGTTCTTCGCGTCGCTCGGCTAATAATCCAGCAATGCGGCGATATTCATCGGGCTGAAGATAACGTAACGCTAAATCTTCTAGCTCCCATTTAATTTGCCAGATGCCGAGTCGATTAGCTAATGGCGCATAAACGCGCTGGGTATCGCGGGCGATTTTCGTGCGGCGCTCAGGTTCTAAATCTTTGATGGCACGCATTAAATGCACGCGCTCGGCTAATACCACTAGCACGACGCGCACATCTTCGGCAATGCCGAGTAGCAAACGGCGGAGATTTTCTTCCTGTTGCGGTTGATCTTTGGCGGCAATCACCGCTTCAACAGTGGCTAATTGCTCGATTCGCGCTAAATCGGCGACCATCCGCGCTAAATTCGCGCCAAAATCGGCTAATAACGTCGTTTCGGTCAATTCACCGCCGCTTTCGGTCAGGCAGCCCTTGAGCAGCGCGGCCATCAGCGTTTCGTGATCCATGCGCAACTGCGCCAAGATGTCGGCGGTCGCGAGGCCGTGGCGGATCGGGGTTTCGCCGGTATCAGGGCGTGGCTCACCGCGACAGTGTTCGAGCACAGCTCCGGCGCGGGTGAGGGCGGCGCGTTCGTCAGCGGAATAATACGCATCGAGGCTATCGAGCCAGTGGCGGATGGCTTCAGTGTCGTCGATGTGCGGGGCGGGGAGATTCGAGAGCGGTTTGACCATGAGAAACGTGTATAGCGTCTTCAGCGAACAGGTTGCGTCGGTGCGGTATCCGTGATGCAGTGGGCGCGTCGGCACGCGATACCAGACATCATGCAGCTTAACGCGAATCGGCGGCCTGTTGGCTGGTTTGATAATTGGATCATCCGATTTTGATGAGGATTAGGCTTATGCTTATGCAATCTGCTCAGACACCTCAGTTCTGCACGCGGTCGCGCTTTGCTTTAACCGCCGCGCTGCTGCTCACCGCACTCGCTGCATTTCCCGCGAGTGCCGCGCAACCGTTCAATCAACACCACAATCAAAACCAACAGACGCCGCTGATCGAAGCCGTGTTCGTGCTCGACACCACCGGCAGCATGGGCGGGCTGATTCAAGCGGCGAAAGATAAAATCTGGTCGATTGCCTCGACGATGGCCGCTGCGCAACCTGCGCCCGAAATTCGGCTCGGATTGGTCGCGTATCGTGATCTCGGCGATGATTATGTGACACGCGTAGTCGATCTGACCAAAGATCTCGATGCGCTTCATGCCGAATTGATGCAGCTTCAGGCGCAGGGCGGCGGCGATGGCCCCGAAAACGTCAATCAGGCGCTGCATGAGGCGCTGCACCGCATCGGCTGGAGCCAAGACCCGCAGGCGTATCGCGTGATTTTCTTGGTCGGCGACGCGCCAGCGCACATGGATTATCCCAACGATGTGCCCTATCCCCAAACGCTGGCTACGGCGAAACGGCGCGGGATTCGCGTCAATGCGATTCAATGCGGCACGCTCAGTGAGACGACCCGCGAATGGCAACGCATCGCGCAACTGGGCAACGGCAGTTATGCTCAGGTCGAGCAGAGCGGCAACGCAGTGGCGTTCACTACGCCTTATGATGCGCCCTTAGCGAAACTCTCCGCTGAACTCGACGCGACCCGCATCTATTACGGTCAGGCCGAGATCCGCGCCAAGCAAGAAGAAAAACTGGCCTCGACTAAAGCCACGCAAGCGGCGGCTGCGCCTGCGGTGTTAGCGCGACGCGCTGAGTACGTCGCGTCAGAGAGCGGCAAGGCGAGTTTGAAAGGTGAAAACGAATTGATTGAGGATGTGACAAGCGGTCGCGTTGAACTCGAGGCGCTGCCCAGTGCGCAACTGCCCGCGCCCTTAGCTGACCTATCGCCCGCAGCGCGACGCACGTTGATTGCGGAACAGGCAGCCAAGCGCGAAGCACTCGAACAGCAGATTAAAGATCTGTCAGCCCAGCGTGCCGCCTATCTCAAGTCGCGGGTTGAGGCTGAAGGTGGCGCGGAAACGTCGCTGGATTATCAAATCTTCAATGCGGTGCGTGAACAGGCCGCTGAGAAGGGGCTGCGCTACGATAAAGCTGCGCCGGTGTATTGAGGCGCAGAAGCTTGATAGGCGCGAATCTGCTGGCGCGTCACCGACTGCATCTCAGCGCCCGCTCGCCACGCCTGATGCCAGCGCAGCGTATGATCTAAAGCGTGGCGCACCGTCCAGCGCGGACGCCAGCGCAGCCGCGCCCGCGCTTGGGCGCTATCGAGATTGAGCACAGCGGCTTCATGCGGCCCGACCTGTGTCGCGGTGTACCAGTGTCCGCCGCCATGCTCACACAACCAGCGCACCACCTGTTCCACTGACCAAGCATCCGCCGGATCGGGGCCAAAATTCCACGCGGTTGCACAGGCAGCATCCGGTACGTAGAGCCGTTCGGCTAAGTGCAGATAACCGGCCAGCGGTTCGAGCACATGCTGCCAGGGGCGGATTGCGTGCGGCGAGCGAATGGACACCGCTTCCCCAGCATCAAGCGCCCGCAACACATCCGGCACCAGCCGATCCGCCGCCCAATCGCCACCGCCGATGACATTCCCCGCCCGCACGCTGGCCACCTGCACCCCAGATGTCGCCAAAAATGCCTGCCGATAAGCGTGCGTGACCAACTCTGCCGCTGCCTTGCTGCTGGAATAGGGATCATGCCCGCCGAGCGCATCGCACTCACGATAGGGCCAGAACCATTCGCGGTTGTCGTAGCATTTATCTGTCGTCACGATCACTACCGCCCGCACACTCGGACACTGGCGCACGGCGTCGAGCAGATGCACCGTGCCCATCACATTAGCCGCATAGGTGCCGACCGGATCGGCATAGCCCGCCCGCACCAGCGGTTGTGCGGCCAGATGCAACACGATTTCTGGTTGCGCGGCCTGAAGTGCAGCGGTCACGGCTGCTTGATCGCGCACATCGCCGCGCACATCCTGAGCAAAGCACGCCCGCAGGTGCGCGACGGTGAACAGATTCGGCGTGGTCGGCGGTTCAAGCGCAAAGCCGAATAGCTCCGCGCCCCATTCGGCTAACCAAAGTGCCAACCAACCGCCCTTAAAACCGGTATGTCCGGTGATAAATACCCGACGTTGTGACCAAAATTGCGGACTCATCGCGTATTAAATCCTTAATCCCAACATTTCCACGGTGCTGCACCAGACGCCCATAAGGCTTCAAGATGCGTTTTATCGCGCAGGGTATCCATTGGCTGCCAAAATCCGTGATGTTCAAATGCCATCAGTTGCCGTTGAGCCGTCAATTTTGGCAGGGTATCGGCTTCCCAAGAAGTCCGATCATCGCTAATCAGATCAATACAGCGCGGATGTAACACAAAAAAACCGCCGTTAATTAACCCATCACCACCACGCGGTTTTTCAATAAAATCAGTCACGGTCTGACCATCACGATCAATCGCACCATAGCGTCCGGGCGCGGGGACAGCAGTGACGGTCGCCCAGCGTTCGTGATGACGATGAAAGGCAATCAATGAGCGAATATCGACATCGCTCAAGCCATCGCCATAGGTAAAACAAAATGCCTCTTGATTGCGCAAATAGGGCACAACGCGCTTTAAACGCCCGCCGGTTTGGGTATCCGCGCCGGTATCAATTAAGGTCACACGCCAGGGTTCGGCTTGATGATGATGCACCTCTAATTGATTCTGCGCTAAATCAATGGTGACATCAGACATGTGCAAAAAATAATTAGCAAAATATTCTTTGATGATATAGCCCTTATAGCCACAGCAGACAATAAATTCAGTCACGCCATGATGCGCATAGAGCTTCATAATATGCCAAAGAATCGGCATTCCACCAATTTCAATCATCGGCTTGGGGCGCAAATGGGATTCTTCGACAATGCGCGTTCCAAGACCGCCGGCGAGAATGACGGCTTTCATCGATGCAGACTGTGACATAGGCATACAACAGCAGCCTCAACATGAGCGGTGCCGGAATGATACGAGTAAATGGTTTTGTGCTGCCAGCTTTCAGCTCAATCGGGCATGACCGTTGCGTAGGCTTGTAGCGATCTGTTTACTGCTAATGTGCGTGGAGCGCCGGAACACGATGAACACTCAATATGAACGCAACGAGCCGTTATCCCCGAATTCACGCTCCGTAATCGAACCGCTGGCCGATCATTGGCAACACGAGCGGTTTTGGCTCGAATTGGTCGCCGATGGCAATACTGGCGCGTGGTTACTGTGCGTGCGCGACCGCTCCGAACGGCGGGCGCGGCGGCAACTCAACCTCGATCAAGTGTTGACGCTGCTGACCAGTCGCCCCCAGAGCCGCAGCGGATCGCATGACAGCAGCCATGTGTAAACTGCGCTAAACGCTGCCAAGTTCGTGGCAATGCGCCAGATAAGGCACGCTGGCAAGCGTCAGAGAATCGTCGTTTTCGGTCGCCGCCAGCGAACACCCGCGCACGGTGCTCCTCTATTAACCGCGACTGGCATAGCTTTCGCATAACTCGACACATGATCCATCTTGGCGAGGGCGTCACGTGTCCAGCACAACACAAAACGATGCGCTACCACTCTCCCTCGTGGCGTGTGCTGGCCCCAGTCGCCGCCACCCTTCCGAGCGCATTGACCCAATTCGCTTTTTGCAAGCAGTCACGGCCTCGCTTGATTTAAGCGCAGTGCTTGGCACTCTCAGCCAGTGTCTGCATGACACGGTTACCCTCAGCGGCTGGGAATATCGCGGGCCGGATAACAGCCAGACCCTGCGCGACGGGCAGTGCGAACACCATCGAATCGAGTACGATTTAACATGTAATGAGCACGAATTGGGCACATTAACGCTGATGCGCAGTCAGCGATTTTCAGCCGCTGAACAGACGCGCATCGCCGGTTGGTTATCGCTGGCGCTGCCAGCGATTCGCAACGCGCTCTATGTGGCGCAGATCACCCGTCAATTAGAACGCGATCCGCTCACCGGATTGGGCAACCGCCGTGCCCTGACGCTGCAAGGCGAGCAATGGCTGGCCGACTGCGTGCGGCACGAACATCCGTTTTCGATGCTGGTGCTAGATTTGGATCGTTTTAAAGCGGTCAACGACACGCACGGACATCCAGTCGGCGACCGCGTGCTTGGCTGTGTTGCTGAAACCTTGATGGCGGTCACGCGCACGGCGGATCTGTGCGTGCGGCTGGGTGGCGATGAATTTTGCGTGCTCTTGCCAAACACTGATCTCGATGCCGCGCACGAGTGTGCTGCCCGCATTCGTCAGGCACTCACGCAGCGGTGCATCGAGACCGACGCCGGCCAGCGCCTCCATATCCGCGCCAGCATCGGAGCGGCAACGCACGAACTAGGCATGACCCTCGAACAGCTCTATCAACGCGCTGACAGCGCCCTCTATGCGATGAAACAGGCCAGCTATGCGCCTGTCGCGTCCTGGTCGCGCCGCGATTCTGACCGCTACACACCGACCGTGCCACCCCTGCCGACTGTGCCACGCAGTCTCGCGAGTGACGCCCGCGCTGGCGGCTGAAAGCTCATCACGGATAATACGCGCCCAACGCCAAGTCGTATTAAACTGTCCCGCTTATATCGCCCGCACTTTTTACACGTCCTGGGACGGAAAGTTGTATGTTGAACAACACTCGCTTGAGCGTAAAGCTGGCCGCTAGTTTTCTCATCATGGCGGTAATTCTCTTGATTCTCGGCCTGCTCGGTATTCGCGGCGAGCTGAGTATGCGTAATCATTTATTATCAATGAGCCAAGAGAGCCTGCCAGCGGTGATGCAGCTCAATCGACTCAACTACGAGCGCGTGCAAATCCGCAGTCAGACCTATGAAATTAAAGGTTTGATTCAGTGGACACCGCGTACCCGCGAGCTGCTCGAACAGATTCAACGTCAGCGTATCGCTTCGTGGACGGTTATGGACGCGGCGTTAAAGCAGTTGCAACAGCTTCCGCAATCGGTCGATGAACAGGCCGTGTTTTCGGTGCTGCAATCCGACTATACAACCTGGCGGCAGCATTACACCGAACTCGAACGCCTGACCCGCGCCATGATCGACGCGACCAGTCAGGAAAGCTATTTTGACGCACTGGCGCAATTTTCACAGCGAGTCGATGAGATTTTTTTGCTCTCCGACCGTGTAGCCGTGCTGATCGAATCGCTGGTGGCACTGAAAAATCGCTCCTCGACCGACACCCTGCTGGCTGCGCAAAGCGAAAGTCATTTGATGATTCTGCTTTACGGCACGGGCATCGTACTCGGAATGATTATGGCGGTGGTGCTCGGCTGGTTGACCACGCATGACACCCTGCGTCAGATTGGTGGTGAACCGGCGCGGGTGGTGGCGATTGTCAATCAGTTAGCGGAAGGCGATCTAGCGACAACGATTCATGTCCGTGCTGGCGATGAGACAAGCTTACTGGCAGCGATGGCGCGGATGGTCGAGCAGTTGCGGCGGGTATTGCGTGATGTGGCTACTGCCAGTTCACAGGTCGCTGCAGCAGCAGTTGAACTCTCAGCCAACAGTGAGCAGACCCGTCAGCAGGTACATTTAGAACAGGCGGAAACCGATCAAGTCGCCACGGCGATGAACCAGATGACCGCGACGGTTGAAGAGGTCGCCCGCCATGCGGCGGCGGCGGCGCGAGCGGCGCAGGACACGGATCGCGAGACGGAAGCTGGTGGCCATGTGGTCGCGCAGACGATTTCGGCGATCAATTTGCTGGCGCAAGAAGTGGAATCAGCCGGCGAGGTCATTGCGCGATTGTCGGATGACAGCAGCGAAATCGGTGCCGTGCTCGATGTGATTCGCGGTGTCGCCGAGCAGACCAATCTGCTGGCGCTCAATGCGGCCATCGAAGCAGCGCGGGCCGGCGAGCAAGGGCGCGGCTTTGCGGTGGTGGCCGCCGAGGTGCGCACATTGGCCAGCCGCACGCAATCGTCGATTCAGGATATTCAAGAAAAAATCGAGCGCGTGCAAAAAGGCTCGGCGGGCGCGGTTGCGGTGATGACCAAAGGGCAAGATATGGCGCGTGAGAGCGTGGTGCAGGCGCAGCGGGCCGGAGAGTCGCTCCAAGCGATCAGCGCGGCAATTGCCAGCATCAATGACATGAATCGGCAGATTGCCAGCGCCGCCGAGGAGCAAACCGCCGTCGCTGAAGAGATCAATCGCAATATCCACACCATTTCCACAACTGTCGATCAAACGGCGGCGGGATCGGCACACATTGCCAGCGCCAGCGAGGAATTAGCGCGGTTGGCCAGCTTGCTACAAGCGCGGGTAGCGCAGTTTCGGTTGTGAAGAGAGCGACCAGCTATCAGCGTTCAATCTGGTCAATCTAATCACGAAGCTCCAGCTTCGTGATCAGCACTGCTGGAAGCTGACGGCTGGTAGCTAAAAGCTACCCACCATGCACAAAACGCAGAATCAAATCTTCCAACACCGTCGGATTGAGCGGCTTGACGATGTAGTCATCTAAGCCGTGTTCGAGATAGCGCGGGCGTTCGCTGTCCAGATCGAGCGTGCTTAGACCAATAATCGGCGTGCGCGGGCGTGTCGGCGCTTCCAGACGGCGCATCGCGTGCGCCACTTCCAGCCCATCCGCATCCGTCAGCGCCAAATCAAGTAGCACCAGATCATACGGCTCGGCTTGAAACTGTGCGATGGCCTGTTCACTAGTCGTCGCCAGATGCGTTTCGTGTCCCCATTCTTGCAGCAGGGCGCTGGCCAGCTTTTGATGCAGCGGGCTGCTCTCGACCAGCAGCACGCGCAGCCGTTGGCGATACTCAACCAGCATGTGGCGCGTGAGCAACGGGCGCTCATCACTAACAATCTCACGCGGCGTGAGCAAACGGGTGAGCAGCTCGCGCAGTTCACGCGGCGAAGCTGGTTTCGTCAAAAAAGCGTCGATCCCGACACTGCGGCAGCGTTGCGCATCGCCGCGTTGCCCCAGTGAGGCCAGCATCACCAGTGCCCCGGATTGGCTCGCCACGCCAGCGCGTAACTGCGCAGCCAGTTCAAAGCCGTCGAGTTCCGGCAGCATCGCATCGAATACATACACATCAAATGCTGGTTGACTGGCCTGCGCAAGTTCGAGAGCTTGCCGACCGCCGCTCGCTTCCTGCACATCCAGTCCCCATTGCTTGAACCAATAGGCCAGTGTGCGGCGCACGACGGCTTGATTATCGACAATCAATGCCCGTTTACCTGGCCAGCTTTGCCCGGGACGTGGCGCGGCTTCGCGGGTGTTGAGCCGTTGCAGCGGGAGACTGAAATGCAGACTGCCGTGCTCGCATGTGGCGTCGATCCAAATTTGTCCGCCGAGATGCTCAATCAGTCGCGCACAACTGGCCAGCCGCCAATGATTGGCATTAAATCCGTGTTCGGTCATGGCATTGACGGCCAATGTGAGATCCAGCACGGCTTGCAGATCGGCCAGCAGCGGCGGCTTGAGGCCGAGCACCGAGATTTGTAACCAATCAAGTGTCGGCGGTTCAGCAGCCAGACGGCGCGTCTGAATGTGCAGCACGTCATCGTGACTGCTGGCAAGAATCGCTTGACACAGCGTCGTCAACACCTGCCGGATGCGGCTGGGATCGCCGAGGCTGTGTGTGGGCAGGGCATCCTGCGCGGTGTAGCAGATCTCGCGGCCGTGACGATGGGCGTTGAGCGCCAGTGCATCAATCAAATCAGCGATTAACACCGAGGGATTAAATGGAATCTGCTCGATGGTCATTTGCCCAGTTTCGATGCGCGTCAGATCGAGCAGATCGTCGATTTGCTCAAGCAGCGTGGTCGCTGAGGCGCGGATCAGGTCGAGTGCGTGGCGTTGCGCGGGTTCTAGTGAGCTGTGCAAGGTCAACTCACTGATTTCTAAAATATTTTTTAGCGGAACGCGGATCTCACGTCCGGTATCAGCGAGGCGCTGACTGCGGCCAAATTGTGCCATTTCGATCCGCTGTTTGGTCTCGGCACTGCGCCGCGCACAGCGGGCGGCCAGTGCGACCGTCATCGCCACCAACGGCAGACCCTGTTGCAGCACTAGATTGAGCGGCCCAGCGGTCGCCGAACGGAGCAGCAACAGCACACCAAACCCAGGGAGTGACATGGCCAGTACGCTGCCGGTGGCGCTCTGCGTCAAAATCGGCAAGCCAGGTGGACAGTCAGCTAACGCCGTTTCGAGCGTGCTGAATGACCAATCATCCCAAAACGCGGCATAGAGTGGATCGCGGGGCAGCTCGGCGGGCATTAAGCACACAACCGGAGCCTGTCCCGATGGGACATTCGCGGGCGATTCGAGCACGGCTGCGCCGCTGGCATCGAGCCGTCGGACTAGCTCGGTTAAAAAGCGTTGAAGCTGCGGTTCCAATTCGCGGGAGTCGTCAATGGCGCGTGACAACTCATAGAGCTGTGCGTAGGCGGTGGCGTGGGGCATAGAGTTACCGGAGAAATCCGTACAGCAAACTGGATTGGCGAATCAGCGGGATTCTAGCAGTTCTTAGCTTCCAGCTATTAGCCTCCGGCCTTCGGCTTTCAGCATCGACCCTCAACGCGCTTTTTTGAACGCATACTTCAGGATCCCAAACGATCTACGCTGCTCGCCAGCCGCTGCGCTGTGCGATAATCCCCGCCCGTTTAGCCGTCGCGGATCGGCCCATGCAACCCGACGACCCGCGCCACACTTGAACTCAGGAACTGACTTATGAGCGTGTTTATCTCCGATGCTTTAGCCCAGAGCGAAGCCGTCGCGCCTGCCGCCGGTGATCCGTTTATGGCCCTGTTGCCGCTGGTGCTGTTTGCGGTAGTGTTCTACTTTTTGCTCATCCGCCCGCAGGCCAAGCGCCAAAAAGAGCATCGCAAAATGGTCGAATCGCTGACCAAAGGCGATGAAATCATCACGATGGGCGGCATGGCTGGACGCATCGCCGACATCGGCGAGAACTTCGCGCTGGTCGAAATCGCCGACGGCATGACGGTCAAAATCCGCCGCACCGCCGTTGAATCCGTCCTGCCAAAGGGCACTTTGCACGAACTCTAACCTGCGCTTTTCCGCTCTGGAGCGGATCGCCGTTCGGTGATCCCTCCACGCGCACCGCCCGCCAGCCCGCACCGCGAGCCGCTCTTCTCCAAATCTGGAGTGCTGAATGAACCGATACCCCCTATGGAAGAATCTGCTGATCTTGGGCGTCATCTTGGTCGGCCTGTTGCTGGCCTGGCCGAATCTCTATTCCCAAGATCCAGCCATCGAAATCACCGCCGCCCGTGGTCAGAATATTAGCGCCGCCAGCCTCGGTGAGATCACCGCCGCGCTGGAAAACGCCAAGGTGCCGCTCAAGCACATCGAAGTGCTGGAAGGCGGCAAGCTGCTTGCGCGGTTTAACTCCGCTGGTGAGCAGTTGCAGGCGCAGGATGCCATCGACCAGACGCTCTCGGAACGCTATCGCACCGCGCTGACACAATCGGCTGATCTCCCCGGCTGGATGCGCTGGCTCGGACTCAAACCGATGAATCTCGGCCTCGATCTGCGCGGCGGGATTCATGTCGTGATTGATGTCGATTTAGAAGCCGCGCTCGAACAGGCCATTGAACGCTACAGCAACGATCTGCGCGGTCAGTTGCGCGAACAAAAAGTGCGCTATCTCGCCATCAACCGCGACGGCGAGCGTCTCCAGATCATCTTTGAAGATGCCGCCACCCGCGACACGGCAGAACGTCAGCTCAGACGCGAGTTTTCCGGTCTGAGCTTTGCCGTCAGTGATGACGCAGGCGGCATCACGCTGCTGGCCAGTCTGCCCGAAGCCGAACAGCGCCAGATCAAAGATTTCGCGCTCGAACAGAACATCACCACCCTGCGCAATCGTGTCAACGCACTGGGCATCGCCGAGCCGAGCATTGCGCGTCAGGGCGAGCGGCGCATCGTCGTGCAGTTGCCGGGCGCACAGGATCCGGGCCGCTTAAAAGAAATCCTCGGCGCGACGGCGACGCTCGAATATCGTCTCGTTGATACCGAAGGCAGCGTCGCCGATGCCGTCGCCGGGCGCATGCCGGTTGGCAGCAAACTCTACAAAGATCGCGACGGTCAGCCAATCTTGCTCAAGCGGCGTGTGATCGTCACTGGCGATCAAATTACCGATGCCTCTGCTGGGTTTGATAGTCAGAGCGGCACTCCGGCGGTGTTCGTCAATCTCGACGGTCAGGGCGCCCGCCGGATGCACGATGTCACTACCGAGAATGTCGGCAAACCGATGGCGGTGGTATTCATCGAAAACCGCACGACGACTAAGCTCGTCAACGGCGAGCCGGTCAAAACCACGCGCAAAGTTGAAGAAGTCATCAGCGTAGCTACCATCCGCGAACCCTTCGGGCGGCGTTTCCAAACGACTGGCCTCGATAGCAGCACCGAAGCGCACAACACCGCGCTGCTGCTACGTTCGGGGGCGCTCGCTGCGCCGATTGAGATTGTCGAAGAACGCACTATCGGCCCCAGCCTCGGTCAGGACAACATCGATCAGGGCTTGAACTCGGTACTGATCGGCTTTGTGCTGGTCGTGCTCTTTATGGGCGTGTATTACCGCGTGTTCGGATTGGTCGCCAACGCCGTGCTGCTATTGAATTTGGTGCTGATTGTCGCGGTGCTGGGGCTACTCGGCGCAACCCTGACCATGCCCGGCATTGCTGGCATTGTGCTGACTATCGGCATGGCGGTGGATGCTAATGTACTGATTTTTGAGCGCATCCGCGAAGAAGTCCGCATCGGCAATTCCCCGCAAGCCAGTATTGCCGCTGGCTATGAAAAAGCCCTGTCGAGCATCATCGACGCCAATATCACGACCCTGATTGCCGCGCTGATGTTATTTAGTTTCGGCACCGGGCCAGTTAAAGGCTTCGCCGTCACCCTAGCTATTGGTTTGGTGACATCGATGTTTACGGCCATTACCTGTAGCCGCGCCGCAATCAATTTACTGTTTGGTGGCAAACGGCTCAAAAGCCTGCCCGTCTAAGCGAGAGAAAAACCTATGTTTGCAATTCAACTGCCCAATCTGGATTTTCTCGCGCAGCGCCGACGTGCCCTGATATTTTCGGGGGCGCTCATGGCAATTAGTTTGCTATCGCTGTTAATTTTCGGCCTCAATCGCGGTCTCGATTTCACCGGCGGCACGCTCATTGAAGTCGGCTATAGTCAACCGGCTGATTTAGCTGCGGTGCGCACGGCATTAGCCAGCGGTGATTTTGGTACGGTGATGGTGCAGCAATTCGGTTCAACCCGCGATGTCTTGCTGCGTATTCCGCCGGTTGGGGAGGTCAATGATGCCGAACTCAGTCAGCGCGTGCTCAAGGTACTCAATGATGCTGCACCCGGACAGGTTGAATTGCGTCGCGTTGAATTTGTCGGGCCGCAGGTTGGCAAGGAATTAGCCGAACAGAGCGGTTTAGCGGTGCTGTTTTCAGTGATTGGCATTTTGATCTATGTCGCCTTGCGCTTTGAATGGCGCTTCTCAGTCGGCGCGATTGCCGCCACGCTGCATGATGCGCTCTTGATTCTCGGCGTGTTTGCACTGTTTCAGCTTGATTTTGATCTCAATGTGTTAGCTGCTGTGCTCACCGTGATTGGCTATTCGCTTAATGACACCATCGTCGTGTTTGACCGCGTGCGCGAGAATTTCCGCAAATTGCGCAAAGGCGAGCCGCTGGAGATTATGAATCAGTCGGTCAATGAAACCATGTCGCGCACCATTATTACGGCAGGCACAGTCTTATTCGTGGTGCTGGCGCTCTATAGCTTTGGCGGTGAAAGTCTACGCGGCTTTTCGCTGGCGCTGATGATCGGGGTGATTTCGGGCACCTATTCGACGATTTATATTGCTAGTGCGACCGCCGTGATGCTCGGAGTCAGTCGTGCTGATTTAATGCGTGCGCCGGTTGAATCGGTGATTGATGGGCGGCCGTGAGGGGATTTTAGCGGCCAGCTTTCAGCCGCCAGCGATCAGCATATTGTTTAATGCGGATCGCGGCGGTTTTTTTGTGCTGGCCAGTTGACGCTTGATTGCGTATCTACTAGCTTTTGCGCCAACAGCCGAGGGTTTTCTGGCTGTCGCGTCGGCTTGTGTGTTGGCCCGCGACGGTATCGTTTGACCGACACACTATGATGAGCGCGAGAGAGAATAGCGATGAGGATCTACGTAGGCAATCTGCCTTATAGCGTGAACGATGACGAACTGCGAAACATTTTCGGCCAGTTTGGTGAACTGGCAGCAGCGGAAGTGATTAAGGATAAGTTTTCGGGTCAATCGAAGGGATTTGGCTTCGTCGATATGCCCAATAGCTCGGAAGCCGATGCAGCAATCAAGGCGCTGCACGATACCGAAATGAAAGGCCGTAAATTAACGGTCAATGAAGCACGCCCACGCGCCGAGCGTCCGCGAGGAGGAGGCGGCGGGCGCTATTGATTGCGACTGCGGCACGCAATCGCTCTATATCCCTATATCCCACTCCCTCGAATCGCGTCAATGCGGGCGCGGTTCGAGCTGAATCCCCAGTGTATTCCAAATTTGATCGACCCGCTCGCGCACCGCTTCATCCATGTTAATCGGCTGACCCCATTCGCGGGTTGTCTCCCCCGGCCATTTATTTGTCGCATCAAAACCGATTTTTGAGCCAAGCCCAGAAACCGGCGAGGCGAAATCGAGATAATCAATCGGCGTATTTTCAATCAGCAGCGTATCGCGTGCTGGATCCATGCGCGTGGTCATCGCCCAAATCACATCTGTCCAAGTGCGCGTATTGACATCGTCATCGACCACAATGACAAATTTGGTATACATGAATTGACGCAAAAATGACCACACTCCCATCATTACGCGCTTGGCATGTCCGGGATATTGCTTTTTGATGCTGACCACTGCCAGCCGATACGAACAGCCTTCGGGTGGTAAATAAAAATCCTGAATTTCTGGGAATTGTTTGCGCAAAATCGGCACAAAGACTTCATTTAATGCAACACCGAGCACAGCGGGTTCATCTGGTGGCCGACCGGTATAGGTGCTGTGATAAATCGGGTCGCGGCGATGCGTCATCCGCTCAATTGTCAAGACCGGAAAAGAATCGACTTCGTTATAATAGCCAGTGTGATCGCCGAATGGCCCTTCGGGAGCAAGATCATTCGGATAAATATGCCCTTCGAGGATGATTTCAGCCGTCGCCGGAACCTGTAATTCGGAGTCTAAACAGGCGGCTAATTCGGTGCGGCTGCCGCGTAATAAACCGGCAAAGGCATATTCTGACAGCGTATCCGGCACAGGCGTGACTGCGCCCAAAATAGTCGCCGGATCAGCACCCAGCGCCACCGCGACCGGAAACGGTTGGCCCGGGTTGGCGCGTTGCCAATCACGATAATCGAGCGCCCCGCCGCGATGCGACAGCCAGCGCATGATGACGCGATTCGGCCCCAACACCTGCATCCGGTAGATGCCGAGATTCTGGCGCGGTTTTTCTGGCCCGCGTGTGATGACCAGTCCCCAGGTAATCAGCCGCGCCGCATCGCCCGGCCAGCAGTGCTGAATCGGCAGGCGACCAAGATCGACCGCCGCGCCGCTGAACACGACTTCCTGACAGGGCGGATTGCGCCGCACCTTTGGGGCCATATCGAGCACTTTTTTGAAGATCGGCAGCGTTTCCCACGCCTGTTTGAGACCTTTGGGCGGATCGGGTTCTTTGAGAAAGGCCAGCAGCCGCCCGACCTCGCGCAGTGCCGCGACCGATTCCTCGCCCATGCCGAGCGCAACCCGCTGCGGCGTGCCAAACAGATTGCCCAGCAGCGGAATCTTTGACCCTTTAGGCCGCTCAAACAGCAGCGCCGGGCCGCCAGCCCGCAGGGTGCGGTCGCAAATTTCGGTGATTTCTAAATAGGGATCGACTGCGACGCGCACGCGATGCAGTTCGCCGCGCTGTTCGAGTTGGTCGATGAAGTCACGCAGGTCGCGGTAGTGCATACGGGGGCGTCACAATGGCGGGATTAGACTGAAAACGCGCTGATTATAGACCGAGAACTTGCCGTATGCTGCCGACCCACGCTCGCGGTTTCTTCACGCAAAGCGGGTGAAAAACGCGCCCGCATCGGTTAGAGTTAGTCGCTTTCGCTGTTGCAACCCTGCACGGCTTTACGCTTTCGCATCGCCTTATCACCGGATGGCGGCACGCCGCACGCCGGATCATCACACGGGGACACCTCACATGCCATCTGATCTTATTGCACCGTCCATTTTGTCGGCGAATTTCGCCAAGCTCGGCGAAGAGGTCGATAACGTCCTTGCCGCCGGTGCCGATATCGTGCATTTCGATGTCATGGACAATCATTATGTCCCGAATTTAACAATTGGCCCGCTGGTGTGCGAAGCCCTGCGTAAGCATGGCGTGACCGCTCCCATTGATGTGCATTTAATGGTTAAGCCGGTTGATCGCATTATTCCCGATTTTGCGAAAGCCGGCGCAACCTATATTACCTTTCATCCTGAAGCCAGTGAACATGTTGATCGCACGCTGCAATTGATCCGTGATTCTGGCTGCAAATCCGGTCTGGTTTTTAATCCGGCTACGCCCCTGACCTATCTCGACTATGTCTTAGAAAAAGTCGATATGATTCTGCTAATGTCGGTGAATCCGGGCTTTGGCGGACAGAGTTTTATTCCTTCGGCGCTGGATAAATTGCGTGAAGTGCGCGAAATCATCGACGATTCTGGACTGGATATTCGGCTTGAAATCGACGGCGGTGTCAAAACCGATAATATCGCCGAAATCAAAGCAGCGGGCGCTGATACCTTTGTATCCGGCTCAGGCATTTTCGGTTACGGCCGCGAATCTGACCCGCATCGCTATGACACCATTGTTGCCGAGATGCGCCGCGCATTAGCCAGCGTTGATCGTTAATTCCAGCTCGCCTGCTTGTGGAGGCCGCGCCCATGTCGCTGTTGCACCCTCAAATGATCCTCGTAGACCTTGATGGAACCTTGGTGGACAGTGTTCCCGATCTGACCTATTGCGTTGAGGCGATGTTGGCGCGGCTGGGGCGTCCGGCCTGCGGTGAGGCGGCGGTACGCACCTGGGTTGGCAATGGCGTTGAGCGATTGGTGCGGCGGGCGTTAATTGGTCAACTTAATGGCGAACCGGATGCAGTGGAATTTGCACGCGCCTATCCGATTTTTCTCGAACTCTATAGCGAGAATATCTTTCAACGCTCGCAGGTTTATCCCGGAGTGCGCGAAGGATTAGCCTTTATGCAGGGCGCAGGTTATCCGCTCGGCTGTGTCACGAATAAAGCCGCGCAATTTACTGATCCGCTGCTGGAGCAATTTGGACTGCGCGACTATTTCGGTCTGGTGATTAGCGGTGACAGTCTGCCGCGCCAAAAACCCGATCCGCTACCATTGATTCATGCCGCTGAACAGTTTGGCGTTCAACCTGAAGCATCATTGATGATCGGTGATTCGATGAGCGATGTCAAAGCCGCCCGCGCTGCCGGATTTAAGGTTATCTGCACTACCTATGGTTACAATCACGGCGTTGATATTCGTGATTCGCAGCCCGACGCCGTGATTGATTCATTTGTCGAATTGCGTGGCTTGCTGGCGAGTCATTAGACAGGATTAACAAGATTACACAGGATTGACAGGCAATAATCAATTGAAAGATCATCCTGTTAATCTTGAGCCATCCTGTCAATCCTGTCTCAAATTTCCCTGCATTCAGAGCTTTTATCATTCACGATGACCCCCAAAACCTTCAACGCGCTCGCCGCACAGGGCTATAACCGCATTCCTGTTGCCTGTGAAGTGCTTGCCGATCTCGAAACGCCGCTCAGTGTGTATTTAAAACTGGCCAATGGGCCGTATTCGTATTTATTCGAGTCAGTGCAAGGTGGCGAGCAATGGGGCCGCTATTCGATTATCGGTCTGCCGGCACGCACGGTGATTAAAATTCGCGGTCAGCAGATTATCGTTGAGCGCGATGGTCAGGTGATCGAATCAACGACGAGCACAGATCCATTAGCTTGGATTGAGCACTATCAGCGCCGCTTTCAGGTTGCAGAAATTGCAGGACTGCCGCGTTTTACCGGCGGTCTGGTCGGTTATTTCGGATATGACACCATTCGCTATATCGAACCGAAATTAGCCGTCTGCCCCAATCCCGATCAACTCGGCACGCCGGATATTCTGCTGCTGGTTTCGGATGAAGTCATTGTTTTTGATAATCTCAGTGGGCGTTTTTATATCATCGTCCATCTCGATCCGACTGTTGGGGATACGCTTGAAGCCGGTGAAGCGCGGATTGCGGCATTAAATGCACGGATGCGCCAGCCGCTGCCGAATTTAATCAGCACTGCGCCGCGTGAAGTTCATGAAGCAGACTTTATTTCTGGTTTTACCGAAACGGCTTTCAAACAGGCTGTTGAGCGCATTAAAGACTATATTCTCGCTGGCGATTGTATGCAGGTGGTGCTGTCGCAGCGGCTGTCAATTCCCTTTCGTGCGCCGCCGCTCGATCTGTATCGCGCTCTGCGTGGATTAAATCCATCGCCTTATCTCTATTATCTCGATCTCGCTGAATTTCATATTGTCGGCTCATCACCAGAAATTCTCACCCGCTTAGAAGATGGTGTAGTCACCGTGCGTCCTATCGCTGGCACCCGGCAGCGCGGTCACACACCCGCCGAAGATCAGGCGCTTGAAGCCGAATTATTAGCCGATCCGAAAGAATTAGCCGAGCATTTGATGCTGATTGATTTGGGACGCAATGATACTGGGCGCGTGTCGGAAATTGGCAGCGTGCGCCTGACCGATCAAATGATCGTCGAACGCTATTCACATGTCATGCACATTGTTTCTAATGTCATCGGACAGTTAAAAGATGGCTTAAGTGCGATTGATGTGTTGCGTGCAACCTTTCCAGCAGGCACGGTTTCAGGTGCGCCAAAAATTCGGGCGATGGAAATTATCGACGAATTAGAGCCGGTCAAACGCGGCATTTATTCCGGCGCGGTTGGTTATTTAGCGTGGAATGGCAATATGGATACTGCCATTGCCATTCGTACCGCCGTCATTCAACAGGGGATGTTACATATTCAAGCCGGTGCCGGTATTGTCGCTGATTCGGTGCCCGAATCAGAATGGCAAGAAACCATGAATAAAGGTCGGGCGATTTTTCGCGCTGTGACTGCCGCTGAGGTTGGGATTGATCGCTATGGTTGTGGTGTTAAACAAGTTTAAATCAAGTCTAAACCGAGGTTGGATGGTTTAAGACCGTGCAAACTATGACGCTACCACTGGTCATTCTGTTGCCCTTTATCGGCGCGGTGCTCACAGGCTGGGTAGCGCGTTTGGGGCGAATGCAAGCGGCATGGATGGCTGGATTATTTACGCTGCTCGCGGTGTTGGCGCTGGTGCCATGCGTGCCGCTGACCGTTGCCGGTGAAACCGTGCTGTGGCGATTGGACTGGATTCCGACAAGTGGTTTAAATCTCGCCTTTCGGCTTGACGGGCTGGGATTGTTATTTGCGGCGATGATTCTCGGCATTGGGCTGCTGGTGATTCTGTATGCCCGTTATTATTTGCCGGAACGCGACGGACTTGGGCGTTTTTATGCCTATCTCTTGAGCTTTATGGGATCCATGCTCGGCATTGTGCTGGCCGAAAATGTGATTCTGCTGCTCATGTTCTGGGAATTGACGAGCCTGTCATCTTTTCTGCTGATTAGCTATTCCTATCGCAAACCGGAGAGCCGACGCGGGGCACGGATGGCGTTAACCGTCACTGGGCTGGGCGGTTTGGCGCTGCTCGGCGGATTGCTGTTACTCGGTGACATGGCTGGAAGCTATGACCTCTTGATTATTTTGACTCAGGGCGAAATCATTCGCGCCCATCCGCTGTATACGCCGATGCTGGTGCTCATTCTAATCGGCGCGTTTACTAAATCAGCACAGTTTCCCTTTCATTTCTGGCTCCCACACGCGATGGCTGCGCCAACGCCAGTTTCGGCCTATTTACATTCGGCGACGCTAGTCAAAGCGGGAATTTTTCTGTTAGCGCGTTTATTTCCGGTGCTTTCGGGGACGCCGGAATGGACATGGTTAGTTATAGGCGCGGGTTTAACAACGCTGCTCGTCGGTGCCGGAATTGCGCTCTTTAAGCATGATCTTAAGGGCTTACTCGCTTATTCGACCGTCAGCCATTTGGGATTGATTACGCTGCTCTTTGGCTTAAGCACGCCATTAGCTGCGGTCGCAGGTGTATTTCATATTTTTAATCATGCGACCTTTAAGGCATCGCTCTTCATGGCCGCTGGTATTATTGACCATGAATGCGGCACCCGCGATATGCGCCGCATCAATGGCTTATGGTCATTCATGCCCTATACCGCGACCTTAGCAATGGTTGCGGCGGCATCTATGGCTGGGGTGCCGCTCTTTAATGGCTTTTTATCTAAAGAAATGTTTTTTGCTGAGACCGCTGATTTTTCCAGCGGCTTTGATCATGGTTGGGTATTACCGGCGCTGGTGGTTGCGGCTGGCGTGATGGCGGTCGCTTATTCACTGCGTTTTATTCATGACGTATTTTTTAATGGCGATCCGATTGACCTGCCGCGCACGCCGCATGAACCGCCGTTCTGGATGAAAGCGCCGGTTGCGGTGCTGGTGGCGATCTGTTTGCTGGTTGGGATTGTGCCCGCGTTGACGGTCGATCCGCTGTTGCGCATGACTGTTGCGAGCGTGCTGCAAGCGCCGCCGCCGGATTTTGACTTGGCGATTTGGCACGGTTTCGGTCTGCCGGTGGTGATGAGCTTGGTGGCGCTCGGCGGCGGCTTGACGATCTATGCCTTGCGTCGCCCGCTGTTTCGACTGGCGGCGCGGCTGGAAGGGTGGCTCGATGCGCGAGCGATTTACGAGTGGGTATTAGCCGAGATGCTGCTGTTTGCCCGCTGGTTCACGCGCCGCCTGGATAGCGGCTCGCTGCAACGTTTGGTGTTGGTGCTGCTGCTCACCGTGCTGGGATTGGGCGTATTTGGATTTCTGGGCAGCGGCTCGCCGTTGACGGGAACGCGCTCGCTGCTGCCGGTCGATGGGGTCAGTGTGGCGATGACAGCGGTGCTGATTGTGGTCACGCTGGCGACGGTCGCGCTGCATCGCCGCCGCTTCACGGCGCTGGTGATTGTCGGCGCACTCGGACTGCTGGTGGCGTTGATTTTTATCCAGTTTTCCGCGCCCGATCTGGCTTTAACGCAACTGTCGGTTGAAGTGGTGACCATCGTGTTGCTACTGCTGGCGCTGTATTTTCTGCCACAGCAATCGCCGCGTGAATCGAGCAACCTGCGGCGCACACGCGATGCGCTGATCGCGGTATTGGCTGGACTGGGAGCCGGAGCGTTGACTTGGGCGATGCTGACGCGGCCATTCACGTCGATTTCGGATTATTTCATCACCCACAGTCTGCCCGGTGGCGGCGGTGCAAATGTGGTCAATGTGATTTTGGTTGATTTTCGCGGCTTTGATACGCTCGGTGAAATCACGGTGTTGGCGCTCGCCGGACTGGGCATTCACGCCATGCTCTATGGTCTGCGGCTGCCGGGTTTAACACAGGATGCCGAAGGTCGCCCGTGGAATTGGGACACTCATCCGGCAATTATGGCGGCATTGGCGCGGCTATTACTGCCGCTGGCGCTGCTGGTGTCGATTTATATTTTCTTGCGCGGACATAATGCTCCGGGCGGCGGTTTTATTGCCGGATTGATTACCGCCGTGGCGCTGATTCTGCAATATCTTACTAATGGCGTTGCGTGGACACACCAACGGCTATCGAGCAATATGCTGCCGCTAATTGGCGCGGGCCTATTGATTGCGACCCTGACTGGACTGGGAAGTCTGGTGTTTGGCTATCCGTTCCTGACTTCCAGTTTTACGCATGTGCATTGGCCGATCATTGGTGATTTTGAATTAGCGACTGCGATGTTATTTGATCTCGGAGTGTATTTAGTGGTGGTCGGTGCAACCCTCTTGATCTTAATTCATCTCGGCTTAATGCACCGCGCCACCCATCCACACGCGGAGCCGACGCCCTAAGATGGAAGCCCTGCTGAGTGTCATGATCGGCGTGCTTACTGCGGGCGGCGTATATTTGCTATTACGCGCCCGCACATTTTCGGTTGTGCTCGGATTGAGCCTAATCACTTACGCGGTGAATCTATTTTTATTTGCCAGCGGACGACTCACGCGTGGCGCACCGCCGATTCTCGCGCCCGAAATAACCCATTACACCGACCCACTGCCACAGGCGCTGGTGCTCACCGCTATTGTCATTAGCTTTGCCATGACTGCTTTTGTCATTATGCTGGCGCTGCGGGCGCGGGCGGAATTAGGCAGCGATCATGTTGATGGGCACATCAATCAACCGCCAAATACACAAGATTAGACAGGATTAACAGGATGAATCACGATTAACAGGATTTATAAACAGGCTGCGTTTAATATTTACTAACATCCTGTAAATTCTGAATCATTCTGTTAATCCTGTCTATTAACATCCTCTTTACCGCATAACCTGCTTAAACATTTAACAATACTGAGCGCACTTCGCCTCTTTGCGGTTCAAAACAACTAATGCACGAATCCTGGATCAACCATCTCGTTATTGCTCCGTTGCTGCTGCCGCTGCTCATCGGCACGCTGCTCCTGCTTGCTCGACGCACCCTCTCGCTGACCATTCGGCGGACATTCAATCTCGCCGCAATCCTCGGTCAGCTTATCCTTGCCGTTGAACTCCTGCTGCTAGTCAGCGATGGCACGATTCTCACCTATCGCCTCGGTCACTGGCCCGCACCCTGGGGCATCGTGCTGGTCGCCGACCGGCTCGCGGTGTGGATGCTGCTTGTCACCGCGCTGTTAGCGTTCTTCGCCCTGCTCCATGCCATGCAGGGCACAGATCGGCGCAGTCGGCACTTTCATCCGCTATTTCAGTTGCAGTTATTGGGCCTCAACGGGGCGTTTTTGACCGGCGATCTCTTCAACCTGTTCGTGTTCTTTGAAATCCTGCTGCTGGCCTCGTATGGCCTCTTGGTACACGGCGGCGGTGCGGCGCGGGTTCGCGCTGGACTGCATTTCGTGGTCATCAACCTCATCGGCTCGACGCTGTTTCTCTTCGCCGCTGGTGCCCTGTACGGGCTAGTTGGCACGCTCAATCTGGCCGATCTCTCCCTAAAACTCGCGCACCTGCCGCCGGAACATCTCGGGCCAGCGCGGATCGCCGCGCTCTTGCTGCTAACCGTGTTCGCACTCAAGGCCGCACTGGTCCCGCTGCATCTGTGGCTCCCAGCCGCCTATGCCGCAACCGCAGCGCCCGTTGCCGCGCTGTTTGCGATTATGACTAAAGTCGGTGCCTACGCTTTGCTACGGGTCGAAACCCTGCTGTTTGGCACACACGCTGGCATTCTAAGCGGCCTGTATCCCGCGTGGCTGCTGCCGCTCGGCTTGCTGACGCTGGTGCTTGGCGCACTCGGCGCACTGGCCGCGAGTACAGTGCGTCGGCAAATCGCCTATCTCGTCGTGGTCTCAGTCGGATTGCTTCTAACCGCCTTCGGTCTCGGCACCGCCGCCGGCATCGCTGCTGGACTCTATTATTTAGTCCACACCACCTTTGCCACGGCGGCATTTTTCCTGCTCGCCGATCTCATCCGCCGTCAACGCGGCGCACTGAGCGACCGCTTGCAGCCCGGGCCAGCCCTACCCAATGCTAGATTACTCGGCGGACTGTTTTTCATCACCGCGCTGTTGGTCGCCGGATTGCCGCCGTTCTCGGGATTTATCGGCAAGTTCTTGATTTTACGTGCCGCACTTGCCGCCCCCGACTGGCCGTGGCTGGTGGGCATCGTGCTGGTCACGGGATTGCTTGGCATCATCGCGTTGGCGCGGGTGGGCAGTCTACTGTTTTTTCACATTCGCGGCGCCGGTTCCGGCGCTGCCACCCATCCGCTACCACAGCCCGGATACTTCCGCGCTGCCCTGCCGACCATCGGCCTGCTCACGCTCTGTCTGGCCCTGTTGATCGGCGCGGGGCCGCTGCTGAACTTCACCGACGCCACCGCCGCGCAACTGCTCAACCCGCATGAGTATATTCATGCCGTGCTCAAGCCCATCGGCATTCAGTTCGCACCTGAGGAGTTCGCACCGTGAAACACTGGCTGCCGCATCCGCTCCTCACGCCAACGCTGGCCCTGATTTGGGTGCTGCTGACCAACAGCTTTGCGCCTGGTTCGGTGCTGCTCGGACTACTGCTCGGCTGGCTGATTCCGCTATTTACGCGGCGCTTTTGGCCCGATCCGGTGCGTGTGCGCCAGCCGCTGACTCTGCTCCGGTTGCTGCTGGTGATTGGCGCGGACATTCTGGTCGCTAATCTGATCGTTGCTTGGCGCATTCTGCGCGGCGCCCGCCATATTCAACCGGCATTTATCGCCGTGCCGCTCGATCTGCGTTCAGAATTGGGCATTAGTTTATTGGCGAATACCGTGTCATTAACGCCGGGCACGGTTTCAGCTTGGCTCAGTCCAGATCGGCGCGTACTGATTGTACAAGCACTGCATGTTACGGATCCCGACGCCTTGATTGCGACCATTAAACAGCGGTATGAAACACCGATTCGGAGGGTATTTGAATCATGCTGATGCTGAATACTGCGCTGGCAGTGGCTTTTGGATGCGTCACCGCCGCAATTGGATTGACAGTCTGGCGATTATTGATTGGGCCGGATCAACCGGATCGCATCTTGGCGCTGGATACCCTCTATATCAACGCTATTGCGCTGCTCGTATTATTAGGAATCCAATTTAACTCGGCGCTCTATTTTGAGGCCGCGATTTTAATCGCTATGATGGGCTTTGTTGGCACGGTCGCGCTGTGCAAATATATACTACGCGGCGATATTATTGAATAGGTGCGCCATGCTAGACATTACGCTCTCCGTTTTAATTATTCTCGGCGCACTCTTTACCTTGATCGGCTCATTAGGATTAGTACGGATGCCAGATTTTTATACGCGCCTGCATGGCCCGACTAAAGCCACGACTATTGGTGTTGGCAGTCTGCTGATTGCATCGATGCTGTATTTCAGCACCCAGACTAATTCTTGGAGCCTCCATGAAGTCTTAGTTACACTCTTTTTATTCATCACTGCACCGGTGAGTGCGCATCTGCTCTCAAAAGCGGCGCTGCATTTGCGCGTGCGTTCTGTAGTGGAACCGCCGCCGCTCATGACTGCGACGGCAGATGATTCCGAATTTACCACCGCCGCGCCGCCATTAAATCCGTCGCCCGCTCCTCAACCCACCGCTCACCATTCGCCGTAAGCTCTTTTTTCCAAAATGGCGCACGGGTTTTGAGCGCATCAATTAAAAATTCACAGGCGCGAAAAGCTGCATCACGATGCGCACTGACAACGCCGACAAAAACAATGGGATCTGTCGGTTTAAGCGTCCCGACGCGATGCACAATGCGCACTCCAGCTAATTCCCAGCGTGCCTCAGCTTCAGCCGCGAGTTGCTGTAACACCTTTTCGGTCATACCCGGATAGTGTTCAAGCGTCATCTGCACAACATCAGCCCCATCATTTAAATCACGCATCAAGCCGACAAAAGTAACCAGCGCCCCAATATGCGGATGCTGACAATAGAGCGCCTCCTGCTCGGCGTGAATCGCAAATGGCTGGGTTTGAACTTGGATCGAGATAGTAGTATTCATCGGCCCATGCTCCGGCACGCGAATTGATGTTATCCCGCTGCTAATGCCTGCTCTAAATCGGCGAGAATATCATCAATATGTTCCAGCCCAATTGACAGCCGGATCAAATCCTCTGATACGCCAGCGCGTGCTAATTCAGCCGCTGATAACTGACGATGCGTAGTTGTCGCTGGATGACAGGCTAAGGTTTTCGCATCACCGATATTGACCAGCCGCACGACTAATTGCAGCGCATCAATAAAACGCGCTCCGGCCTCACGTCCGCCTTGAATCCCAAATGATAAAATCGAACTCGCTTTAGCGCCATCCATATACCGCTGAACCAGCGGATAATCAGGACTCTCCGGTAATCCAGCATAGCGCACCCAAGCGACTTTAGGATGCTGCTGTAAATACTGTGCAACCGCGAGCGCATTGTCGCAATGCCGATCCATTCGCACCGGTAAGGTTTCAATTCCTTGCAAAATCAGAAAGCTATTAAAAGGCGAAATTGCCGCGCCCATATTACGCAATGGCACAACTCGCGCCCGCGCAATATAGGCCGCTGCGCCCATTGTTTCGGTATAAACCACACCATGATAAGACTGATCTGGCTCATTTAGCAGCGCAAAGCGTTCGGCATGTTCCGCCCAGGGAAAACGCCCTGAATCAACTAATGCCCCGCCTAAGGTTGTGCCATGCCCGCCCATATATTTCGTCAGTGCATGAACGACAATATCTGCACCATGTTCAAACGGACGGCATAAATATGGCGTCGGCACGGTATTATCGACAATTAAAGGCAGACCATGCGCATGTGCCAGATCGGCCATTGGTGTTAAATCAGCGACATTTCCGGCTGGATTGCCGATAGATTCGCAAAAAATAGCTTTGGTGCGCGAATCAATATGCGCGGCCATGCCATCGAGATCATTCGGCGCAGCAAAGCGAGTTTGAATACCTAAGCGCGGTAAAGTATGCGCAAAAAGATTATACGTACCGCCATAGAGTGTTGATACTGCAATGATATTATCGCCGGCTTGCGCCAGCGTGAGAATTGCATTAGTCACTGCTGCCATGCCCGAAGCCAGCGCCAGCGCACCGACGCCGCCTTCAAGCGCCGCAACCCGCTGTTCTAATACCGCGCTGGTGGGATTCATAATGCGGGTATAAATATTCCCCGCGACTTTGAGATCAAATAAATCCGCGCCATGCTGCGTATCATCAAAAGCATAGCTGGTGGTTTGATAAATCGGGGTGGCGACTGATTTCGTTGCCGGATCCGGTGCAAAACCAGCATGAATAGCTAGGGTTTCGATCTTCATGGCTCAATTCTCTGAGGTTGCAGGCGGGCGAAAAACAAAAGGCCAAGCTTTGGAAAGCTTGGCCTTTGATGTTTTGCAAAAAAGCTGGTACCGGGAGCCGGACTCGAACCGGCACGGTGTCACCACCGTCAGATTTTGAGTCTGATGCGTCTACCAATTTCGCCACCCCGGCAACGCAGAAAACAAGTATAACGCAGTTGTTGGCAAAATGGGAGGGGGGCAAGTGATTTACTTCAGTTTTTGACAAGACAGGCTTCGCAGGGTGATCGCTTGTTCATAATCGGCTGCGGAATCAATATGATGCACCGGAGCCAGGGATTGAAGCGATTGCCAAGCCGGAACCAATTGCTGAACATTGATCGCTGGATTCATGCTTTTCTCCAAGCCTTTCTGGCGCGACTGTTCCTGATAATCCACGAATCA
>NZ_FNOW01000013.1 GCF_900107145.1 Allochromatium warmingii | reverse complement strand
AAGGCCCACTGGTTGGACGCTGCGGCGGTTGGGGCGATCGGCTCTCTGGTGCTTGCCACAGACCGACCATTGCACATAGTCGCCAAAGGGCAGGGCGGGCGGCAGAAAGCCGTGCTCGATCAATTCGGCTACCCAAAACAGCACCGCAGCCTAAAACCGCTTCACGGCTGGCGTTCTGGCGACATCGCACGCTGCGAAGGCAAGACAGGGCGTATTTCGCCGCGTGTCAAAGGCAGTTTCGAGATGCGGCCATTCGATGGCGGGAAACCATTCAGCCGTCCGATGCGAACCTTTCAACCCCTGCACCGGAATGATGGCTACGACTATGGCACCACAGAAAAGAATACATAGGCGAGATTATCCGAAACAAATCGGAGCCGCTATTTCATGCTATCTCATTCCATTTCATTCCATCATCCGCGCCGCGAGCCGACATCATGCCCGAAGTCATTGTTTACACAACGCAAACTTGCCCCTATTGCGACCGCGCTCGGCGGCTGCTCAAGCGCAAGGGTGTTGCCTTTGCTGAAATTCCGGTCGATCACGACCACGCCCGCATGAGCGAGATGATCGAACGCAGTGGGCGGCATACTGTCCCGCAAATTTTTATTGATACGTTCCATGTCGGCGGCTATGACGATCTGGCGTTGCTCGATCTGGACGGCGAGCTGGATGTGCGACTGGGATTAGACAGCGATGACGACTGAGCGCAGTGTCGATGCCGCTGCGGTGATGCGGCTGGATAAATGGCTGTGGGCGGCGCGATTTTTCAAAACCCGACAACTGGCGATTGACGCGATCAACGGCGGCAAAGTGCATGTTGATGGTCAGCGCGTCAAACCCAGCCGCACGCTACGGGTTGGCAGTCGTGTGACGATTCACAAAGACGGCTTAAGCTGGGAAGTCGAGGTGCTGGCGCTCAACACCCAGCGGCGTCCGGCGGCAGAAGCGGCCTTGCTGTATGCCGAATCGGAAGCCAGTCGGCTCAAGCGGCAGGCGCTAGTCCGCGAGCGCCGCGAACTTGGCGTATTCGGTGCAGACAGCAAGGGCCGCCCGACGAAGCGTGATCGGCGTCAAATCGAGCGATTTACCGAACAATAGCGATCACGCGCAGCAAACTGAAAGCGGGAAGCGGATCGCTGGCGGCTGAAAGCTGCGAACGCTATCCGCCCCCCGCCCGCTGCTCGGCTGCATTCGCTGCCGCAAAATCCCCAGCACGGCGCTTGACTTCAGCAATAATCCGCCAGTTATCGCGTTTGATGTCGGCCTGAGTGCCCGCCAGATCATTGGCACGCGCCGCCAAACTGCCCGCTTGCACCGCTTGTCCCTGTTCTAAGCGCAGCCGCGCCAGCCGATTCCACAAATAGGCTTCACGCGGCGCAATGCGCAACGACCGTTCTAAGGTCGCGGCAGCACCCGCATAATCCCCAGCTTGACGCTGTTGCTCGGCTTGTGCCGCAAGCTTGCCTGCCGCCGGTGGCAAATTCGGCATGGTCAGATTCGACGGCGGCACGGTTGCAACAGGTGCCGGTGCCGGAAGCGGTGCGGGTGGCTGAGGTGCGCTGCTCGGTAACACGGAACGCGGATCAGCCGTCGCAACCTGCACCGGCGGCGGCGCGGCGGGCGATGCAGTCGCATCTCCAGATACCGGCGCTAACGGTGGCGGCGGTGACGAACTATCAGCCGCTGACGGCACCGAGACCGCAACTGGCGCAGCTTGCGGTGCAGCGGGAGCCGGAACCGACGGCGCAGCGACCGTACTCGGATCACGATAGGCATAAACCTGCGTTTCGCGCTTGGCCGGTTGCGGTGGTGGGGTGGGTGTCGGAGTCGGCGGCTGCGGTGGGACGGGTGGCGGCGCACTCGGACGTTCCGGCAGTATTTCGCGGGGAATCACCTTGCCGAGAGCCGGTGGGAGCTGGTCGCGCAGGGGCAGGGTACAGGCATTCAGCCCAAATAGCGCCAGCGCCGATAAAACAATCAGACGAGTTAGACGTTCCATAAATAGGATTCGGTCAGTTCGCATTAACGTAAACAGTGAGTCAATTTCTGGTCAACGACCAAAAAAGTCGCTCATAAAATGATTCTCGCTCGGCGCAGGTTTCGGCGGTGGCTCGGGCGCACGCGGCTCAGGCGCTGGCTCAGGTGCGGCAGCTGGCGCTGGGGTGTTACTGGCTGCACTGCTCGATGCCCGCGAACCCGAGCCCGAGCGCGATTCACCGCCACTGCCGCCACATCGTGCGGCGCTCTTGGCACTCTCACCGATATAGGGCACACCCGTGCCGCCGCAGGCATCGGCTAAAACCACGCCATCGGGTGGGATATTCGGCAATGGCTCATTATCGAGCGCCAGCATAAATTCTCCCCAAACACGCAGCGCACCGGTACCGCCAGCCAAGCCCATCGGCTTGTAGTCATCGCGCCCGACCCACACCACCGCGACCTTATCGCCCGAAAATCCGGCATACCAGCTATCGCGTTTTTCATCGGTGGTGCCGGTCTTGCCCGCCATCGTCAGCCCTTTGGGTAACTGATCGCCGAGCCATTTGGCCGTCCCGTCAGTCACCACGCGCTGCATCGCCCAAGTCGTCAGATAGGCCGCTTTCGGATCCACTACCGCTTCAATCGCCAACGGATAGCGGTTGAGCGGCTGCCCCTGCGCATCAACCACCTCACGGATGCCGCGCAATGGGGCACGATAGCCACCCGCCGCGATGGTCTGATACACCTGCGCCACTTCGAGCGGCGACATCGACACCGCACCGAGCAGCACCGAGGGCACAACGCGAATCCGCCGCTGTGCGCCCATCTTATAGAGCGTCTCGACAACGTTCTTGACCCCAAGACTCAGCCCCAGATTGACCGTTGCCAGATTGAGCGAACGCGCCAACGCGCTTTGTAACTGCACTGAACCGTAAACGCGATGATCGTAGTTTTTCGGCTCCCAACGCTTATTCCCATCGGGCAAGCTGACCGGACTATCCGCAATGCTGCTCGTCAGGGTGTAGCGTTCCGGCTGTGACAGCGCGGTGAGATAAATCGGCGGCTTGACCAGCGAGCCAATCGAGCGCACCGAATCCAGAGCGCGATTAAATCCGGCATACCCGGGCTGGCGTCCACCGGCGATAGCGAGCACTTCGCCCTGTTCCACTGAGGTTACAACGGCTGCTGTTTCCAAGCTCCCAGCCTTCATCCCGTGCTGTTTTTCGAGCGCCGCGAGCCGCGTCGGGAGCGCCGTTTCAACTGCCGCCTGCACCAGCGGATCGAGCGTCGTGAAGATATTCAGCCCTTCGGAGCGCAAATCTTCATCACGATAATCACGCTGCAATTGACGACGCACGAGGCTAATAAAATCCGGGTAATAACCCGCTGGCCGACCGCCGCCATCTTGAATGCCCAGCGGCGTGCGTTTAGCGCGGGCCGCATCAGTGGCGCTAATCACCCCATCACGCACCATTAAATCGAGCACCAAATTGCGCCGCGTTGTCGCCGCTTCGGGATGGCGACGCGGATCGAGATTCGACGGCGCTTGCACCATACCGACCAGTAGCGCCGTTTTCGCCGCGTCGAGTTCAGTCAGCGGCAAATTAAATAAAAACTGACTGACTAATCCAAAGCCGTGAATCCCGCGACTGCCATCCTGACCGAGATAGATTTCATTGGCATAGGCTTCGAGAATTTCGTCTTTGCCATAACGTAATTCGAGCAAAAATGCCATATAGGCTTCTTTAATCTTGCGCTCAAATGTCCGGTCGGCACTGAGATAAAAGTTTTTCACCAACTGTTGAGTTAAGGTACTCGCGCCTTCAACCACGGCACCGGCCTGCATATTACTCACAGCCGCCCGCAGAATTCCTTTGGGATCAACCCCCCAATGCCGATAAAAATTACGATCCTCGACCGCCATCAAGGTTTTAACCAGCAATTCCGGCAAATCCTGATGTCGCACTAATACCCGATCTTCATTGTGAGTCGGGTAAATACTAGCAATTAACATTGCATCGAGCCGCACTAACGCTGGATCCGGGCCACCATCGGCGTCAATCAGCGTTGTGACTTGATTATCAGCAAAATCAATTTGTAAATGGCGTTCTGGTTCGGCAGCATCCCAAAAACGAAACGGGCGCGTCCACACTAAAAAGCGATTCCCTAAACGCTGATATTGACCTTGAGTGCGTGGCCCTTCAATCGCACGATAATTCAGCCGTTTGAGTTCGGATTCAAATTGATCGGGACTGAGCCGCCGCCCAGTGTATAGCTCCAACGGTCGCGCCCAGACCCGCGCCGGCAGCGCCCAGCGTTGCCCCTCAAACTTGCCGCGCACGATGCGATCCAAATGCACGCCATACAACACCAGCACCAACGCACTGCCGACGGCGACAATCAGCAGCCACACACTTAGCACACGGCTGAAACGACGAGACCTGCGCGGCGGGGAACGTCTCCGGCTCGGTATGTCAGAGCGGCGAGTAGCAGTCACGGATTTGACCTAATGCAAAAGCGAGATAGATGGTGCTGACGTGCTGAGGTCGCCGACACCGCGAGAATTAAGATAGGATTATGGCACATCCGCGCCGTGGGTAGTGCCCCAATCTATATGATATGTAATCTGAATTGATCTAAAATCTAACTGAATTTATTCAAACATGAATCACTGCCCCTCTTGCAAATCTACAAATCTACTCAAGACCGTGAAGAATGGATTTAATGCAACCGGAAAGCAAAGCCATCTATGATATTTTTAAGTCTTAATCCCAACGCCGCGCCGCAATAAATATAAGCTATACACTGTCAGCATTAGGATAAACAGCAGAATCATTCCAAAAGCGACACTGAGCGGAATATCACTGACGCCGAGTAATCCATGCCGAAATGCGTTGACCATATACAGCACTGGATTAGCTAATGAGACAGTTTGCCAAAATTCCGGTAATAGCTCAATCGAATAAAATACTCCGCCCAAATAGGTCAGGGGTGTGAGCACAAAGGTTGGCACGATGGAAATATCATCAAAGCTGTTAGCATAAATGGCGTTGATAAACCCGCCGAGTGAAAATAGCGTTGCCGTCAGCACGCCAATCAATAGCATTGTGAGCGGATCGTGAATGCGAATATCGGTAAAAAACACGGCGATTAGCATCACTGCCCCGCCAACCACTAGCCCGCGTGCGACGCCGCCGCCAACATAACCGGCTAAAATCACCCAATTCGGCGCAGGCGAGACCAATAATTCTTCGATATAGCGCGAAAATTTGCTGCTATAAAACGATGATACGACATTAGAATACGCATTGGTAATCACGCCCATGAGTACCAAGCCGGGCACGATAAAATCGAGATACGCAAAGCCATCCATCATGCCGATGCGCTCGCCAATCAGCCGCCCGAAAATCACGAAATACAGCGATGTGGTAATCACTGAAGGCAAAATAGTCTGCACCCAGATACGCAAAAAACGCAGAATTTCTTTTTTCAGAATGGTCTGAAATGTGACGCGATAACGACGCCAGGTTTCTAATCGCTGATTCATACTCCAGCCTCTGCATTCTGGCGATCAACTAATTCTAAAAATAAGCGTTCGAGCCGGTTTTGTTTATTGCGTAAACTAATCACTTCGATGCCATTGCGTGATAAGGCTTCAAATAAACCATTGATAGTATGTTCGCGGTTCATTTCGACTTCAAGCGTGCAATCATCAAGTGCTTGAAGAACAAAACCGCCGAGTTGCGGTAATTCCGAGACGCGCCCTTTGAGATTGAGCACAAAGGTTTCGGTATGCAGTCGTTGTAATAAAGCGGCGACACTGGTGCGCTCGGCAATGCGTCCATCATCAATAATGGCGATATTGCGGCAGAGGCTTTCGGCTTCTTCTAAATAATGGGTGGTGAGAATAATAGTCGTGCCCTGTTGATTCAGCTCGCGCAGAAATGACCACATCGAGCGACGAATTTCAATATCGACGCCAGCGGTCGGTTCATCGAGAATCAATAAACGCGGCTCATGCACCAGCGCACGGGCGATCATTAAGCGCCGTTTCATGCCGCCGGAGAGCCGCCGCATTTCGGTATCACGGCGATCCCAGAGATCAAGTTGACGCAAATAGCGTTCGGCACGGATGCGTGCTTCATGGCGCGGTAAGCCATAATAGCCGGCTTGATTGAGTACGACTTCAATGACTGGCAAGAATAAATTAAAGTTAAATTCTTGTGGCACCAAGCCGATGCAGGATTTAACACCTTCAGGATCGTGATCGAGATCATGCCCGAATACCGATACCTGCCCGGTGGTTTTATTGACCAGTGAGGAAATAATGCCAATAAAGGTCGATTTACCCGCGCCATTTGGCCCGAGTAAGGCAAAAAAATCGCCTTCTGCGACTTGCAGATCAATGCCTTTAAGCGCGTGAAAGCCGCCGCGATAAATTTTCGTCAGGTGTTGAACGTCGAGCGCGAACATGGGAAGCCGCCGTGATGCTGGGTTCGAGAGGGCCGCCTATCACTCTACCAGCAATCTGGCAGGTGTGCGCGGTTCGTCGGGACTGTCGCGGTGCTGTCATCTGCGACGCGCATACTGAATAATTGGCTTCCGGCGATCAGCTTCCAGCCGCCAGCGGTTAGCCAAGAGTTTGGCGGCGGCGCGACTCAGGATAATACATGTATGTCTCAATTGATCCAGAATGGTCATACGATTTTAACGGTGCGTGCTCATTTATTGGGCCGCCATCTCGATCTTAAACGTCTCGGGCATCTCGAAGTGTTGGCGACGAATCCGTTGGTCGCGCCAATCGGTGAGCACGCGCACGCGGTGTTATTTCGTTCTGGTGCGGTAGTGCTGTTTGGCGTCGATGCGGCACAAGAAGCGGCATTTATCGAAGAAATTCGCCCTTTTGTGCGCGATCCGCTATTGCAACCAGAGCACGAAGATTTGACGATTCTGATTGATCCGATCCGTCCTGAGGGATTGGAACGCGACCGCTTAGTGCTAATGAATACCGAGTTGGCGCGGTTGCAAGTGGTGGCGGATATTTTGGGAAAAAGTGTGCTGTTGGCCGATCAGGAAGCGCGGGTGGCACATGCTTTTGATCGTATTGAGCCGTTGGCCGAGCGATTGCGGCGGCATGGGCGCGGCGTCAGTCATGCGGATACGTTGATTCGACATATCGGCGAGGCGTTGGCAATTCAGCAAAATATGGTCGGACGCGGTGAAATTGGCGATAAACCGGAGGTGATTTGGGAGCGGCCCGATTTAGAGCGGTTGTTTTTGAATTTAGAAGCCGAATATGAAATCCGCGAGCGGCAATTAGCCCTTGAACGCAAATTGACGCTGATTAATGACACAGCCGGCACGCTGTTAGATTTATTGCAGAGTAAACGCAGTCTGCGCGTTGAATGGTATATCGTGATTTTAATTGTGGTCGAAATTGCTTTGACGCTCTATGAATTGTTTTTTCGCGGGGCTGGGCACTGACGGGCATTGAATAGTCTGACACACAAGGCGGCGGTTGGCAGCGGTCGGGCGTATACTGGATACTTGATTGGGGCCGACTGCGTGCGCCAGACTCCGGCTCCATCGCTGCCCAAGCGTCTGAATCAAGAGCGAGAACAGTAAAGCCTATGAGCATCAAAGATTATCGCACTGCGGTTGAGGCCCGAGGCGGCCTGCTAGTGGTCAAACACACGCCCAATGTCGCCTTCGGCGACCGCGTGCGCATCGAGGATCACGCCGGTCATATCCGCAACGGTCAGGTGATTCGCGCCGCCGATGATGAAGTGTTGATTCTGGTGTTTGAGGGCACCGAGGATCTCGATCTTGAAAATACTTGGGTGCGGTTTCTCGATGAGCCGGTGGAAATCGCGCTCTCGCCCGAAATTCTGGGGCGCGAGTTCAATGGTCTCGGTGAGCCGCGTGACGGACGGCCGCCGGTGCTTTCGGCGATTCGGCGGCCGGTGAGTGGCTCGGCGATCAATCCCGCTGCACGCACCTATCCGCGTGAGTTTATCCAGACCGGCATCTCGACCATCGACGGCCTGAACTCGCTGGTGCGCGGCCAAAAGCTGCCGATTTTCTCCGGTTCGGGTCTGCCGCATAACCGTTTGGCTGCACAGATCGTGCGACAGGCCAAGCTAGTCGATGAATCGTCGAGCTTTTCGATTGTGTTCGCGGCGATGGGCGTGTCCTATGCCGATGCCAAATTTTTCCGCGATGAATTCGCCAATTCCGGCGTATTGCGCAATGTGGTGATGTTTATCAATTTGGCTGACGATCCGCCGGTTGAGCGATTAACCTTGCCGCGTACCGCGCTCACGGCGGCGGAATATCTGGCCTATGATCTCGACCGGCATGTATTAGTCGTGCTCACTGATATGACGAATTATGCCGAAGCCTTGCGCGAAGTGGCCACCGCTAAAGGCGATGTGCCAGCGCGTAAAGGTTATCCGGGTTATCTCTATTCGGATTTAGCTGAGATTTATGAACGCTGCGGGCGCATTCACGAGCGTCATGGTTCAATTACAATGATGCCCGTTGTTTCCATGCCCTCAGATGATATTACCCATCCGATTCCTGACCTCACCGGCTATATCACTGAAGGTCAGATTGTATTGTCACGCGAGCTACATAATCAGGGTATTTATCCGCCGGTGAATATCTCGCCGAGTCTATCGCGCTTAATGAAAGACGGGATCGGCAAGGATGACACCCGCGAAGATCATCCCCGCGTTGCTGCCCAGCTTTATGCGCTCTATGCGCGAGCACAGGAAACGCGCAATTTGGCCTCAATTATCGGCGCGGATGAATTATCAGAACGTGACCGGCTTTATCTGACCTTTGCCGAGGCATTCGATCAACGCTTTGTCGGTCAAGGTGAAGCCGAGGATCGCTCAATTGAAGCGACGCTGAATTTAGCTTGGGAGCTAATGAGCGCCTTTCCGCGTGACATGCTCACGCGCCTCAAAGAAACCGATCTCGCTAAATATTACCGCGAGCACGAAGTAGAAACGGCGTGAGTCACTCGGTCGCGGTACGCTGTGAGGACTGCGCCGCCGTCTGCTGTCGATTAGAGGTTGTGTGTCTGACCGACAGCGGCGTGCCGCGTCACTTCACCACGCGGGATGCTTGGGGGCGCGTGGTGCTGCGCCGACTTGATGATGGTTGGTGCGCGGCCCTCGACCGCGACACCCTACGCTGTCGCATCTATGAACAGCGGCCGTTGGTGTGCCGTGAATTTGAGATGGGCGGCCCGGATTGTCTAGCAGAGCGGGAACAGGCATGGCACAACAGTTAATTAAGGTTCCACCGACTAAAAACACCCTGCTTAAACTCAAAAAGCAGGTGCGCTTTCTCGAAGATGGGCACGATTTATTAGAGCGCAAGCGCGAATTACTCACACGCTTGGTCTATGAACGTATTGGCGAATATCGTCGCCTGCGGACTGAATCAGAACGCGCATTGACAGACGCCTATCGTTGTTTGGCAATTTCACATCTGCGATTGGGTAGTCGTGCGATTCGACAATCAGCACTCGGAGTTGAACCGGCGCTGCAAGTTGAAATCTTACCGCGTCGGGCGCTGGGCGTCGAATATCCGGCGGTGAATAGCGAGCGGCTGCCGCTTAAACCAGTGGGATTATTGGGCACCGATGTTAGTTTTGATACCACGCGCAGTCAATTAGCCGATGCGGCGGTGTTGCTGGCGCGATTAGCGGAAGTCGAAACCGCATTACATCGCCTGCTGGAAGAACAGCGCAAGGCGCAAAAGCGCGTTAATGCGCTCAAATACAATATTATTCCGCGCTATCACCGCACTATTCGCTTTATTCAATCATCGCTGGAAGAAGAAGAGCGTAATACGCTATTTCAGGTCAAGCTATTGCGGGCGCGGGCGGGTTAGGTCAGCTGTCAAGTCCCGCGAGATTATAGACACGCTTTTTGAAGCGTTCGGGGCATTGTTGTTGCCAGTCCTTGAGTGCTTGAATCGGCGCGATGTGTCCGAGCGCCTTCTGCGGGATCTGATGACTGTATAACCGCACGTAGCCGTTGAGGGTGTCGGCTAGGTTCTGGGAGGAATCAAATGTCAAGTCCCGCGAGATTATAGACGCGCTTTTTGAAGCGTTCAGGGCATTGTTGTTGCCAGTCCTTGAGCAAGGTAGGATGGGTAGAACGGCCACGCGATAAGCTTGACGATTGCTCTAACGTTTGTTGGCCGTGAAACCCATCATTCACCGCAGCAGATGCGAAATGATGGGTTTCGCTTTGCTCTACCCATCCTACATTTACAATCTAATGCAGCGGCGTCGAAGCAGATATCTTGCTGGTATCAAGTTGCCGCTCATGACACCTAGATCTCAGTCACGCCACTGATTGATAATATAAATTCTGTGAAATAGGGGTCAGAAATAGGCAGAAATAGGAGGCAGAAATAGAGGCAGAAATAGGGGTCAGAAATAGGGGTCAGACCCCTATTCGCTATTCGGATCCCTATTCGGATCGAGGTGGTGATTGACGCGGATGTCAGCCGCCAGACGCATCAGGGGTTTTGGCGGGTGGTGCGGGGGCTGAGTAACAGTTTTGATAACCAAAAACCGAACGCGCTACAACTAGGTTAATTGACTTGCAAAATTTACCCATTCTCGAAAATTTTATTTTAAAATCAATAGCTTAATTTTTAGACAGGCTCTTAGTCGTGTTGCTGGTGGCGTTGGCGGTGGTGATTGCTGGGCTATCGATGCGGCGGCAGTGAATGGGACACAGCCTTATTTTGTTATTTCTTTTGTATTGATACCGGCAGATTACTGTATTTTGCTACGTTAAATTGCGTCGCTCACCAACCACCCAATGGGAGTCAGTCATGCAAGTCACAGCGTTTCTACTCGGCATGTTTGTTTTTATTATTTACACGGTGCTCATTCGCGCTTTTTACACCGTTAAACCCGATGAACGCGCTATCATCACCTCATTTGGTCGCGCTCAACGCATTGGGCGGCTAATGGTTGAAGATAATTCCCTCAATGATGAAGAAAAACAACGCTATCGTTTTCCGCGTTTGCAAGTGATTCAACCCGGTGGCCCCTATTTCAAATGGCCGTGGCAAGAAGTGCATAAAGTGCGTGTTGTCACTGAAGCAATTGATCTGACTTGGGATCCGACAAAATCCCAGCATACTATTGAAGCAGTGACGAAAGATAATTTAACTACCGGGGTTGGCGGTCAAATTCGTTTTCGTGTCTGTGAGAATAATCTTTATGCCTATTTCTTCGGCGTGGATAAACCGCTGGAGCATGTAATGGGCTATTTTATTTCCGTGCTACGTGAGCGCATTGCCAATTTCGTCGATCCGAAGGGGCAGAGTTTAGTTGGTGATGCTGAATTAAATAGCGGCAATGCCAGCGCTGAATTATCTGAAGGCGTGTCGATCAACGATCTACGCAAAAATTTGCCGCTCCTGAATGATTATATGGAACAACAGTGCCGCTCGACCGGCGCACGCTATGGCATTGAACTCGACGCAGCCTTAATTACGCAAATCGACCCACCGCCTGAAGTCGATCGGGCGCTCTCTGCGATTAATACTACGCGCAATCAGGTTGCGGCAGATATTTCGACCGCCCGCGCTGATGCTGAACAGCAAATTACCATGAGCAAGCGTGCTGTTGAAATCGCACGTAATAATGCGCAAGCTGAAGTTGCGCCATTGAAAGAACTTGCAAATACGTTGGCGCAAATTAAAGCAACTGGTGGCGCGGGTGCCTTGCGAACCTATATTCGCAATTTGCGGGTGCCATTATTGCGCCGTGCAACGCGCATTGTACAAACCGCTGCACCGAAATAACGCGCTTGAGGAGGCTCAAATCATGTTTTTTGATTCCGATTTCTCATTCGGCCCGATTGTCGCGTTTATAATCGGTGTGCTTTATATCCCGATTTTGCTTGCCATTGCTCGCACACTCGGACTCTATGCCATTGTGCGTGAACGCGAAGCTCAGGTTTTTACGCTGTTTGGCAAGGTGCTCGGAACGCTTGATGAACCCGGTATTCGCTTTCCGCTCGGTTATTTTGGCCTGAAAGCTTTATTAGTGCCGTTTTTTGGCAAGCTTTATAAAGTGCCGACCTGTCTCCGCCAGCATTATTTGCGCGATCAAATGGTTAATTCCGAAGAAGGCACGCCAATGGGTGTGGGTATTTGGTATGAAATGCAGGTGAGTGATCCGGTTGCCTATTTATTCAGCAACGCGAATCCTGAAGGTTCATTACAAGCCAATGTCGCCAGTTCGACTATTTCGACGCTGAGTAATTTGGAAATGGATAAAATGCTTGAAGATCGGCATCAACTCAGCCGTCGCGTGCGTGCAGCAGTTTCGCCGCTATCTGAGCAATGGGGCTATGCGCTTGGCTCGGTGTATATCCGTAAAGTTGCTTTTACGGATCGGCAAATGGTTGACAATATCACGGATAAAGTCGTGAAGCGGTTGGTGCAGGTGACAAGCGCGATGAAACAAGATGGTGAAAATCGCGTTGGTTTAATTAAGAGTGAAACAGCGTATAAAGTTTCGCAGAAAATGGCTGAAGCCGCTGCTTCCCGTCCGGCAATTGTTGGCGAGGCATTAAATGCGATTGCGCAACAAGATTCTGAAGTATTGAATGCTGTGATGGAAGTGATGGAGACCGAGCAACTGATTGCTTCAGGGGCGCAGGTTGATGTGTTGCCGGTCGATTCGGAAATTTTGGTACAGCTATAAAGAAAAGATAACGCATAGACAGGATTTACAGGATTTTTCAGAATTAAACAGGATTTTTTAATTAAAATCTTGTCAATCTTGAATCATCCTGTTTATCCTGTCTCAATTGAATGCGAGCGTCAATCAATCACGTAATGCGGATTAACCAAAATGAATCCGCGCTTCTAAATTTGCCGCTGAGTCCGCATTCGCTAAAGCTTCTTCCATGGTGATGGTTCCGGCATGATAAAGCGCCAGCAACGCATCATCGAATGTACACATTCCTTCAGCGCCGCTTTCCTGCATCGCTTCGTTAATCGAATCAACACTTCCGTCACGAATTAAATCGGCGATGTGTGGGGTATTGACAAGAATTTCAATCGCAGCACAGCGGCCCCCTTCTTTGGTGCGCACTAAGCGTTGTGAGAGAATTGCCCGCATATAAGCGGACAAATCCATGAACAGGGTTTTGTGCATATCTTGCGGGAACATATTGATAATGCGTTCCAGCGCCTGATGTGCATTATTGGCGTGCAGGGTTGAAATCGCTAAATGCCCAGTTCCAGCTAATTCAATCGCCGCTTCCATTGTTTCGCGGGTGCGGATTTCGCCGATTAACACCACATCTGGCGCTTCACGGAGCACGCTTTTGAGCGCATTAGCATAGCTTTTGGTATCAATGCCAATTTCACGCTGACTGATAATACATTGCTGATGTTTATGGGTAAATTCAATCGGATCTTCGATGGTGACAATATGCCCAGTCGAATGACGATTGCGATGATCGATCATTGCAGCTAGGGTCGTGGATTTACCCGAGCCGGTGGCACCAACCATCAGAATAATGCCGCGCTTGTGCATAATCAGTGGCGCAAGTGTCGGCGGCACCTTTAATTCTTCCAGCGTCGGTACATTGGCGCGAATATAGCGCAAGACCATTGCTGGTTGTCCGCGCTGAAAATAGGCATTGACGCGAAACCGCGCTTTGCCTTCGAGTGCGACGGCAAAATCGAGTTCGCGTTCGTGCTCAAATTCGGCGATTTGTTCCGGGGTCATAATGCCTTCGACCGCTTCACGGCAGGCGGTGGCTGTGAGCACGGTTTCACCGACCGAGCGAATGACGCCTTCGATTTTGATTTTGACTTGTGTGCCGGCTGCAAAAAAGAGATCCGAGGCTTTATGTCGGATCATTAATTCGAGATAGGGTTTAATATCCATGCCGCTGTCCTGAGGTCGTGATTAACTTGTTTTAAAACGCGCTGCAAGATCAGTAGGGGGATCTTCAATGGTTGAAACCGGAGTGGATTCGCCAAATAAACTTGAATCTGCGCCTATGCCTTCGTCTTCAGTTTCATCGCTAACAATGGTAAAGGTGCTGGCCTCACCAAAATGATTTTTTTCATGTGCGCCGCGCCCTTCAAGCTTGATAGCCAAGCGCAGACCATTCATCGAGTCAGCATTGCGCAATGCATCTTCGTAGCTGATTTTGCCGGCTTCATGTAAGTCAAACAGGGCCATATCAAATGTTTGCATTCCCAATTCACGCGATTTTTTCATTACCGCTTTAATACCGCCGACATCACCCTTAAAAATTAAGTCTTGAATCAGCGGTGAATTGAGCATAATTTCGACAGCCGCTACACGCCCGCCATTAGTCGCAGGGAGTAGGCGTTGCGAAATAATAGCGTTGAGATTGAGCGAGAGATCCATGAGCAGTTGAGTGCGGCGCTCTTCAGAGAAGAGGTTAATAATACGATCAAGGGCTTGGTTGGCGCTATTGGCGTGCAACGTGGATAAACAGAGATGGCCGGTTTCGGCGAAATTAATAGCGTGTTCCATCGTTTCACGGGTGCGGATTTCGCCAATCAAAATCACATCGGGTGCTTGGCGTAGGGTATTGATGAGCGCAGCATCCCAGCTTTCGGTATCAACACCAACTTCGCGTTGCGTAATCAAGCAATTCACATGCGGATGGACATATTCGACCGGATCTTCAATGGTAATAATATGACCATAGCTGTTGGCATTGCGATGTCCGAGCATGGCCGCTAATGAAGTCGATTTACCCGATCCGGTACCGCCAACCATGAGCACGAGGCCGCGTTTATTCATCACGACGTCTTTGAGCACTGGCGGCAGTTTTAATTCGTCGAGTGTCGGAATGCCGGAATTGATGGTGCGCAAGACTGCGCCCGATAAGCTTTGTTGCACAAAGGCATTGACACGAAAACGTCCAATGCCTTTGGGACTAATCGCAAAATTACATTCTTTGTGCGCATCAAAATCCCGCACTTGCCGATCATTCATAATCGAGCGCACCAAAATATTCGTTTGCTCGCCGCTGAGTGCTTGTGTACTCATGGGCGTCATGCGCCCGTGAATTTTACAGGCAGGCGGAAAACCGGCGGAAATAAATAAATCTGAGCCATTTTTCTGCGTCATTTTGCGCAGACAGTCGAGCATGAATGTAGCCGCTTGTTGACGATCCATGACGCACCTTGCATGTGTGGTTAGCGAGCGGTCAGCCGCCAGCAATCAGCGGCCAGCTTATTGAACAATCAGCGGGTTAAAACCGATGTCCCCGCGAGCGTGCGCAATGATAAGCCGGGCACGGCTTATGGAACATGGCACCAGCTTAAACTTTTGCGCCTCGGTCGAGTCGCCGGTAGCCGATAGCTTCGCTCAAGTGGGTGATGCTGATCTGTTCGACGGCAGCAAGATCGGCAATAGTGCGGGCGACTTTGAGAATGCGATGATAAGCGCGGGCGGAGAGCGCCAGCCGTGTGAGTGCCTGTTCAATCAGTCGTTGACCGGCAGCATCAAGGGCGCAGTCGCGTTCGATCTCGGTCGGGGTGAGGGCGGCATTGGGTTTGCCAACGCGGTCGAGTTGGCGGGCACGAGCGGCACTGACCCGCGCTCGTACTTGGGCGGTTGTCTCGGTGGCACGCGGCGTGGGGCCGGTGAGTTGGCCGACTTCGAGCCGGAGCACTTCGACATGCAGATCAATGCGGTCGAGCAACGGGCCGGAGAGTCGCGCCCGATAGCGGGCAACCTGTTCTGGTGAGCAGCGACAGCGCCCGGTGCTATCGCCCAGATAGCCGCAGGGACAGGGATTCATCGCGGCGACCATCTGGAACTGCGCCGGAAAGCGCACCTGACGGGCGGCGCGGGCAATGTCGATCCAGCCCGATTCGAGCGGTTCGCGCAGCACTTCGAGCACGCGCCGATCAAATTCGGGCAGTTCGTCGAGAAAGAGCACGCCATGATGCGCCAGCGAAATTTCGCCTGGGCGTGGATGGGTGCCGCCGCCGACTAACGCTGCACCCGAAGCGGTATGATGCGGGGAACGAAATGGACGTTCGAGCCACCGCGCCGGATCAAAAGGATCGCGGCCGCTTACCGAACGAATCGCGGCGGCTTCGAGGGCTTCGCCTTCGGTCAGCGGCGGGAGTAGTCCGGGCAGGCGATTGGCGAGCATGGATTTGCCGGTGCCCGGTGGCCCGAGCATCAGGATCGAATGCCCACCACAGGCGGCGATTTCCAGCGCCCGTTTGCCCTGTTCCTGACCGCGCACCTCGACCAGATCGGGATACGCTGGCAGAGACTGCGCTTGCGCAGCGGCCTGCTGTCGCGCCAGCGGTTTGGTGCCGGCGAGATGGCCACAGACTTCTAGCAGATGGCTCGCTGGATAGACAGCCAATCCGTTGACGATGACCGCTTCAGCAGCATTCTCATGCGGCACGATCAGGGCGCGTCCGGCGGCGCGAGCGGCCATTGCCACCGGCAACACCCCATGAATCGGGCGCAACTGACCGGATAGGGCTAATTCGCCGACAATTTCATAGTCTGCGAGCGCATCGGGGCGCAATTGCTCCGAGGCACCGAGAATGCCGAGCGCAATCGCCAGATCAAAACGTCCGCCTTCTTTCGGCAAGTCTGCCGGAGCGAGATTGATGGTGATACGTCCGTTCGGAGCCTGAAACCCGCTGTTGATGAATGCGCCGTAGACGCGGTCTTTGCTCTCGCGCACCGCCAATTCCGGCAGACCAACGATGGACATCGTTGGCAGTCCACCGGAGACCTGAACTTCGACCGTCACTGGCGGCGCGTCGATGCCGAGTCGCCCACGACTATGTAGGATGCACAAACCCACCAGCGTCGCCTCAGTCAGTCCGTCTGCGCACCAGCGCGTTCTAACTCCGCTAACCGTGCTTCCAGTGCGGCGAGTTTTTCGCGGGTACGCGCCAGCACCGCCGCCTGCACATCAAATTCCTCGCGGGTGACCAGATCGAGCCGCGCTAAACCGGCTTCCAGCGATGCCCGCATATTGCGGTTGACATCGTCTTGGAGCACTTGCAACCCCTTCGGCATCGCGGTGGAGAATCGTTGCCACAGATCGTCAAACTGTTTCGGATCGAGCATAAGTGAACACCTTGCGTTGCGGTAAAAACACGTTGGGTCTGACCAACGCCTGCGGGCATTATAGGGGCGCGTGCGCGGAGCGTCTGCTTTTCGCGCACGCTCCACGACCGTGCATTCAATCCGTGCTCAGGTGCGACACTGCTCCATTTTGGTGCAGTCGTAGTCAGAGCGCAGCGGTGTACCGGGTTGCGTGCTGGATCGGCTCGCCTTCGTGTCAACTGTGGCACAGTCTCTGCTAAGAATCTGCACACAATTTCGGGCCGATGCGCTCATACCCGCACGCCGGTTGGATGGTCAGCGTCGTTGCATCCAATCCTGCCTGTTAGGCATTTAACCCAATCGCATGAGGATCGTTGCATGAACACACCGCGCATCAGCGCCACGGCTGCCGCTGGCCTATTGGTCATGGGCACACAATTCTCGCCGCTGGCTGTCGCTGAGGGGCCGCATTCGGTCAGCGCCAATATCGGCGTCGTGAGCAATTATATCTGGCGCGGCGTGACCCAGACCGATAACGCTCCGGCGATTCAAGGCGGTTTGGATTACGCCCATGAAAGCGGCTTTTCGCTTGGTACCTGGGTCTCGAATGTCGATTTTGGCACAAAAGGCTATGAGCTGGATGTTTATGCCGGATTCGATGGTTCTATTACCGACGATCTCGGCTATGCACTCAAAGTTGGCTATTACGCCTATCCTGAAGATGAGCATGATAATTTCGATCTCGCCGATTTCGATGTCAGCCTCAGCTATAAATGGCTGACCATTGGGACTTCTTATACCTTCTATGGTCAAGCCGATGACGCGCCGGGCGCAGTTGATGGCGAGGCATTATTTATCGAAGGCGATTGGTATTATTACGCCAGCCTCGATTTTGAATTGCCCTATAACTTGGGCTTAAGTCTGCGCGGTGGCTATTACGATTTTGATTATGACATCGGTGGCGTCGATTACGCGCACTGGGGTCTATCAATTAGCCGTGAAGCCGGTGATTTTGGCACCGTCAGCTTTAATTACGATCAAATCGGGCGCGATACGTATGACACTGATCCGAAAGTTTGGATCGGCTGGAATAAAGACTTCTAAGCATGTCAGAGCGTCGTTGACCACGACTGATTCGTTATTCATTACCCAGGGGCGGCGGCCCCTGGCTGGATTCGGAGTTGATGCACCATGAAATTGATTTCAGCCGTTATTAAACCCTTCAAGCTCGACGACGTGCGTGAAGCACTCGGCGACATCGGTGTCTCCGGCATCACCGTCGTCGAAGTCAAGGGCTTTGGCCGCCAAAAGGGTCACACCGAACTGTATCGCGGCGCGGAATACGTCGTGGATTTTCTGCCGAAGATCAAAGTCGAGATCGCTATTGATGATGCGATGGTCGAGCAAGTCATCGAAGCAATCAGTAACGCCGCCCGCACCGGCAAAATCGGTGACGGCAAGATCTTCGTCTTTGAACTCGATCAGGTGATCCGCATTCGCACCGGCGAGACCGGCGCAGACGCGCTCTGATTGAACCGCTGCGATACGACTTAATCGACCTGCTCGACCTGATTCATGCTTTTCCGGAGATCTTAATGATGCCCGTCACTTCACCCGCTCGACGACTCCGACCGCTGCTGGCGTTCGGTTTGCTCGGTTCTCCGCTGCTGGCGCTCGCGCAAGAGACGCCGACGCTTGACAGCGGCAACACCGCTTGGATGCTCACCGCGACGGCACTGGTGCTGTTTATGACCATCCCCGGCTTGTCGCTGTTTTATGCCGGTCTAGTACGCGCTAAAAACGTGCTCTCGGTGCTGATGCAGTGTTTTGCGATCACGGCGCTGATGAGCCTGCTCTGGGCCATTTACGGCTATAGTCTCGCGTACACCGACGGCGGCGCGTTGCAAAGCGTTATCGGCGGTTTTGATAAGCTCTTTCTCGCTGGGTTGACGGTCGATGCGGTGGCGGGATCGATCCCCGAATCACTCTACATGACGTTCCAGATGACCTTTGCGATCATCACTCCGGCATTGATTGTCGGTGCCTTTGCCGAGCGCATGAAATTCTCAGCTATGCTGGTATTTATGGCGCTGTGGCTGACGCTGGTTTATGTCCCGATTTGGCATTGGGTCTGGGGCGGCGGCTGGATTGCCAATCTGGGCGCGATTCTCGGCCTGACGGCGGAAGGTGGCGCGGCGCTCGATTTTGCCGGCGGCACGGTGGTGCATATCAATGCTGGTATCGCGGCGCTGATGGCGGCGATTGTGCTCGGGCCACGCAAAGGCTATCCGGGCACGGCGATGCCGCCACATAACCTCGGCCTGACGGTGATGGGCGCGTCGATGCTCTGGGTCGGTTGGTTTGGGTTTAATGCCGGATCGGAATTGGCCGCTGATGGCGTGGCGGGTATGGCGCTGACGGTCACACAACTGGCCACCGCAACCGCTGCGCTGACCTGGATGTTTGCCGAATGGATCAATCACGGCAAACCCTCGGTGTTGGGTATCGCTACCGGCGCAGTTGCTGGACTGGTCGCCATCACCCCCGCATCCGGTACCGCTGGGCCGATGGGGGCCATCGCGATTGGCTTTGCCGGTGCGCTCTTCGCCTTCATCGCCTCGACCAAACTCAAGCGCAAGCTCGGCTATGACGATGCGCTCGATGTCTGGGGCGTGCATGGTGTGGCCGGTATTGTCGGCGCGATCCTGACCGGCGTGTTTGCCTCGCCGCTGCTCGGTGGCGCTGGGTTGGCCGCTGGCATCGACAGCATGGGCGCACAGGTGCTGATTCAGTTCTTATCGGTCATCGCCACGCTGGTCTATGGCGGCGTGCTCAGTCTGCTGATTTTGCTGGTTGTGAAAGCCACAATGGGGCTGCGCGTCACCGAGGAACAGGAGACGATGGGTCTGGATCTCTCACAGCACGACGAACGCGGTTACATCCTCTAACGCTGACCGTTCGTCGCCTCATGGTCACGGCGCTCAGTGCGTCCTGACCGGCTTCTTCGATGTTGTTGTTGTGATTTTCGGGGCCACCAGCGTGGCCCCATTCTTTTGCCCGCCAGTTTGCGTCTGCTTCAAACACACCGCACCATAGCGCCTAGCGCACGCGCCGCCTATCATGGTTCGCCTTGAGCGAACGGTTACACGCAACCGCTTAGATTTAGATCCGGCACGTTTGCAATCAATCCTATCTGGAGATTCCTATGCCATTGATCCATATCATTTATATGAGCACGGCGCATCAAACGTGCAGCGACGCCGATCTCAAAGCGATTCTCGATAGCTCCGCCCGCCAGAATGCCGAAAATGGCATCACCGGCATGTTGCTGTATACCGATGGTTGTTTTATTCAGGTGCTTGAAGGTGAGGCCACTGCTGTCGAGGAGACCTATGCGCGGGTCGCCCGCGATGGGCGGCATTACGGCTTGATCGAACTCGAACGCGGTGAGATTGCCGAGCGCAGTTTTGCCAACTGGAGCATGGGTTTTAAACAGATTGCCGCCGAGGAGATTCGACGGCATCCGAACTTTGCGCCCTTTTTTGAGTGTGGTTTTACACCCGAAAGCATCGGCGCACATCGTGGACTGGCATTTGATCTGCTGCTGGTCTTTGCACGAAATCAATAATCACCGCAAAATCCCGCGTCTCCGGGCCGTTGCGTGCGTGTCCGGTTAAAATGGCGGTTATCGACTTTTAGTAACCAGCTTGATTATGCCGACACCTGATCGCGGACACCCCGCTGAGACGCCGCCACTCGATCCGCTCGAACTCTGGCCGCTGCTGCATCGGCGCTTAAACCGACTCAGCGCCAGCAGCGCCGAGCTGCCGACGCAGTTACACGGGATTTATCAGGATCTGGCGCAGGTACTCGCCACCCATCCCGACGATAGCTTGTTTGTGCTGGCGCAGATGCTGCAAGACCCGCATCACGGCTACAGCGCCACCCACGCACTGTTAGCGGCCACGACCTGTCTGTTGATCGCGCCCAGTGCAGGGATTGCGGGCGCACCGCTCGATGCGCTGATTCAAGCGGCGCTGACGATGAATATTGCGATGCGGCAGTTACAAGATCAGCTCGTGTTGCAAAGTCAGCCGCTCGATGTCGAACAACGCTTGGCGATTGAACAGCATCCGCTTGACGGCGCGGCACTATTGCGCAAAGTCGGCGTGATGGATATGACTTGGTTGTCGTTGGTCGCCGATCATCACGAAACCCCAGACGGTCAGGGCTATCCACGCGGCAAGCTGGTCAAGGATCCGCTGCAACATCTGTTGCGTATGAGCGATCTGTTTATCGCCCGCATCAGCCCGCGCCGCACGCGACGCGGACTCGCGCCCAATATCGCGCTGCGGAATCTTTATTTGGAAATGCGCGATCATTCCGGCGAACTTAGCGCCCTCTTTGCCAAACAAATGGGCATGTATCCGCCGGGCAGCTATGTGCAACTCAACAGCGGTGAACTGGCGGTCGTCATGCGGCGCGGCGAGCGCGTCAACTGTCCGCTGGCGATTGCAATTACTGATCCACTCGGCGCACCGCTCAGTTTGCCGCTGGTGCGCGATACGCAAACCCCAGCATTTGCCGTCAAACGCTCTGTTTATCACGAAGAGGTACGGGTGCGCGTTGAGCTGGCACGGTTGCGCGAGCGGTTATAACGCCCGCGGCTCGCGGTCGTGCTCAATCCCGATCTAATGCCGATCTAACGTCCGATCCATCCAGCGCCACGCCACCAGCCAGCCGCCCACCGCTGCAATGGCTGCAACGCCAAACGTCACCAGCGGCCCGACCGCTGACCACAGCAGACCGCCAAGTAAACTCCCCGCTGCGCCACCGGCCCCAAAACTCAGGCTGTTATAGAGTGCTTGGCCGCGTCCCTGCGTGCGACCGGAAAAAATATGATGCACCAGATGAATCGCCGAGGCATGAAAGGCTCCGAAGCTAATCGCGTGTAAACACTGTGCCACAATCAAAACACTGAGCTGCTCGACACAGCCGCCAATCAACGCCCAGCGCACGCCGGCGACAGCCAAACTCCACAGCAGCACCCGCCGCGCTCCGAATCGCTCTAGCAAGCGGTGCATAACCAGAAATATCAGCACCTCGGCGATCACGCCCACCGCCCACAGCCAGCCAACCGCCGTGCTCGAATAGCCCGCCGCTTCCAGATGAATCGAATAAAAGGTGTAATACAGACCGTGACTGAGTTGCGACAAAAAACAGGCCGCAAAAAATGCCAAGACACGCGGCTGACGGATCACTGTCCGCAATGACGCCGCAGGTGCCGTTGGGTGTTCGGGCGGGGCGCTATCGGGCACCAGCCAAGCCGTGACGCTGATGCCCAGCGCCAGCACCAGCACCCACAGCGGCACCTGTGCCAGCGATCCCTGCTCCAGCGCCAGTCCCAGTGCCACCACCACCAGAATAAAGCCGACCGATCCCCACACCCGCACCAGCGCATAGCGCGTCGGACGGTCGCGCAGATGATTAAAGGTCACCGCCTCCATTTGCGGCAGCGAGGCGTTCCAGAAAAAGCTAAATAACAACAGGGTCAGAGCCATGCCCCAAAAGCCATCGGTGAGATAGAGCGTCGCCAAACCCAGCACCGCGAGCACGGCGCCGAGCCGCACCACCGGCATCCGCTGGCCGCTGTGATCGACGATGGCTCCCCAGACCATTGGGGCTACAATCTTGGTTCCAGCGAGAATCGCCATCAGCAGACCAATGGCGAGCGCATCAAACCCGGCATCTTGCAGATACAGTCCCCAATAGGGCACGAGTGCGCCGAGTGAGGCGAAATAAAACAGGTAATAACTCGACAGACGCCAGTACGGCATGAGGTGGCTCGATGGCTCGGTGACGGGCAGATAGGTGACACTCGCCCCGCTGCTGAACCGCAGCGGTTCAGTTCAACGGGGACAGACTGGAGACGAGTGATGCTTAGATAAGCGAGTGGGGGCTGGCGGGAATCGCTGGCAGTGGCGGCACAACCTCGGCATTTTGGCCGCGCTGCCGCAGAACGTGATCCATCAGCACCAGCGCCAACATCGCTTCCGCAATCGGCGTGGCGCGAATGCCAACACAGGGATCATGTCGTCCGGTGGTGATGACCTCGACCGCCGTGCCCTGCCGGTCGATGCTCTGGCCCGGCAAGCGCAAGCTGGAGGTGGGCTTGAGCGCCAGCCGTGCAATGATGTCCTGTCCGGTCGAGATCCCGCCGAGAATGCCGCCGGCGTTATTGGACAAAAAGCCATCCGGCGTCATGGCGTCACGATGTTCGCTGCCGGTTTGAGTGATACAGGCAAAGCCCGCGCCGATTTCGACCCCTTTGACCGCGTTAATGCTCATCAGCGCGTGGGCAATCTCGGCGTCGAGTCGATCAAACACCGGCTCACCCAAGCCGGTCGGCATCCCCGAAGCGACGACGGTGACCGCCGCACCAATCGAATCGCCCGATTTGCGCAGGGCATCCATGTAGTGTTCGAGATCCGGCACCGTCTCGGCACACGGCCAAAAAAACGGATTGCAGCCGACCTGTTCCCAGTCAAAGCCGCGTGGCTGCAACGGGCCAAGCTGTGAGAGATAGCCGCGAATCGTGATGCCGAGCCGGTCGGCGAGATATTTTTTGGCAATCGCGCCCGCTGCGACCCGAATTGCCGTCTCGCGTGCCGATGAACGCCCGCCGCCACGATAATCGCGTATGCCGTATTTTTGGTCATAGCTGTAATCGGCATGACCCGGGCGGTAGCGGTCAGCAATCGCAGAATAATCGTGCGAGCGTTGATCCTCATTACGAATCAACAGACCAATCGGCGTGCCGGTGGTGCGCCCCTCAAACACGCCGGAGAGAATTTCAACAGTGTCAGACTCACGCCGCTGCGTGGTGTGGCGCGACTGCCCTGGTTTGCGCCGATCCAGATCGCGCTGCAAATCCGCTGCACTCAGTTCCAGTCCGGGCGGACAACCATCGACAATGCCGACCAGCGCCGGGCCATGACTTTCGCCGCCGCTGGTGACTACAAAATGACGACCAATGCTATTACCAGACATATTCAGACAGGCTCAGTTAGCCGGTGGCGGAACGCTGTTGTTCGGATCGAGCCAAGCATTGCCTTTTGCTAATACCTCGCGGCTCAGGGTGCTGGTGGCCTGATGCAGCTTGACCCCATTGATAATGTAATCATAGCGGGCGCTCATATAGTTATATTCGGCCTCAAACAAACTGCGTTGCGCGTTGAGCACATCGACCTGAGTGCGGGTGCCGACTTCCAAACCGGCTTGCGTCGATTCGAGCGCCGAGCGTGCCGAGACAATCGCCGCTTGACGCGCCTTGACATCTTCGATGCTGGAGAGAATGCCACGAAACGCATCTTTGGCTAACTGATCGACACGCCGCCGCACCTGATCGAGCCGATCTTGCGCGGCGCGGTATTTGTAACCGGCCTCGCGGGTGCGTGAGGTCACGACCCCGCCCTGAAACACCGGCACACTCACGGACAGACCGACAAATGAACTATCCGTATCCTGACCATTGATCGCATCAGAACGCGAGATGTCATATCCGGCCTGCAAATCGAGCTTGGGCAAATGCCCGGAGCGTTCGATTTCGATGCTGGCTTTCGCGGCATTGACCGATTCAAGCGCCGCCAAAATGCCGTAATTCGAGCGAATCGCCGCGCCAGCCCAAGCTTCAATATCATTGGGTTCCGGTGGCGAGAGCGGTAGCTTGTCACCCAATCGCGCCAGCGGCACGCTGATCGGCCCTACAATGGTGCGCAAGGCTTCCCACGCATTATCAAGCTGATTGCGAGCGGTAATCAGGTCAGCGCGTGATTTATCGTAAGAAGCCTGACTTTCGTTGACATCGGTGATCGCGACCAACCCAACTTCAAACCGCTGGCGCGATTGCTCCAGTTGGCGTTCATCGGCCCGCACCAGCGCCTCGCGCACCGTGACCGCATCCGCTGCCCGCAATACATCAAAATAGGCCTCGGTGGTCTTGACCATGAGTTCGATTTGCGTGTTGCGATAGTCCGCTTCGGCTTGGGCAATGATGTTGTCGGCCTGTTGCAGCGTCATCCAGTTAGCACGATTGAACAGGCTCTGTTTGACAACGGCTTTCACGCTCTGGGTATCAAAGCGATCCTGACGATCAATCGTCGCCGTGCGCGTCTCGGTGTCATAAAAGGTCGCATCACCTTGCAGACTCAGACTCGGCAGCAACAGCGAACGCGCCTGCGGTTTAGCTTCGCGGGTGGCAAATAACGTCTGTTCGGCTTCGCGCAGACTCGGATCGCTCACCACCGCCAGATCATAAATTTGCAGCAGATCTTCGGCCAGCAGGGGCGGCGGCGCTGCGCACAGCAGCAGCGGGATGAAAGCCGGAAGCAGTCTCCTCATAGTCAAAAATTCCTTGCAAACGGGCCGACTGGCCGCGAAATGGGTTCAAGTTGGCAGTATAGGCGACAAGTGGGTGTGGTCTCAATGCGACGCCCGCGCCATAGCGCCGCTTAACTCCCCCACAAAATATGGTCAATATACTGTTTGATTTTGCGATGACCGGGTGTATCAATGGTCGTAAATTGCAAATTCGTGCGAAATTGCGCGTTATGCGGCTGCGTGCGCAAGACCCGCGCATAGACTTCAACCTGTGAATCCAGCCCAAATTCAGGTGCCAGTGACATCAGCACTTCTGAATAGGGCGGCAGCATCACCGACAAATCGGCGCATAGCCCAAAATAGCCCAAATCATTCACCTGACCAACTAAGCGCGTTGGCAAAATCCGCTTATCTTCGACGCGCTGAAAGACGGCTGGAAAATCGACCAAAATTCGAGGCGTTTTGCGAATTTCAATAGTCGGCACGCGCAATAAACGCGGCTCATTCACCGCTTTAAGTTCATAGAGGCGCACCGGCTGTGAACGGCCTTTCACCTGCACTTCATTGACACTGCCGATCTGAATGCGATTGCCGGCCGCTTGAAAGCTCGCTTCACTTAATAAAATCTGGCCGCGCAGCGCATAACCTTCAATCCGCGAAGCTAAATTCACTGGATTGCCAATCACGGTGTATTCGTTATACACCTCAGAACCAAAACATCCGGCCATTACATCGCCGGTACTGACCGCAATGCCGGCATATAACCGTGGCTCACCTCGCGCTTCACTCTGACGATTGAGGTCAATCATGCCGAGCTGCATTTCGATTGCGCAATTCAGCGCCCGAATTAAATCATCCGAGTGGCGGGTCGGAACACCAAACACCGCCATCACGGAATCTCCCATAAATTTATCGACTAAGCCGCCGTGTCGATCAACAATTTTGGCCATCAGCGCAAAAAAGCGATTGAGCAGTTCAACCATCAGCGTCGGCGCAACCGAATCCATTAGCGCCGAAAAGCCGCGCAGATCGACAATCAGAACCGTAGCCTGAGCACCAATGATAGGATGAGATTTGCGCATATAAACAGCCATAATTGATGATTTTCATGGGATAGCTGGCCGCTAGGCGACATCCTATCGACTGACTTCCTTCGACAACGGCCACAGAGCCAATTGACCCCAATGGATCGTTTTACACGTAACTATAGCTTGCTGCTCGGTGCTATCTTAGTCGCTGCCCTGTTTTTTTGGGGACAAGCGACAACCAGCGACGCTGGGGCGGGTGCGCTCGACGATGTTTTAACGGCTGATGCCAAGCTTGCCGGGTATCCATATCAGTTCCGCGTGCGGGCCTTGCGTGATGGCGTAGCGATGATCTCGACCCCGCGTTCACCAGATTTTCCCGCCTACAGCTTTTTGCAGGTAATTGATCCCAAGCTCGTCGGCAAGGCGCAGGATGATCCGGCGATGGTCGCTGCACAACAAGCTCTGATCGACCACCAAAAGCGGGCAATGGGGCTGATTTTGGCACAGCCAGGCGTGAAAAGCGTCGCTTGGGAACTGGATGTCAAATGGTTAGCCGATCATGGCGTGCATCGTTAAGCGCGACTGATAGCACCTGTTACCGCGTGCGCTGTCAGGGAATTTGGCGCGGAAATCCACTACACTGATGCCCCCGCAACGCCGAGGGCTGATTATGGACTCCCCCACGCACGCTCAGGCGGCCCGCGCCAGCCGCCGCCATCATCTCTACAATCTGTTAGCTTGGCTCTGCTTCGGACTCGGTTTCGTGGGCATGGTGGTGCCGCTGATGCCGACAACGGTGTTTTGGATTTGCGCCGCTTGGCTGTGGCTACGCAGTCGCCCGCAGCGCGTGCGCTTTCTGATCGAACATCCGCATTTTGGCGCATCAATCCGGCGCTTTCTCGAACACGGCGAAATCTGCCGCACGGGTAAAACCGCTGCGGTGATCGGCATGGCCGCGAGTCTGGCGATCTGGATTGCACTGGCCGCCCCGCGCTGGCCGTTTATGCTGTTGGTTGGCGGCATACTGAGCGCCGTCGCGCTGTGGATTCTCACCCGACCGGAAGGGATGCGCCCGGCACCGATTCCCGCTGCCAGCCCCTTGACCGTGACCCTCGATACCCGCGCTTGGAAGTCGCACCCCAAGCCGCCCACATCTGAGGCCTAGCGCGTGCCGTCACGCCTGTTGTTGGTTGATAACGGATCGCGCCGCGCCGATTCGACGCGCAATCTGCGCCGCATTGCCGCGCAACTGGCTGCACAACTTGGCGAGCCGGTTCTGCCAGTCTCGTTATTACACGCTGACCGCGTGCCTGCCGCCGCACTCGACGGTCAGGCGGCCGAGATTCTCGCCGTCGCCCTGCGCCGCTTGGTGCAAGCTGGTGAGCGTGAGTTTAATCTGATTCCGGTGTTTTTTGGTCGCAGTCGCGCCCTCACCGCGTTCATCCCCGAATTAGTCGCGCAGGTGCAGGCCGAACTTGGCCCGTTGCGGCTCGACATCGCGCCCGAACTTTGCCCATTGCCGGATGGTGAGCCGCGTTTAGTCGAGATTTTGGCGGATCAGCTTGCCGCGATTCCATCCGTAGCAACGCAACCGCTGGAGCGCGTGGTGTTGGTCGATCATGGCTCACCGATTCCCGAAGTCACCGCCGTGCGGCGCTGGCTGGCGCGTCAGTTAGCGACGCGGTTGGGGCCGACGGTGCAGTTATACGAAGCGGTGATGGAGCGGCGGGCGGGCGCGGAATATGATTTTAACGGCCCGTTATTAGAAGCGCTATTGACGCAGTTGGCATCCGAGGATGCGCAGACACCGATTCGCGTGGCATTGCTGTTTTTGTCCGCCGGACGCCACGCCGGGCCAGTCGGCGATCTGGCGCAGATCGGCGCACGCATCAGGGCGCAGTTTCCGACGCTGCCGCTGCATCTGGCCCCATTGGTTGGGGAGCATCCTAGATTGATTGAGATTCTTGCCAGTCGTGTGCAGCAGGTATTGCGTCACGCACGTTAGACAAGATTAACACGGTGTTTCAGGATTTACAGGATTGTTTTAATTAAAAAAGCTTGTAAAACAAGTGTTTAATAATCTTATTAATCCTGATTGAATCCTGTAAATCCTGTCGCAAGCAGCGTTGCCCCAACGCTCAACCACCGGCCACTGTAGCTCCAATAGGCTGGGTGACAGTCGGCTGTGCGGCGACCTCACTGCGCTCAGTTGGCGCACTGTTGAGGATTTGATAGCTCACGGTGACGCCAAATCCCGTGATGACGGCAAACATCAGCACAATGAGCGGATCGGGCCTTCGATGACGCCGCTTCCTGTAGATCATTCAGTTGCTCCAACAATTCAAGTAAGTTATTAGTAATATTCTACAACTATCTCAAATTCCGACAAGATTACCGGAAGCTGTTCCGAGCTGTTCTGGGCCGTGTATCCTATTTCACGGTTGGCACAACAGCCGATTCAGCCGCAACAGTTGGTTAAAGGTACACAGGTGTGAGCGACTATTGCATTGCGATCTCAGCCCAAAGTCAGTATCAAGCGGAGCACTCGGCCCCGCATGAGCAGCGTTATGTGTTTGCTTATACCATCACTATTGAAAATCGCGGCACTCGGGCAGCGCAGTTGCTCGACCGTCATTGGATCATCACCGATGCCGATGGCCAGACGCAGGAGGTGCGCGGCGAAGGTGTCGTCGGCGAGCAGCCCTATCTGCGCCCGGGCGAGTCGTTCCGCTATACCAGCGGTGCGGTGTTGCCGACGCCACTCGGCAGTATGCGCGGTCAGTATGGTCTGATTGGTGACGACGGCACGCGCTTTACTGCCGCGATTCCGGCGTTTTCGCTGACCTCGACGCGCCTGCATTGACCGTAACGCTGTGTTGGTATGATGTCGCATGTCAATCTATGCCATTGGCGATCTACAAGGCTGTTACGCAGAATTTGCACGCCTGCTCGATCAACTCGCCTTCGATCCGACGACCGATCAGCTCTGGTTAGCCGGTGATCTGGTCAATCGTGGCCCCGAATCCTTAGCCGTTTTGCGGCGCGTGCGGGCGCTCGGCGCGGCAGCGACAGTGGTGCTGGGCAATCACGATCTGCATTTGCTGGCCGTTGCAGTGGGCAACGCCAAGCATTCTAAACACAGCACAGTTGGCGCAATTTTACGTGCGCCGGATCGCGATGAACTGCTCGATTGGTTGCGTCGCCGACCGCTGCTGCATCACGATTCAACCTTAGGCGTGACCCTTGTTCATGCTGGATTAGCCCCGCAATGGGATCTGGCACAGGCACAAGCCTGTGCGCATGAACTGGAGTGCGTGTTGCGTGCAGACGACTATGCAACATTTATGCACGCGATGTACGGCAATGAACCGACGCGCTGGTCAGCGACACTCAGCGGCCTCGACCGCCTGCGCTTGATTACCAACGCTTTGACGCGCATGCGCTTTTGCACCGCTGATGGTGCGCTCGCACTTAAAGAAAAAGGCGAGATCGGCAGTCAAGCGCCCGGCCTGCTGCCCTGGTTCCGCGTACCGGAGCGCCGCACCCGCAACGAGCGAATCATTTTTGGTCACTGGTCAACGCTGGGATATTGGAGCGGTGAGAATGTGTGGGCGATTGATAGCGGCTGTCTGTGGGGTGGGGCGCTCACGGCGCTGCGGCTTGACTGCGACCCCTTTGAACCGATTCAGCTTCCGTGTGCGGGCTATGTTCGACCCGGGTGATGGATCAGTTACCAGCTTCCAGCTAGACGCTGACCGCTCTCCTCCCGCTCCAATTCCACAAACCGCATCGCAAAGGCGTTACGCGCATCCGCCGGATAGTCAACACACTTGATCTCGCGCCAGTCAGCCGGATTCCACTCAGGAAAATAGGTGTCACCGGCAACCGTTGTCTGTACCAACGTCAGATACAGTCGCTTCGCCAACGGTAGCGTTTGCGCATAAAGCGACGCGCCGCCGATCACCATGACTTCCGCACCCGCGACCGCCGCCAGCGCCGCATCCAGTGAGTTGAACACGTCGCATCCATCGGCTTGATAGTGCGGATCGCGTGAGATCACCAGATGCCGACGGCGCGGCAGCAGTCCGGGCAGTGATTCCCAAGTGCGCCGCCCCATGAGAATCGGTTTATCGAGCGTCAGCGCCTTAAACTGCGCCAGATCCGCTGGCAGATGCCAGGGAAGCTGCTTGTCGCGCCCGATCACCCGCGCCCGATCCAGCGCCGCGACCAGAGCAAGCTGTGGCTGTTTCACGCAGAGACGATAGTCAAACGCGGGGCAGTGGCGGCGGTCGGCACTGACCACAGCCGTTCGAGGCCGTAGAAGTCACGCACTTTCGGGAGCATAACGTGGACGACTACGCCGTTCAGATCGACTAATGCCCATTCGCCTTCGGCCAGTCCTTCAGCGCCGAGTGGGGTTTCGCCCGCGTCTTTGGCGCGAAATGCGACCGTTTCGGCAATCGCTTTTACATGCCGATCCGAGGTGCCGGACGCGATGATCATATAATCAGTCACGGCGGTTTTGCCGCGTACATCAAGCACTTGCACATCGCGGGCTTTCATGTCGTCCAGTGTTTCAAGCACGATTTGTTTCAGTTGGTCAAGCGGGATGGATTGGGCGTGTGTATTCATCATCAAATTAAATGCGCAAAAAGTGATCATCAGTGTCAGCGGGCCGTGTCGCGCTCAACCGCGTCGATCCGGTCGCGCATAGAGCTGATCGTGTTCGATGCGCGTCAGCACGGCATCGGGGAGCAGATAGCGCGGGCGGTGTCCACGGGCGATGAGGGCACGGATGCGGGTCGAGGAAATATCCAGCGGCGTCAGCGTCTGCAACAGAATCCGACCCCCGGCCTGCGTTGCGAGCTGGTGCGGCGCGGTGCAGGCGCGTTCCTGATAGAGCTGGCGCAGAGCAGGGCTGGCAATCGGATCATGTCCGGGGCGGTGCATCACCACCAGATGCGCCAGCTCCAAAATCGCCAATGGGCGATGCCAGTCGAGAAACCCAGCGTAGGCATCCGCGCCAATCAGCAGACATAGCGGTTGACTAGCCCCAAATTCGTCGCGCAACGAGCGCAGGGTGTCCAGTGTATAGGAAGGGCCGTCGCGATGCAGCTCGCGTTGATCGAGCACAAAGCGCGGTTCATCGGCGAGTGCAGCGGCCAACATCGCCACGCGCTGGGCGATGCTGGCTTGCGGTTGCGGGCGATGCACGGGAACGCGCAGTGGAATAAAGCGCACCTGCGCCAGATCGAGCATTTGCAGGCATTCCAGCGCCGCCCGCAGATGACCGAAATGCACCGGATCGAAGGTGCCGCCGAGCAGACCGATCAATTATGTGATTTCACGAGCAGCTTGAAAATCTTGAAATTGATGATCCAAAAGCGAATGAATTGCCACGGAATAGATTGGCGCATGTAGCGCGTAAAACCAGTGGGAACCGGCGGATAATAGGCTTGCTGATAGGGTTCTTTATTTTTGGCGGGCATGGAAGCAAATCCTCGCGTTTTTGAGTGATCTGGGATGCAACGGGCGCTATTATCTGCGCCCGATAACGCAGACCGCAATCAATGTGGCATCAATCGGGCAGAATCGACCAACCCGGACGTAATTTGGCCTGATAGATGAAAACATGATGAAGAATGTATTTCATCCAATGCCCAGCTAAACCAATTTCGCCAAACGTCAAATCCATATCACGCCCATATTGCGGATAGGTTTCATAATCCGGCACCACCGGAAAGACAGTCATGGTTGCGGCTGTGCCCTTAAAAATATCCATGCCGGTTGATGCAACGCAGGCTGCGCCCATTTCACCCATTGACGCGGTATGGCGCAATTCGGTTGCGCCATTTAAAAGATCGCGGATATTTTCAGCGACGGCTTTGCCAATCGTCGCTGAGGGCATTCCGGTACGCGGCGGCGTGGGGCTAATTTGCATTCCGCTTGGGCTTTTCATTACCTTGCTAATCGGATGCGGCGGTGCGAAGGCGATGCCAATAGCAAAGATATTTTTATAGTTGGGCGTTTGATAGGTTTTCGGCCAATCGGCTTTACTCCATTCTTCAAACGGTTTGGGATTATAGTCAGCATCGACCTTCATAAAGCCATTGGGCGCAAACACTTGCTCGGTAATATCCGTGCCCGATTGGTTATAGGCTTTGAAGCCAACGCCCGAAAACGGCGGAATCAGCATCGAGAAATCGAATGCTAATTCATGCTGACTGCCGTCGAGTTGCTCGTAATAAATTTTACCCGGCTCGACTTTGGTCACAGCAGCGCGGGTAATCCATTCTATGCCGCGTTCGACCATCAGCGATTCGCCGAACACCTTGCCATTGGTGACATATCCGCCGCGAGTGATATGCACGCCGCCCATGCCAAAATCACCGAGTTCATATTCATTGCTAATCCAGACCAAGCGGGCGCGATCACGCACCCCCGCTTCGCGCAAGACATGATCGACATTATAAATATATTCGAAGGCGGCACCTTGACAGGTACACATGCCATGCCCAGTGCCAATAACGAAGGTTTTTGTCGCGCCGTTTTGCATGTCAGCGATACAGTCGCGCAATTTTTCATTGGCTTCGACGGCATGTTCTGGCGTACAAACTGACATGGTATAGCCAGTCTCTGGCCCTAATCCCGGCGTTGCACCGAAATTAAGTTTGGGGCCGGTGGCGTTAATCAGATAATCATATTCGATATTAGCTGATTCACCGGCGCGTGCTGGATCGGTATATTCGACCGTGACGAATGGCTTGGAATGCGCGGCGCTCCCTTCTGGGTTAATAGAAATCGCTCGCGCCTGATGAAAGGCGACATTGATTTTTTTATAAACGGGTTCCAGATCAAAGGTGACCTGAGATTCGTTCATTTCACCCACGCCCACCCAAATATTGGAGGGGATCCAATTCCATTTCGCTTTCGGCGAAACCACGATGACTTCGTGTTTTTTGCCAACCCATTTACCCAGATAGCGGGCGGCTGTGTGACCGGAAATACCGGCCCCGAGAATCACGATACGTGCCATAACAACTCCTCCATCCACACTTTTATAATATCGGTACACAGAATCTGCGCGGGCCGCTGGCAGACAGCCAGCACTCACGCTGACAAGCTGTTCGGTTCTGGGCTTAATCCTACATGCGCGGACGCCAGATTGACAATTCTCAATCCGCGCCCGCATCGGCCTCAGCCGCGCACCTCACCATCCCCGAGCACGACGAATTTTACCGAGGTCAGCCCCTCTAGCCCGACCGGGCCACGCGCATGGAATTTGTCAGTGCTGATGCCGATTTCCGCGCCCAAGCCGTATTCAAAGCCATCGGCGAAGCGCGTCGAAGCATTGACCATCACTGAACTCGAATCGACTTCGCGCAAAAACCGCCGTGCCCGCGCATAGTCCTCGGTGACAATCGCATCGGTGTGCGCCGAGCCATGACGGGCGATGTGCTCCATCGCGGCCTCCAGCCCAGCGACGACGCGAATCGACAAGATGGGGGCGAGATATTCGCTATCCCAGTCGGCGTCAGTCGCGGGCACAGCCTCGGCGATCAGTGCGCAGGTCTGCGGGCAGCCGCGCAGTTCGACGCCTTTATCACGATAGGCAGCCGCCAAGCGCGGCAGGATCGCGGCGGCGACCGGCGCATCCACTAATAGCGTTTCCATTGTGTTGCAGGTGCCATAACGCTGAGTTTTGGCATTGATCGCAATCGCATAGGCTTTATCAAGATCGGCATGGGCGTCGATATACACATGACAGATGCCATCGAGATGTTTAATCACTGGCACCCGCGCCTCGCGGCTGATGCGCTCAATCAGGCTTTTTCCGCCGCGTGGAATGATGACATCAATCGCCTCGGGCATGGCGACCATTGCCCCGACAGCGGCGCGGTCAGTGGTGGCAACGACTTGCACGCCGTCTTCGGGCAGACCGGCGGCGACTAATCCAGCTTGAATGCAGCGGGCGATAGCTTGATTGGACGCGAACGCCTCGGAACCCCCGCGCAAGACGGTGGCATTACCTGATTTGAGACAGAGCGCGGCAGCATCGGCGGTGACATTGGGGCGTGATTCATAAATGATCCCGACCACGCCGAGCGGCACGCGCATCCGCCCGACCTGAATGCCGCTGGGCCGATAATTGAGATCGGTGATCGCGCCGACTGGATCGGGCAGGGTGGCGACTTGGCGCACACCTTCAATCATGGCGTCGATGCGGCTGGCGGTCAGTTCGAGCCGGTCGAGCAGCGCCGCATCTAGTCCTTTGGCGGCACCGGCGGCGAGATCCTGTTGATTGGCGGCGGTCAGCGCGGCGCGTTCTTGCTCAAGCTGCGCGGCAATCGCTAAGAGCGCGTGATTTTTCGCTGCGGTGCTGGCGCGAGCGAGCTGGCGTGACGCGGCGCGGGCGCGGTGCCCGAGGTCGGTCATGTAAGCGGGAATATCGGTGATGGTGGCGTCAGTCATGGTCAAATTGGGTCTCAATGGGGCGGTGGAATTTGCATACAGGATATGCGCGTAGGGTACGCATTGCTTACCTTACTTTGCTGCTTAATCCGTCCACAAGGCATTCAGTGGAAAAGTGATCGCATCAAATGGCGGTTGACTGACAGGCGCATCATCCTGAAGCGTCGCTAATAACAACCAATGGCCATCATTCTGCAACTGATACACTTCTAATGTTCGCACCTGCGGATCAACTAACCATACATATTCAACCCCTTCACGCGCATAAATCGGCATTTTAATTGCGCGATCTTTCGCCGTCGTCGAAGGGGATAAAATCTCACACACCCAATCAGGCACCAATTCAAACCACGCAGTATCTGGGATTGCGGGCAGACGCTCACGTCGCCATCCGGCTAAATCAGGCACTAAAATCTGTGCGCCAAGATGCAATTCCGGTTCATCAAGAATCCACCAACCGCCGGGGCCGGATAATCCCCCATCAAATGGGCCGCCAATTAAATAACCCAAGACGGAATAAGCGCGTGTGTGTTTCGCAGCCGGACGTGGTTGGGTATACAACGTGCCATTGATGATTTCGCCAATTAAATCATTGGGTAAATCAAGCAAATCATCATACGTAGCAAATTTGAGTGCGGCTTGTGACATGGGAGTTTGACCTCGAATACACTGTTAGATTTGCAGATATGTAGCTTTATAGATTTGTAGGGTACGCACTGCGTACCTTACTTTGCTTTGCTACACAATCAATCCTTGTTCAACATCGCGCCACGCTTGGAGTGCAGCGTCTTTAATCGACGCATCGACGAGCGGAAATGTCGTCAGCACATGCGCAAATTCATTTTCAGTCAGTCCATATAAATGGGCAATCAATCCATCTAATTCCGCACGGAGTGTAGCGCGTTCCTCGGCTTCCAGAACGCCATGCTGGGTTAAGCCGACGGCTTGCGCTAAATCATCAAATTCGGGTGTGGTGCAGATTAAACGCGCAGCGCGGCTGACAATCGGATTAAATCCGGCATCTTTATCTGTTAAGCGTGGAATTGGAATCTGATAGATAAAAAACATATTCAAATTTTGCGAAACTTTTTGCCGAATAGCGTTATCAATAACAAAGCTATTCATGGCTCCAGCAAGAAAAATTAAGACGCTCAAGTTATTTTCTTCAACAGAAGTAATAATTGAGTTTCCAGAAAAAACTTTACTTGGCAACAAAGAAACAATTAAAGAACGTTCATTTGTATTAGATGCAACAGCTCGAAATCCTAAACGATAATTTTGATAATCCATTATTTGTCCATAATCTTCCTGACGACCTAATATAGCGTCGCGACCGCTTTTTTCATCAACCCAATAACGCGGCTCACAATAATCAGCTTGAAACTGCCAAATCATCTTCCCCTCATACAACGGCAACCGCCCCCGCCCCGGTTTAGTTTGGAATAAATAACTGTCATTTGTCATGTGAAATTCATTTGTTAAACGCAAATTCCATGTTCCTTCAATACTCTCACCTAACAGCGGAAACTTCAGCAGCTTTTCAGCAATTTGAATATCTAAAGCGGTTTTGAACTCCATCACCGAATGCGAATCTGGAGAAAGTCGGCGGATCAAATCCACCGACAGCGGTAAGCCGATTTCACTCGGAAACCCTCTCAAATCGGCAACATCATGGCGCATAAACGCCGCTGGAAACTTTTCCGTTGATCCACCTTTAGCAAAAGTCAACACGACAAACTTAAAGCTCCGATGAACACCCTCAAAAATTTCATTACGATTCTCAAAACAAAATAACCCAGTAACGGTATTTTCATTAAACAACAAATCCCGCAATCCCTTTGCGCCCAAATCCGTATAAATACCCGACGGAATCACAATCCCGCACTCCCCGCCCTCACGCAGTAAATTGACACATTGTTCAACAAACAGCTTATATAAATTCACATCGCTGCCGGTTTTCTTCCCATTCACTATCGCCGACTGATGCTTAAACTGTGGCGCAACCCGAAACCAACTCGACACATGCGCAAAACCGCTCAAATACGCCAACCACGCCGACCGCAACGACGCATCTTTTAATAACTGCGCTTGCTCCTTTTCAAATTCCTTAATCGTCATCTTATTTTTACTGACCGCATCCGAATGCTCTAAAAAAAACTCCTTTGCATTCGGCTTAAAAATCTCCCAGGGTGGATTCGTAATAATCGCATCAAACCCGCCGCGCTGATTCAAAACATCATCAAACTCAAATCCCCAATGAAACGGCTGCAACGCCTCAATATCCGCCAGTTGCAAGATCCGTTTTTTTGAATTTGCAGATTTCTTATCTTTTTTCGCCCCCTTCTCTGAAGGCTTTTTTTTCGTCGCCTTCTCTGAAAGCGCCTCCTCAAACTTAATCCCCGCTTTCGACCAATCCGCCAACAGCAATTCATTTAGCGTTGTTTGCGCTTCTTTTTTCTGTTTTTCAATCGCCTGCTTTAAATCAGATAAATCAAAATCACCAATATAACTACTCGTATGCCGATACGTATCAACCAGTCGATTCTTCTCGTTTACCACCTCCGCATAAGTTTTTTTGCGGAACAACTCAAATTGCTCACCCTCTTTCTGATTTGCATCAAATTGTTCAGCATCAACCCGCAGTAATCCAATCAACGAATTACCCGCTAAAATGTTAAAATCAATATTCGGCAATGGCTCCAATTCATCGACTGTATTCGCCGACGCTACCAACGCCAAAAACAACCGCAACTTCGCAATCTCCGTTGCCTCCGCCATAATATCCACACCAAACAAATTATCCGTAATAATCCGCCGCTTAATAAAATACATGATACTTTTATGTTGACGCTCCCATTCTGCAACTTGCGCACTCAACTGCTTATTTTTGAGAAACGGAATGCGCCCAATCACCGCAGAATAAATATTGATGAGCGTTTTCAATGCCGCCACCAAAAATGCCCCTGACCCACACGCCGGATCAAGCAACTTCAAATTTGGCAAAACCTTATTTAATAATTGATCACACAAATTGGCATCCAGCTTCATCAAAATATCCGTATAACGACTAAACACGCGGCCCGGCAAGTGTGGCAAATAATCGGCATTGATGGTATTGATACGCGCCACAATCAACCGATGAATCGTCTGCTCGCACAAATACTCGGTAATTTCAGGTCGCGTATAATACGCACCAAAAGTTTTTTGATTGATATACTTCTCAAAAATATATCCCAACACATCAGGATTGATTTCATCATCCTGTGCGCCCACCGTATCATTCAGATTCCACGAATACCGCGCAAACAACTGAAACAAATTTTCAAATGCGACATCTGGAATAAAAATAGCATGTTGATACTGCTCCTCTAACCGATGCGGCAAAAATAAACCGCCATTCAAAAACCGAATCTCACCAATCAACGCCTGAGCCGCCGCGCTACGCTGATCCGGCGTTTTAGCAAATCCCTCAAAAAACAACGCCTGCAAAAACTCAGCATAAAAGCGATCTTTACCGCGCTGCTGACTTTCAGCTAATTTAGTCACTAAATAATCACGATCCCCATGCCCTAAAAAGTGCTTACGCTGCAAAAACCATATAAACATCAACCGATTCATCAACACCGACGCATACCAACGCCGATCCGCTACATCGAGAATGCCATCAATCAATTCAATAAAATCCAATCGCTGCGCATCATAATCCTTAAAAAACTTTTTCGTCACCCGCTCAACATCTAATGCCGCCTGCATCCGCTCCACAAGCTGCGCCAACGGAAATTGCCCCGATTCATCAAATTCATTGATGTCTACGATAATCGCAGAAATCTTAGACATAAATAAATCGCCCGGCTGACCCTGAACATATAAATGCTCACGCGGAAATACTTTTTTCCCCTCCCGCTTCACCCATAACCACAAACTTTGCGTTGGCGCAGTCACCTGATCGACAAAAATCACTAAATTCTCATGCGCAATGTTAGACAATTCTTTATAAATCGCTAAACGCCCATCACGATCCGGCAACCCATCCACCAAAAACACCACCACTCCCGACAATTCAGCAATGCACGTAATAACCCACTCTGTCTGATGCGCTGTAATCGTCAGCGATGACTCACCCGACACCCGCGACCAACCGAGTTCTTCAATAAACAATGACTTGAAATCAAAGTTTTGAATATGATTGCGCAAATTCTCAGTTTTCAATGTAGCCATCATTTAACACTCCATCAACAATTAGCGCCATCAGCGCGGAATCATAACCGGCTTGATCGGTTTGTTTGCTATTTCACGCGCTAATATGAATTAGCTTGTGCTTTTAGCAAGCCCAAGCGAACAAATCAACTGCACTTCGCGTTCTTGATCGTGCTCCTCAATCACACATAAGCGCCCATCTTCACGCAACGCAAATGCTAAATCAAGCAACTGATGATCGTCGATACCTAATTTAAGCTGTCGCCCCACAGTTTCACGCGCCGACACATGCAATGGATGATTATAAATCTCTTCTAGCGTTCGGTCGAAACGACGCATATAGTCATCAGTCATCAATAAATCCCGTTTTTCACCAAATGCCAATCTTAAACGCTTCAACCGCTCATACAATTTAAATCGCACCCCCGAAGGCCGACCTAATTGACCATTTGAAATCCGCTCTTCCTTGACAATATGCTTTAACCCATCTTGCGTTAATTGATGATGCAATTCAATGCGCGGCACAGGCGGCGTATCTGCTGTGCAAGCGGCTGCTTTCAAAATTGTCAACTGCGATTGCGTCACCGACTGACCCTTTTCATCAATCCACGCTAACGTATCATTATCTTGCGTCGTGCGCATATACACCAACACTCCACTTGGCGCAAGCGGCGTTTGTTCATGCGCTTTCGTTGCATAAACAACATTCGGCATTGCCTCAATTCGCGCTGTCAAACTCGGATCAGCATCTGTGGCATTCTTCCAAATCTGATACGCATACGACGATAAATCAACTTCCATATCTTCTTCATCATCAAGAATGCCATTTTTCTCTGTATATAAATCACGCATCCGCGCACTGTCTTGCTCATCATCAAAAAAACGCTCATCCGATCCCACAACCTCAGAATTTTCAGTCAATCGCTGTTGCACCCGCGCCCGTAATTGAATCAATCGCTCGACGCCATCTGCTGGCATAAATGAATAACAGCTAATCGTATCCGACTGCTGACCAATACGATCTACACGCCCCGCCCGCTGAATCAAACGAATAATCGCCCAGGGCAAATCATAATTCACCACAATATGCGCATCTTGCAAATTCTGCCCTTCAGATAATACATCAGTCGCAATTAACACCCGCAATTCATCTGCCGCCGTCACTGTTTGCTGCTTGGCATTCGCTACCGGCGCAAAACGCCACGCTAACGCGGTTGGATCAATACTTTGCCCAGTCGCTTCCGCGACCTGCTCAATACCACGCGCTATTAACTGCGTTTTCAAATAGCGTGCTGTATCTGCAAACTGCGTGAAAATCAATACTTTATCATGCGGGTGATGTTGTGTGACTAACTCAACCAGCGCATTTAATTTAGTATCGTTTTCAGGCTGCCAAACACCACAATGATGCAATACCGCTAATAACGCTCTCGCATCGTTCAGCAAATGTTTAGCTAATTTTTTTTCAAACAATGAACTCGGCAACCATTTAAACCGCTTTTTTAAGCTACCGCTATAGAGCGCATAAGCTTTAGCGGCTCGCGCTCGATAATCAGCTTCAGCACTTAAAGCGTTCAGCGTTGCGAGATCATCAACAATTGCATCATCTGCATCATCGTTTTTATCTCTTACAATCGCTTCAGCGTCTTCATCAGTATATAAAGAATCCAGTAATTCCGCGCCCTGCGCACCAAGCGGAATCTCTAGCCCCTCTTCAATGGCATATAACACAATAAAATTGCGTAAAATATGGCGCTCAATGGATAGCAAAAATGCTGGGCCAGCACTTTCCAACCGCTTAAATAGATTCACGCGACAAAATCCCATCAAGCGCGTTCCAGCTCGTGATAAATCTTTAATAATATGAGCGTGCTGTTGCGGCAATGATTTTTTTTGTTTCTCTAAGAGATAATTAGCTAATCCATAACGCGGTAAGCGTAGTGCGTTGATTGTATTCACAACCGTATCACTGTAAAACCGTGCATAGGGATCATTTGGATCATTATCATCAATCTGAAATGTCAAATTTTTCGGAACGCGCTGCGGAAAATAAGAGCGACGACCATCAGGAAACAGCAAATAGCGCCCACGTTCATCCTCATGCGCATAATGCTGCAAAATAAAACTGCGGGTGCGCCGCACCATATAGAGCCGCATCAAATCACGCCAGTCATCGGCAAACTCACTTTTTTCAAAAGCCGCCAATGAGTGAATAGCACATTGATGCTGGGCTGAGAATTGCGATTCACCCCCAAGACTGCTTAATAGCTTCTCTGGGCGAATACCTAAATGTGTGTCTTCTTTCAAAAACAGCGCAAGTTGTGCTGCTAAATCACGATAGCTTTTATTATAGGGCGTCGCTGACAGCAATACCGTTAAACTGTCATTCCGCTCAATATAATCATGAATTACTTTCCATCGCTTACCCGCTTTATTGCGTAAATTATGCGATTCATCAATTAAAACCAAACGATACCGCCGCGTTTTTTCCGGCAGTTCACTTAATACTTTTGAGAGTGATAATACTTTGGCATGAAGTCGATAACGATGCACATAATCTTCCCACATCGACACTAAATTTTTCGGACAAATAATCAGCGTCTCGGTGTAATAATCATCTTCAAACACCTTTGCTAAGGCTGTCGCAATGATTGACTTACCCAAACCGACCACATCACCCAGCAGTACGCCTCGGCGTTTATGAAGATGATGTGCTGCGATCTTAACTGCCGCAATTTGAAAATCAAACAGCATTTCCCCAAAAATAGCCGGAATCCGAAATTCAGATAATCCGGTACGCGCATCCTGCGCAAGATGATAAGCCATTTTAAGATAGACATGATAGGGCGGAATCAATCGCTCACCCGCCCAGCTTGTATCAATAATCTCAGCTAATTCTTGAGAAATATCTAAACACAGACGATCATGCCAACGATCCTCAAACCAAGACACTAGCTTATTACAGGCATCATGCTCTAACACATCGACATTCAATTCGCCTTGTTTCACAAGACCAGCAAATGTTAAATTCGAGCTACCTAAAAATCCGGTTACTGGATTATTTATATCTTGACGATAGAGTAAATATAGCTTTGCGTGCAACGGATGCCGAAGATACACTTTAACGACCAGTTTAGCGGTGCGAATCTGTGCAGATAATAGCCGTAAACTCGTTTCATCATCATTGGTTGGTGCGCCAATGGTTAGTTGCTGGCGAAATTCTTCGGCAATGCGGCGCTTTTCGCGGAATGCCGTTTGATTATCAAGATCATCGTTCATATCACCACGCAAACTGAGCAATTTGCGGAGCGTATCAGTTGGCGAAACATGCATCCCAACTAATAAGCGGCAACAGTGCCCTTCACCACCTGGCCAATGATTGATTGACTCAGATATATGACGCCACCCGCGCAGATTAAAATAACCAACGCAAAAATCCGCTCGTTCAGAAAACTTGAGTGTTTCTTGCAGCGCGGATAATAACGGTTGGTTAATATTGTCAAAAATTCTTGGCATGAGAGAACTCAATTTCAGTTAAGTTAAACGCTACGCTAAATTTTAGCGCAGTAGTACGTACTCTATGGCTAGTGCGCTTCACCGCACATCCACCCATCGCATTCCCGCCCCCCATATAATCGCCACATACACAACGCAGCCTATGATTATCCAACCGCTCAACTTGACAAGTTGCGTTAGCGTATCGGCAGCTAACCAAGCGGTATCTTGATTGATTCCCCAATATAGAAGCAATCCCATCATCAGACTTGCTAATAGCGTGCGGATTAAAAATCTTCGCCAACCCGAACGCGGCTGATAAACACCTATGATCCGCAATTCACGCCACAATAATCCAGCATTGATAATCATGGTGAGTGTTGTTCCCAGCGCCAGCCCAGTATGACCGAATGGCATCATTAAAACGAGATGCACAATCACCCCAACACCTAATGCAATAAACGCCATACGTAGCGGCGTGCGTACATCTTGCCGCGCCTGAAAGCCCGGCACTAACACCTTCACTGCTAAAAATGCCGGAATGCCTATGGCATAGGCCATCAAGGATTGCGCGGCCTGAATTACATCTGCTGCGCTAAATGCTGCGGATAAAAATAGCGTTGCGATAATGGGTTCAGCTAAGATGAATAATCCGACGGCTGCCGGAAATCCCAGCAAGACTACGCATCGTAATGCCCAATCTAGGGTAGCGGAAAATTGCGCTGTATCGTGCTGAGTTTGATACTGGGCTAAACGCGGTAAAATCGTTGTTCCTAATGCTGCACCGAGTAATCCAAGCGGTAATTCCATCAGTCGATCTGAATAATACAGCCACGAAATACTCCCGACGGCTAAAATTGACGCTAACAGCGTATCCAGTAATAAACTGATTTGCCCGACCGCACCGCCGAGAATGGTTGGCCCAAGTCGATTCAAGACCGCAAGCACGCCCGCATCACGCGGACGAAAACGCGGGCGTGGCCATAGTCCCAAGCGCCGTAAAAATGGCCACTGAAACGCCAGTTGCACCACCCCGGCAATCAGTACGCCGCCAGCCAGCGCCACAATCGGCGTCTCCAGATACGGTGCCCACCACAGCGCACAGCCGATGAGTACCAGATTGAGCAGCGCGGGCGTGAGCGCCGGCACACCAAAGCGTTCGTAGGTATTCAGAATCGCGCTGGCGAGCGCGGTGAGGGTGATGAACACCAGATATGGCAGCGTGAGTCGTAGCAGCGTCGTCGCCAATGCCCATTGCTCGGCATCAGCGGCAAAGCCCGGCGCAAAGGCGAGAATCAACAGCGGCGCGGCCAGTACGCCAACGCCGGTTAGCACCAGTAGTGCCGCCGCGAGCGTGCCTGTCAGATCATCGACAAAGGATTTAAGCGCGGGCAGACCGTGACGCGCACGATAGTCCGTGAGCACTGGCACCAGCGCCAACGCGAACGCGCCCTCGGCAAAGAGTCGCCGCGCAAAGTTCGGGATCTTGAATGCGACAAAAAACGCATCGGTCGCAGCATCCGCACCGAACACCCGCGCAAGCGTCAGATCACGTATAAAACCCAACACCCGTGACAGCAGCGTTGCGCCGCCGACTGTAGCAAACGAAGCCAATAATGAAGCCATGCAGTGCGACCATTTCGGCAGGCAAAGCGTTGAATGGTAATTGACAATCCAGAAACAATCAGAAATACTATTTCGTCCAAACCGCGTTCGGTGTGGCCCGGTTGCAGGCCGACCTTCCACGCGGTTTTATTGTTTTGAACTTGACCGCGTCCGCAGCGAAATTCTCGGGAGACTCTCCGTTGGCTAACTCACCCCAAGCGCGTAAACGCGCCCGTCAATCAGAAGACCGTCGTCAGCGTAATATCGCGCAGCGCAGTACCCTGCGCACCTTCATTAAGAAAGTGATTAAGGCGATTCGCGCCGAAGATAAGGAAGCCGCCGTGCAGGCGTTCAAAGATGCCGTTCCGCGCATCGACCGTGCCGCACGCAAGGGTTTGATTCACGCGAACAAGGCCGCTCGCCACAAAAGCCGCCTGAACGCGCACATCAAAGCGATGGCCTAATCTGCCCATCACCTGCTTGATGGTGTTGACACGAAAAAACCGGCCTAGAGCCGGTTTTTTTGTGCGGTGGCGGTGGCGAAACCGCGCATCTGATTAGCTGGCAGTTGGCGGCTGCTGATCGCCGGAAGCTGGAGGCTGCTCGCTGACAGCTCGCCGCCGCCAATAGGCCAGCGCCAGCAACAGTCCACCGGCGAACACCATCGGCAGCGACAAAATCTGCCCCATCGTCACCCAATCAAACGCCAGATAACCGAGATGCGCGTCCGGTTCGCGGACAAACTCGATCATAAATCGGAACATTCCATAGCCGAGCAAAAACAACCCGGAGACCGCCATCATCGGGCGTGGACGGCTGGAAAATAGCCACAACAGCGCGAACAGCGCCAGCCCTTCGAGCGCCGCTTCGTACAACTGCGAGGCATGAACCGCCGGACTGAGCAGCGCCGTGCTGGGTTGATCGGCGCATTCAGTCGGAAACTGCGCACACGGAAGCTGAAAGCCCCACGCAACATCGGTGCGATGGCCCCAAAGTTCGCCATTGATAAAGTTCCCAATGCGCCCAGCAAACAAGCCCGTCGGCACCAGCGGCGCGAGAAAATCGGCCACTTGGAAAAACTGCCGCTGATAGCGTCGTGCAAAGAGCGCAATCGCCGTCAACACACCGATCAAGCCGCCGTGAAACGACATGCCGCCTTCCCAGACTTTGAGCAGATTGAGCGGATTGGCGAGCACCTGTTCAAAGCCATAAAACAGCATATAGCCAAGTCGTCCGCCGACGATCACGCCGATGACGCCATAAAAAATCAGGTCATCAACCATCTCCGCCGTCCAGCCGGATTCAGGACGTCGCGCCCGCCAGCGCCCGAGCCACCAGGCACACGCAAAGCCAAGCAAATACATCAGCCCGTACCAATGAACTTTGAGCGGGCCAAGCGCGAGCGCAACCGGATTGAGATCGGGATAAGTGAGCATGATGCAGAGAATCTAGGCAACAGTGAGCGGTTAAAAAAGGGTTAATCGTAGCGCACAGCCTGAGCGCGGCTGGCTTTGTTCGGATTGCGCAGCAGCACATAGACCGCGCCCGTGCCCCCATCGCGGCGGGTGGCGGAACAAAAGGCTAACACCTGATCGTAGAGTCGCAGCCAATAGTTGACCTTGCTTTTGAGCACCGGAGCGCGGGTGCTGGAACGCATCCCCTTGCCGTGAATAATCCGCGCACAGCGCACGCGCTGCCGCGCACACTCGGCGAGAAATTCCGCGAGAATTTGCCGCGCATGTTCGGCCTGAAGACCGTGTAAATCGACTTCTAAGCCAATCGGTACCGCGCCACGCTGTAAATCGGCCAACAGCCGCTGCTGGATCCCGGGACGGGCAAATAGTAGATAGTCATGCGTTGCGACTTCGCATTCAGCCACAGCGCGATTGGATCCCAGTTCGGGCAGTTCCAGCGGGCGCGGACGGGGATAGGGTGGCGGACGTTGACGAAACGGCTCCGCGCCCTCGAAAACGAAGGGTTCAGCATCCTCAACCTGTTCGCGGAACAGCGAGCGGTCGCTGTCCTGAAGTTTAGATTTCATCGATGATCGGTGATCGGTGGATGGCATGGCAGCGGAATCGGCAGCAAGTATAAGCTGCCATCCCGCGCCGGACGATATGGGGCGCGGTTGGGAATTGGGAATGGCAGATTGTGCGCCATACAGTATCATCGCTGGTGATTCACGGGCCGCACAGATAGATCACGAATATCATGAAGATCCTTGTCAGTAACGACGACGGCTATCAATCTCCGGGCTTGATCGTGCTTGCCGATGCCTTGCGCACCCTCGGTGAGGTGCAGGTCGTCGCTCCCGAACGCGATTACAGCGGTGCCAGCCATTCGCTGACTCTCAAACGGCCCCTGCGCATCCGCCATCAGCCGAACGGCTTTATTCAGGTCGATGGCACGCCGACCGATTGCGTGCATTTGGCGCTGACCGGATTGCCCGGAATTGAGCCGGATATTGTGGTATCTGGTATCAATCATGGTGCCAATCTCGGCGATGATGTGCTCTATTCGGGCACGGTCGCAGCGGCCACTGAAGGGCGCTTTTTGGGTCTGCCCTCGATTGCGATTTCAATGGTTTCCTACACGCCGCAACATCTGGACACCGCCGCTCAGGTCGCGGTGCAACTGGTGGCGCGTCTGCGCGAACAGCCGCTCGAACCGAGCATTATCCTCAACGTCAATGTCCCGGATCGTCCGTATTCGGAACTCGCTGGGTTTAAAGCGACGCGCTTAGGTCATCGCCATAAAGCCGAGCCGATCATTGAGGCCCGCGATCCGCGTGGTCAGACGATTTATTGGATCGGCCCGGCTGGCCCAGAGCAGGATGCTGGCCCCGGAACGGATTTTGATGCGGTACGCGCTGGCTTTGTTTCGATCACGCCGCTGCAAGTCGATCTCACCCGTCATGCGGCCTTAGCGTCGCTGGATGCGTGGTTGACCGGATGCGCCTGATGCCTGCCCGTCGCACGCTGGATCCCGTCGGGATCGGCATGACCTCCAGACGCACCCGCGAGCGGTTGATTCAACGGCTGATTGACGCGGGGATTGAGTCGCCTGAGGTGCTGCGGGTGTTGCGCGAACTGCCGCGCCATCTGTTTGTTGATGAGGCGCTGGCGAGTCGTGCGTATGAAGATTCCGCGCTGCCGATTGGCTATGGCCAGACGCTCTCGCAACCCTACACTGTGGCGCGGATGACGCAGGCACTGCTGGAACTGGGCACAGCGGATACCGTGCTAGAAATTGGCACCGGCTCAGGATTTCAGACCGCTGTGCTCGCGGCACTGGTGCGGCGCGTGTATACCGTCGAGCGCGTCAGTGAGCTGTACGAATGTGCGAAACAGCGGCTAGAAGCACTGGAAATACGCAATGTGCGTTATCGGCATGACGACGGCGCACAGGGCTGGCGCGACTATGCGCCCTATTCGGCGATTCTCGTTACCGCCGCGCCGCGTGGCATTCCGCGAGCACTTGCCGAGCAGTTGGCTCCGGGGGGCGTGATGGTGCTGCCGATTGGCGAGGGGCCGCAGCAGAGTCTGGTGCGCTTGGTGCGTCGTGGGCGCGGCTTTCGCCATGAGATTTTAGAACCGGCGAGCTTTGTGCCGTTGCTGGCGGGGGTGGCGTGAAATGAACGAGCCGAACGCATCAACGCCCGCAACTTTCCCCCGTCCCCAACCAAAACCCCAAGCTCTTGCGCAGAAAATCCTGCCACGGCATGTAATGCGAGCCATCGCACGAAAAATTCAGCCCGACCATGCCATTAAATAAATTAAGCGAGCCGGAGCGCAGATAAATCGTTTCATCCATAAACCGTAATTCGCGGAAAGTGTGAAACACCTCGGCAACCCGTGATTCAGGAATTGCTGCTTCAGTCGGATAATCGCGTTGCGGATAGGCTAAACAAATCCCCGGGTCGGCGAGGTCTTCATAATCAAGCAAGCGATAACGATAGGGATCATCGAGCGTCCATAAGGTCGCGCGTGAACTGGAAAAATGCAGCTTACCGTGAAAAACTCCGTGCGCTGTCATCAATTCACCCAGCAGCGCCAGCACTTCATCCATTCGCGCATCCATTAAACTCTCAACGCGCTCTTGACTAAAGAGTCCACCGCGAATGGCGGGATCGCCTTTAAGTTGCACCCAATCACCAGACGGTTGATACAGCTCGCGGGTTAAGGGTAATTCCCGCAAATCGAAATCCGCGCCGAGAAATCCGAGCCAATCACCCGCTGTATTCTCGATGCGCTGAATAGCCGTCAGTGACGGGCGACGCGCATTGCGGCTCAAATACACCGGCGAGAGTGAAAAGCGTTCACCAGCTAATGCCTCAGCGAGATAGGGACGGTCGCGACGGTCGCGGCCGAAATGTTCCGGCAGCAGACCATCGGGGGCGATATTGGCGGTGAGTTGCTGGGCGTCGCGGTCGAGAATATAGAGATATTTGCACGAGGGTAAACGCGGACGGGCAGCGAGCAAGAGCTGTTCGAGTGCGGTGCGGTCTGGCCAGCAGTCACGGGCTTGAAGCGCCAGCCGTTCTAATAAACTGGCGAGCCATCCGCGCAATAGCAGACGTTGACGGGCGACGGCGGTTTGCAGTGCTGCACTCATTCAGTCACCCGAACACTGAAGATCAAATATTGAGACAGGATTAACAAGAGTATTCAGGATGAACAAGAAAAAAATCCTGTTAATCTTGAAATATCCAGTTAATCCTGTCTAATTTGCATCATCGTCCCTGACTGAATTTATAATCCCATCTTCTCAAAAAAGCTTTTCACGCCATCAAGCCACGAATGCGATTGCGGATTATGCCGCGATCCGCCTTCTTGAACACTGACCTCAAATTCGCGCAGTAATTCTTTTTGGCGTTCAGTCAAATCAACCGGCGTTTCAATCAGTACCCGACAAATCAAATCGCCGACTACACCGCCGCGCACTGGTTTGACACCTTTGTTGCGCACGCGGAACATTTTGCCAGTCTGGGTGCCGGGCGGAATTTTCAGCATTACCTTGCCATCGAGCGTCGGCACTTCTAATTCTCCGCCAAGCGCCGCTATGACAAAACTAATCGGCACCTGACAATAGAGATTGGCATCTTCGCGGGTAAAAATCGGGTGCTCTTTGACCTGAATCTGGACATAGAGATCGCCCGCTGGCCCGCCCTGCTCACCGCGTTCGCCTTCGCCTGCTAATCGAATGCGGTCGCCGGTGTCCACACCCGCTGGCACCTTGACCGAGAGCGTTTTTTCTTCCTGAATCCGCCCGCGTCCGCGACAGTGCGGGCACGGCTCTTCGATCACCGTCCCGCTGCCACGACACTCAGGACAGGTCTGCTGAATGGAAAAAAAGCCCTGCTGCATCCGCACCTGACCATGACCGCCGCAAGTCGGACAGGTCTTAGGCTTGGTGCCGGGTTTAGCGCCGCTGCCGTTGCAGAATTGGCAGTCCACCCAGGTCGGAAGCCGAATTTTGACCTCTTTGCCGGCGACCGCTTCTTCCAGCGTCAACGCGAGGTCATAGCGCAGATCGACCCCGCGCTGTGAGCGGCGCGTACCGCCTCGGCCACCGAAAATATCGCCGAAGACATCGCCAAAGATGTCGGCAAAATCCCCGGGCGCACCGCCGCTGAAGCCGCCAAATCCTGGCCCCGCGCCGTCTACACCCGCGTGGCCAAATTGATCGTAGGCCGAACGCTTCTTGGCATCGGTCAGCACGTCATAGGCCAGCTTGGCTTCTTTGAATTTGGCCTCGGCCTCGTTGTCGCCCGGATTGCGGTCGGGGTGATATTTCATCGCCAGCCGCCGAAATGCCTTCTTGATGTCGGCTTCACTGGCGTTGCGCTGAACCCCCAGCACGTCGTAATAGTCGCGTTTTGCCATGTAATGATATCCGGCAGATGCGCTCGGTGCGCCGCGTCATCACGGCCACCGAGCACACGCGCCTAGCCTCTTAGCGTTTGTCGTCCTTGACTTCTTCAAACTCGGCATCGACCACGTCATCCTGCGCACGTTGGCTCGTACCCGCATCAGCGTGTTCGGCTCCGGCACCAGCCGCCCCCGCATCGCCCGATTTAGCATAGAGCCGCTCGGCCATTTTGCCCGAGACCTCGCCAAGCTGTTTGGTCAGCGATTCGATGCGCTCTTTATCCTCGCCTTTCATCGCCTCTTCGAGCGCCTTCATTGCCGATTCAATCGCGTCTTTTTCGCCGCTTTCCATTTGCTCGCCGAGTTGCTCCAACGATTTGCGCGTCGCGTGAATCATGGTATCGGCTTGATTGCGGGCGGCAATCAATTGATGGAATTGGCGATCTTCTTCAGCATGGGCTTCGGCATCCTTAACCATCTGCGCAATTTCAGCTTCTGACAGACCTGAAGACGCTTTAATGACAATCGACTGCTGCTTGCCGGTTGCCTTGTCTTTTGCTGAGACATTGAGAATACCGTTCGCGTCGATGTCGAATTTCACCTCAATTTGCGGCACGCCACGCGGCGCGGGTGGAATATCCGACAAATCAAAACGCCCGAGTGATTTATTCCCGACGGCGCGTTCACGTTCGCCCTGTAATACATGCACGGTCACAGCGGTTTGATTATCGTCAGCGGTCGAAAACACCTGCTGCGCCGAAGTCGGAATTGTGGTGTTTTTCTCAATCAGCTTGGTCATCACCCCGCCGAGCGTCTCAATACCGAGCGACAGCGGTGTTACATCCAGCAGCAATACATCTTTGACTTCACCGCCAAGCACGCCGCCCTGAATCGCGGCACCAATCGCCACCGCTTCATCTGGGTTGACATCGCGGCGCGGGGTTTTGCCGAAGAATTGCTCAACCTTTTCTTGCACCTTCGGCATCCGCGTCTGACCACCGACGAGGATCACTTCATTAATCTCGCCTGCGGCTAATCCGGCATCTTTCAGTGCAATCCGGCACGGCTCCATTGTGCGTTCGATTAAATCTTCGACCAATGATTCGAGCTTCGAGCGGGTGAGCTTGACATTCAGATGCTTCGGCCCAGTTTGATCGGCGGTGATATAGGGCAGATTGATGTCAGTCTGCTGACTCGATGACAGCTCAATCTTGGCTTTTTCTGCCGCTTCTTTGAGCCGTTGCAGCGCCAGCGGATCATTGCGCAGATCGAAACCTTGCTCTTTCTTAAAGGTCTCGACTAAAAAGTCAATAATCCGCAGGTCGAAATCTTCGCCGCCGAGGAAGGTATCACCATTGGTTGACAGCACCTCAAATTGATGCTCGCCTTCAATTTCGGCGATTTCAATAATCGACACGTCAAAGGTGCCGCCACCGAGGTCATAGACGGCGATTTTTTGATCGCCGCGCTTTTTGTCCATGCCGTAAGCGAGTGCCGCTGCCGTCGGCTCGTTAATAATCCGCTTGACTTCCAGACCGGCAATGCGTCCGGCATCTTTCGTCGCTTGGCGTTGCGAATCATTAAAATAGGCCGGCACGGTGATGACGGCTTCAGTGACGGCGTGACCGAGATAATCTTCGGCAGTCTTTTTCATCTTTTGCAAGACTTTGGCCGAAATTTCCGGCGGGGCCATTTTTTTGCCGTTGACTTCGACCCACGCATCGCCATTATCCGCTTTGACGATTTTGTACGGCACCATATCCTTATCTTTGCCGACGACTGAATCTTCAAAGCGTCGCCCAATCAGGCGCTTGATGGCAAATAGCGTATGTTGCGGATTTGTCACCGATTGACGTTTAGCCGATTGACCGACTAACACTTCACCGTCACCGCTATATGCAATAATCGAGGGCGTGGTGCGATCCCCTTCCGCATTCTCGATGACTTTCACATTGTCGCCTTCCATCACGGCCACGCAAGAATTGGTGGTACCGAGATCGATGCCGATAATTTTTCCCATTTGAGTGACTCTCCGAAAGCGTTTAAATAAGCGCAGTGTGCGCTAAATGATGTCTGTAGTTGGGGCGTATCCCCAAAATCTTCAAGTCGCTTCAGCGTGAATTGCGTTCAATTCAGCATTGTAGCAATCCAGCTATTCAGCCGCCGCCGCTGGCGCGGACACCATCACCAGTGCCGGACGCACCAGTCGTCCATTGAGCGTGTAGCCTTTTTGAATCACCAACACGACGCTATTCGGCGGCACATCGGCACGCGGCTGCATCGACATCGCTTGATGAAATTCGGGGTTAAACGGCTGATCGAGCGGATCAACCACGCTCACGCCGAATTTTTCCATCACATCGCCGAGCAGCTTGAGCGTCAGTGCCGTACCCTCGCGCAATTTATCGAGATCGGCGCTGGCTTCTTGCGCGGCCTGATAGCCGAGTTCCAGACTGTCGCGCACTTGCAACAGCTCGCGCACAAAGCCGTCGAGTGCGAATTTATGTGCTTTTTCAAGCTCTTGCGTATGCCGCCGCTTGAGATTTTCCAGTTCAGCGCGGGCGCGTAACACCTGATCGCGGCTGTCCTCAATCTCGGCGCGAGCGGCATCCAGAGCCGCGCTCAGTTCTTCAAGCGAGCGTTCCTCGGTCTGTGACTCCGAGGCGCTGGCGTTCGGATCGGCATGACTAAAGGTAAGCGTGTCATCTTCGCCAACTGATACGGCGGCTGACTGGGACGCTTCGGGAGCTGCCGACTCCGAACGCTGGGGTTCCGTACTCATGCGATTTTAAACCTCCGCAAATCAGGTGACGCACTGGCTTATTGATGCACCGGCGCACTGGTCATCAGCCGCGTCATCCTTTCAGTTAAATAAACCCGGTCAATCAGATAGATCAATTATGACGCAATCGGATTGATTATTGACGCAATGCCGCCGATAACAGCCGCGCTGTGACATCGACAATTGGAATCACGCGCTGATAATCCATGCGCGTTGGGCCAATCACGCCGAGCACACCGACGACTCGTTCTTCAACCCGATAAGGGGTCGTGACGAGGCTGCAATCATCGAGCAGCGCATAACCAGATTCTTCGCCAATAAAAATCTGTACTCCATCGGCGGCAATACAGCGGTCGAGAATATGCAAAATTTCGTGTTTTTGCGTGAACGCATCAAATAAGGATTTCAGCCGCTCCATGCGGGCTAATTCGCCAAATTCCATTAAATTCGTCTGACCGGCAATATAACAATCATCGCGGCGTTCAGTGTCTGCCATCACATCCTGCGCCAGCGTTAATGCCTGTCGCATCATTTGATCCATGTGCGCATGGGTGCGTTGTAAATCTTCCAGCAGCCGCGTGCGCACATCTTTAATATCTTGGCCGGTGAACATCTGATTGAGATAATTCGCCGCCTGCTCTAATTGTGCTGGGGAAAATCTACGTTCAGTGTTTAGAATCCGATTATGCACGGCCCCTTCGCTGGTAATTAGAATCGCTAACACCCGTGATTCGGAGAGCGGCAATAATTCAATCTGGCGAAAGGCTTGGCGCTCATGGCGCGGAAGCATCACCACGCCAGCTAAATGCGTCACGCCCGAAAGCAGATTCGAGGCGGTTTCAATCAAGGCTTTGGAATCCAGCCGCGCATCAAACTGGGTGCGCAACGCGGCGATGTCATCCTCGGAAGGCGGGCGCACCGTCAACAGCGCATCGACAAAGAGCCGATAGCCGGCCGCCGTCGGCACCCGTCCGGCTGAGGTGTGGGGCGCGACGATCAAGCCCAGATCTTCCAGATCGGCCATGACATTGCGCACGGTCGCTGGGCTGAGATCCAGTCCGGTATCTTTGGCCAGCGTGCGCGAGCCGACCGGCTGCCCGTCGCGGATATACCGCTCAACGAGTGCCTTGAGAAAATGTTGCGCCCGCTCACCAACCTGCCCTTCAGCAGTTGGGCGGTTGTCGCTGGCCGATAGGCGTTTCCCAGTAACCACGGTGTTTAATACCGGCTGCCCGCGTGGTGCGCAGTTAGATGAATCGAAGGTGATGGGGCGCGGGGGCGCCCTGTTCGTGTTATTTTAGCACTCACTTCAAGAGAGTGCTAACACGCAATTTAGGCATTCGCAGGCCGCCTGTCAAGGCGCGACGCGCTGGCGGCAGCCGATGTTGCGCAAGCATCGAAAAGGTCTAGCGCCATTGCTAGAATCGCTGCGGGGCGTCAGTCGGCGCGATCCTTCTTGCTCTTCACACAGGACGTTCTTGATCCTCATGTCCGGTTTCCAGACTCTCGGCCTGATCGCCAAGCAAGGCGACCCGCAACGGGTGCGCGGCACGCTGGTGCGACTGCGCGAGCATCTGCGCACGCGGGCGCTGACGGTGCGCCTCGATGCCGAAAGCGCCCATCTGCTCGCTGCGCCCATCGGCGAGGCGCTGACCCTTGAGCAACTCGGCGCGAGTTGTGACCTGATTGTGGTCGTCGGCGGCGATGGCACGCTGCTGCACGCGGCGCGGGTGATGGCCGCATTTGATGTGCCGCTGCTGGGGATCAATCTCGGGCGGCTGGGGTTTTTGGTCGATGTCTCGCCCGAACAGCTCGAAACGACGCTCGATCACATCTTAGCGGGAGAATTTGAGTCAGACCGCCGCGCTTTGCTCAATGCGCAGATTGTGACCGATGCCGCTGCGGAGACCGCCGCCGATCTTGAACCCGAGGTGGCGCTCAATGATGTGACCATTCACAAATGGGGCACGGCGCGGTTGATTGAGCTGGAAATCTGGATCGACGGGTTATTTGTCAGCGCCCAGCGTTCCGACGGCTTGATCGTCTCGACGCCGACCGGCTCGACCGCCTATGCCCTGTCCGGCGGCGGGCCGCTGGTCGATCCGGCGCTCGATGCGATGCTGCTGGTGCCGATTTGTCCGCATGATTTGAGCAATCGCCCGCTGGTTGTTCCGGGCAGTCGCATGATCGAGGTGCGGGTGCGCGGCCCCGAACAGGGGCATGTGCAAGTGACCTGCGACGGTCAAACCGATCTGCGTCTGCCGCCCGGAGCGCGGGTGCGCATCACCCGCCATCCGCACACGGCGCATCTGCTGCATCCCAAAGGGCACAATCATTATCAGATTTTGCGCGCCAAGCTCCATTGGGGCGGGCATTACATCAGACGGACTCCATCATGCTGACCTATCTTCAGGTGCGCGATCTGGCCATCGTCAGTCATCTTGAACTCGAATGTCGTTCGGGGATGACGGCGCTGACCGGCGAGACCGGCGCGGGCAAGTCGATTCTGATTGACGCGCTTGGGCTGGTGCTCGGCGATAAAGCCGATGCCAGTTTGATCCGCGCCGGACGCGACCGCGCCGAGATTCTGGCCGAAATCGACCTCAATGCCGCCACTGATGCGCGTGATTGGCTGCTCGAACAGGGCTTAGAGGACGAGGGCGCGTGCGTGGTGCGGCGGCTGCTGGTACGCGAGGGGCGCTCGCGGGCGTTTATCAATGGTCGCGCTGTGACGACAGCACAGGTGCGTGAGCTGGGTGAACGGCTGGTCGATATTCACGGCCAACATGCGCATCAATCGCTGTTACGTCCCGCTTCACAACGTGAACTGCTCGATGCTTACGGCGGACACAGCGAACAGGTAACGGCGGTGGCCACCGCTTTTCGGACATTTCGTGACCTCGATCAGCGGCTGACCGCGCTCGAAGCAGCCAGCGCCGACCGCGCTACACGCTTGGATTTACTGCGCTTTCAGGTTGAAGAACTGTCGGCGCTGGGCTTGAGCGTCGCGGCGATTGAAGGACTGGATCACGAACAGCGCCGCTTGAGTCATCTGGGGCATTTGCAAGAAACCGTCGGGCGCGTGCTGGTGCGCTTGGCTGAAGGGGAAGCGGCGATTGCCGATCAGTTGCGGCGGGCGACCCGCGAAATCGAGGAACTGACCGCGATTGATGCCGCCCTGAGCGAGAGCCGCGAATTGCTGGAAACCGCAACTATTCATGCCGGTGAAGCGGCGGCCGGATTGCGGCGCTATCTCGATGGGCTGGATCTCGATCCAGCGGCCTTACAAGAGGTCGAATTGCGCGTCGGGCAACTGCATGATTTAGCGCGAAAATATCGCGTCAAACCGACGGAACTGCCCGACTTGCTCGATCAACGCTGCGCCGAACTCGCCGCACTTGAACAGTCCGACGTGACGCTCGGCGATCTGCGCGAACAGCGCGAGCGGATGTGGCGCACCTATCTTACGGCCGCTGCGGAACTCAGCCGCGCCCGCCAGCAGGCAGCAGCGCACTTAACCGAGACCGTCACGCGCTCGATGCAACAACTCGGCATGAACGGCGGCCAATTTAGCATCCAGCTTGACCCGCTACCCGAGGAACGCGCCACGGCCAGCGGCTTGGAGCGGGTCGAGATGCTGGTGAGCGCCAATCCGGGCCAGCCGTTGCAGCCGCTGGCAAAGGTCGCCTCCGGTGGCGAACTGTCGCGCATCAGTCTGGCGATTCAGGTGGCCACTGCCGAATGTGGGCGCGTGCCGACGCTGGTGTTTGACGAAGTGGATGTTGGCATCGGCGGCGGCGTGGCCGAGATTGTCGGACGGCTGTTGCGACAGCTTGGCAGTTCGCGCCAAGTGCTCTGTGTCACGCATCTGCCGCAGGTGGCCGCGCAGGCGCATTATCAATTGCGGGTGCGCAAAGAGACGCTCGACGGCCAGACGTTTACGCGGCTCGAACCGCTCGACGAACGGGCGCGGGTTGATGAGATTGCGCGGATGCTTGGCGGCACGGAAATCACCGCCCGCACCCGCGATCATGCCAGCGAAATGCTCGATTGGCGGCACTGAGCGCGGACAACGTGACTGTGGCGCATGGGATGATTTGGAATTGTCACACAATCGCTCCATAATCCGCGCCGGTTGGTCGTCAGGACGTTCCGGGCGCTCACCGTGCGACCCCTATTCGTGCCAAAACCGCATTGGTTTCGCGCACATCACTGGAGGATGATTGGAAATGCCGTTAATTACTGCATTCATCCCAAGCGAAGACAGGCTGGATTTGTCTTTCGATGGCAACCTAGATTTAACGCTCGCCGATGAAGTCTGCCGCGTTTTTGCGACAATTCCGGCGAATTTGCAAACCTGCATTATGGATCTCACCAGCTTGGATCGGGTCTTTGATTCCGGTCTGGCATTGTTGTGGATGCTCAATGAGCGGCTGCAACATATTGGCGCTCGGGTGGTGGTATTAAGCGATCATCCCGATATTTTGAATCGCATTCCGCGCATTTTAAACAATGTGTTAAGCGTCGTGCCGCAAGATTCGGCGCTCGCTGCGAGATCAAGCTAACGCGCTGAATGTCTTGTTATTTCATCACAACTAAGGCCCGCTTGATGCGGGCCTTAGTTGTTAGTGCGGGGTTTTGGATTATGTGGTTTTCAGCTCAGGCTGACACCACCCTCGCATTGCCAAATGCCATCGCCGCCCCGTACTGGATTTGCAGTAAAATTGTGCACTGCAAAAATCCCAGCTTTGGTTGAGCCGACATGCCCGATTCCGCCGCCCGTCTCCGCGAGATCCCCTACAACTACACCTCTTTTTCTGACCGCGAAATCGTCATCCGTTTTTTGGGTGAACCGCTGTGGCACTTGATCGAAGACCTACGCGGCACGCGCCGCACCGGACGCTCGGCGCGGATGCTATTCGAGGTATTGGGCGATATGTGGGTCGTGACCCGCAACCCCTATTTGCAGGACGATCTACTCGACAATCTCCAGCGGCGACGGCTGTTGTTACAGGCGCTCGATCATCGGCTCGATCAATTCGAGCGTCGGCTCAATGCTAACCAGCGGGCTGCGGAACTCCTCGCCGCAGCGCGGGCAGCGGTCAAACGCTTCGGCGCGTGGTTTGAACAAGAACGCCAGCAGCGGGCGCGGTTGCGGCTCGCGCTCGCGGGCATCACGCGCTCGGATAATCTCGATTTCGGCGGTCTGGCCCGCGTTTCACACGCCACCGACGCGACCGACTGGCGCGTTGAGCTGCCATTTGTCGTCATCTCGCCAGATAGCGAAGCCGAGGTCGCGCCCATTGTCCGCGCCTGCATCGACTGCGGGTTGACGCTCATCCCGCGTGGCGGCGGCACCGGCTACACCGGCTCGGCGGTGCCACTGCATCCGCTGACCGCTGTCATCAATACCGAAAAACTCGACCGACTTTCCGGCGTCGAGCGTATCGCACTGCCCAACGTGGCCGGATTGGTGCCGACCGCGCACTGTGGCGCGGGTGTGGTCACGCGCCGCGTCTCGGATCTGGCCGAAGCCAACGGGCTGGCGTTCGCCGTCGATCCGACCTCGCAAGATGCCTCCTGCATCGGCGGCAATATCGCCATGAATGCCGGTGGCAAAAAAGCCGTGCTCTGGGGCACGGCGCTCGACAATCTGGCTGCTTGGCGCATGGTCACGCCCGACGCTGATTGGCTGGAGATCGAGCGACTCGATCATAATTTAGGGCGGATTCACGATCAGGAACAGGTGCGTTTTCGGCTTTCACGTTTCGCACCGGACGGTATCACGCCGCGTGGCGAACCAGAAATCTTAGCAATGCCGGGCGCGAGTTTTCGCACCGTTGGACTCGGTAAAGATGTCACCGATAAATTCCTCGCTGGTCTGCCCGGCGTACAAAAAGAAGGCTGTGATGGCATTATTACCTCGGCGCGATTTGTCTTGCACCGGATGCCCGAACAGGTGCGCACAGTTTGCCTGGAATTTTTTGGCACCGATTTAGAGTTAGCGGTACCAGCAATTGTCGAGATTAAAACGCTCATCGAATCACGGCCAGATGTCCAAATCGCCGGTCTCGAACATCTCGATGAACGCTATGTCAGGGCTGTCGGCTATGCAACCAAAGCAGCGCGTCATGAATTACCTAAGATGGTGTTAATTGCCGATTTAGTCAGCAATGATGAAGCCGCCGTCACGGCCGCTGCTGAACAGGTAATAACCATTGCGCGTGGACGGGATGGTGAAGGTTTTATTGCCATCAGCCCCGAAGCACGGAAACGCTTTTGGCTCGACCGCGCCCGCACCGCCGCGATTTCACGGCATACCAATGCGTTCAAAGTCAATGAAGATGTGGTCATCCCACTGGATCGGCTCGCCGATTATAGTCGCGGCATTGAGCGCATTAACATTGAACAGTCGATTCACAATAAAGACGCGATTCTCGCCGCGATTCTCGATTATCTCGACCGAGAATTACCCGAAGCTCGCGCAATAAGCGAATATGAAGCCTCAGATGAAGCACAGGCAATTTTAATTACTAAGCAAGCAACAGCCCGTGATTTAGTGCAACAGGTACGCACCCGCTGGCAATTGATTCTCGAACGGCTCGATCAACCCGCCGCCGCTCATCTCGAATTACTCGATGCCGCTGCTCAATCACGGCTACGCGACGGCGATACGCTCGCGGCACTGATGCTGCGGCGCGATTTACGCCAATCAATTCGCGTTGAGGTCGCTGACCGTCTCAATGAGATTTTTTCTGGTCAAGAACTGGCGCGGGTGCGTGAACGACTGCGTGAAATTCATCAGCAGGTGCGTGATTCGCGGCTATTTGTCGCGCTGCACATGCACGCTGGTGACGGCAATGTTCACACGAATATTCCGGTGCATTCATCCGATTACGCCATGCTCCACGCAGCCGACCGTATTGTTGAGCGCATCATGGCATTAGCAACCGGACTCGGCGGCGTGATTTCCGGCGAGCATGGCATCGGTTTAACCAAGCTCCGATTTCTCGACCGCGATAAACTCGACGCCTTTGTCGCCTATAAACAGCGCATTGATCCCAAGGCGGTTTTTAATCGTGGCAAGCTGATGCCGGGATCGGGATTAGCGGGCGCTTATACACCGTCACTGCGTTTAGTGCAGCAAGAAGCGATTATTCTCGAAGAAACCGAACTCGGCGCACTCAATGATGATGTCAAACATTGTTTGCGCTGTGGTAAATGTAAACCCAAGTGCATGACCCATGTGCCACGCGCTAATCTGCTGTATTCGCCGCGCAATAAAATTCTCGGCACCGGATTAATTATTGAAGCGTTTTTATACGAAGAACAAACGCGACGCGGCTTATCACTGCGGCATGTTGCGGAAATGAATGATCTTGCCGATCATTGTACCGTCTGTCACAAATGTTTAACCCCCTGTCCGGTTAATATTGACTTCGGTGATGTCACTACTCGTCTAAGGCGCATTTTAGTTGCTCGCGGTCAAAAGCGGTTTAATCTCGGTGCTTGGGCGGCGATGCAATTTCTCAATCGCACCGATCCACGCGCAATTCGTTTAATGCGTTTGGGATTAGCTGAATGGGGCTTTGCGGCATTAAATCAGGCGCATCGAGTAGCGAAATTATTGGGATTAACACGGCGACGCCTCGCGCAACCGCACGCGACCAGCGGCCATCCGGCGCTACCCGCGCAGATGCTCGATCTGGTGGGGCGTTCGGTGCGGGTGCCGCTGCCGAAGCACACATTCCGCGAAGTGCTGCAACTTGAAGATCGCACCCAGGTACCGATTCTGCGCGATCCACGTCTCGCCGATGAAGGCGAGGCTGAGGCCGTGTTTTACTTCCCCGGCTGCGGCTCAGAACGGCTGTATTCGGATATCGGGTTGGCGACGTTGGCGATGCTGTGGAAACAGGGCGTGCAAACGGTGCTGCCGCCCGGCTATCTGTGCTGCGGCTATCCACAGAGCGCCGCCGGACTGGAAGCGCGTGGCCGTCACATTACGATGGAGAATCGCGTGCTGTTCCATCGTATCGCTAACACCTTGAATTATCTGGATATTAACACCGTGCTGGTTTCCTGCGGCACCTGCATGGATCAGTTGCTCAACTATGAGTTCGAGCGCATTTTTCCCGGCTGTCGGCTGTTAGATATTCACGAATGGCTGATGGAACGCGGCGTGCAGCTCGACGGCACACCCGACGTACACTATCTCTATCACGACCCCTGTCACACACCGATGAAAACCCATGCGCCGCTCAAGGTTGCCGCTAGTCTGCTCGGACAAGCGGTGCGGCTCTCGGATCGTTGTTGCGGCGAAGCGGGCACGCTTGGTGTTGCGCGGCCAGACATCGCCAATCAGGTGCGTTTTCGTAAACAGGAAGAGTTGACCGCTGGCATTCGCGCTTTGACCGGACGTGAACAAGTCACGGATGGCGCAGTCAAGCTGCTCACAGCCTGTCCGGCCTGCCAGCAGGGATTAGGCAAGTATCAGGATGATACTGGACTTGAAACTGATTACATTGTCGTCGAACTGGCCGAGCGGATGTTGGGTGCAGACTGGCGCGAACGCTTTATCGAGCGGGTGCAGGCGGATGGTGTGGAGCGGGTGTTGTTGTAGGCGGGGGGGTGCTGCGATCAAATAGGATCGCTTTGATTTGAACCGCAAAAGACGCAAAGACCAGCAAATGATTAAAATAAATAAAACTTTGCGCTCTTTGTGTGCTTTGCGGTTCAAAAACAAAAAACAATTTTCAGGATCTGATCCCACATGAATGACCCGCTGGTTTTATTTTAAGCGGGTAACGCAGCTCCAACTTCCTCACCTGCACCCGCTCACAATTCCCGCACTATGCCATTGATCTCAAAGGCAATCTGTCCATCCTGAATCAAAACCCGCACCGCGCCGCCGCTCACCAATTCACCGAAGAGCAATTCATTAGCCAGCGGTTTTTTAATCTGCTGCTGAATCACCCGCGCCATCGGGCGTGCGCCCATTTTTGGGTCATAGCCGGTTTTAGCCAGCCAGCGCCGTGCATCTTGATCAATCGTGAGCGCGACCTTTTTCTCGTCGAGTTGCTGTTCTAATTCAAAGATGAATTTATCGACAACGCTGAGAATCGTCGCTTCATTCAGTGGATTAAACTGCACGACGGTATCGAGTCGATTGCGGAACTCAGGCGTAAAATACCGCTTGAGGGCTTCCATGCCATCAGTTGTATGATCTTGTTCCGTAAATCCAATCGAACGCCGGGCGGTTTCTTCCGCGCCAGCATTAGTTGTCATCACTAAGACCACATTGCGAAAATCCGCTTTGCGTCCGTTATTATCTGTCAGCGTCCCGTGATCCATCACTTGCAACAACAAATTAAATACATCGGGATGTGCTTTTTCAATTTCATCAAGCAACAGCACCGAATGCGGATGTTTGTTAATTTGCTCAGTGAGTAAACCACCTTGATCGAATCCAACATAACCAGGCGGCGCACCAATTAACCGCGAGACTGTGTGCCGCTCCATGTATTCGGACATATCAAAGCGCAACAGCTCCATACCCAAAATACGCGCAAGCTGGCGCGTGACTTCGGTTTTACCCACACCAGTCGGCCCAGTAAATAAAAATGAGCCGATGGGTTTTTCTTCATGCCCCAATCCTGAGCGATTCATGCGAATTGCAGCAGTCAATGCGTCAATTGCCGCATCCTGACCATACACCACCATTTTTAGATCGCGATCAAGATGTTTCAGTGATTCGGCATCCGATGCAGAGACCCGTTTTGGTGGAATGCGGGCAATTTTGGCGATAATGGCTTCAACATCACCGACATCAATACGCTTTTTGCGTTTTGACGGGGCCATAAGCTGCACATGCGCTCCGGCTTCGTCAATGACATCAATCGCTTTGTCAGGTAAATGACGATCATTGATATGACGTGCGGCTAATTCCGCTGCCGCCCGTAATGCCGACTGTGTATAGGTCACCTGATGATGTGCTTCAAACCGTGATTTCAGGCCTTTTAAAATCTCGATGGTTTCTTCAACCGATGGCTCTTCTACATCGATTTTTTGGAAGCGCCGTGCTAATGCGCGATCTTTCTCAAAGATGCCGCGATATTCTTGATAGGTTGTCGAGCCAATGCAGCGCAGATCGCCGGAAGCTAACACCGGCTTAATTAAATTCGACGCATCCATCACGCCACCGGAGGCTGAACCTGCGCCGATGATGGTATGAATTTCGTCGATAAATAAGATTGCGTGCGGCTGGCGTTTTAATTGGGTCAAGACTGCTTTCAAGCGTTTTTCAAAATCGCCGCGATATTTAGTGCCAGCGACTAAACCGCCGAGATCAAGTGCATAAATCACGGCGTTATTTAATACTTCTGGCACGTCACCATCGACGATCTTTTTCGCCAAGCCTTCAGCAATCGCAGTTTTACCAACTCCAGCTTCACCGACAAAGAGCGGGTTATTTTTGCGGCGGCGACACAAAATCTGAATCGTGCGCTCAATTTCGGGCGCACGTCCAATTAAGGGATCAATGCGCCCTTGTCGCGCCAATTCATTAAGATTGGTGGTAAAACTTTCGAGCGGACTGGCAGCTTCTTTTTCTTCGCTGCGAGCGTCTTCTGCTTCGCTGCTGCTGGGGGCATCTTCGCCGCGATTTTCTCCCGGCACTTTAGAAATGCCGTGCGAGATGTAATTGACAACATCGAGTCGCGTCACATCTTGCTGATTGAGCAAATAGACGGCTTGAGAGTCTTGCTCGCTAAATAATGCTACTAGCACATTTGCGCCTGTGACTTCTTTTTTTCCGGCTGATTGGACATGAAACACCGCTCGCTGTAATACGCGCTGAAAACCAAGCGTTGGCTGAGTTTCTCGATCCGTATTCGGTGGAATGAGCGGCGTCGTCTCGTCAATAAAGGTCACGATTTCGCGGCGCAAGCGCTCGGCGTCGGCTCCGCAGGCGCGTAAGACTTTAGCTGCCGTCGGATTATCGAGCAGTGATAAGAGCATGTGCTCCACGGTCATATATTCGTGGTGTTTGGCGCGAGCCTCCTTGAAGGCCCGGTTCAGCGTGAATTCGAGTTCTTTGCTCAGCATCGGCCTGTCCCAAGGGTTAAATTCAACGATACAGCGGTTTTTTTCAGTTGTGGACGCGCTCAGGCCTCTTCCATGGTACACATCAGTGGATGCTGATGACTACGCGCATAGTCGTTGACTTGCGCGACCTTGGTTTCGGCGATGTCCTTGGTGAAGACTCCGCAGACTCCGACGCCCCGAGTGTGGATATGCAACATAATTTGGGTCGCCTTTTCTCGATTCATACCAAAAAAGGTCTCCAGAACCAATACGACAAATTCCATTGGGGTGTAGTCGTCGTTTAACAGCAGAACCTTATATTGGGGCGGGCGGCGCAATTTAGGACGGGCGGCCTGCACGCTGAGGCCAGAGTCGCGCTCTTCGCCGGGGTGATGGTCGGTCATAAGTTTGAATAAGCGATCAATCCAAGATTGGGGGCAAACAATGCACGTTTGACCCATGAAATCAAGTCACTATACTACCGAATCAGGGTACCGTTCGTCGGATTCACACGCCGACCGCTCGGTCAGCCTTGGGTGTATGAGGGCCACCCGTGCGGGCGCGTCGTCAGCGGCGTGTCCGGTCATAACAACATAAAGCCGCTCCAAAGCGGTAGGCGATTCTGACATACCCCTGAAGTGTGGAGTTTAGTGAGGAGTAGATGGTGATGATTACTGGTGTCGTCAAATGGTTCAACAACGCGAAGGGCTACGGATTTGTGCAGCCTGAGGGACGTGAGGAGGATGTGTTCGTCCATTTCTCATCTATCGATATGGACGGTTACAAGACCCTGCGCGAGGGCCAGCGGGTCGAGTTTGAGCTAACCGAGGGGCCAAAGGGCTTACATGCGGCGCATGTGCATCGGGTTGTGTGAGTAGCTGTTGATCGAGTCGGTCACGAAGCTTTGGCTTCGTGACTAAAGCGGATTTCTATCAGGTGTTTCTGTCAACATGGCACAGCCAGCCCATAGCAGCATCGTTCGCTGTAGCCATATCGCACAGGCCACGCCCGGTGGCGCTAATATTTTATTAACCTGACGACAGCAAATCTCAGTCAAACCCTGTTATGACCACCATCCGCGAATCCGATTTCATCCAGAGCATCGCCGACGCGCTCCAATTCATTTCTTATTATCACCCGCAGGATTACTTGCAGGCACTCGCGGCTGCCTATGATGCCGAGCAATCACCGGCTGCCCGCGATGCGATGGCGCAGATTCTCTATAACTCGCGGCTGTGTGCCGAAGGTCAGCGCCCGATTTGTCAGGATACTGGCTCAGTGGTGGTGTTTCTGAAAGTTGGCATGGCGGTGCGCTGGGATACCGCGAAAAGTGTGCAGGAACTGGTCGATGCCGGCGTGCGCCGTGCTTACCTGCATCCAGATAATGTGCTGCGTGCTTCAATAGTCGCGCCGCCAATCGGTGCGCGTCGTAATACCGGCGACAATACGCCAGCCGTGGTGCATGTTGAGCTGGTGCCGGGCGATCAAGTCACAGTACGGTTGGCGGCGAAGGGCGGCGGCTCAGAGAACAAAGCCAAGTTCGCCATCCTTAACCCCAGTGACAATCTGGTTGAATGGGTACTCAAAACGGTGCCGACGCTGGGCGCGGGCTGGTGTCCGCCCGGAATGCTCGGCATCGGCATCGGCGGCTCGGCAGAAAAAGCCATGCTCTTGGCGAAAGAAGCCCTACTTGGACACATCGACATCCACGAACTGCGGGCGCGTGGCCCGGCCGATCCGATTGAAGCCCTGCGGCTGGAGCTGTTCGAGCAGGTCAACGCGCTCGGCATCGGCGCACAGGGACTCGGCGGACTGACTACGGTGCTGGATGTCAAAATTCTCACCTATCCGACCCATGCCGCCTCGCTGCCGGTGGCGCTGATCCCGAACTGTGCCGCGACGCGCCATCTGGAATTTGTCCTCGATGGCTCCGGCCCGGCGCAACTGGTGCCACCATCGCTGGAAGATTGGCCCGCAATCACCTGGGCACCGGATCGCACAGCGCGGCGCGTGAATCTCGACACCCTCACCCGCGCTGATATTGCCGACTGGCGGCCCGGCGAACGGCTATTGCTCTCGGGGCGTTTACTGACCGGACGCGACGCCGCGCATCAACGCATCGCCGAATTACTTGCACGCGGCGAACCGCTGCATGCGGGCGTTGATCTCAGCAATCGGTTTATTTATTACGTCGGCCCGGTCGATCCAGTGCGCGACGAAATAGTCGGCCCAGCCGGGCCGACAACGGCAACGCGCATGGATAAATTCACCGAACTCATGCTCAGTCAAACCGGATTGATTGGCATGATTGGCAAAGCCGAGCGCGGCCCAACGACAATAGCATCCATAAAACAACACGGCGCGGTCTATTTAACTGCTGTCGGCGGTGCCGCCTATTTAGTATCAAAAGCAATTCGATCAGCGCGGCTAGTAGCATTTGCCGAGCTTGGTATGGAAGCGATGCGCGAATTGATAGTCGAAGAAATGCCGGTCACGGTTGCAGTCGATAGCCGAGGTGAATCAGTGCATCATACTGGGCCGACTGAATGGGCGGCGCGAATCAAAAGCCAAACGGTGACACTCAAGTAAATTGTCATCCCTGAATGCAGCGAATGCCATCTCAAATTCCCACATTCCTGCATTTTCCAAAAAAATCCTGTTCATCTTGAATCATCCTGTTCATCCTGTCTAAATCAAGCAATCAGCACGACAGTGTATTTGAACATGCTGTCGTGCTGTATGCTGTTACAACAGCCTAAAGCGATTAGGCCGCTTCAATCGGATTCGGCGTAACCTTCCAAATATGCTCGGCATATTCACGAATTGCCCGATCTGAAGAAAACCGCCCAATCCGCGCTACATTCAATAGCGACATGCGCGTCCAGCGTTCGGGATCTTGATACGCAGCACTCACCGTCTGCTGACACTCAAGATACGCACGATAATCAGCCAGCACCATAAAGGGATCATGATTGACCAGATTATCGGTCAGCGGGCGGAATAACTGCGTATCACCATGCGAAAACAGCCCCGAATTAATCAAATCAATATCGGATTTTAACTCGATATCGCTTTGATAATACTCCCACGGACGATAGCCAGTCAGTTGCTGCTGCAAAGCTGCCTCTGCTGTCAGCCCAAAGAGAAAGAAATTCTCCGCGCCGACCGCTTCGCGAATTTCGACATTCGCGCCGTCGAGCGTGCCAATCGTCAATGCGCCATTCATCGAGAATTTCATATTGCCGGTGCCCGAGGCTTCTTTACCGGCTAATGAAATCTGCTCCGACAAATCAGCGGCTGGATACAACCGCTGGCCGTTTTTAACATTGAAATTCGGCAAAAATGCCACGCGCATCCAGCCATTGACTTGCGGATCGTTATTCACCACCTCGGCAACTGCGTTGATGAGTTTAATCATCAATTTCGCCATAAAATAGCCAGGCGCTGCCTTGCCGCCGAAAATAAAGGCACGCGGCACTAAATTCTGTGATTCGCCCTGTTTAATGCGCTGATAACAGCGAATGATATGCAGGATATTAAGATGCTGACGCTTATATTCGTGGAAGCGTTTGGCCTGCACATCAAATAGCGATGCGGGATCTAAGTGAATGCCGGTGGCCTGTTGCATCCAAGTTGCTAAATCCTGTTTAGCCGCGAGTTTGACCGCTCGCCAATCAGCGTGCAATCCAGCATCATCTTGATGCGTTTCTAATTCACGCAGCCGTTCTAAATCACGAATCCACGCATCATGACCACAGGTTTGCGTAATCAGGCGTGATAAACGCGGATTGGCAACCACCATAAAGCGGCGCGGGGTGACGCCATTGGTGACATTATGGAACCGCTCCGGCCAGAGTTCAGCGAAATCTTTAAATAAGGTCGCTTTCACTAATGCTGAATGCAATTCAGCGACGCCATTCACCGCTTGACTGCCGACCACAGCCAGATTTGCCATGCGCACGCGCCGCTCGCCGCCTTCAGCAATCAATGACATGCGCCAGACTCGCGCTTCATCGCCTAAAAAGCGCATCCGCACTTCATCGAGAAAACGGCGATTGATTTCGTAAATTAAATCTAAATGACGCGGCAATAAGCGTTCAAACAGCGCCACTGACCAGGTTTCAAGCGCCTCCGGTAACAGTGTGTGATTAGTATAGCAGAAGGTATGGCGGGTGATGTCCCACGCCTGTTCCCAATTCAGGCCGTGATCGTCGAGCAACAGGCGCATGAGCTCGACCACTGCCAGCGCCGGATGCGTGTCATTCAATTGAACCACGAATTTTTCGGCAAAGCTCTCCAGCGGGCCGACGGTATTTAAATGCAGTCGGATCATATCCTGCATTGAACAGGAGACAAAAAAGTATTGCTGCTTAAGGCGCAATTCTTTGCCGATTTCCGGTTCGTCATTGGGATAGAGCACTTTGGAGATGGTTTCGGCTTCGATCTTAGAATAGACCGCGCCATAATAATCGCCAGTATTAAAAGCTTGGAAATTAAAGGATTCTGAGGCTTCCGCTTTCCATAACCGCAGTAGATTGACGTTTTCGGTGCCATAACCCAAGATCGGGGTATCATAGGCCATGCCGTTAATCATAAATGCCGGTTGCCAGCGCAAGCGCATTTGGCCATGTTCATCGCGGTAGGATTCAGTGTGACCGCCATAGCCAACCGGAAAACAAATCTTCGGGCGTGGAATTTCCCACGGATTGCCATTGCGCAACCAGTTATCGGTTTTTTCGACCTGCCAGCCGTCTTCAATCGCTTGATCGAAGATGCCAAATTCATAGCGAATGCCATAGCCGATGGCGGGCACTTGACAGGTTGAGAGTGATTCCATAAAGCAGGCGGCGAGTCGGCCTAAACCGCCATTCCCCAAGCCGGGTTCTTCTTCTTCTTCGACAATGGCATCGAAATTTAAGCCCAATTCTGCACCGGCTTGACGTGCAGTATCGGTGATGCCGAGATTGACTAAATTACAGGCCAAATGCGGGCCGAGTAGATATTCAGCGGAGAGATAACAGACGGTGCGGGCGTGACTGGTTTTAAAGACTTGGGCGGAATTAACCCAGCGTTTGAGTAATCGATCACGAGTGGTAAAAGCGGCGGCCATATAGAGATCATGGGGTGTGGCCACTTCACGAAAGCGCCCCTGGATATAAAACAAATTATCGAGAAAATCTTGTTTCAGCGCCGTTTTTGACATGCCGGTGCGGGTGCGTTCATGCGTGCTACTGCTGCTCATTGCTGTCCTCGCGCGTGCGGTCGTGGTGGGAATAAGCGTGGGGTCGCACTGTAAAACGCTGGGGTTCGGGCGTCCACTACAGTGCGATGACGGTGGTTGTCAGCGACCAGCTATCCCTTCTTTCAGTCGTGGCAAAAAAGCTGGAGGCTGGAAGCTGACGGCTCGGCTGGCAGCTCCTATCCAAACGTCAACACAAAACGACTGCCCTGCGGTCGGGCGGTGGTGTAGACCAGCCGCAGGCCGTTGGATTCGGCTAGTTCGCGGGCGATGTAGAGGCCCAATCCCGTGCCCTGAGTTTGGGTGGTGAAAAAGGGGTTGAAGATGTCGCCGATGATCTGTGGATCAATGCCCGAGCCGTTGTCCTGTACTTCCAGATAGATGCCTGACGGGGTGCGCCGTCGCCGCCCTAAGCGTAGGCGGATGCAGGCGGTGCGGTCGGGCGGGTGGCCGTGAATCAGCGCGTTTTCGCAGAGATTGGCGACAATTTGATGCAGATGACGCGGATCGGTCTCGATTTCCAGCAGGTGTGCGGCGCTGATGACTTGCAGTTGCGTGATGTCGAGTCCGTGTTGTTCGCGGAACTCCTCAGCAAAGGCAAGCGCCCAGGCGGTCAGATCGAGCCGCTGTGGTTCGATCTGATTGCTGCGCGATAACTGGAGCACACTGCGCACGGTTTCCTCAATGCGGGCGCTGTTGCGCTGGATAATGGCCAGTAAATGCTGATCTTCTGCTGAGACTGCGGGCGCTTCGCCGAGCAGTTGACTGGCGTGACTGATGGCGCTCAACGGATTGCGGATGTTGTGCGCGATGCTGGCCGTCAGGGTGCCGAGTGAGGCCAGTTTGATCTGTTGCGCTTCATAATCTGCTTCGCGCCCATCGCGCAGATAAATCACCACGCCGGTCGCTCCAGCTTGACCGAGCCGCTTGAGCGTGACGCGAACTTCGCGTTGACCGATGAGGACGCGCCCATCACGCGGATTGGTCGCGTGCAGTTCTGCATCGAGCCAGTGCCCGAGTTCGCGGGCCAGCTCGGTTATCGCCGCTCCGGGTTTGGCGCTGCGCATTCCAAGCAATTGCAATGCGGCGGCATTGATGAGCCGCAGGCGGCGCGAGCTATCGGCAACCAGAATGCCGGTGCCCATGTTCTGAATGATGAACTCATTGAGCTGCGATAAATCATCGAGATCGACTTGCCGCCGCGCTGCCAGTGCTTCAGCGAATCGCACGCGCCGATAGAGCACATGCGCCAGCAGCGCGACGGTGAAAAACAGCAGCCCTAGCAGTCCGGCTTGCGTGAATGAAATCGAGCGACTGCTACTGAGCAGGGCGCTATAGAGTTGCTCGCTGATGACCGCGAGCGAAGCCAGCGCCGCAAACAGCAGCGACAGGCGGCCTTCGAGCATCAATGCGCCCGCCGCCACCGCAACTGCCAGCAACATCCCCAGCCCGCTGGTGACACCGCCTGCCGTGTGCATCAGCGCCGTGTAAGCGAGGATGTCGAGAAAAATCGCCAGTTGCACCTGACTCAACCGCGATGGTCGGCGTAGCGATAAACTCAAGCCACTGAGCAACACCAGCAGCGCATAGATCACCAACACATTCCACGCAAGCGGCGTGTTCGAGCGGGCCAGCGCCGGATCCGTGACCGTCGGCGAGAACGCCAACACCAGCCCGATGACCATCAGCAAACGAAACAAAAACAGCCAGCGCAATGCGCTCCAGCTTGGGTAGGTGAGTTCGGTTGCGGGGGTGATGGTCATTAGAGACTACGCATGTGCTTGCGGGTTGTTGCTGCCGGAACAAAAACTATCCGCCGCCTAAAGTTGATTGACTGCGTGCGGTTAGATTTGGATTGTCATCAGACATTAAGAAATCCTATCAATTAGACTACTTGTCAAGTCCCGCGAGATTATAGACACGCTTTTTGAAGCGTTCGGGGCATTGTTGTTGCCAGTCCTTGAGTGCTTGAATCGGCGCGATGTGTCCGAGCGCCTTCTGCGGGATCTGATGATTGTATAACCGCACGTAGCCGTTGAGGGTGTCGGCTAGGTTCTGGGAGGAATCAAAGCGGGTGGTAGCGAGCACCTCGGCAATGCGCCCATTGAAGCGTTCGACCATGCCGTTGGTCTGCGGATGACGGGGGGCAGTGAGGCGGTGTTCGATGCTGTGATCGGCACAGCCTTGGTCGAAGAGATGGCGTCCGGTTGGTTCACGTTCGCCGGTGGCGCAGAAGCGATCAGTGAATTCCTTGCCGTTGTCGGTGAGGATCTTCTCAATCGTGAACGGGGCTTTTTCGACCAGACGCCGCAGGAAATCGCGGGCGTTGGCGGCGGTTTTCTCGGGCAGGATTTCGACATAAACCCAGCGCGAGGCGCGGTCGATGGCGACAAACAGGTATTGATGTGCCGCTGCATCCGGCATCTGCGGCAGGTATTTGACATCGATGTGGACAAACCCTGGTGCGTAGTCCTTGAAGGTTTTGACCGGCTTGGCTTCGCCTTCCGGTTGCGGGATCAGGGCGCTGAGGTTGGAGACGCCGTGGCGGCGCAGACAGCGATCTA
>NZ_FNOW01000090.1 GCF_900107145.1 Allochromatium warmingii | reverse complement strand
CATACGGCGGATTGATTAGCACTAAAATCTTTTTCGCGCCTTTTTTCTTTGCCTTAAAATCCGCAATCGCTGTGCGCAATTCCAGCGGCAGTTTATTGCTCAAACTGTAATCAATCTGCCCCAACGCATCCACATCATCATTCAGATAATCATACTGAAAGCGCGTCGCCGCTGCACAGGTTCGACTCGCTAACATCACATCAATATCTGCCGCATCCAGCGTGCTCATAAATAAATTGCGATGATTGGAATGCTTGACCTCTAAATTCCCCACACCGCAACACATATCCCAAACGAGATAATTTTTCTGCCAATTTCGTCCCAGCGTCATATTCAGCCATTCATAGGCTTTATCGACAATATGCAGCGGCGTATAAAATGCCCCCTTAAAACTCCGCTCATCGACCGGCAATAAACTATCGCGTCGCTCTAATAAATACGCACGATGCTCCGCTTCCGGCGGACGATGATAAATCGCCCAAAATTGACGATACCCGCGCTCGCTGGCTAATTCATAGGTCACACCATTGAGCAAAAACAACGGCTTTTCACCATCATGTAATAACCGCGCTGGCAAATTCTCCATTGCTGCCTTTTTTCCATCGTGCATGATGTCAGCAAAAAACAGCAACGCATAATCGGATTCGGCCACACCATCGAGTTCACGTCCAATACGCTCAACCCATTTATCAAACACCTGACGCAAATTATCTGGCGTAATCGGCGTGCGAATCGGGCGACCATTCTGAATCGCTTGCTTAAAGGCCTCAATAAATAGCTTTTCACCTTCTTTAATCGGATAAACAACAAAATGCGCCTCAATATAGGGCGCAATCTTTGCTGCAAACTTGGTATCAGCTTTTGATCCCGATTTCGGCCACTCTAATGACTTATCATCAAAAATCGGCAATGCTTTCGCCGTTTCCATAATTGCCGCTTTTTCGCGGTCAATCACTGCTAACAGCGGTGGAATTGACTCACCTTTGCGCCGTGCATCCCGCACATAAAATAACAACTGTGCAAACATCAAGATCGGCGCGGTTGGCGCATCTTTCGACTCAAACCAAATTTCCAACGTCTGAATATCAACCAGACCCTTTGTATACTGCTTCAGACCCAATGCCTTGATATAGGCATCCTTGACATCTTCTTCAGACTTCGCTTTCGCTAAATCGTCAATTAAACTCATCGCTCAATTGCTCCTGATTGAATTTCACTAT
>NZ_FNOW01000007.1 GCF_900107145.1 Allochromatium warmingii | reverse complement strand
GTGAGTCTCAAGTTTACTTAGCGTCTAGTCGATTGTTGCTTCGCCAAATTTGCAATAATCAAGTTCGCTATAAATTAGCCGCTGGCTAGAAAAAACTGATTTGCCAGTTTCTAGACAGCCTCTGATAGCGGCACATCTTCATACAACGTCTCTAACGACACCTCAACATCCAGACATTCAATCCGCACGCTACCCTCCGTAATACGCTCCAAAGCCCAGCCACGAGCGCGGCGATGAATTTCAACAGCGCGACAGTTTTGCTCAATCAATATATATTCTTGCAGACTAGGAATAGTCTGATAAGCAAAGAATTTCTCGCGCCGATCAACTCGCGCTGTTGAATCTGAGAGCACTTCGACCAATAAGCAGGGAGCCGTACAGTAATAGGCCGCCCGATCATCTGCATTGCAGCTTAGAACGAGGTCAGGATAATAAAAAATATCCTGATCAGCGATTTTAAGTCGGACTTTCATGTCATTAGCGAAAAGCTGGCAAGGCGTACCGCGTAGTCGGGAACGCAGAAAAGTAGCTAAGTTAAGCGTAATGAGACCATGATTGCGACTGGCACCGGTCATAGCATAGATTTCACCGTCGATATACTCATGGCGAATCTCTGCACCATCTTCAGCGGCAAGATAATCATCGACGCTCAGGCAAAATTGTCGGGCTAGGTTAGTCATGGATTCAGCCTCATAATAAACTCAGAATATGGCAACAAATCAAATTCTATTGATCGCCTTCACGATATGAGAGGGCAGTAATTTGCTCCGAAATCAATCCCATCATAAATACCACGATGGCGGCAGTGAATAATAACGCACTCATATTCGTAAATTTGTGCATCGTCGCAAAAGTATAAAAATAGTAACCCAATCCGGTGCAAAACAGCGCACCACTGACGGGAAAAAACACTTTAAGCGGTGAATACAGTGTAGCGACCTTAAACAGGATCAGCAAAAAGCGCACACCATCGCGCAGTGGGTGCAGATGGCTAGGGCGACCTTGACGCGGCCCAGCGTGGATCGGGACATACGCAACCGGATAGCCAGTGCGAAAGAAGGCCATCGTAATAGTGGTTGGATAAGAAAAGCCATTCGGTAGCAGATACAAAAAACGCCGGAAATGACCAGCACGCACCGCACGAAAACCTGAGGTCAAATCCTGAATGCGATGTCCCGTCATCAGTGACGCAAAGGCGTTGTAAAACATATTGGCCATAGCGCGTCCAATGCTGGCCTGCGAGCCGCGACCGCGTGCGCCGACAGCCATGTCATGTCCAGCGTTCAGGCTGGCGAGCAGGCGCGGGATGTCAGCGGGATCGTGCTGGCCGTCGGCGTCCATAAAAACCAGAATCTCGCCGGTCGCTGCGCGAGCACCGCTCTTGACCGCCGCACCATTGCCTAAGCTGTAAGGGTGGCTAATGACCCGAGCACCGTGTTCACGCGCAATCTGGGGCGTGTCGTCGGTCGAGCCGTCATCGACCAAAATGAGTTCAGCTTCGGGCACTTGCTCGCGCAAGCGCGATAGCAGCGACCCGAGACAGGCCGATTCGTTTTTGGCGGGGAGGATGATAGATAGCATACGGAAAGCCAGTAAATAGAGATTGTGTTGTGTGCCGTTTGGATTGAACCATTTAACATCAATCTCGTATCTGGCACACAACCTAACCTACGCAACTGAAAATTTACTCACAAATTTCTACAAACCGCTGCTGATGTTACTCCAGCACGAGCTTGATCTTCATTCAGTGTTTGCTCTAATCGAGCGATTTCATCCTCATACCAAGTAGGTGGGAAGCGTAACTTAGCTTGAGCACCGAGCGGTATCTTAGCTTTAGCCGATTCGAGGAAATACCGTGCATCGGCATAACGTTCATGACTAGCCATCAAAGCAAAAATAAGCAGATCAGTGCCAATATTTCCAGTCAAAGCCTGCATCTGACCAAAAGCTCGACAGGAGTCTTCCATGTTGCCGTCGTGTAGTTCAATCAGGCCGCGTGCATAAGCGTAAGACTGAAGATCCAATCGATCGGCATACGCTTCGCGTTGTTGAAAGGCATCTATTACAGCCAAATTGGATGCGCGGGATAAGGCCCATGGTTTGTTGTCGGCATAAGCATCAGCCAACGGTTCGATTATATCCGGAGCATGAATATCCAAAGGTCCATTTTTAATAGCTGCAATAGCGTGCTTGACCTGCAAATCAGACTCTTCGTGTCGACCGGCGCTATTCAGATAACTCATATAACTTAACTGTAAGGCCGGAGAATCTGGATGGCGATTCAGCGCATCTTCAAGCAAACTAAGAGCCAGTGGTAAGTGTTGTGCTTTGGCGAGCGCACCTGCTGCTACCACTTGAGCACGATAAGAATCCGGATTTTTATGTGCCCAATAATAAGACAATTCCAGCGGTCGTCCCCAAAGCGAAGCATGGCTAAAAGTCATGCTTGCAAAAATAAATGCTAAAGAGACGCCGGCAAACAATCCGATCAAGTGCAAGCGTACTACTAAAGCTGTTATGATCGGCAAAAATAAAAATATGGAAGGTAAATAACTGCGATGCTCAAATTTAAGCTCGAGCATTAAGATGCTTGATTCAATAATATGACCCGCAAAGAAAAAAAGAATAGCTAAAGCTAAAAGAGGTTGATGACGACGCCAAAAAAATGCTGCGAAAATTAAACCTAAAACAATCAAAATTTGAAAGATTGTAATCGGTGGGGATAGCAGTCCGTGCGCAAACGGATAGTTTTCTTGAAAAAGCCCGGCATAACCCGGTTTTGGAATCAAAAGATCACCAAGATATTCAAGAAGTATTCCGGGTTGAGTGATGAGACGCTCATACATGGAAAAAGGTCGAGTATGACCTTGTACAAAAAAGCTCTCGACATCGATATGGTGAGTGAGATAAAGGAGTAGGGCAAGGCTTGGCAAAACGAGAAGGGTCAGTAGCAGGCTGCGTTCAGTCCAACTTGAGGGACGCAGTTTCCATAGTTGACGAACCGCTGCGAACTCAACTACTAGAATAAGCAACGGAAGTACGGCGGCATTTTCTTTAGAAAAAACACCTAGCACAGTTCCAGCGCCAATGCCAATAGCGGTAATCCACCAACCTTTACGCTGTTTTACGGGTGAATCGGAAATTGTGAGTAAGCGGCCTTGTAAGTAAAGCACTAATCCAAGCAAACAAAAAGTCGCTGAAAGTATCGCCATCCGCTGTACAGCATAAAGAACAGTTGAAACCCAGTAAGGATGGAGAAGCCAAAGTAGTGCGGTGAGTGTGGCGATTGTCAACGCCTGGCCGGCAAAACGCGTATCTTGAGCAGGTTTCAACAACAACCAACAGGCTAAAGCCAATAAAGTCGCGTTGATAGCATGAAGAATGGCATTAGTGCGCAGAAAGGGCTTGGGGTCTGTCGGCCAAGTCTGGGCGTCGATCAAAAACGAAAGTAACGATAGCGGGCGACCAGTTGGGCCAGCGATGCCTGAAAATAAATAGCTAAAAAAATCGTCGAGTGAATTAATTTTCCCAAAATCGCCTAGCGCAGAAAGATTTGGGTAATCGTCAAAATGAAATGCACCATTGCTAATACCAAAAGAGTAAATGAGTATTCCAATTCCAATAAAGACTATTGAGTATAATATAGCAACAAAAAAACGCCACTGCGCCATCAGTAAACCTATTTTTTAGTAGAAAACAAAAGCCCTAACTATCCAGTTAGGGCTTTTTGAAATTTAGTCTAAGCGTGGTTATTTAGCTGTCACGACAGTCGGCAGGAAGATACTTTTCAGCAATTGCGCCTTTTTGGCAATCCCAATCGACCTTAGCAGCACTCGTAACTGGACTTAAATAAAAAGCTATAGTACCTAATGGTGCGCCTGGCACAACATTAGCTTTTAGTGTAACGTTAACTTTATTGCTTGCAAATTTAACTGAAGCAACATATTTGGAGTCTATGTTTGTCATAAATCCAGCTACAGCTTCAGATGCAGGCAGTTCGCCTTGAGAAATAAAATACTCAGAAACGCTGGTTTTTGCTGGTGCGGCTGCCATAACAGCTTCTGATACTTTTGCGCGAACGGTGTAATCCTGATAAGCAGGAACCGCAATCGCCGCCAAAATACCAATGATCGCCACAACGATCATCAGTTCGATCAAGGTAAAGCCTTGCTGATACTTTTTCATGGAAGTGCTCCAGTAATGCGTGAATTGGGAGTCGTCTCGCTCGGAGACGCAAGCGGTTTCGGCTCCACCGCTCTGGTCTTTTTAGTTCAAAGATTGGGCCAACTCTGCGCAATCCATGCAAGTGATTGATTTATCAAGTTGTCAACAATTCGACCCCAAGCCCTCAGTCCGCCTGGCACACCTGCTACCTGTGCCAAATGCGGTTTGGCACACCTCAGCACTGTGCCAACAACGGTGGCGACTTTGCTGTACGCGCCAAGTTCTACTAAAGTAGGACGTGCAACCGACAGGAGATTTCCCCATGCAGCAAACACTTCGCAAAGCCGGCGGTTCACTGGTGATGACCGTCCCCAAAGCCGATACTTTTATGCTAACGCTTGCTCACAAGCGCCAACACATGCACACTCATTTTTGAGTGAGGGTGTATCGACCAAAGCACGCAGGAAGATCCCGCGTGCGCCATTGAGGTCACGATCCAGCGTGACCCCGCCGCTGGTGATCGTTTTCGCGCCGCCAATCGGCTGGATCTCGCCAGTCCAACTGGCCGTTTTCGAGGTGTAGGCTTCGTTGACGCGCAACACGACCTTGCCGAGCCGTTTGGCCGCCGCCTCCAAGCGTTGACCGAAACGAAAGAAGGCATAGCCGAGCAGGGAACGCACCGACTTGGCGCGAATCCGGCGTTTGGAGCGCCGCACCATCTCGCTGGTCTCAAAGGTCGGCAGCAGGATCAAATCGAAGCGATCGAGCAGGAAGTGGATGGCCTGAAAGTGCAGTTCATCGACCAGATCGCGGATCTTCCAGCGCAGTCGGTTCGCCGCCTTCTTGAGCCGGGCTTTTTGCCGACAGCGTGCTTGAGCGATCTGAGACAACAGTCGGTCAAGGTGATGACACAGCCGAGCGAGGCGGGCGAAATCGCCCTGACCGATCTTGAACGCCTGATCTTCAGCAAAGCCGGTTAAAAAGGTGCGGATGCCCGGATCGAGCGCCACCACCCGACCTTGATTCTCGGTCGGGGCGATGGGCACACGGTAGGGGACGATCACGAACCAGCGCCCTTGTTCAAAGACCAAGCGCGAATCCCTCGGGTTGTCGGGGAACTCCTCAGCCCGTTTGAGGCTCCCGGCGATCCGGGGGTAAACGCCCGTGTCCTTGAGGGCGGAAGAAGGAATGAAACAGGATTGCTTCGGGTTCTTGCGTGAGCGCAAGCGAAGATCAAACGGCGCTCCGGTGTGTTTCCATTTCCGAATGCCATTTGAAAACGCGGTATAGGCATCTTTAACGGCGATCTTCTTGATCTGATACGGGATCGCTCCGGCCCAGTCCGGCAGGCTCGCCAGGATGATCTTCGCCGCGCCCATCCAGTGCCGCTCCCGCTCCTCCTTGGGCAGACCGAGATGCTTGACGGTCGCGTTGTAGACGTATCTTGAGGTTCCGAGCCACTGCCGAAATAGGCTCTTCTGCTCCGATGTCGGATAGAGCCGAATCCGCTTAGCTTTGATGACTGCGCCGACCGGGCAGTCCACCCGCGAACTGATGGAGGATGGCGAGTAGATCGGCGGTGCGTTCGGCTTCTCGGGATGGATCCACTGGCTGATCGAGAACCACGATCTCGCCGCCGTTGTGTTCGACGAGGAAGGCGATGAGGTCGAAACCGAAACGGGCGAGTCGGTCACGGTGGGCAACCACAACCCTGAGCTTGTCTCCGCGCAGGAGGCGTTCCAGTAGGGTGCGCAGTCCTTGGCGTTTGAAGTTGAGTCCGCTGCCGATGTCTTGGATGACTTCCGCGTCGGGGTAGACGCGCCGCAACCGCTCGACTTGTCGGGCCAGATCATCGCGGTGCTTGGCGCGACTGACGCGGGCGTAGACGACGGTGCAAGCTCCAACAGCGCGGCGCAGATAGGCGTCAACGTCAAACAATCGCTGCCCGGCGGGGTTGCGGATTGTTGGGATGCGTCCTTGATCAGCATAGCGGCGTAGCGTGTTGGGGTGCAGCCCGAGTTCGGCCACAGCCTTGCGTAAGGGGACGTAGGCCATGTGTTATTAAAAGTAATTAAAAGTAAGTTTATGTTAGTTTATGGCTAACTGTTTCGCAACCTCAGCCGCCCCGCTAAATCCCTGCTGTCGCCACGCTTCATACAACACGACCGCGACGGCATTGGACAGATTCAGACTGCGATTGCCCGGATACATCGGGATGCGCAGCCGCTGCGCTTCGGGGATCGACGCGAACGCCGCATCGGGCAAACCGCGTGTTTCGGGGCCGAACAAAAACGCATCATGCGGTTGAAATGCTACTGCCGCATAGGGCACGCGCCCACGGGTGCTCACCGCCAGCACACGCGGCGGCTCTAGTGCAGCAAGACAGGTCGCCAGCGAGGAATGCACGCGCACCTCAGCCCATTCTCGATAATCCAGCCCCGCCCGCCGCAGTTGCCGATCCTCCAGCGTAAATCCCAGCGGTTCAATCAGGTGCAAACGCGCCCCCAAATTGGCCGTCAGGCGCATCACATTGCCGGTATTGGGCGGGATTTCTGGCTCGTAGAGGATGATGTCGAACATGGCGCAGTGGTTTAATCTTTTGTAAGTCGCGTGCTATATTAGTGCATTCTCATCGCTTGTAACCACAAGGCTTCACAGCCAATCCCAGATTGGGGGACACGTTTCATGACCGACATCGCCGCGCTAAAAACCGAAAAGCAAGAATTGATTAACAAGATGCTGGAGATGCAAAAGCAGTTCATCGAGCATGAACATCAGAACGGCGTCTCCGGTAAGGATTACTGGGCTTCTGAAGACGGGCTGTTGGCGAATTATCGCCAAGAATACATGGACATGGCCAATCGAGTTGTGGACTTAGCGCACGAGATCGTCGGTTCATCGCGCAATTGATGCTGTAACCTTCAGCGCACCGGCTCACGGTGACGCGCTCGGAGGTTGCTCAAAAAAACCCGTGCTCTGTCGCGGGTTTTTTTTCGGCAGCTTGCCGCCATCTCGCTCCCTACCTACTCACACCGCACATCAGCGGCGATTCCACTGGCGCGAGAACCGACCTATGACCCACCTCACACGCGATGAACGATTGCTGTTGACGCGGCGCACTATGCAGCTACTCGAAGATTGGGGCGCGACCGCACGCGATATGATCGACCTGCTGCAACTGCCGAACACGATCAAGGCGCGTCATCTCGGGCGCTTCCGCGATCAAGATGTGTTCCCAGATGATCCGGTCATCAATCGCCGTATCGCCTATTTGGAGCGCATCGAGCAGGCGCTGCACACCTATTTCCCGCGCAATCCTGAGATGCGCAAACTCTGGGTGCGGCGTGCGCATAAACAATTCGGACAACGCGCACCGATGGCGGTGATGATTGAGGACGGCGAAAGTGGGCTGATTGCGGTGCTGTCGCATCTGGATTGTACGTTCGCTTGGGATCTGACTGGTTCACGCGCTGATTATCAGCGTGCGTCCTAACAGGCGTGAGGACTTCGGGATTGCCGCGCTTTCGATTAAGATGATCGCTTGTTCACACACACGCGACAGATCGCGCAACAATTCAAGTTCAATGGATAATTTTCGCGGTACGACAATCCTTTCGGTGCGGCGCGGTGCGACCGTCGTGATCGGCGGCGATGGCCAGGTTTCGCTCGGCTCGACGGTGATGAAAGGTAATGCCCGCAAGGTGCGGCGGCTCTACAAAGGTCGGGTGTTAGCCGGTTTTGCTGGCGCGACAGCCGACGCTTTCACCCTGTTTGAGCGGTTTGAAGGCAAGCTCGAAAAGCATCAGGGTCATCTGACGCGCTCGGCGGTGGAAATGGCAAAAGATTGGCGCACGGATCGGACATTACGGCGGCTTGAAGCCCTGTTGTGTATCGCTGATGCGACGACTTCGCTGATTTTGTCGGGCAATGGCGACGTGATCGAGCCAGAACAGGACATTATGGCGATTGGGTCGGGTGGTTCTTTTGCGCTCTCAGCAGCGCGGGCGCTGTTTGACAATACTGAATTATCAGCACGCGCAATTGTCGAGAAAAGTCTGCATATTGCGGCAGATATTTGCGTCTATACCAATCATAATTTAGTGATTGAGGCGTTGGATACGCCAGATTGCTAATTGCTTGCACGTTGAATAAACGCCACCTGCCTTCCCTCTGATGCGACGCTTACATTTATTACACCATGTCTGAAATCACCCCCCAACGTATTGTCGCCGAACTGGATAAACATATCGTCGGCCAACATGACGCCAAACGTGCCGTTGCAATTGCCCTGCGCAATCGCTGGCGGCGCAGTCAAATTGATGAGCCATTGCGCTCAGAAATCACGCCGAAAAATATCTTAATGATCGGCCCCACCGGAGTCGGTAAAACCGAAATTGCCCGGCGCTTGGCTAAATTAGCCAATGCGCCCTTTATTAAAGTTGAAGCAACGAAATTTACCGAAGTCGGCTATGTTGGGCGCGAAGTGGATTCAATTATTCGTGATTTAGCCGACATGGGCGTCAAAATGGCCCGCGAGCAAGAAATGGCGAAACTCGCCGATCTTGCTGAAGCGGCTGCCGAAGAACGGATTCTCGACGTTTTATTACCGCCGCCGTCCGATTTTGAAGAAGACAGCCGCTCAACCGTCAGTTCAGCAACCCGCGAAAAATTGCGCAGTAAATTACGCGCCGGTGAACTCGACGAGCGCGAAATTGAAATTCAAGTTTCTGCTGCGCCGCTTGGCGTTGAAATCATGGCTCCGCCTGGCATGGAAGATATGTCGAGCCAACTGCAAAGCCTGTTTCAGAATCTCGGCCAAAGCCGCACTAAACGGCGCAAATTACGCATCCGCGATGCGCGAAAAGTTTTAAATGATGAAGAAGCTGCCAAGCGCGTGAATGATGAAGAGCTAAAATTACGCGCTCTGGAAAATGTCGAACAAAACGGCATTGTCTTTATCGACGAAATTGATAAAGTCGCCAAGCGTGAAGGCACCACCGGTGTTGATGTTTCACGCGAAGGCGTGCAGCGCGATCTATTACCATTAGTTGAAGGCTGTACGGTTTCAACCAAACATGGCGCAGTGCGCACCGATCATATTTTGTTTATTGCTTCGGGCGCATTTCATTTATCCAAACCCTCGGATTTAATTCCCGAATTACAGGGTCGCTTGCCGATTCGCGTCGAACTGAAAGCTTTAACCACTGATGATTTTGTGCGCATTCTCACCGAACCGGATGCTTCACTTACCGATCAATATCAAGCACTGCTGGCAACTGAAGGCGTGACGGTAGAATTTACCGATGATGGTATTCAGCGCATCGCTGAAATTGCTTGGCAGGTGAATGAAAAAACCGAAAACATCGGCGCACGGCGCTTGCATACCGTCATGGAACGGCTGCTCGAAGATGTGTCGTTCAATGCTTCAGAACTCGACCGTGTGACCGTGACCATCAATGCCGCCTATGTTGAGCACAACATGGCTGATTTAGCGGCGGATGAAGACCTGTCGCGCTATATTCTGTAAACAACGGATTTAACCATCATGCCCATCCCTATCGAGTTAAGTTTGCATCGTCATTCCCGCGTGCTTGAAATCGCTTACGAGGATGGCACGCGCTTCAAATTACCCTGTGAATATTTGCGCGTGTATTCGCCCTCGGCGGATGTGCAAGGTCATAGCCCAGATGAGCGCGTGCTTCAGGTCGGTAAAGAACAGGTCGGCATTGATAAAATCGAGCCGATTGGTCATTATGCAGTGTGTTTGCATTTTGATGATGAACACAATACCGGCATTTATTCTTGGGAGTATCTCTATCGTCTTGGCAACGAATATGAGGCGCGTTGGAACGCTTATCTCGATGAACTCAAACAGGCTGGTCATGTGCGCAAAACACTTGACGCCTAATTGTCATTCGTGCAAATAGGAGAAAATACGATGTCGCGTGGTGTGAATAAAGTTATTTTGATTGGTAATCTTGGCGCTGATCCTGATGTTCGCTATATGCCGAGCGGTGATGCAGTCGCTACGGTCAGTTTAGCGACTAGCGAAGCTTGGAAGGATCGCAATACCGGCGAAATGCAAGAACGAACTGAGTGGCATCGCACGGTTTTCTTTGGCAAACTTGCTGAGATCGTCAAGCAGTATCTACGCAAGGGGTCTAAGGTATACGTTGAGGGTAAGCTACGCACGAAGAAGTGGCAGACTCAGGATGGGCAAGATCGCTATACCACTGAAATCATCGTAGATAACATGCAAATGCTTGATAGTCGCCAGGGCGGGCCGTCTGCGGTGCCATATCCAGATGATGCGGCACCAGTGGGGCGGAGTCAGAATGCGGGTGCGAATCGTCCGGCAGCGTCTGAAGCGCCGCGTTCAACTGCACCGGAGAGCGGAAGTCATCATTTCAGCGGTGCGGCTGATTTTGATGATGATATTCCGTTTTAAGCCGGTTTGTTTATTAGACAGGATTAACAGGATGATTCAGGATTGACAGGGTTTTGAATTTAATCTGTCTAATCTATTCAAGCCGGTTAATGCTGTTTATTGGGTTTTATCTGAAAAACTGCTGAAAGCTGGCCGCTGAAAGCTGATTGCTAATAAAAACGCCCCGGCTCAAATAAGCACGGGGCGTTTTTGTGCCGTAGCGCAAACGTGCCGCTACGTTTTTAAAGCAACTGCTGCTTAACGGTTCGGAGCGGCCTGCTGCTGAACCGGAGCGGCCGGCATCTGCTGGGGCATCATCTGCGGCGGCATCACACCATAGGGTGCGCCATAACCGCCGCCATAGGGCGCGGCGCCGTAAGGTGCGCCATAGCCGTAGGGGGCACCATAACCATAGGGAGCGCCATAGCCATAGGGGGCATCATAGCCGTAACCGTAGCCATTGCCGCGACCATATCCACGCCCATAGCCGCGACCGCCGCCGCCCATGTTCATGTTGAAGTCGCCATAGCCATCACCGAACATGTCACCCATGTTGTCCCAGAGGCCGTTGCCGCCGTTGCCGTAACCTGGGCCGCCCCACCACGCGCTTGCGGAGAAGGAGGCACCAGCGAACAGTGCGGCGAGTGCGCAAGCGGTAATCCGGTTGGATTGAATCATTGTGTCGTGTCCTCGATTAGTGGTGCCGGAATGGCGGTTTCAGTATAGGGGCGCGATTGCCGCTCGGCAATGGACGACATGCGAATCTTACAGTTAGGCTAAAAACGGAGAGTTGTTTTGGAACTGCATCAGCCATCGATCCATCAACATTCGCCCGCTCCGTCAGCGGTTGCGGGTACCGCGCAACTGGCGCACCGCTTTGCGGCACTGCGCGATCAAATCGCCCGCCGCATTTTGGGGCAGCGCACGCTGGTCGAGCGGCTGCTGATTGCGCTGCTGGCCGATGGGCATTTGCTGGTCGAGGGTGCGCCGGGCTTGGCGAAAACCACAGCGGTTAAGCATCTGGCCGCTGGGCTGGAAGGTGATTTTCATCGCGTGCAGTTTACGCCCGATCTGCTGCCCGCCGATCTGACTGGCACCGAGATTTATCGTCCGCATGATGGCAGTTTTCGCTTTGATCGCGGCCCGATTTTCCACAATCTGCTGTTGGCCGATGAGGTCAATCGCGCTCCGGCAAAAGTCCAATCCGCATTGCTCGAAGCGATGGGCGAGCGTCAAGTCACAGTCGGGCGTGAGACTTACCCGCTGCCAGACCTGTTTTTGGTCATGGCGACGCAAAATCCGATTGAGCAAGAGGGCACCTATCCGCTGCCCGAAGCGCAGCTCGACCGCTTTTTGCTGCATGTGCGCGTCGATTATCCCGATCTGGAGACCGAACGTGCGATTTTGCGCCTCAACCGCGAGCAAGCGCGACACACGCCGGATACGGAGCCGAGCGTGATCTTGACACAAACCGAAGTGTTCGCAGCACGCCGCGCCATTCTCGATCTGTATATGGCCCCAGAAGTCGAGGATTATTTAGTGCATCTGATTCTGGCCACGCGCCGCGCTGGTGCCTATGCGCGTGAACTAGAGGGCTGGTTGCGCTTTGGGGCCAGTCCGCGTGCGACCATCGCGCTCGACCGCAGTGCGCGGGCGCGAGCATGGTTAGCGGGACGGGATTTTGTCTCGCCCGAAGATCTGCAAGCACTGGCGGGGGATGTATTGCGACATCGCGTGTTATTGACCTACGAAGCTGAAGCCGCCGGACGGAGTGCTGATGATTTCATCGCGGCACTGTTAGCCCATGTTCCGGCCCCCTGAGCCGCCGCCGATGTTTCAAGCGCATCCGTTCACCGCAAATACCGCGCACACTGCGCAAATTGATCCGCAATCCAGTGCGCAAGCAAGCGGCGTTCGCGCCGAGTTGCACCAACTCATTACGCTCCGCGCTCAAGCACAGCGGCTCGATCTAGCACCGCGTGGGCGGGTGCTGGCCACGCGCAGTGGCGGGCATCTATCGCGCTTGCGCGGGCGCGGCATGGAGTTCGATGAATCGCGGGTGTATCTGCCGGGCGATGATCCACGTAACATGGATTGGCGCGTGACGGCGCGTGCTGGCACCCCGCATGTCAAATTATTTCGCGAAGAACGTGAGCGCCCAGTCTGGTTGCTGGTCGATCAGGGGCCGTCGATGCGTTTTGGTACGCGGGTCGCGTTTAAATCAGTGATCGCCGCGCAGGTGGCGGCATTGCTCGGCTGGGCGGCAGTGGATCGCGGGGATCGTGTCGGCGGGTTGATTTTTGATGAATCGCGCCAGCTTGAGCGCCAGCCGGCAGCGCGTCATGCCGGATTGTTGCCGCTGTTGGAACGACTGGCCACGCCACTCGGCGCAACCAGCGTGACGGATGATCGGCACCGCCTCGCCACCCTAGCCGCACAGTTGGCAACACGGGTGCGGCCGGGGAGTTTGATCGCGTTAATCAGTGATTTTGCTGCGGTCACTGAAGCCGATAACGCTTGGTTGGCGCGGTTGGCGGCGGGGAATGAGGTACTGTTCATCATGGTTCACGATCCGCTTGAAGCGCAGGCGCCCGCGCTCGGGCGCTATCCGGTGCTGCGCGATGGGCGACGCGGGATCTGGGATCTCACTACCGCTGAAGCCCGCTCGCGCTATCAGGCGGCCTTTGCGCAACGGCTTGAGCATTTGGAACGACTGGCACGCTTGCACGGCGCACATTGGGTGCGCTTGACGACCGCCGATCCCGTCGGCCCGACACTGGCGCAGGCGTTGGGTGGGCGACGGGCGCGGGGTGCGCTGAATGCGAGGTCAACACGATGACCGCCGATGCGCTTGCCGAGTTACGCGACTGGCATCTGCCCGATCCGGTGTCTTGGTGGCCACCGGCGTTCGGCTGGTGGCTGGTGGTAGTGGTAGTGCTGATCCTGATTGCGCTGATCGTGGCGCGATCTCGCGGATGGCAGTGGCAACACTGGCCGCGCCGCACCATGCTGCAACGGGCGGCGCGGCGTGAACTGGCGCAGTTGCAGCGCGAGCTAGAGGCCAGTGGCGACCGACGGCGTTATCTGGCAGCCATTTCGCGACTGTTGCGACGGCTGGCGCTGGCACAGTATCCCGCCGCACAGGTCGCTGGCCTGACGGGTGAAGCGTGGCTGGCTTTTTTGGATGCAACCGGCGGTGCTGGGGCATTCAGCGACGGCGTTGGGCGGGTATTGATTGAAGCGGCATATCGGCCTGATCTGGCCGATAACTGCGATATTGAACCCGTCGCGGCGCTGGTGGAACGCTGGGTTAAACTGCGTTAAACCGCGTTCGCTCACCAGAGGTTGTTCCGCATGAAGGTCGCCATTTTCTCCGATGTGCAAGGCAATCTCCCCGCCTTCAACGCGGCCATCGACCGCATCCTAGCTTGGGGGCCAGAGCTGGTGGTGATGGCCGGCGATCTTATCAATCGCGGCCCCAGCAGTCTGGCCTGTCTCGAACGCTTCGATACCCTGCGCCGCTCGCACGGTTGGCTGCCGGTCAATGGCAATCACGAGACTTGGATTCAGCAATGCGGACGCGAGCCGCCCCGCGATGCGCTGGCCGCCGAGATGCGCCGCTTTGCCGATTGGACGTATCAGCAAATCGCCCCGCGTCTCGATGCGCTGGTTGATTGGCCGGATCATCTGTGTTTTCACGCCGAAACCGAGGCATCCTGGGTGCATGTTACGCATGGCACGCTGGCCAGCAATCGTTGCGGCATTAGCGACCGCGTGCCGGATGCTGACCTGCGCGGGGTGTTGCCGCAGGATGTGGCGCTGTTTGTGACCGCGCACACGCATCGCCCGCTGGAGCGCGTGCTCGATGGTCTGCCGATTTTGAATGTCGGCTCGGTTGGCTCGCCGTTTGACGGCGATCCGCGTGGCAGTTTTGCGCTGCTACGGTTTGAGCGCGGTGCGTGGCGCTCGGAGATTGTGCGCTTTGCTTATGATCGGCAGCAGGCGGCGCGTGATTTTGATGATCTGGGTTTTATCGAACAGGGCGGGCCGGTGGCGCGGATTCTGTTTGAAGAGTGGAAACGCGCCCGTCCACTGATGTCAGGATGGCGGAGCGATTTTGAGCCTGCGGTATTAGCCGGTGAGCGCGAGTTGTCGGCAGCGGTTGGGGCATTTTTGGCGACGTTGGGGTGACGTTGGGGTGACGTAGCGCAGTAGTCGTAGGTTGGGTTGGGAATACGCAACCCAACTAGATCTAGATCTGGCTAAGCGTTTAAAAACGCTCGAAAAACAGATGTATCAGCACGCGAAGAATCTGGAATTTGAACAGGCGGCGGCGATCCGCGATCAGATTCGGGCGTTGCAACTGACCTGATAGATGAGTTGATCGGCGCAGAGCGGCGCAGAACACATAATGTTTGCAATCTGTAGCTCGAAGCGATCCACGCAAAGCTGACGCTCAACGTGCTTTGCAGCGCGGATTGCTTTTCTGTTTTATGTTTTAAACCTTGTTTTAAGCGCCGTTTTTTGTTTTGAAATCAATAGCTTATAAGCCTATTGTGTGACAAATTCCGACAATAGTGAGACAAATCCCGAACAATGTTGTGACAAATCCCGAACAATAGTGAGACAAATTCCGAATATAATGTGATACGTTTTTAGCACTAAAAATCACATGATCCGCAACGATGCCGCGCAAACCAAACGTTGTCGTTACCAAATCTAATCACTTGGTTGAAGCGACCTACGCGCTTTCATTAGCTGAACAACGGTTGCTGTTGCTGTTGCTGGCGCTGGCGCATGTGGACAGTCGCCAGCCGCTCACTGTCGGAATGTGTCACACCATTCGCTTGACTGATGTGATGGAGGTCTATGGCGTGAGCCGCCCGCAGGCCTATGAGCTGTTATGCCAAGTTGCCCAGCGTCTGTATGCGCGTTCTGTCGTGATTCATGGGCCGTTTGCCCATCAGCCCGATATCGCTCAGATTGAAACGCGCTGGGTTGCTTCGATCCGCTATCACGATGGGCAGGGGGCGTTGTCGCTGGTGTTCGCGCCGGACATCCTGCCGTTCCTGTCTCAGCTTCGGGAGCGATTTACGTCCTATCGCCTCAAATCAGTGGCCAGCATGACCTCTGGTTATGCGATTCGGATTTATGAAATGTTGGTGCAGTGGCGTGAGGCGGGCAGTCGCACGATTGAACTGCGCTGGCTGCGTGAGCATTTGGATCTGGGCGAGAAGTATCCGAATATCCGCGACTTCAAAAATCGCATCCTCAATCCCGCTATCGCGCAGATCAATGCCCACAGTGATCTGTGCGTCAACTGGGAACAGCATAAACGCGGGCGTGTGGTGTATGCGCTGACCTTCATTTTTAGCCCTAAAACCGAGCCGCCGCAGTCTGACGACCCGTTTTTAACGCCATCCGAATCAAAGCCGCTCAAAGTTCCGCTCACCCGCGAGTATGTTCAGCAACACGCCCAGCCGGGTGAAAGTTGGGATGATGCTTGGGAACGGTTGCGGCGCAAACAGGACAAGCTTTAGCTTTATTAGCGTCTGCAATGCGCCGCAGATGACACATTGACCGGGGCGTATGCAGTTGCTAGGATAAAAACATCCCGCCCATGGCAGTAAGCGTGTCCTTATCCATATCGGATGCGCTGATCCCTTGGGCGTTTTTGCGTATGGAGAACCGATGCTAACTGCAATTTTGATTGATGGGGCTTACTTTGTGCGGCGTTTTCGCGCCATTGAGCCGCATAACTACCACGATGCTGCGCGTGCGGCTGATCTAGCTTACCGTTGGGCGATGCTGCACTTATCAGAAGGCCGCCGCTCAAAATCTCATAGCACGCCAACATACCGCCGTCATCTATACCGTATTTTTTTCTACGATTGCCCGCCACTCGATAAGAAACTACACAATCCAATCTCTGGTTTGGCTTGCGATTTTAAAAAATCCGATGAAGCTGTTTTCCGTCTAGCACTTCATTCAGCGTTGTTAAGTAAGCGCAAAGTTGCCCTGCGTCTTGGTCATCTCTCCAGCGACACTCCTTGGACGATTAAGCCAACGAAGATTGAGGAATTATTAAAGAAAAAGATCAAGTTTGAAGACTTGACTGAATCTGATGTAATCCCGAATGCACGTCAAAAAGGTGTCGATATGCGAATTGGTCTCGATATTTCATCTCTAGCTTACAAGAAGCAAGTAGACCAAATCGTGTTATTCGCTGGAGATGCCGATTTTGTGCCAGCAGCTAAACTTGCACGTCGTGAAGGCATTGATTTTGTGCTTGATCCGATGTGGCGCTCGATCCCTGATAGTTTAAAGGAACACATTGATGGCCTTCGCTCAACCTGCCCAAAACCAATAAAGCACATTCAACAGCCCAAAAGCTAACCAGATCGGCGCTGTCAGCGGTTGTAATGGTTCACGACTTTCCATTCTGACCGCCGCTTGGGTAAGATCGGGGCGTCAATTCATCAAAGGAGATCGGGATGGGCGTTGAGCTGCAACAAGGCGCAAACGCGCCGATTCAAAAAGATCATGTTTTGATCGGCATTGGTTGGGGCGCGGGGACTGCGTTGGAGGCTGATGTCAGCGCGTTTCTCGTTGATGCGTCCGATAAAGTGCGTAGCGATCAGGATTTTGTGTTCTACAACCAACCTGAGACGCCATGCGGAAGCCTCGCTATGGAGCCTGATTTTGACCGAGATCGTTGCGCCTTCCGTGCATGGTTAGATCGTGTCCCCAACGATGTCGCCAAAATCGTCTTTACCATCACCATTGGTACGGAAGCTGACGCAGATGGCCGCCCGCACTGTGGAATGATGAATGGTCTTTATATCCGGGTCGCGCAACCGACCGGCGAAGACTTGATCCGATTTCCGTTGACGCACATCAATCAAGAGCGTGCCTTGATGCTGGGCGATCTGTATCGCCATCAAGGTGCGTGGAAATTCCGCGCCGTTGGGCAGGGCTATAACGGCGGATTGGAGGCGTTGGCGGCCTCATTTGGCGTCAATATTGGCGAGCCGGATGCCGAGAGCGCGACGGGGCAAGGTGATGTAGTCGCGATTGGGGGTCGCATGCCGCCGCGTGAGGTATGGATTGAAAAAGCGCGGGCGATGCAACAAGCATTGCGGGCATTTTTGCCACAAATCAGCGCCGCCGTGGCGAACGGTATCAACGAAAGCAATACGCGCATGATCCTAGATCGCATCCTAATCGATGTGTTCGGATATTCGATGGACGAAGTTAAAGCCGAGCAGAAGATTCAGGGTCGCACGGCTGATTATGTGCTGGCCGTCGATGGTGCCGATTTAATTGTTGGTGAAAGCAAACGCGCCGGTACGCCATTGCGGGATAAGCATGTTTTTCAGGCTACGTCCTATGGTGCTTATTCTGGCATTGGTTGGGCATTGCTCACTAACCTCTCAACGTGGCGGATGTATCACATTTCGACCCAAAATATTGTCGATGCCAGCCTAGTCTTTTCAGTCGATCTGTTGCCAGATGTCAGCTTGGAGGATTGTGAAAAGCTCGTCCTGATTTCACGATTTGGCATGGAAAATCCAGCGGCATTGGAAAAATGCTGGCGGGAAGTCAACGCCCTAACACGCGAAAGCCTGATTCGTGCGATTTTGACAGATGATGTCGTCAGCAAGCTTCGGTTTGTGATTCAGCGTGATACTGGCTGTGATTTCGATAATGAAATCGTGCAACAGGTTTTACTGGATGTGCTCATTCATCCTTAGCGCAGTAGCAGTCGGTTGGATTGCCCGTCCGTTCATCATGCCATCATCACGCCGTTAAGGTTCATGGACGGGCAACTCAACAGTGCCATTGACCGCTAATCGCTAACCGTCTCAGCTACACTCGCCGCCACCACTAAATCTCCCCAGACATTGACCGCCGTGATCGGATAATCAAAAAAGCGATCCACGACCAAATACAGCGCCAAATAGGTCTGCGGCAAACCCAAAAAATCGAGCATAAACGCCATCATCGCAATACCCCCACCCGGAATCCCCGCCGTGCCTGCTGAAGAGGCCATCGTGAGCAGCACAATCAACGCTGCTTGCCCGAGCGTGAGATCAACACCAGCTAACTGCGACATGAAAATCAGCAAAATCGACTGATAGAGCGCCGAGCCGTCCATATTCAGCGTTGCGCCGAGCGGTAGGGTCAGACTGGTGACACGCTCCGGCACGCCGAACCGCTCCAATGCCCGTTTTGAGACCGGATAGGTCGCCGAACTCGATGCCGTCGCAAGCGCCGTCAACAGCGGTTCCCGACAAGCACGCAGCAGCGGCCAGGGTGCGCGATGCGTCAACAGGCGATAGAGCAGCGGCAGCACCAGCAGCGCATGTAGACCGGCCGCCAGCGCCACCGCCCACACAAATGAATGCAATTGCAGCATCTCATGCCATGCCATCCCCGCCAAGCTGCTGTACACCAGTGCCGCAATGCCCAGCGGGGCCAGCGTCAAAATGCCGCTTAAGGCCTGCATCAGCAGCGCATCGAGTGCGCGTGCTCCAGTGAGCAGCGTCAGGCGTGGCGCATCAAGCAGTCGCCGCGAGGCCAGTGCCGCAAGCACCGCAATCACCACGCTTTGCAAAATATTCCCCTCTGCCAGCGTCGCAAACAGGTTGGTCGGGATCACATTGGCGATCAATCGTTCCAGACTAAATCCCGCGCCCTCGGCGGCGACCGGCTCCAGATCGAGCAATCCGACCGGCACGCCCTGCGCAAAAAACAATCCGATAGTCGTACCGAGCGTGGCGGCGATGGTCGAGGTGATGAGGTAATAGAGCAGCGTGCGACTGCCGAGACGCTGAAGATCTGTGCCGCCGGCCAGTGACGCATAGATCGAGACCAAAATCAGCGGCAAAATCAATAGCTTGAGCAGAGATAAAAAAATCTGCCCAATCCACGCAACATAGGGCGCACCCTGTGGCAGCAGCAGCGCCAGCACAATGCCCAGCAGCAGACCAATGGGGATCGAGTACAAGCGGCGCATAGCTCAGACCCCAGTGTTTCCAGTATTTCCAGTGTTTTGAAGCGTCCAGCCGAGCCGCTGAAGAGCGTGCGCGACCTGTTCTTGATCGCTGTACGGGGTTTTATGGCCGTTTTGGTCGATATACCGTTCATGGCCCTTGCCAGCGATCAACGCTACCCAGCATTCCTCAGCGGGGCGGGTGTCAAGCTGATCGAAGAGTGCGGCAATGGCTTGGGCGCGATCCACAATCACGCGGTAATCCTGATCGGCTGGAATGCCGCGCACAATGTCTTCAATAATCCGCTCCGGTGCTTCGTGGCGCGGATTATCTGAGGTGACGAAGATTGCGTCGCTGTGACGTGCTACTGCCGCGCCCATTAAGGGCCGTTTCGAGCGGTCACGATCCCCGCCACAGCCGAAGAGCGCGGCGATCCGCGCCTCAGGAAAGCCGCTGCGAATCGCGCTTAAAATCGTGTCGAGCGCATCCGGCGTATGGGCGAAGTCGATGACAATGGCGCGTTGACCGTAGACTTGACACTCAAAGCGCCCGGCGACGGGCTGAAGCTGGCGCCACGCATCCGCTGCTGGCGCGGTGCCCAAGACGCATTCAGCGAGCGCCAGCGCCAGCGCATAGTTAGCGCGATTGTGTGCCAACGCTAAAAACGGCTGGGCGGTCAGCGCCTCGGGCGCAAGCTGCGCCGGTTCCAACAGCGTGACGGCAACCGGCAGCGCCCCAGCTGCGACATCTGCGGCGAGGCGCTCGACGACCGCCGGACTGGTGCAGTAGAGCTGTCCGCCGGGCTGAATCAGCGCCAAAAGTCGTGCTTTGGCCGCAAAATAGTGCGCTTCGTCGCGGTGATAATCGAGATGATCTTGGGTGAAATTCGTCCAACCGCCGGCCTGAAATGGAATGCCAGCGACCCGCCCTTGATCGAGCGCATGACTGCTGGTTTCCATCAGCACCACATCAGCGTGATCTTGATGTGCGTGTAGCAGACGGCGCAATTCGATCAGCGGCGGCGAGGTAAAGCCGGTTTCAACCAGCCGTTCCCCGTCCAAAAAGACGCCCAATGTGCCAATCGACAGCACGCGCTGGCCGTGAGCGGTCAAGAGTGCTTCGAGATATTTAACCGTCGTGGTTTTACCATTGGTGCCGGTGACGCCGATAAAGCGCAGGCGAGCGGTATCCAGCGGATAGACCAGATCGCAGAATTGGCGCACCACCTCAGCCCAGCGTTCGGGGCCGGTGACAGCGAGCGCGATTGTCGGCGGTAGCTGCTCAAAACAGTCGAGCCGCCGATTCGTCACCAGCGCGGCGAAGCTGCGACCCGCAAAATAGCGTTGATAGAGTTCCGCATCGGTCAGATTGTCGTCGAATCGCTGAAAAAACAGGATCGACCGCGCATCACAGGCATCAGCACGCCATTGAATATTCGTCAAGTGCGGCGCGGTCGGCGCGGGACGACTCCAGATAAAATCGGTCGTTGCAAGCAGTTGGGCGAGGGTGGTGGTGGGCATAGCCATCTGGTGAGCTGAGGCGAAATTTGGAATAACTGGCCTTATACTGAGTCGGCAGTCTGTCCGTCCATTCTCACATTCCCGAACCTGACTTGCGGAGCACCTCATGCGTCGAATCCCGCTTACTGCCCTAGCCGTTTCAGCGTTGTGGCCGATGCTGACAGTCGCCCAGCCCTGGACGCCGCCTGCTGGCCCGCAATCGGGCTATCCGGGTGCCTATCAACCCTATCCTTATGGGCCGCCGGCTGGCTCGGATCAGTGGTCAACACCTCCCGAACCGCCCCATGCACTGCGCCCGATGCCGCCGCGTGATCGTGATTGGCGAGATCAGGACGAGACGCCTTGGTCACAGCAAGATGATGACTGGACAGCGCCCCGCGCTCCAACTGCTGAACCGCGTCTGGATGTGCGCCGCCGTGCGACTGAAAAGGCGTACATCATTGAATTGCGGCTCAATCAGCTCTCGCCCGATCAAATCGAGGTGCGTCCGGTCGCACGCGGCCTGCTGATTCAGAACAACGCGGCCAGTCATTTCAGACAGCACCAGATGCGACCGGATGGCCAAGGCTATCAGTATCAGCAATCGCGGCAGCGTGATGCGAGCAGTCGGCGCATCGGTTTACCGCCGGATGCGAACGTTGCCGGCATGACCCGCGAAGTCAAAAAAGGCCGACTGATTATTCGTGTCCCACGCGGTACGCCACAAACGGGCGGACGGCGGTGAGCGAGCCGATGGGCTGTTTTGCTACCCCACAAGCCGCCGAAGATGCCTTCTATGATGCGTTGGAAGCGGGCGATCTGTCCGCGATGATGGCGGTCTGGGCGGATTCGGCGGCGAGCTGTTGTCTGCTGCCGATGCTACCGCTGGCCGTCGGTGCGCCACAGATCGAGCGCCTGTGGCAGACGCTGTTTGCACATGGACACGGCTTTGAGTTGCAGATTGCGCATCGGCTCTGGATCGAACAGGACGACTATGCCGTGCATCTGGTCGAAGAACAGCCGCTCGCCACGCCCCAGCCGCCGCCGCTCTATGCGCTGCATGTGTTTACACGCACGGATACGGGCTGGCGCTTGCTGGTGCATCAAAACTCCCCAACGCCACCGCCCGCGCCCGCTTGGATCGGCAGCGGACAGACGGCGGTCGCGTGAACGTGCCGGGCGCGGTGCAGCGTGTGCGACTGCACACGCTCGGCTGTCGTCTCAACGAAGCCGAGTTAGAAGCTTGGGCGCGGGCGTTTTTGGCGCATGGCTGCGAACTGGTCGAGGATGCACAGGCTCCAGCAGATTTAATCGTCATCAACACCTGCGCCGTCACTGCCGAGGCGGTGCGCAAATCGCGTCAGCTCGTGCGCCGAGCGCGGCGCGTCCAGCCTGCCGCTCGCGTGATCGTCAGCGGCTGTTGGGCGACGCTCGATCCGACTGCCGCCGCTGCTGCTGCCGATCTTGTTATTCTTAATCAGGATAAAGATCAACTAGTTGAGATCGCACGAGCGGCGCTGAATCTCACTGGAGATTCACGTTCAGCCGTCACTGCGCTCGATCTGTCAGTGCCACTGTTTGCGCGGGGCCGTCAACGCGCATTTATTAAGATTCAAGATGGCTGCCGCTATCAGTGTACGTTTTGCATCACTACCCGCGCACGCGGCGCTGAACGCAGTCGGCCACCATCGGAGATCGTGCGCGAAGTCAGCCAATTTGAACGCGCTGGCGTGCAAGAAGTGGTGTTGACTGGCGTGCAACTTGGCGGCTATCGCGCCGATGACGGCACCGATCTCGCCGGCCTGCTGGAGCGGCTGTTGCGTGACACGGCGATTGCGCGGATCCGCCTCGGCTCGCTCGAACCCTGGGATCTGCCCGAACGCTTGTGGGCGCTGTTTAGCGATCAGCGCCTGATGCCGCATCTGCATCTGCCGCTGCAATCTGGCTCAGACGCGGTGCTCAAACGCATGGCGCGGCGCTGCAAACGCGCTGAATATCTGCAATTAGTCGAGCGAGCGCGGCAGGCGATTCCCAATCTGAATCTGACCACCGACATCATCGTCGGCTTTCCGGGCGAAACGGACGCTGATTGGCAACACACGCTGGAATTAGCCATTCGCGTCGGCTTTGGTGATATTCATGCGTTTGGCTATTCACCGCGCCCGGGCACACTGGCAGCGGGGTTGAGCGAGCCGGTAGACAGTCGCACCCGTCAGCGGCGTCTTGCCGAACTGGACGCGGTGGCGCAGGCGTCGCGGCAAGCAGTGATGCGGGCGCAAATCGGCCAAACGGCGCCAGTGCTGCATGAACGGGTGCCGACGCTGCCCGCTGCGACCGCGCTGCGCTCCGGCTACACGCCGAACTATCTGCCGGTGCAGGTGCGGAGCGCGATGCCGATGTGCGAAGGTCAGGTGGTGAGGGTGCGCCTGATGGATCTGGATCCGGCGGCTGAGGTGTTGGTTGGGGAGGTGGTGCCATAAAAGTCCTCACCCAAACTCAGCAAACGCCTGCTCCGGCGCAATGGGCCGCGACCACAAATAGCCCTGCCCCCAATCACAGCCAATTTCAGTCAAGCGTTCAAGCTGGCGCGGGGTTTCAATTCCTTCGGCAATTACTTCTTTGCCGATTGAATGCGCCATCGCAATCATACCGGCGACGAGATTGCGGTCACGCGCTGTCTCAATACCGCGAATAAAATCGCGATCAATTTTTAAACTGCTAATCGGCAATTCCCGCAGATAAGCCATCGAGCTAAAGCCGGTGCCGAAATCATCAAGTGATAATTGAATCCCGCCACGATTGAGGCTGTGCAGCGTTGTTTTTACGCTGGCGGTCATGCGCAATAATAGCGATTCGGTGATTTCAATTTCAATCAACTCCGGCGGCACATCAGCACATCGACGGCTTCCTGACAGACGCGCTTGATCTCATCGCTGGCGCGTAAACGGCGCTGGAATGATTCGATATCAAAACCGCGCATCCGTACATCGTGCTCCATTTCGCCATACGGCTCGATTTCCAGCAACAGCCGCTCATGCCAGCGATGCAGCCGTACTGATAAGGCGTGCGCATCCAGCGGCGCACGGGCAAGAAAGAATGACGGGACAAAATGCGCCGTCGCCACATCCGCTGCCAGCGCCGCGTAGAGCGCAGTGGCATGAGCACTGGGCAACGCCTGTTCCAGCGGGGCATCAAGCAGCAGCTCAGGAGTGAGGCCGAGATACATTTCAGTATTGGCGCTACAGGCTTGAATGTGCTGTGAAACGGGATCGACGACCAATAAACAGCCGAACGGCTGAATCATCCCGCAGGTACTGATGGGTTCCAGATCGCACTGCGAAAAATCAAAGGATGCAGCGGAGACAGCGGCGATATGTTCGCAAAACTTACCAGCGATCAGGTCATAGGCCGTCTGTTCATTGCGCGGCGATAAGCGATCTTGCGGCTGCACGATGATCCAGAACTCACCGGCTCGCTCGGCGGCCCGCATGGTGATGCGTACCCGCACCGGAGCCATTTGAAAATCAAAGATAAATTCAAAGGTTGTTTCGAGATGGCCGGTGAGCACGCCGCGCCGAAAGCGCCCGTAAAACTCCGGCACCACAGTGCAGGGCGCGACCTCGGAGAAAAAATTGCGCCCGAGTACGGTTTCAACTTCGCGCTGCGACAGCACTGATTGAGCGCGGCTATAAAACAGAATCCGCCCTTCGGCATCGACGCGGATGGTGCCAACAGGCAAGTGATCCAGCTCGGCTTCGGTCAAATGATCGAGGCGGCGCGGGTCGTGGATGTCGATGGCGTCTTCGAGATTCATCATTATGTTATGAGCTGAAAACTGAAAGCTCTATTCACTCCCAATCTGCCGCCTTGCCGAGTGCCGATTGCGGCAGACTGGAGCCGAGGGTGATGGATTTGGGGCGTTCTGCTGGAGCGAGATGATCGGCTAACCAGGCATTGAGCCGCGCTGGTAGTCCGGTGTGATCGACGCATAGCGCACTCGGCACCACGAAGGCTTTGAGCCGCTGATCGGCACCGATTTCATAAGGACGTACCTGTGCGGCTGCGACTTCGGGATGCTGGGCGATGCAGGCTTGCACCCGCTCCGGGTAGACCTTGAAACCGCCAATCTGTACCGCGCCATCGTGGCGCTTGAGTACCCGAAGCTGGCGCTCGTCGCACCATGCGACGGCATCCGGCAGCGCGACCCGCTGCGGCACACCAACGGTCGGCTGCCGCTGGAGCGCGTCGGGTGCATCCGCTGCGCGTGACCAATAGGGCAAGAGTGCAAAGGGCGCATCTGCCGCCTCGCGCCAGCCGATCCCGGCCGTTTCCGAGGAGCCGTAAATCTCAATCAGCCGCGTACAGCCGCGCTCGGCAAGCCGCTGCCACAGAAGCGGCGGACAGGGACTGGTTGAAGTTAGCGCCACGACATCCGGCTGCATGGTCAAGGCGGCGCGGGTAGCTAGATCGAAAAACGCCGGATGTCCAAGCACCAGATCGCCCGGACGGGCTTGGCGCAAAATCGCGCCGGGCAGATTGGTGCGGATGTCGAGCACCGGAATGCCCAACTGCGCCGGCAGCATGAACGCAAATAAACAGCCGTAAATATGATGACTGGGCACGGCACGTAGAATGCGCCGCCGATCACCGAGCAGGGTGGCGAAAAAGCCGATCTCTTGCTCCAGATGCGCCGTCTGATGCACACAGAGTTTCGGCTGGCCGGTTGAGCCAGAGGTGAAAAACCCAAGCGCCTGATCGTGCGCGGCGCGGCTCTCAAGAATGCTCTCGATCCAAGCTGATAGCTGACGAGACGGAATCAGGGCCGCATCGTGTCCGGTTTCATGCAACTGAAATTGCACCGCCACCGTTGTCGCCAGATCGAGCCATTCCAGCGAATCCAATGCGAGGCTGTCAAAATCATCGCACTCCAGATTGCGCACACACCGCTGTGCAACATCCGGTTGCACACCGGGGCGGCGGCGCGTCAATTCCGCTTCAATCAGATCGAGCAACAGTGCGCGGACACTGTTTGGGTTCCACCAAGGCTTTAACACACCTGCATCCAACCGACGACACCGACCATCCGCACCACCGTTACTCGGCCAACCAACGGGCGACATCCTTCGCGTAATAAGTCAGGATGCCATCGGCTCCGGCGCGTTTCATCGACACCATCGCTTCCAGCACGACGGCGCGTTCATTCAACCAGCCGTTCATGCTTGCGGCTTTGAGCATCGCGTATTCGCCGCTAACGTGATAGACAAAGGTCGGTGCGCCGAATTGATCTTTAATCCGGCGCACGATGTCCAGATAAGGCATTCCGGGCTTGACCATCACCATATCCGCGCCTTCGGCCAAATCGAGCGCGACTTCGTGAATCGCTTCGTTGGAATTGGCCGGATCCATCTGATACGTGTATTTATTCCCGGCGCCCAAATTGCCGGCCGAGCCGACGGCATCGCGGAACGGGCCGTAATAACTCGACGCATATTTTGCTGAATAAGCCATGATGCGGGTGTGAATATGCCCCGCTGCTTCCAGCGCCGCCCGCACCGCCCCGATGCGCCCGTCCATCATGTCCGAAGGCGCGACAATATCGGCTCCGGCTTCAGCGTGTGAAACAGCCTGACGCACCAGCACATCGACGGTTTCGTCATTCATCACATAGCCGGAGGCGTCGATCAAGCCATCCTGACCATGCGTTGTAAACGGATCAAGCGCGACATCAGTCATCACGCCCATATCGGGAACAGCCGCTTTGAGCGCCCGCACCGCCCGCTGTGCCAGCCCATCAGGATTGAACGCTTCGCGAGCATCGAGCGATTTGACTTCCAGCGGCGTGACTGGAAACAGGGCGATCACCGGAATGCCGAGCTGATAAGCCTCGCGTGCTGCTTCAACTAATAGATCAATACTCAGGCGCTCCACACCGGGCATCGAGGCCACCGCCTCGCGCTGATTCTGGCCTTCGAGCACAAACACCGGCCAGATCAAATCATTGGGCGTTACGGTTGTCTCGCGCATCAGCCGCCGCGAGAAATCATCGCGGCGCATCCGGCGCATCCGTGTAATCGGGTAAGGCGAGCGGGGCGTATCAAGATCAGCCATAGTCTTTTAGGGAACCTCAGAGGTTAGATGCGGCACAAGCTGACTAAAATAGCTCAGGCGTGACCGCGGCTCCAGTGTTGGGGTGTTTTAGGTGTTTTAATTTCAGCGTTTTTCAGCGTTTTCAGCGGCCAACAGCAAAGACTCTTGGTCAAGCCAAACGCTTCAAGATGGCATTTTTCCCCAACTCCCGCCATAATTTTGCTGTAGCGATCTCCCGCATACACAACTCTCCCGCCGCCGTTGCCCCGCGTTACTCCGCGACCCGCACGGCCGTTTTCTTCTTCAATACCAACAACTACGGAGGACGCGAGTCCGACGGACTGAGCACGCCTTGTGCGCTGATCTCGGTCATCGCGCTTGATTTGAGCGCGGAGTCTGGCTCGCTGAAAGTCAATAATGAATGCAAATTTGGCAACTGCCGGACGCGGATCGGATGCTCCCGACACGCGCACGGTCTACAGCCTCTGCGGCATGTGCGCCGTCCGCTGCCCGATTGAAGTACAGGTGCAGGACGGGCGCGTTACTTGGATTCAAGGCAACCCACACGACACCGCGCTGGGCGCGAGTCTGTGCGCCAAAGGCGGCGCGGGCCAATCATTCCAGAACGATGACGAACGCCCACAAACACCGCTAATCCGCAGCGGCGAGCGCGGGGCCGGCCAGTGGCGGTCAGCGTCTTGGGACGAGGCGCTGGACTACATCGCCGAGCGCCTACAACAGACACTGAACGAATGTGGCGGACGCGGCGTGGCGCTTTCCGACCGAGGCGGCCCGTTCACCGACCTGACGCGCACCTTTATCCGCTCGCTCGGCTCACCGAACTATTTCAATCACGATGTCACCTGCGCCAGCAATGTCTACAATGCGGCGCGGTCGCTGTTCGGCTTCCCGCATTCCAAGCTGGTGCTGGATATTAAAAACACCAAGCATCTGGTGCTCTACGGGCGCAATATCGCCGAATCGCTGATGGTCAAGGAAGCCAAAGCCTTTATGTCGGCAGTCAGCAACGGGATGCGCGTGACCTATATCGACCCGCGTGCCACCGTGACCGCCTGCAAAGCGACGCGCTATTGGCAGATTCGGCCCAACAGCGACTACGCCCTGAATCTGGCGCTGATTCACGAGATTCTGAAACACGATCTGTACGATCACGACTTCGTTGCGCGATACGTGTCGGGACTCGACGCACTCCGCGCCGCCGTCGCTGAAACGACACCCGAATGGCAAGAAACCCACACCGGCATCCCAGCGGACGACGTGCGTGCGCTGGTGCGCGAGATCGCCGCCGACGCCCCACAGGTGATCTTCCATCCCGGCTGGATGGTAGCGCGTCACAGCCAGTCATTTCATGTCAGCCGCACCGCGCTCATTCTCAATGTGTTAATGGGCAATATCGAAATGCCCGGCGGCTGTCTGCTTGGCAAATCACCCGAATTTTATGGCCGCGCCAGCCTCAAGCGCCTGATCGACCGCGCACCGAAGGTCGATGAACCGCGTGTCGATGGGGCCGGAACCGAGCATCCGAGCTGGGATCCGGCCATCGGTGTGCTGCATCGGCTATTCGCTGCGCTGGAGACCGACCAGCCCTATCCGATTGGCGCGTATTTTATCTATCGTCACGATCCACTGACGGCGATGCCCGACGCCGAGGCGTTGCAACGGGCGCTCGACCGGCTCAAGCTGATTGTAGCGATAGATGTCCGCTATTCGGAAACGGCTTGGTATGCCGATGTCATCCTGCCCGAATCGACTTATCTGGAACGCGCCAACATTCTGGGGCTGACACAGGGCGCGGTGCCAACGCTCATCATGCGCGATCAAGCGGTAGCGCCGCGTTTCGACAGCCGTCCGGCGTGGTGGATTTTCCGCGAGATTTTGCGGCGTGTTGAGCGCGGTGCGGCGCTCGATTTTGAGCACATCGAAGAACTGTGGAACTATCAGCTCGACGGCGTCGGCGTGAGCGTTGATGAACTGCGGGCGCGGGGCGTCATGGCGCTGGCCGATGCGCCACGTTTACAGGAACGCGATGCGCTCGAATTTCCCACCCCCTCAGGCAAGATCGAGTTTGACAGCACGTTGCTGGCGCAAGCTGGACTGCCGAGTCTGCCGCCCTATGCGTCCAAGCCCGCGCCGACCGGCGACAGCTTTTATCTGCTGTTCGGACGCGCCGCGACCCTGACCCATGGCCAATCGCTCAACAATCCGCTGCTCAACGAGATCGCGCCCAAACAAGAACTCTGGATGCATCCCGACCGCGCTCAGGCACTTGGCATCACCGACGGCGCACTGGTCGAGATCACCGGCGGCGGCCGCTACAGCGGTCAATTGCCCGCAAAGGTCACGCCCTGGATTCACCCCGACGCCGTGTTCATGCTGCACGGCTATGGCGCAACAGTGCCGCTGGCCACCCGCGCTCACGGCCTCGGCGTGGCCGATCAACGCTTGCAGCATGGCAAGCTCCATGACTTCGATCCAGCCGGCGGCGGCTGCTCGCTGACCGAAACTCAGGTGCGCGTGCGTCCGGTCGCATCCAACGGAGGTGCGGCATGAGTCGCTATATCCTGCGTCACGACGAGGCCAACTGCATCGGCTGCGAAGCCTGCGAGGTGCATTGCAAGGCCAATAAAGCCCTCGAACCCGGGCCAGTGCCGTGCAAGATCGTCACCATCGGCCCGATTGCGGTTGATGGCCGTCCGCGCATCCGCTTTGTGTTCATGCCCTGCTATCACTGCGAAGAGGCGTGGTGCGTCAAAGCCTGCCCGACCGGAGCCATGCAGCAGCGTGCTCAGGATGGCATCGTCTTTGTCGAAGCGAGTCTCTGCATCGGCTGCAAAAGCTGCATCGCCGCCTGTCCCTGGGGCACGCCACAATGGGATCCGGTCACGCGCAAGGTCGTTAAATGCGATTACTGCAAAGATCGCCTCGATGTTGGACTGAAACCGGCCTGTGTCAGCAAATGCGTCACCGGCTGTCTGTCCTTTGAAGAAGCCAACGCCGCGCCCGATCCGCGCCGCGACCGCTATGCGCGGGCGCTGATGGCTGAATCCTGCATCGAGACCAACGGAGACCGCCGATGAGCACCGCCATGCAACCGACGATTCAATCTAATCTTGCCGATCCGCTGGCTTCGGTCAATGAACATGTCTGCGTGGTGCGGCTGACGCGCCAAGCACTCTATCGCACCTGGGATCTGGGCGAAGGGCTGGCGGCTCCGGTGCGCGGACGGCTGGCGCGGGCGCTGCGGCTGACCACTGAAATCACCCTCGGACGCGCCACCCCCGGACATCTGACCGCACTGGCTGCGCTGGTGCCGCAACTGGCCGCCGATGGTCTCGATGTGGCCGACACGCTAGGCCGGGCGCTGCGTGATTTCCGCGATCAGTGGGACGCACATATCCGGCGCGAGTCCTGCCCCGAGGGGCGCTGTCTGACCCTGAACGCCGCGCCCTGTCACAGCACCTGTCCGGCCAATATCGACATCCCCAGCTTTATGGCCTATCTAGGACACGGCGATCATCGCGCCGCGATTGCGGTGATCCGGCGCGACAATCCGCTACCGCTGGTGTGCGGTCTGGTTTGCCCCGCGCCCTGTGAATCGGCCTGTATGCGGGCCGACCATGATGGCTCGGTGTTTATCCGTCCGATGAAAGCGCGAGCGGCGGAACTGTGTTTGGAAGAAGGCGGCTATCCGCATCCCGAACTGGCCGCGCCAACCGGACAGCGCATCGGCATTATCGGCTCTGGCCCCGCTGGTCTGACAGCGGCGTACTATCTGCGACTTCAGGGGCATGAGGTCGAGATTCTCGAAGCACAGGAACACGCGGGCGGCATGTTGCGCTACGGCATTCCGGCCTATCGGCTGCCGTCCGAGCTGCTCGAACGCGAACTCGATCAAATCCGCACACTGGGCATCTCGATTCAAACCGGCGTCAAGATCGACCATCTCGCCGACTTCCGCGCCCACTATGACGCAGTATTCATCGCCGTCGGCACCCAGAAATCGCGCTTCATCCCGATTGACGGCGGCGATCAGCCCTGGGTGCTCGGCGGTATCGACTTTTTGCGCGAGGTGCGCAGCGGCGAGCCGGTGCGGGTCGGGCCGCGGGTCGTGGTTATCGGCGGCGGCAATGTCGCGGTAGATGTGGCGCTCACGGCCCTGCGTCAGGGCGCGACTGATGTGGCGATGGTGTCGCTGGAACAGCGCGACGAGATGCCCGCCAGTCCGCACGAGATCAAGGCGGCGCTGGCGCATAACGTCCAGTTATATCCGGGCTGGGGGCCGTTGCGCATCGAGGCCGAGGGCGCGGCGGTGTTCCAATATTGCGCACGGGTTAAGGATGAACTTGGGCGCTTTGCCCCGAGCTTCGATCCCGAGCGGTTGTTGCGACTGGAGGCCAATCAGGTGATTCTCGCCGTCGGTCAGGGCACGGATATGGCGTTTTTGGATGGCAGTGACGTCGAAACCCAGCGCGGCTTCATCGTCACCGATCCCGATACCCTGATGACGACTGTGCCGGGCGTGTTTGCCGGTGGCGATGCCCAGCATGGGCCGCGCACGGCGGTCGAGGCGATCCGCTCCGGCAAGCTGGCGGCGGCGGCAATCGATGCGTGGTTGATGCAAGCGGAACTCGACAGCAGTCGCGGTCAGCCACAGCGCCGCGCCGAGGTGGTGCCGTTGCGGGTGGCAGCGGGCAAACGCGCTCAACAGGCGCGTGCCGAGATGCCCGAAAAACCGATCAGCGCGGTGCTGGGCGACGGCAACTATACGCAGATCGAAAATGGCCTGACTGAGCATCTGGCTCATGACGAAGCCAGCCGCTGTCTGCGCTGTGATATTTGCATCGGCTGTGGACTGTGCGTGGCGGCCTGTAGCGAGATGGGCGTCGAAGCATTGCGGATGGCGACCACGACCGCAGATCGGCTGGTCTATCTCGATTTCGAGCGTCCGGCATCGCTCTGTATCGGCTGTGGAGCCTGTACCCAAGTCTGCCCGACCGGAGCCATTCGCATCGAAGATCAGGACGGAATGCGCCGCACGGTGATTACCGGTACTGTGGTGCGTGAGCAGCCGTTGCTTCGATGCAGTCACTGCGGAGTGCTGACCCAGACAGCGGCACAGCGCGATTTCATCCGTTCGCGACTGCCGGCGCACATGGCGCTGTCACTGGAGCGCGAACTGTGCCCAGACTGTGCGCGGGCGCTGGCGGATCGGCCGCTGACTGGGGCGCATATAGCGGCAGTGGTTGAAGTCGCGTAGGATCGCGGTAGAGCACGGCGCTTGGCATCCCGTAACGCGCCGTGCTAACACCACAGACAGTCCGCACTGAGAGGGGTAACACGTCATGCGCTTAATCGGTTATTTCCTGTTGTTGCTGCTCATCACCTACGGACTGTGGCCGTATTACAGTCTCTATCGGCTCGATGGTGCGCTGGTGCGTCCAGATACCAGCGAACTGGCCACGCTCGTCGATCTGCCGAGCATTCGCGCCAATTACAAACGCCGTTTAGCCAATGGCGTCGGCAATATGCTGCCGGCGCATCAAAATCCGCAGAGCATCAGCGGCTGGTTACGCCAGAATGTCGAGCGGCTGGGCGATTCGGCACTCGAACAGGCGATTACGCTAGATTGGGTGCGCGAGACCAGCGGCGATGCCATTAGTCAGGTCACCGGCCAGCGTCCACCCTATTTAATCGGCGCGGTGGAGTTTGCGTTTTTTGAATCACACGACCGCTTTTTGATCCGGCTGGGGCAACTCGGCGAAAACGCGACCCATATTCGGCTGTCGCGGATCGGCGCACAGTGGAAAATCACTGACATTATTTGAGCTTTCAGCGGCCAGCGATTAGCCGCCAGCTCAGGCCAGTCATTCCAAATCTTCTCGTGACGAAGCGCCCGCTTCGTCATGCTTCAAGCGCACCCTGCGCTCGACCGCAACACTCCGGCCTTGTTCTTGCTTAACCCGCGCTCAGTTCAGGCATTCTCACAGGAATCAACACCATGTACACTGCTGAAGGGTGCGCACTCAGCGACCACGCTCTACACAATTTGCTTGCCGAAGATGTCCCCTTTGGTGACTTAACCACAGAAACACTGGGTATCGCCGCCCACAGTGGCGAGATTCAGTTTGCGGCCCGCGATCCGATGCGCGTCTGTGGCATTGAAGAAGCCGCCCGCCTGCTGACGCTCTGCGGTGCAGTGGCTGAGATTCTGCTGCCTTCGGGAGCCGATGCGCCCTCGGGCACGCCGTTACTGCGGGCACGTGGGTCAGCCGCTGCGCTACATCGCGGCTGGAAAAGCGCACAAACGCTGGTGGAATGGTGCTCCGGCATCGCCAGCAGTGCGGCGGCGATTCAGACCGCCGCTCGGCGCGGTCATCCCGAGGCTGTGGTTGCCGGAACCCGCAAAAATGTCCCCGGCACGCGCCAGCTTGCGGTCAAAGCATTTCGCGCTGGAGGCGCGGTCATGCACCGCTGTGGCTTGTCAGAAACCATCTTGATCTTTGCCGAGCATCGTCAATTCTTGGGTACGGTCACACCCGCAGTTGCGATTGCGACGCTACGCCGTCAGGCACCCGAAAAACGTATCGTGGTCGAAGTCCATTCACACGCCGAGGCGCTTATCTGGGCTGAAGCGGGCGCGGATGTGCTGCAACTGGAAAAATTCCCGCCCGCTGCTGTCGCTGAGGTGGTTGACGCAGTGACGGCGCGTGCTGCCGCCGTGTTAGTCGGGGCCGCTGGTGGGATCAATGCGCACAATGCTGAGGACTATGCCCGCGCCGGTGCGCGTTTGCTGGTCACCAGTGCGCCACATCAAGCGCCGCCACGCGATGTTCAGGTGCGGTTTGTGGTGTGAGTGATGCGCAACAATGCGCAATGCGTCTTCAAACCGTTCGAGCAGTGCTCCATCCGCCCCCCACTTGCGCTAGGATGCCAGCCTTGATGTCACCTTCCACGAAGCATACAGCATGGTTGATGCGATAGAACCTCGGCGTGATCTCGTGATCGATGGGGTCGAACTGACGCTGCTTGGCACGGCGCATATCTCACGCGCCAGCGCCGAGCAGGTACACAAACTCATTCAATCGGGTGATTACGATGGCGTGGCCGTTGAGCTGTGCCGCAGTCGCTTCAATGCCCTGATGGATCCGCGCACCCTGGCGCAGATGGATCTGTTTTCGGTCATCCGTCAGAACCGCGTCTATATGGTCGCAGCCAATTTGGTGCTGGCCGCCTATCAGCAGCGGCTCGCCGATCAGTTCGGCATCGAACCCGGCGCGGAACAACGGGTCGCGCTGCGCTTGACGAAAGAACAGAATCTGCCGCTGCTGCTGATTGATCGAGAAATCGGTATCACGCTCAAGCGTATCGCGGCGAATCTCGGTTGGTGGAAACGCGCTGGGCTATTTGCCGGACTGCTGTCGGCGATGCTCAGTTCCGAAACCGTCACGGAAGATGAAATCGAGCGCCTCAAAGAAGGCGATGTGCTCGAAACCGCCTTTGCTGAGTTGGCAGCCGATCGGCGCGATCTCTATGTCCCCTTGATCGAAGAGCGCGACCGCTATATCGCCGCCAAGCTCAAGCGCGAGGTCGCTCGCGTCGGGGCACAGCGCGTGCTGGTGGTGCTGGGCGCTGGCCATCTCAAAGGGGTCACAGCAGCACTGGAACACGAGCGCGGCGATCCAACAGCGGTGCTCACGGAACTCGAACAGGTGCCGCCGCCGAGTCGCTGGTCGCAGGTGTTGACCTGGACGCTGCTGCTGGTGATTTTGGCTGGCTTTGCCTATGGCTTTGCCGTCAGTCCAGAGCTGGGGCTAGACCTGTTGCTCAGTTGGGCGCTGATTACCGGCGGTCTCTCCGCGCTCGGCACGCTGCTGGCCGCCGGACATCCGCTCACCGTGCTCGCGGCACTGTTCGCGGCACCGCTGACGACGCTCAACCCGGCGATTGGTGCGGGCATGATTACCGGTGCCGTCGAACTGTATTTACGCAAACCGAGTGTCGGTGATTTCAGCCGCCTACGTGCTGATGTCGCGACCTGGAGCGGCTGGTGGCGCAATCGCGTCTCACGGGTGCTCGTGGTGTTCGTGTTGAGCAGTCTGGGGGCAGGTCTCGGCACCTATTTTGCGAGTTTGCAGTTAATTAAGCAGTTATTGGGTGCCGAGCTCCCCTAACGCGCCCGCGTCGGTCAGGCGCTGGCGGTTACGCCGGAACGCTCAAATACGATTCGATATAGGCGCGGCGGAATTGCTGGCAGCGATCAATATATTCGCGGGTGCTTTTGGGCATTGGCACCCGCGCCCGCACGATAAAACCGATTAAATCCGTGCCATCGTGGAGCAGCCGCGACCCCTCGACCGCTTCGCGCACATCGACGGCATCATGCTGTGCCGGCATGATCGGCTCAAGATTGCGCACGCGGTCACTGGCGACGACATAGCTCGGCCAGATGTCGAACACCGCCGGATCGGTGCGCAGAATCTCGCATTTGCGTTTGGCGGTGACATTAAGTTCATCGAGCCGTGCATCCAAGCCGACGATCTGCCGACTGCCGACAAAGGTCGCTTTCATCGCGCCGGTGATGCGATCAACATCGTGCATCGTCATGGCGATTTTGAGATAGCGACTGGAATAAAACGCATCAATCGGCATCGAAAAGGCTTTAAACGGCTCGCCCCAGAGTTCGTCAATGCCCTCATCGCCACCGCGATGACGCACCATCTTGCCCAATTCGAGTGCCTCGATCAGACAGCGCCCGCATTGACGCATCAACGCATGATCGGGCGAAATTTCGACTCCGGCCGTTTGCAAATCAACAAGGCTATGAAAAATATCGGCGGCGCGATTAAACAGCGCCCCGGCAAGCATGGCCCCATTGACCCGTTTGCGTTCGGTATCGGTTTCGGCTTCATAGGCTTCGCGGGCTTCTTTCAGCCGCGAGCCGGGGATATTGATGCCGGGTTCAACATGGTTGAACAGGCGGCGCGTGAGCGCCTGAATCAGCTGGCGGCGCACCTCGAAGCTATCCGGCGGTGGTTCGTAATACTTGATCCAATAGCCGTCATAATAGACCCGCGTGACGCCATCGATTGTGCGTTTACTGCCATTGAGTGGGGACTGATACATCATGCGGCGCATCAACGTCCGTAATCATGGAGAGAAATGAAGGAAGAGGGTGAGGAAGCCGCGCCCGAGCGCGTCGGCTACGGGTATTTAATCACGCAACCGCTGCTTGGTGCATCGACGATTATGGGATAATCGGACTTCAGCGCGAGGCGGGCGCGGCCCTGAACCACGAGGATTCAAGCATGATAGTACTGTTGATTGGTGTAGTAATTGGCGTGATGATCGGCTGGAATTGGCCGCAACCGCACTGGGCGCGTCAGTTACAACAGCGCTTTGTGATGCTAGTGCGGTTGCCGGAGAAGCGCGACTGAGCGCGGCGCTGAATCGACACTTGGCATTCAATCATTATCAGACGGGGGCAGCAGATGGGGGACATCGAGTTCATGGCTAACAGCAGCGATTTAGCCCGTTTTAACATGATTCAGCAGCAAATTCGCCCCTGGGGCGTGCTCGATGACCGCGTGCTGGAGGTGATGGGCGCGTTGGAGCGCGAACAATTCGTTCCAGACGCTTATCGGGCGCTGGCCTATGCCGATCTTGAGATCCCGAACGCTAACGGCTCGCTGATGCTGGCCCCCAAGCTAGTCGGGCATCTGTTGCAAGCATTAGCGGTCGCACCCGGGCAGCGCGTGCTAGAAATCGGCACCGGTTCGGGCTATGTTGCCGCGTGTTTGAGCCGACTGGGAGCGCGAGTGATAAGTCTGGAACTCGACGCGGCGCAGGCCGAGCTGGCCCGCTCGCGGCTGGCGGCGCTCAAATGCGATTGGGTTGAGGTGCGCGAGGGCGATGGACTGGCGGGCGCAGTGAGCGGCGGGCCGTTTGATGCGATTGCTGTCAAAGGATCGCTGCCGACTGAGGACGCATTGCCACAGCTTTGCGAGCAACTCAACATCGGCGGGCGGCTGTTCTGCATTCTGGGCACTGCGCCAGCGATGGAATGCGTGCGCATCACCCGCGCTGGACGTGACAGTTATCAGCGCGAATCGCTGTTTGAATTTACCGTGCCGCCGCTGCGCAATGCGCCGGAAGCGGCTGGCTTTGTGTTTTAAATAATTTGAACCGCAAAGCACGCAAAGACCCCAACGTTTTTTGATTGTTAATTAAACAATTTCTTAGCGTTCTTTGCGCCTGTGCGGTTCCCAAAAGCCCGTCAGCTAAACGGCTGATTATTCGCGTTCACGCCGTTTCGCCTCGCGTTCTTCCGCTTGCCACATTTCCAGTCGCGCTTGAATCTGCGCCGCTTCGTGATACGGCAGGTCGCGTTGACGGAGCGCGATTTCAAGCTGACGGATCGCCGGTTCGCGGTCGCCTTCTGCATACAGTTTTTCTGCACGAAAACGATGCGTTGCCGCCTGCTGACCGGCGCGAAATGCCGCCTGCTCCAGCTTGTCGTACAACATCGGGTTGCCGGGACGTAATCGCGCTACGGCACTTAATTCATCCATCGCCTGCTTCGGTCGTCCGGCGTGCAATAGCGCCTCAGCATAGGCCACGCGCAGCGGCCAATGACTCGGCGACAATCCGACCGCTTGCGCGAGATGCTGCACCGCCCGCTCGCTCTGCCCCTGTGCGTGATCGAGCCGCGCTTCGAGCACGACAAATTCCGGCACACTGACATGCGCCTGCATCGCTGTTGTCAGCGCCGCCCGCGCCGCCTCAAGCTGACCAGCGCGGGTCAGCGCCAGCGCATAGCCATAGTGTTCAGCGATGCTACTGCGGTGGCGACCTTCGCGCAGGGTGTCGCGGAAATGCGCGACCGCTTGTTCGGGTCGTTTATAGCTACGTTCCCGCAATGCCGCCCGCGCTAGATGAAACCTTAGGCTATCGGGATGCTGCCGTGCCCCAAAATCATCGGCCCGCCCGAGTGCCTCAGCGATACGATTGCTATTGACTGGATGGGTGCGCAAAAACTCCGGTGCGCTGTACGCCGCGATCCGACTGGATTTCGATAACCGCTCAAAAAACCCCGCCATCGCATAGGGATCAAATCCGGCTTTAGCCAGCGTCGTGATGCCGAGGCGGTCAGCTTCGTGTTCATTCTCGCGGGTGAAGTTAATTTGACGTTGCAGCGCCGCCGCTTGCACCCCAACCATCGCCGCTGCGCCAGCATCCGGTGAAACCTGCGCCCCGAGAATCGCTGCCGCGATCATCAGCGCCATCGCTGGCACGCTGATTTTGCTTTGATCTTCCAGCCCGCGCAGCAGATGACGCTGGGTGACATGGGCGATCTCGTGGGCGATAACGGCAGCGAGTTCGCTTTCGGTCTCAGCGGCGAGAATCAGCCCGGCATAGACGCCGATATGACCGCCCGGCCCCGCAAACGCATTGACGACAGGTTGATCGATCACAAAAAAGGTAAAGCGTCCCGCCGCTGCGCGGTCGGCGCTGACCAGCGTTTGACCGAGTGACTCGATGTAATCCGTCAACAACGGCTCATCGAGCACCGGCAGCGCCTCGCGCACGCGCCGCATAAACACCTGCCCCAAACGCACCTCCGCGCCGCTTGAAAGCAGCGTTTCAGCCGAACTGCCCAGATCGGGCAAGCGATATGTTTGCGCGTGCAGCGGTGACAGACTGGTCAGCAGCACCAGACCGCTTGCCAGTTGCACCGCCGTGCGCTGCCAGATGCGATCCCAAGTCAGATTCAAGCGAGCGAGCCGTTGCGCACAAGACATAATTAGATGCCATCTTCGGTTAGGTACGCGCTGTCCAAGCGTACTTGTCGCCTATTAGAAAAACGCTGTATTCTTAACCCTCTTCTCGTCCCCGCGATCGCGTCCGTCCCCGGGCGGCGTTCCGTCCAAACGATGTAGCGAGAGAGGACAGGGCGGCTAGCTTAAGATCAGCCGTCTGCATAACGATATCGAGTTGGCGCAGTCGGCAACGACTCAGCCCTCAACCACATGACATTGCTCGGAGACCGGAAATGAATCAGTTCTACTACGACGCCGTGACCAAGATGGAACAGTTGGGCGTCGATGATGAGTACATCCAGGGGTGGCAGTGTGGTTTCCTGCAAAACCCCAAGCGCGAAGAGCAGCGCCTGACCGAGGCGTATGAAGCCGGTTACAGCGACGGCGAAGAGAAGAGCACCGACAATTTCGAGCAGTGGGTCACGGCCTGATTGGTCTAGCCGACTCTGGCGCATCGCTCGGCACGCGACTGCATCCCGCATGGCAGTTGGGTTGCCCGTCCAGTTTACACCGCGTCGTTTAATCGCTCACCAGCGTGGACGGACAACCTAACCTATTTCGATTGCAACACACCGCTCGAATCGCTGTTTGGGCGGTGCGCATCTTCTCTCTAGCGCAGTTATAAATAGCGCAGTGCCGCAATAACCAACATCGTCATCGTGGCGATAAATCCGATCAGCCACATAAACTGTTGATCGTGACGCTTGAGCATTTCATCAAAACGTTTATCGACTTTTTCAAAGCGTTTATCAACCTGCTCGAAACGCTTTTCCACCTGTTCAAAGCGTTTGTCTATATCCTCGCGCAGTGCCGCGAATTGTCGATCAGCTTGCTCGAAGCGTTTATCGACCTGCTCGAAGCGTTTATCCATCTCCACGCGCAGCGCCGTGAATTGCCGATCAGTTTGCTCGAAGCGTTTATCTATATCCTCGCGCAGCGCCGCGAATTGTCGCTCCGATTGCTCAAAGCGTTTATCCATTTCACTGCGTTGCGCCGCAAAACGTGCGTCCATGTCGATCCGCAACGCGGCAAAGCGTTCGTCCATGCGCTCAAAACCTTCGCGCATCAGGTCGCGCTGGTGTTTGAGTTCCTCTTCAACACGCACCATCCGTTCACGCAGTTCGATTTCGTAAACAACCGGCGGCCGACCGAGGCTCTGTTCGGCCAGCCATTCGCCAAGATGTTGTTTAATAAAGGCGATATCTTCTTGAGCAAGCGCCATGTGGGACTCTCCAACTGTGAAAACGCGAGCGCGTTGCGCGGTTTTCAAGCACCATCCGAGGGCGCATCCAGCACCACCGGCTTGGCCTGACCGCCCGGCCGCACCTTCTGCAAGCCGTCGATAATCAACCGCTCACCGCCCGTCAAGCCATCGTTGATTAACCAATCGCTCCCGAGCGCACGATCTATCTGCAACATCCGCTGTTCAACCACCCCGTCCGCATTCAACACCAGCGCATAGGGTTGACCACGCCGATCACGCTGCACGCCGCGCTGTGGCACCAAAATCGCCGCTGGGCGTGTACCTTCTTCGACCCGTGCCCGCACGAACATGCCGGGCAGAAGCACCTGATTGGGATTCGGAATAATGGCCCGCAAGGTGACGGCCCCTGTGCCCGGATCGACGCTCACCTCGGAAAATTCCAGTCGTCCCGCGAGCGGATAATCACTGCCATCTTCTAACACCAGCGTCACACGCGGCAGCGTATCTGCCGGACGCTGAAGCCGCCCATCTTCCAGCGCCCGCTGTAAACGTAACAGTTGCGCACTCGATTGCGTCAGATCGACGTAAATCGGATCCAATTGCTGAATCGTCGCCAGCGCCAGTTCCTGATTGGCCGTGACCAGCGCACCTTGCGTGACCACCGAGCGCCCGATGCGCCCATCAATCGGGGCCATCACCCGCGTGTAATCCAGATCAATCCGCGTCCGCGCTAATTCCGCTTCATCGACGGCGACACTGGCTGCGGCTTCTTTGAGCGCCGCTTCAGCATCATCGAAATCTTCCTGACTGACCGCCTTCACCTTGACTAGATTGGCGTAGCGTTCAGCCTTCAATTGCGCCCGCTCGAAGGTCGCACGCGAGCGATTCAGCGCCGCCTGCGCACTATCATAGGTCGCCTGATAGACCGCCGGATCGATCTGATAGAGCATCTGTCCGGCGTGAATCAGCGCCCCTTCTTTAAACAGCCGCTGCTGAATAATCCCGCCGACCTGCGGCCGCACCTCGGCGACCCGATATGAGGTCGTGCGTCCGGGCAGTTCGGTCATCAGCGCCGCCGCCCGCGCCTGCACCGTGATAATCCCGACTTCCGGCGCTGGCCCTGTGTGGCCGCTCGGCCCACCCGCTGGCGGGGCCGCTCGCTCACAGCCCAACAAACTGAGGGCGGCGATGAGTACGCCCACTCCAATCACCATGCGTGACCAACCAAGTACGGAATCCATCGCAACCTCAAAATCGGGAACTAGATAACAGGGGAACTAGGTTTGCTAGAACAATCATTCTATACTAGACGCTCAAGCTAGTCACTCCTAACTATCGCGTCAAGCGCAACCGAGGCCTCCCCGACTATGCCCCAGCCCAGCCCAGCCGCAGAACCCGAACCGTCACGCAGTCAAGCGCGGCGGCGGCAGATTCTCGACGCAGCGGCGATCTGCTTTGCGCGGACGGGTTTTCATGGCACCAGTATTGCCGCGCTTTCGCACGCAACCGGCATGAGTCCGGGCCATATTTATCACTTTTTTGCGAATAAAGAAGCGATCATCACCGCGTTAATCGAGCGCAAGCTCGAACGCTCATTAGAGTTAGTTCAGCAATTTGAAAAAGCTGAAGATATTTTTCAGGCACTGATTGATCGCGTCGATGTCGGATTCTATGAAAAAACCGATCTCGATAATGCCGCGCTGGAATTAGAAATTTTAGCGGAAGCGGCCCGTAATCCGCGTGTTGCCGCGAGTGTGCAAGCAGCAGATCGAATTAAACGCGAACGTCTAATCGGCGTTTTGCGGAGCGTTCAAGATGCACAGCATCCCGCGCCTGAGCGTGCGCAAACCGCCGCGATGACTGAGCTATTGATGGCGCTGTTTGATGGACTCGCGGTGCGGATTGTTAATCATCCGACTATTGACCGCGAAGTTTTATTACCGCTGCTGCGCACGGCTTTGCAGCTATTAATTGCCCGACTTTAAATCTTGAAATCACAGCATTCGCCTGCGCATACAGCCGTCTTGATACGGATAGCTTGATGCTATAGGTACGCTTCGGTTATTCTGCACTGTTACTAATCACTTGCGCCACCCCGTCGCGGTGTGGTCGAGGCTCTTTCATGTGTGGAATCGTTGGCATCGTTGGCCAAACGCCGGTCAATCAATCCCTGTATGACGCGCTGCTCGTCCTGCAACATCGCGGTCAGGATGCCGCCGGCATTGTCACCTGCGAAGGCGGCAAACTGCATCTGCGCAAAGACAACGGGCTGGCGCGCGATGTTTTTCAAAACAAGCACATGCAGCGATTGCGCGGCGCGATGGGTGTCGGCCATGTGCGCTATCCGACCGCTGGCGCGTCGAGTTCGGCCGAGGCCCAGCCGTTTTATGTCAATTCACCGCATGGCATTGTGCTCGCGCACAATGGCAATTTGACCAATGCTGGCGAACTGAAGCGCGATCTAATTGTTGAAGATTTGCGCCATCTGAATACCGAATCTGATTCAGAAATTCTGCTCAATATTCTCGCGCATGAATTACAGGTACAAGGCCGCTTGCGGATTGATGAGCAGGATATTTTTCGCGCTGTCGCTGGTGTGCATCGGCGCTGTCGTGGTGGCTATGCCGCTGTTGCGATGATTCCGGGCTTTGGTTTATTCGGCTTCCGCGATCCGTTTGGTATTCGCCCATTGGTATATGGTCGGCGCGAAACGCATGAAGGCTGCGAATATATGATCGCTTCCGAAAGCGTCGCGCTCGATACCAGTGGGTTTGAATTGATCGCTGATGTCGCACCGGGCGAAACCGTATTGATTACCGTCGATGGTCAATTACATACGCGCCAATGTGCCACGAACGCATTGCTGTCGCCCTGTATTTTTGAATTTGTCTATTTTGCACGCCCTGATTCAATTATTGATAATATTTCAGTACATAAAGCGCGTTCTCGAATGGGAAAAAAGCTGGCAGCAAAAATCAAACGCGAATGGTCAGATCATGATATTGATGTTGTGATTCCGATTCCCGATACCAGCCGCACCGCTGCCTTGCAATTAGCGAATCAGCTTGGCGTACATTATGCCGAGGGGTTTATTAAAAATCGCTATATCGGTCGCACCTTTATTATGCCCGGACAAAAAGTTCGGAAAAAATCGGTGCGTCAAAAACTCAATGCGATTGATTTAGAATTTCGCAAAAAGAATGTGCTGTTAGTCGATGATTCGATTGTGCGCGGCACAACTTCACAGCAAATTATTCAAATGGCCCGCGATGCAGGAGCCAAGCGCGTCTATTTTGCTTCAGCGGCCCCGCCAGTGCGATTTCCGAATGTTTATGGTATTGATATGCCAGCGGCCAGCGAATTGATTGCTCACGGTCGCACCGAAGAAGAAGTCGCCCGCGAACTCGGCACTGATGGGTTAATCTTTCAGGATTTAGCTGATTTAATTGAAGCGGTACAGAAAAAAGGCAAATCCTATGTTGATCGATTTGATACCTCGGTGTTTGATGGTCAGTATGTCACGGGTGATGTGACGCCCGATTATCTCCAAGCGCTCGAAAATCGCCGCAATGATGGGGCGAAAGAGCAGCGCACTGCCCAGAGCGAGAGCACCCTTGATCTCCACAACTCCAATTGATTCCGAGGCCGAGGCGCTCGGTTTTGCGACCCGTGCGATTCGCACCGGCCATCAGCGCACGGCGGAAGGCGAGCATAGCGAACCAATTTTTGCCACCTCAAGCTTTGTCTTTTCCAGCGCCGCCGAAGCAGCGGCGCGATTTTCTGGTGAACAGGCGGGTAATATTTATTCGCGCTTTACTAATCCGACGGTGCGGGCATTTGAAGAACGGCTTGCGGTATTAGAAGGCGGTGAATCCTGCGTTGCAACCGCATCCGGCATGTCAGCGATTTTAGCGGTCTGTCTTGGATTACTCAAAAGCGGTGATCGGATACTAGCTGCCCGCAGTTTATTCGGCAGCACGACCATGCTGTTTGATAAATATCTGACGCGCTGTGGGATCGAAACCGACTATGTGCCGCTGAGTGATTTAATGGCGTGGGAAGCCGCATTGGAACGCGACACCGAGCGTCGCATCCGTTTATTGTTTTGCGAAACGCCCTCTAATCCGCTCACCGAAATGGTTGATTTACAGGCGTTGGCAGCAATCGCGCACCGCTATGATGCGCGATTGGTGGTTGATAATTGCTTTTGCACGCCGGCGCTGCAACGTCCGCTTGCATTGGGCGCGGATATTGTGGTGCATTCGGCGACTAAATATCTCGATGGTCAGGGGCGCTGTGTCGGCGGGGCGGTGGTCGGTGATCGCAAGCTGGTCGGCGAGGAAGTCTACGGCGTGTTGCGCACGACCGGGCCGACGCTCAGTCCGTTTAATGCGTGGGTGTTTCTCAAGGGGCTGGAAACGCTCGAACTGCGGTTGCTCGCGCAGTCGCGGGCGGCGGCGGATTTGGCAATCTGGCTGACTCAGCAACCGGCGGTTGAGCAGGTGTATTACCCGGGATTGGCTGACCATCCGCAGCATCAGCTTGTCGGCACGCAACAGCGCACGGGTGGTGCGATTGTCGCGTTTCGGGTGCGTGGCGGACGGGCGGCAGCGTGGCGGGTGATTGACGCGACGCGGCTGCTGTCGATCACGGCCAATCTGGGCGATGTCAAGACGACGATCACCCATCCGGCCACGACAACGCACGGGCGTTTGACACCTGAGCAACGCGATGCGGTGGGGATCAGCGAGGGGTTGATTCGGGTCGCGGTCGGTTTGGAAGCGCCAGCAGATATTCAGGCGGATTTAGCGCGGGGATTGGGTTAGTTAGAGCGGCCAGCTTGCAGCGACCGGCCGCTCACAACCTCACGATTTCCGCTGGGTAAATTTCTTCAACCGCTGCTTTTTGGCAATCTGCCGCGCCGTGAGAATATTGCGCTTGCCCTGATAGGGATTGGTACCGCTTTTGAATTCCAAGCGGAGCGGCGTGCCCAGCAAGTCGAGTTCTTTGCGGAAGCGATTGATTAAATAGCGTTTATAGGTTTCGGGCACCACATCCGTTTGATTGCCGTGAATCACAATGATCGGCGGATTGCGTCCGCCCTGATGGGCGTAGCGCAGTTTGATGCGTCGCCCATGCACCAGTGGTGGCTGATGTTCGATCACCGCCGCTTCCAGCAGGCGTGTCAATTCCGGTGTCGATAGATCGCGGGTCGCATTGGCATAGGCCAAATCGACATCATCGAGCAGATGCCCAACACCACTGCCATAGAGCGCCGAGACGCGGTGCAGCTTGGCAAAATCGAGAAACGCCAGCTTGCGCATAAATTGATCGCGCACGCGATTCCGCGCATCGGGGTCGAGACCATCCCATTTGTTAATCGCCACCACCAGCGCCCGCCCGCTGTCGATAATGTGTCCGGCCAGCGTCGCATCCTGCTCGCCGATGCCCTCGTGTGCGTCAATCACCAAAATGATGACATTGGCCGCTTCAATCGCTTGCAGGGTTTTGATGACGCTGAATTTTTCGATGGGGTCATTGACCCGCGAGCGCCGCCGCAATCCAGCGGTATCAATCAGGGTGTAACGCTGCGCGTGGCCCGGGCGCTCGAACGGAATAAAAATGCTATCGCGGGTGGTGCCCGGACTGTCGAAGGTCACGACCCGTTCTTCACCGAGCAGCCGATTGATGAGCGTTGATTTGCCGGCATTGGGCCGCCCAACCACCGCGACCTTGATCCGCCCGTCGTCGCTGTCCGGTGCATCGCTGTCCTCAGCTTCGGGCAACTGCGCAAATACCTGCTCGATCAGCGGGCGCACGCCTAGCCCTTGCGTCGCCGAAGCCGCCCAAGGTTCACCTAATCCGAGCTGATGAAAGTCCGTCACAGCCAGCGTCGGATCAGTCGTATCGCTTTTGTTGACAACCAGCGTGATCGGCTTGCCGAGACGGCGCAGACGCTGCGCGATGTCGAGATCGTCCGGTGTGCAGCCGTCGCGGGTATCGACCAAAAACAGCAGATGATCGGCCTCGGCAATGGCGCGTTGCACTTGGCGTTCCATCAGGGCTTCAACGCCCTCAGCGGCGGTGCCGATGCCGCCGGTATCGACGATGATGTAGGGACGCGGCCCGATGCGCCCGATACCGTATTGACGGTCGCGGGTCAGGCCCGGAAAGTCCGCAACCAGCGCATCGCGGGTGCGCGTGAGGCGATTAAACAGCGTCGATTTGCCGACATTGGGACGGCCGATCAGAGTGATGACGGGCAACATACAGATCAGCGTTTCCCTTGAGTGGTGGCGGGCGGTGTCGGTTTGGGTGTAACGGTTGCGTGCGGGTTGGGTTTTGGGGCCGGTGGCGAGGCCGCCGGTTGGGTCATCGTCGGTGCAGCAGTCAACGCGGCCAGCGTGCCATCTTCAGCGTAGACATACACACGATTGCCGACAACCAGCGGGCGGGCGCTGAGGCTGGCTTTGGTCAAGCGCGTGCGCCCGACAAGTCGCCCATCGTGTTTATCGAGCAGATGCAGATAGCCTTCAAAATCACCGACGATGAGCCAATCGCCGAGGCGTTCCGGCGCAGTGAGTCGGCGATAGCGCAGTTGATCTTGTTTCCAGCGACCCGCACCGTCGCTGCGTTCCGCGCCCCAGACTTGATCTTCGGAATCGGTCACATAGAGTCCGGCATCATCGGCGGCGAGTCCGGCATGAGCCGACAGTTCACGTCGCCATAACACCTCGCCCTGCTGCATGTCTACGGCGGCCAGATCGCCATTGTATGCGCCGACATACACGGTTGAATCAATAACAATCGGATCGGCGTCGAGATCGGCAATCCGCGCCAGCTCGGAACGGCCACGCGGTCGCGTCACGATCACTTCCCACAGCGGCAGACCATCAGCCGGATCGAGTTTTACCAGCTTGCCGCCCGATAGCCCGACGATAATGCCGCTATCAGTCAGCGCCGGCGTGCTACTGCCGCGCAGGGTCAGCACCGGCGGCGGATAGGTTACGCGCCACTGCACTTGACCGGTTGCTGGATTCAAGCTGAATACACTGTCATCGAGTGTATGGACGATCAGCCGTTCCGCCGATTCCCAGCGCGGCTGCGCCAGCACTTCGCTCCCCAACGGCGTGCGCCACAGTTCGCGGCCATCTTGGGTGGAAAGCGCGATCAATTCGCCCTGACTGGTGCCGAGCGCCAGCCGCTCGCCCTGCACCGCTGGCCCGCCACTGAATGCTAAACCGGTGTCACGTCGCCACAGTTCGCGCCCCGAATCTGCCGCCAGCGCGACGATGAGGCCTCGCGCATCGGCGACATACAGCCGCCCGGCCGCCAGCGCCGGCACCAGCGCCAGTTGTCGCCCATCTGTCCCGCGTGTCGGGCGCTGTGACCAGAGCAGATTGAGCGTCACCGTCGGCGCAACTGTCGGTAGCGGCGACGGCGGCATGGGATCGTCGTCCTTGCCCAACCCAAACAGCCCACCGCCACCGCAGCCGACCAGCGTCTGCGTCAGCAGCACCACTAAGCTGAGTCGTACCAGCACCGATCCAACGCGCACGCTATTCATGGATATGTGTCCGTTACCCGTGATCGTCGGCTAACCGGCAGCAGGCAGGTTATCGAGCTTGAGACGAATCAGCGATGACAGGCTACTACCCAGCTCAATGGCGCGTTGATAGGCGGCGCGGGCGGCATCCAGATCGCCGCGCACCGTCGCTAAATCACCGCGCACGGCGGCAAATTCAGCGGCAAACGCCGGGCTGACATCGTACTGTGCGAGCGTTTTCGCCGCCGCATCAAGCTGTTGCGCGGCTAACTGCAACCGCGCCAAGCGTAACGCGGCGACGTGCGCAATCGCTGGATCGGGCGCGGTGTCAATCGCCTGTTGCAGCGCCGTCAGCGCCGCGTCGTGTTGCCCAGCTTCGTGCAAGGCTTTGGCCGCGACCAATGCGCCTAGTGCCGCGTAGGGCGTGGCGGCAAAGTCATCATGCAGTGTCGCCGCCTGCTGAGTCACAGCGTCGGTTTTATGGTCACCGGCATCGAGCATCAGTTGCTCAAATACGGTCGAGGCGTGCATCGCGGTGCTGTCTTGATAATTGAGCCACAGCCGCCAGCCCCAGATGCCGCCCAAGCCAACCAGCGCCCCGGCGAGGATCGACAGACCATTCTGTTTCCACCAAGTTTTGATGGCTTCGACTTTTTCGTCGTCGGTTTCGTAGCTCACACCAGTCTCCGTTCAATACAGTTAGGGCTAAAGCCGGGCGGCGAGATACGACGCCAGCTCGGCTTGCGACGGCGTGCCTTGTTCTGAGTCACCGCGCAGATCTTTAACGCCAATCACGGCGCGGTCGAGTTCATCATCGCCGAGAATCAGGGCGAAGCGTGCGCCGCTTTTATCAGCCTTTTTGAACTGGCTCTTAAAACTGCCGCCGCCACAGTGACATTGCATCCGTAAATTCGGCAGCGCATCGCGCAGCCGCTCGGCCAGTGCCGGAGCTGCCAATTCAGCGCGTTCGCCGACCGCCACCAGATAGACATCCAGCGCCGGAGCCGCCGTAAAACCGGATTGCTCCAAAATCTCAACCAGCCGCTCTAAACCCAGCGCAAAGCCGACCGCTGGGGTCGCACGTCCGCCGAGTTGCTCGACCAGCCCATCATAGCGCCCACCGGCACACACCGTCCCCTGTGCGCCGAGATCATCGGTGATCCACTCGAACACAGTGCGGTTGTAATAATCCAGTCCGCGCACCAGACGCGGATTGATCTGATAGCGCACCCCGGCCGCATCGAGTCCGGCGCACAGCCGCTCAAAATGAGCGCGGGTTTCGCTGCCGAGCACGTCGAGCAGACGCGGCGCATCCGCCAGCAGGCGCTGAGTTTCGGGATGCTTGGAGTCAAGAATGCGCAGTGGATTGGTGCTCAGGCGGCGCTGGCTGTCAGCGTCAAGCTGATCGGCGCGGGATTGGAGATAGGCGACCAACTGTTCACGATAGAGCTGACGCTCGGCACTGTCGCCGAGCGTGTTGATTTCTAAACGAAATCCGCTCAATCCCAGTCGCTGCCACAGTCGCGCTGTGAGCAAAATCACCTCAATGTCGATATCCGGCCCGGTCAGCCCAAAGACTTCAACGCCGATCTGATGAAACTGACGATAGCGTCCGCGCTGCGGGCGTTCGTAGCGAAACATCGGCCCCTGATACCAGAGCCGCTGCGGTTGCGTCAGCAAGCCGTGCTCAATCGCCGCTCGCACACAGCTTGCCGTCCCCTCGGGGCGCAGGCTGAGGCTATCGCCATGCCGGTCGGCAAAGCTGTACATCTCTTTTTCGACAATATCGGTCACTTCACCGATGGAGCGTTTAAAAAGCTCAGTCACTTCGACGATTGGGGTACGAATTTCGCTGTAACCATAGCTGGCCAGCACGGCGCGGGCGGTGTGTTCGATCTGCTGCCACAGGGCGAGACGCTCGGGCAGAATATCGTTCATGCCACGAATGGCTTGGATGTGTTTACGCATGGATCAGGGCGGTTGGAATCAGAGCAGATACGGGCGGGCGGCGGATCGAAGCTTGGCAACAGTCCGGCTTATTCAAACGATTTTGGATCAAGCGCAAAGCGGGCAACATTGCCCTGAGCGCGGCGTTTGAGATCAAAGGGTCGCCCGCCGATGGTCAGTTGGGTGGCAGCGGCATTGCCGATGACAAATTTGTAGGGCGGCTCACCTTCCAGCACGCGCCGGTCGCCGGAGCGCATCTCGCCGTTGAGCACAACCCGTCCATTGGCGGCCCGCACATCAACCCACGAGGTGCCGACAAACTCCAGCACGACTTCTGTTGAGGTGGGCGGCGGTGCCGCCGTCTCAGCGGCAGGTTTTTTATCGGGCGGATCGGCGTCCTCCTGATCGGCGTCGCGTTCCTCATCAACCAGCGCGGCGGGTTGACTCGGCACCTTAGCCAGGGTCGTTGCCGCAACGAGGGTTTCAACTGGCGCGGGCACGGCGGCAGCCGTTGGTGTCAACGCGGGCGTCTCGGTCGCAGCGGTGGCTGGCGCGGGCGTATTGCGCAGTGGAATGCTCTCCGGCGGCGCGGCCTGCACCGTCTCCGTCTCCGAGGCAGCGGCTGTATTCGCTGCTGCATCAGTTTGCGTCGAGAGCGAGAGCACATCGCTTGCTTGCTCGGCGGCCGTCTGAGCACGAATCCACAGCGTCGCCGCGCCGATAATCACTCCCAGCAACACCACACCGAACAGCCAAATCCAGCGTCCGCTTGACCCGAACGAGTGCGGCATATCCGGCGGCGTCAAAGCGGGAGTCAAGGTCAATTCACGCGGCGGGGAGAGACGGCGATAGGCGTCGAGAATTGGCGTCGGATCGGCCCCGAGCAAGCGGGCATAATTTTTGAGATAGCCGACCACGAACACCGGCGCGGGCAGGGCGTCGTACTGATCGCCCTCAATCGCCTCCACGACCGCATGCTGAAGATGCAACTGTGCGGCCACGCGCTCGATGTCGAGTTTTCGCGCCTCGCGCAACGCCCGCAGATGACTCCCCGGACTGGGGAGCGACTCCGGCGCAGGGGCGGCATCCGCGTCAGCATCAGCAGGGGTGTGGATCGATAAACTCATGGCGTCATCAATATTTGGTGTTCAATGGGCGGTATCACAGTCACTGGCGGTCGCGCCGTCAGCGCCGCTGCGCCGGTGGGATGCGGGCGGTTCAGGCTAGGGCGCACGACCGGCAGCAGCGGGCGCAGCCGGAAAATTGCTATCGAGCGCATTGCGATAAAACGCCGCCCGTTTGCGATTGCCGAGCGCCTGTTCAGCCTCGGCACCGACTTGCAGCGCGATGCGGGAATCCGACGGCAGCCGCACCGTGTCCGGCTTAAAATAACGGTCAATATAATCCTTAGCGACTTTGGCATCGCCGCGTTTGAGCGCCTGTTGCGCCAAGCTCGCCAGCGGTGCGCCGAAATTTGGGTTGCCCAGCAAGGCAGCGCGATAATGGGTTTCGGCTTTGGTCGGATCGCCGGCTTCTAGCGCACAGTTGCCAGCATTAGTCAGCGCAATCCAGGGCGTTGGATACACCGGATTTTTCGACGCCTTGACAAACTGCGCATCAGCCTCGGCATAGCGGCGTTGATTGCACAAAAACGAACCATAGGCGTTGAGCACATCGGGATTATTCGGCGCGAGCTTCATCGCCCGTGCATAATGATCCGCCGCCTCATCGGTCTGGCGCAGTTGTTCGAGCAAAAACGCCAGCCACACATGCGCCGGGGCATAGCTTTTATCGGTCTTGACCGCCTGTTGCGCTCGGCGCAAAGCGACCTCGGTCTGACCGAGACGATGATATTCCTTCGCCAACGCCACATAGAGTTCGGCTGGGCTATCTTGCTGCGCCAAACCCAATTCCGTCGCCCCGCTCGCTGAGCGCGTGCTCTGACCGCCACAGGCCAGCAGCGACCAAGCACCAACGACGCTCACCGCGACCCGCACCGCGTTGCTTATGGACTGCATCGCGCCTCCCGCTGGGTATCCAGTGTCACGCGCAACCGCTCGCGCCGTCCCGTGCGATCCTCGACCCGCCCGACCAATTGCCCGCAGGCCGCTGCGATCTCATCGCCGCGTGTTTTGCGCGTCATGGTAAAAATCCCCGAACGCGCCAATCGCGCCCGGAACGCCTCAACCCGTTCCGGCGGTGAAGTGCCAAACGCACTGCCGCTGAACGGATTAAACGGAATCAGATTGACTTTCGACGGCACGCCTTCGAGCAAGCGGATCAACTGCTTGGCGTGCGCCAGACTGTCGTTGATGCCGTCGAGCATGACATATTCCCAAGTCACTTTGCGCCGCGTGTCACCCGCGACATAGTGCTTACATGCTGGAATCAGCTCGGCGAGCGGATATTTGCGATTGATCGGCATGAGTTCATCGCGCAGGGCATCGGTCGGTGCGTGCAGCGAGACGGCCAGCGACACCTCACTGACTTCGCGCAACCGATAGATATTCGGCACAATGCCCGACGTGCTCAGGGTCACGCGCTGTTTGGCCAGCATATAGGCCAGATCATCCTGCATGATGTTCATGGCCGTCACCGCCGCCTCAAAATTGGCCAGCGGTTCACCCATGCCCATCATCACTACATTGGTTGGCGCAACACCGAGTTGACGCGCCGCCTGCCACACCTGACCGATGATCTCGCCGACGCTCAGATTGCGATTAAACCCCTGCTGCGCTGTAGCACAGAAGGCGCATTCCAGCGCACAGCCGACCTGCGAGGACACGCAGAGCGTGCGGCGCTTGCCTTCGGGGATAAACACCGTCTCGACGCGCTGACCGTCGTCGAGTTCCAGCACCCATTTGATCGTCCCATCAGCGGACGGATGGGACTGCAACACCTGCGGCACGCGGATCGCGACCTGTTCGCGGAGCACCGTGCGCAGTGCTTTGGGCAGATCGGTCATGGCGTCAAATTCGCTGACGCCGTGTTTATGGAGCCATTTGAACAGATTGCGCCCATGAAACGCCTTAAATCCCAGCCCAGTCAGCAGCGACTCACACCCCGCAAGATCGAGGTCGAGCAGATTCAACGGGCGCGACGCGGTGCGCATGGTGCGGCGGGACGGCGAGCAGTTCAGCGGGTGCGCGGGCAGACGCCTTCGGGGAAGAAGAAGGCGATCTCCACGGCGGCATTGTCCGGTGAATCCGAACCGTGCGCGGCATTTTCGGTGAACGAGTCAGCGAAATCCGCCCGAATCGTGCCCGGCGCGGCCTGTGCTGGATTGGTTGCACCCATAATCTCACGGTTTTTGGCAACCGCGTCCTCACCTTCGAGCACCTGCACCATCACCGGGCCAGAAATCATAAAATCGACCAGTTCATCAAAGAACGGTTTGCCCTGATGAATCGCATAAAACGCGCTGGCTTGCTCGCGGCTCATGTGCAACATGCGGGCAGCGACGATCTTGAGTCCAGCGGTCTCAAAGCGGCCGAGAATGGCACCAATGGCATCTTTGGCAACAGCATTCGGTTTGATAATAGACAGGGTGCGCTCAATAGCCATACTGGCTCCTAACACTGGGGCATTGATCTGAATGAAAGACTTGGTTTAAGGCGGATTGGAAACGCGCTTGAGAGGCGGCGGGATGCCGTGTGTCTGACAACGGCCCACAGGCGGCTGACAACTCGATTGCCGATCCGGGGCGGCGGATGGTACGCCATCTGCTGTTAGCTGCTGCTCCATTTAACTTGAGCAAACTTGCTCAATGGATTTATCTGCACTTGGTTGACGCGGCGAACCGCCCAACTCAAGCCCGTGACGCTCAGTAGCGCCGGATTCCCTCAATCGATCAAGCTCTCCAAAGGTTTCATCCCCTTGCGGTAAAGCGCCAAACCGAAGCTTGGCCACTTGCAATGTCCTCTATCAGCTCGTCGTTAAACCGCTGTTAGCGGCCTCAAGCAATGCTCATCCTGAGCATCTGTCAACACATTTGAGCAAAAATCAGCGATCAGTTAGCAGCTCCAAGTATCTGTGAGGCAACCGCCACGCGAATACAACGATAAGATTAACGCGCATTGGGTATTGAAACAACCATTTCGGGTACCGACGAGCACGGCAACCGCGTGCGTTCCAGCGAACGGCGCAGTTGCCGAGGCCAGCGATGATCTCATCCATCTTGAACCGACTTACCGCCTACACCTAACCGTATACCTAACCCTGACTGAGGTCGCCATGCACCGGTATGTTGTTACCTTCATCTTTCTACTCTGTCTGCCAGCAACCCTACTGAGCGCCGAGCCAATCCGCGTGTTTGTCACCGTGTTACCGCAACAAACCTTCGTCGAACAGATCGGCGGCGAGCACGTACAGGTCGAGGCGCTGGTCAATGCGGGTTCTAATCCGCACGCTTATGAGCCGACTCCAGGGCAAATGGCGCGACTGGCACAGGCCGATCTTTATTTTCGGATTGGTCTGCCCATTGAAGCAGCATGGATGGAGCGGATTCGCGCCGTTAATCCAACGCTGCGCGTTGTTGATCTCAGCAATGGTATTGCTCGCCGTCGTTTAGAAGCGCATGACCATGACCATGAAGATCAACATGCGCATGAGCATGAACATCAAACCGAAGCCGAGATTGAACCCGATCCACATATTTGGATGAGTCCACTATTAGTGATTCGCTTGACCGAACAGATTGCGCTGACATTAAGCGAATGGGATCCGGCGCACGCGGCTGATTACCAAGCACGGCTGATGCAAACCAGCGCCGAATTAAATGCACTCGATGCCGAGATTCGCGCCCAGTTAGATGTATTACAGCATCGCCGCTTGATGGTCTATCACCCAGCTTGGGGCTATTTCGCCGATGCCTATGGCTTAACCCAGATTCCCATTGAATCCGAAGGCAAAGAACCTGGGCCGCGCTATTTAGCTGCGCTGATTAAACAAGCACGCCGTGACCGAGTGCGCGTGATTCTGGCCCAGCCGCAGCTTTCAACAAAGGCCGCACAACAGGTTGCGCGTGAAATCGGCGGGCGCGTGGCAGTGATTGATACGCTATCGGCGGATTATATCGGTAGCCTGCGTCATCTGGTGCAGGTGCTCACGGCAGTTGATTCGTCACAGCTAGATACGGGTCGCTGAAAGCTGGCGGCTGGACGCTGACTTCCGCGCCGCTTTCGGATCGGCTAATAACGGGCGGTAAATCTCAATGCGGTCGCCTTCTGCGACCGCTTGATCGAGCTTCACCAGCCGACCAAAGATGCCCACTTTATGAGTAGTCTCCAGATCAATTTCGGGGAATTGATCGAGCAGACCGCATTGCTCAAGCGCATCGCGGACACTGGTGCCGGTGCGGACTTCCAGTGCCCGCAGTGCTTGATCAGATGTGCCAACATAGGCCACAGCGATTTGCAAATACTCAGTCACTGTCGATAGACCTCATCGGCACGTTTGCAAAACGCATCGACTAAGGTATTGGCAATTTGATTAAAAACACTGCCAAACGCTTTATCAATCAAGCGCCCAGAAAATTCAAATTCCAATTCCAATTCGACTTTTGAGGCATCGTCGCGCAGTGGCGTAAAGCGCCACGCCCCGACTAATTTCCGAAACGGCCCATCGAGTAAATCAATGTGCATCAAGCGGTCGCGTTCAAACCGATTACAGGTGCTAAAGGTTTGACGAATGCCCATGCGATGCACGCCGATTTGACCGCAGATTTTTTCATCAGTCTCCGAAATGACGCTGGCGCTATCACACCAGGGCAAAAATTGCGGATAGGCTGTCACGTCATAGACGAGATTAAACATACGCGCCGCTGAATACGGCACCAGAGCACTTTTTCTAACAATAGCCACGATGGTTCCGAAACACGATTAAACGGTGAGTGGCGCACGCACAGCGGCGGCGAGGTGTTCGGCCAGGTGTTCGACCTGAACCCGCTCCGCCCCCTCAACCATCACGCGCACCAGTGGTTCCGTGCCCGACGGACGCAACAGCACCCGTCCACGTCCGGCCAATTCCTGCTCGGCAGCCGTCACCGCTGCTTGTACCTCGGGCCGGTCGAGCGCCGCTCGCGGTTGGTCGAGCCGGACATTGATGAGCACCTGTGGATAGCGTTCGACTTCCGTGGCGATGTCTTCGAGCCGCGTGCCGAGTCGGTCGAGCGCCGCCAGCACTTGCAGCGCCGCAACGATGCCATCGCCGGTCGTCGTGCGGTCGCGGCAGATGAGATGCCCCGAAGGTTCGCCGCCGAGAATGCCATCCTGTGCCTTGAGCCGCTCCATGATGTAGCGGTCGCCGACCTGTGTCCGCGCAAAGCCGATACCGAGCCGCTTGAGCGCGTGTTCAACGCCGAGATTGCTCATCAACGTCCCGACCACATCGCCGCGCATGGCGCCACTGAGTAGACGCGATTTGGCGATCACGTACAGTAGTTGATCGCCGTCGATCAGGGTGCCGTGCGCATCGACCATCAACACGCGGTCGCCGTCGCCATCGAAGGCGATGCCGAGATCCGCGCCCTCGCGTACCACCGTCTCACACAGCGCGTTCGGTGCGGTCGAACCGACGCCCTGATTGATGTTAAAACCATCCGGTTCGGTGCCCAGCCGGATGACCTCAGCGCCCAATTCCTCGAACACAAATGGTGCGGTATTGTAGGTCGCACCGTGAGCGCAATCGACGACCACTTTTAGCCCGCGAAAATTCATACACGCCGGAATCGTGCTCTTGCAAAACTCGATATAGCGCCCGTTGGCATCATCGATGCGTTTAACTTTGCCGAGTTCGCTCGATGCTACCGTGCGCAACGGCTGGGCGAGTTCAGCTTCAATCGCCAGCTCGACCTCATCGGGGAGCTTATCGCCGTCAGCCGAGAAGAACTTGATGCCATTGTCATCGAACGGATTGTGCGAGGCGGTGATAACAATTCCGGCGCAGGCGCGAAAGGTGCGCGTCAAATACGCAACGCCGGGCGTGGTCATCGGGCCGAGCAGCCGAATATCGACCCCGGCCGCGACCAAACCGGCTTCGAGCGCCGACTCGAACATATAGCCAGAGATGCGCGTATCCTTACCAATCAAGATCTTACCGCGACCCTGCCCGAGCACGCGCCCGGCGGCCCAGCCGAGTTTGAGCACAAAATCCGGCGTGATATGACCGCGACCGACCCGCCCGCGAATGCCATCAGTGCCAAAATACTGGCGCATCGCTCAGTGCTCCCCGGCCGGTCTACCGACCTCAAAGCCATCGTCGCTATCATCTTTCTGTGCATGCTGAGTCGGCACGCGCCGATGCGGCTCATCATCCTCCCAATCACGCGGCGGACGCGGCTCACGTCCGGCCAAAATATCGTCAATCTGTGAAGCGTCGATGGTCTCATATTTCATCAACGCGGCGGCCATCGCGTGCAACTGCTCTAAATGCTCGCGTAATAGATTGAGCGCCCGCACATAATTGCGATCAATAACGCGGCGAATTTCTTCATCAATTAAATGCGAGGTTTCATCAGAGACGCTTTTATGCTGCGTGACCGAATGACCCAAAAACACTTCTTGCTCTTCTTCGCTATAGGCTAATGGCCCGAGTCGATCCGATAGCCCCCATTTTGTGACCATATTCCGTGCAATTTCAGTCGCACGATGAATATCATTCTGCGCACCCGTGGTGACGCTATCGGCACCGAAAATTAATTCCTCGGCACAGCGCCCACCGAAGAGACTGGAAATATTACTTTCCAGCCGCTGCTTGCTATAGCTAAAGCGATCATCTTCGGGCAAAAACAGCGTCACGCCGAGCGCCCGCCCACGCGGAATAATGCTGACTTTATGCACCGGATCATGATCGGGCACCAGCCGTCCGACAATCGCGTGACCCGATTCGTGATAGGCCGTCAGGCGCTTTTCCTCTTCGGTCATCACCATTGAGCGGCGTTCTGCGCCCATTAAAATCTTGTCTTTGGCCTGTTCCATGTCGCTCATTTCGACCAATTTTTTATTGGCGCGAGCGGCAAAGAGCGCGGCTTCATTGACCAGATTGGCTAAATCAGCACCGGAAAAGCCCGGCGTGCCGCGTGCCAGAATCGACGCTTTGACATTTTCGGCAGCGGGAATTTTGCGCATGTGAACTTTCAAAATCTGCTCGCGTCCGCGCACATCCGGCAGCGGCACCACGACCTGCCGATCAAAACGCCCGGGCCGCAACAGCGCCGGATCGAGCACATCGGGGCGATTGGTCGCAGCAATCACAATCACGCCCTCATTGCCCTCAAAGCCGTCCATCTCGACTAAAAGCTGATTTAAGGTCTGCTCGCGCTCGTCATGCCCACCGCCGAGACCCGCGCCGCGATGCCGTCCAACGGCGTCGATTTCGTCGATAAAGATGATGCAGGGCGCGTGCTTTTTGGCCTGCTCGAACATATCGCGCACCCGCGATGCGCCGACGCCGACGAACATCTCGACAAAATCCGAGCCGGAAATGGTGAAAAACGGGACTTTAGCTTCACCAGCAATCGCCCGCGCCAGCAGCGTCTTACCCGTCCCGGGCGGGCCAACCATCAGCACGCCTTTGGGGATTTTGCCGCCAAGTTTTTGGAATTTGGCCGGATCTTTAAGAAAATCGACCATCTCGACGACTTCTTCTTTGGCCTCTTCCGCGCCGGCGACATCCTGAAATGTGACCTTGACTTGATCTTCCGAGAGCATCCGCGCTCGACTTTTGCCAAACGACATCGCCCCGCGCCCGCCGGCGCCGCCCTGCATTTGGCGCATGAAAAAGATCCACAGCGCCACTAACAGCAACAGCGGGAACCAGTTAATCAACAGTTGCATCAGCAGCGACTGCTCTTCCGGCGGTGCGGCCTTGATAATGACGTTGTGATTGAGCAGATCGCCGACTAAACCATCATCGCCCGGGCTGTAAGTATGAAACCGCTGACCGGCCTCGGTGACGCCCTCGATCACCCGCCCCTGAATCGTCACTTCCTTCACGCCGCCTTGCTTGACCTGCTCAATAAAATCGGAGTAGTCCAGATCGCGCGGCGTCGAGTGGGTCGCGGTGAAATTATTAAACACGGACATCAGCACAATGGCGATGACCACCCACAGCAGTAAATTTTTCGCCATATCAGTCACGGCTCACGACCCCGTAAAAAAAACGCGACAACGCGGGAAACAACGACGCTCGATGCAGGAATTTTAGGGCCGAAAAAAGCCCTTTGCGACCAAAAACACTTCACGACTCTCAGCGCGTGATGCGTTCGGCTTGCGCGAAGCGACCTGTTTAAAGCTCGCCCGCAGGGTGCGCAGATAGTCATCAAAGCCCGCGCCCTGAAACACTTTGGTAACGAGCGTTCCGCCGGGTTTTAACTGGCTGTGCGCCAGTTCTAAGGCTAATTCAACTAGATACATCGCCCGAGTTTGATCGACAACCGCCGTGCCGGTGATATTCGGGGCCATATCCGAGAGCACGACATCAAGCGGTGCATCGCCGATTGCGTCGCGTAGTGCTGCAACCACCGCTGCTTCCCGAAAATCACCACAGAGCACGCTGACGCCAGCGATTGGCTCCATCGGCAAAATATCCAGCGCCACCACACGCCCAGTTACGCCGACCAATCGCTGGGCAATCTGTGACCAACTGCCCGGCGCTGCACCCAGATCGACCACGCGCATTCCAGATTGGAGAATGCGGTCTTTTTCTTGAATCTCCAGCAGTTTATACGCGGCCCGCGAGCGGTAGCCGTCGCGCTGCACGCGCTGAACATAGGGATCATTGCGATGGCGGTCGAGCCAGCGGCGACTAGATGAACTGCGTGCCATGCGTGTCACTACCAATCTGCGATCAAATAGACCAATAAACTGAACCGGCCCGCCGCAGCGGGCCGCGAATCGGACAGCCTACCACAGGCGCAGCGGCTATCTGCGTGTCTGCAACCCGCTTAGACATCATGTACCCAGGGAAAACGGAAGAGTTCGAGCAGCATTCCCGCCAGACCGCCGCCGAGTAGTCCACCCAAAAAAGCGGACGGAATTTCATCGTGCATCGTCAGACTCGCCAACTGCCAGAACCCAGCCGCTTCCAAGCCGAGCAAGGGCGAGACCACCATCCAGACGCTACCAGCGGCAATCGCGCCCAAAATCGCCATCGTGACGCCCTCGATCAGCTCACAGGGATGCGACTCCATTCCAATGCGCCGCGAGAGCTGAATCCAACCGCGCACGCTGCCAGCGTATAAAATGCCGTTGGCGCTGGTTAAAAAGGCCAGCGCAGCAAAGGTCGAAAACGCATGAGCGTGCCAGGGTTCGGCGATGGCCAGTACCGCGCCGACAAAGGCTCCGGTCACCACGCCGGCGACTAATTTACCGGGAACATGGCGCGTGCAGCGACGCGGAAACGACAGCGTAACGCCCACCACCGCCGCCAACAGCGCGGCAATAACGACTGTATTGGTTAGGCTCGCTTGCGCCGGAGCCAGAATCAACAGTCCCAGACCCGACACGGCACCAACACCCGTGCTAATCAACGCCAACTCACGGGCACCGTAGAGAATCGCGCCCGCGCCGCCAGCCAGTGCAGCGGCGAGTACATAGGACACACTGCCCAATTCAGCCCCGCGTGCCAGTGACAGTAGCCCGATGAACAACGGAGCATAGATCATCCCGATTAGGCTCCAAATAATGCCGCGCACAAAGACCAGTGATAACCGTCGTGGTGCGGCTGATTCGGGCGCAGTGTTCGCGTTCAAGCCTTTGTAGGGACGGGCATGGGCAAATTCGCTGGAACCTTCGGATGACATGCGTAGAACCCCAGAAATGACACGACCACGAAAAACGGGGCCAGCGGCCCCGTTTGCATCCGAACCGATCAGGCGTGGGCGATTAGCCAGCCTTCAGCGTCCAAGAAGCGCACCAGCCGTTGACGTTAATCAGCTTGCCGGGGAAGAGCTGGCAGCCTTTCCACTCATCAGTTGCGCCAGCGGCGTCAGCCTGCATGAACTGGCAGTTAGCGCAGTGCTGTTCTTCCGGCGGCAGACCCGGACGGGCTGCCGAGACGCGCTCGGACTTGGTGGCGTCCTGATTGTACTTCAGGGCAATCGCGGTCGCATCGTCGGCGGACACAGCATTAGCCGGAGCTGAAGCGCGAGCAGTGCCGAAACCGACTAAGTTAATCATCGGGATGGCGGCAGCGGTGCCCAGCATCACTTTGACAGCGTCACGACGGCTCTGGCTGATTGGCTGATCGGACATGAATGTCACTCCTAAATAGAATATCGAGGTGATGAGTTCAACACTTCCGGCAGACAACCGGAAGCCGTTCGGCATTGTGCTACAGCTTGACTGAAAAGGCGAGCCTGTTTGCCGCTTTGAACCGTGCTTTTCAATCAGGCTGCATCCACGCCGCGTTCTGTATCATGGCGCGGATGCGTGCTTTGAAGGTGTTAGCGCAGATAGGTTCCCGCACCAATGTAATGCTTGTTCCAATATGGCGTATCAAGCTGATCGACGCGCACCTGACTGCGCGAGGTCGAGGCATGAACAAAGCGTTGCGGGTCGATCATCAGCCCGACGTGATAATCCGTTGGCCCAGTTTTGAAAAACACCATATCACCCGGTTTTAATTGACTGCGCGGCACCGGATGCGCTGCCCGTTGCTGATCGGCGGCGGTGCGCGGAATCGCTAACCCGGCTTGACGATGGGCATAATGGGTCAGGCCGCTGCAATCAAAGCCTTCTAGCGGTGACTTGCCGCCGTAGACATAGGGCGTGCCGACTTGGGCGAGGGTTTTGCCGACTAATTCAGCGCGGCGGGCGCTCAGTCCGTCATCCTGTCCGCCCTTGCTGGCACAACCAGCTAGAATCGCCAGCGCCAGCAGCCAGAGGCTCAGGTGCAGGAGACGGGGACGTGTGGGGGGCGTGGTTTGAATCTTCATCAATCACTCGCAAACACTGAGCTAGATCACTGGAATTGTTGAATTTTGCGTTTGTAGCGCCGCGACGGGTCGGCTGTCAATCGCGCTGAACCCAGATCGCGGCCGGCTGGTCTTTACGCTACATTGCAGTGCGTTTACAGTGATACGCCACAACACCACTGTGTTTTATGACCTTCCGTTATGGTTGTGCCGCTCTGGAAAGCACATTGCAGGCCAGTGCTGGCGCTTGCGAGTACATAAAAAATGAGCAACACCAAACACTGCCGACTGTTAATTCTCGGTTCTGGCCCCGCCGGTTATACCGCTGCCGTGTATGCCGCCCGCGCCAATCTCAAGCCGGTGCTGGTCACTGGCTTAGAACAGGGCGGCCAATTGATGACGACCACTGAAGTGGATAACTGGGCGGGCGATCCCGACGGGGTGCAAGGCCCGGAGCTGATGGAGCGGATGCGCCGTCATGCCGAACGCTTTGAGACTGAGATCATCTTCGATCACATCCACACCACGGATTTATCCGCTCGCCCGTTCACGCTGATTGGCGATTCGGCGACCTACACCTGTGATGCGCTCATCATCGCCACTGGCGCGAGTGCGCAATATCTGGGGCTGCCGTCAGAACAGACATTTCGCGGGCGCGGCGTTTCGGCCTGCGCGACCTGCGATGGGTTTTTTTATCGCAATCAAAAAGTTGCGGTCATCGGCGGCGGCAACACTGCCGTCGAAGAGGCGCTCTATCTCTCGAACATCGCCTCGGAAGTCACGCTGGTGCATCGCCGTGACACGCTCCGCGCTGAGAAAATCTTGCAGCAACAACTGCTCGATAAAGCTGCAACCGGCAATGTGCGGATTGCGTGGAACCACGTACTCGACGAGGTGCTCGGCGATGCTACCGGCGTCACCGGTATGCGCATCAAGCAGGTGCAAACTGGCGAAACGCAAGAGATTGATTTACAAGGTATCTTTATTGCCATCGGCCACACGCCGAACACGGCGATTTTTGCCGGTCAACTGGAGATGGAAAACGGTTATATCAAAGTCCAGAGCGGCACCCAGGGCAACGCAACCGCGACCTCGGTACCGGGCGTGTTCGCCGCTGGCGATGTGATGGATCAGGTTTACCGGCAAGCGATCACCTCAGCGGGCAGCGGCTGTATGGCGGCGCTCGATGCCGAAAAATATCTCGAGGCGCTCGCGCTCGCCGGACACGCCTGACGCTTGCATCATGTTGACGCTGCTTGATCCATGCGACTGCACGCGCTTTCCCGATCCGGCGCTGGCGCTACGTGAACCGAATGGTTTGCTCGCTGTGGGCGGCGATCTCAGCCCCGAACGTCTGCTCCACGCTTATCGGCGCGGCATTTTTCCCTGGTTCAGTGCCGGCGATCCGATTCTGTGGTGGTCGCCCGATCCGCGTGCGATTTTGCTGCCTGAGCACTTTCACGGCTCGCGCAGTCTGCGCAAACGCTTGCGGCGCAGTACGCTGGTGACGACGCTAGATCGGGATTTTGCCGCTGTGTTGCACGGCTGTGCCGCGCCCCGTGATGCCGAGGGCGGTACCTGGCTGGTGCCGGACATGATCGTCGCTTATCAACGATTGCACGCGCTTGGGCTGGCGCATTCGGTCGAGGTCTGGCAGGACGATATGCTCGTCGGCGGCCTCTATGGGGTGGCGATTGGTCGGGCGTTTTTTGGTGAATCCATGTTTAGCCGTGTTAGCGATGCCTCAAAAATCGCGCTGGCGCGGTTGTGTGAACAGCTACGCGACTGGGGATTCGGGGTGATCGACTGCCAGATGACCACTGCGCATCTGTTGCGCATGGGGGCGCGTGAAGTGTCTCGCGTCGAGTTTTTAACGCGCTTGGCGCATCATGGCTCACGTCCGGGCTATGTCCACAGTTGGGATGATGGCGGCGAGCGTCCGGCCAGTGCCATCCAGATCGTCACGGCGGCTGACGCTTAGAATGCGCGTGATGAAACTCGACACGGGCCAGTTACTATCGCTGTATGTGACGGGCGAACATGACTGCGCGTATCTCGACAGGCAGCAAGCGCGAACGCTGTTTGTCGATCCGCGTGTGCGTCTCGACAGCGAGAGTTATCAGGCGCTTATCGATTGTGGCTTTCGCCGCAGCGGTGCCCATATCTATCGACCGGCTTGTCAGAACTGCACCGCCTGCACACCAGTGCGTTTGCCGGTGGCAGCCTTTGTGCCGAATCGCTCGCAGCGGCGCACCTGGCAGCGCAATGCCGCTGACATCACTTGGCATGACGGCCCGGCTGCATTTTGCGCCGAACATTTCGCGCTGTATCAGCAATATCTACAGGCGCGTCATGCGGACGGCAGCATGGCGGAGGATGCCTCAGAGGACAGCTACCGGCGTTTTTTAATCGACCCCTGGGGTGGAAATACACGCTTGATCGAATTTCGGCTCGGTGGGCGCTTGGTCGGCGTGGCCGTGACCGATCTGCTCCCGCTGGGGTTTTCGGCGGTGTACACCTTCTTCGATCCAGCATTGCGCGAACGGGCACTCGGTACCTTTTGTGTGCTGATGCAGATTCGGATGGCCCAGCTTTTTCGGCGACCGTATCTTTATCTCGGCTACTGGATCAGCGCCTCGCGCAAGATGGTGTACAAAGAACGCTTCCGTCCGATAGAAGCGTGGGATGGGCGGCAGTGGCGGCGTTTTGAGCGCGGGCAGGGGTTGACTGGCAGCTTGGGGCGCACCGGCGCAGGCAGTGCTTGAGAATCCGTGATCGGCTTCGCGTCTTTGGGAGCGAATGTGGTACACTCCTTTGTTTTCAAGGGCTACCCGCGCAATCCAAACCACGCATTTATTATGTCAAAAGACGACGTTATTCAGATGGAAGGCACGGTCACGGAGACCCTGCCAAACACCGTGTTCCGTGTTCAGCTTGAGAACGGTCATACCGTGACTGCGCATATCTCCGGCAAAATGCGCAAGCACTATATCCGCATTCTGACCGGCGATAAGGTCACAGTCGAGCTGACGCCCTATGATTTGACCAAGGGCCGAATCGTTTATCGTGCGCGGTAACAGTCAGCCGCAAGCTGTGTGAGCACAGCGAGATCAACCCACGCCCGCCCGCCCAGATCGCCGGCCAGCACCCGCACGGGTGAATCCGGTTCGCCGAGTTGATCGACCACCAGTGCCGCCGCGCCAAAGTCCTGATCGGCTGTGTAAGCGTTGACGGTGACGACTAGCGCCCGAATCCCCGCCGCCAGCGCCGCCTGTGCGCCGTTGTCTGAGTCCTCAATTGCTAGGCAGTCCTCCGGTTTTAGGTCGAGCTGTTCTAAGGCATAGGTGAAAATATCGGGTGCAGGCTTTTTGTTCGGCACCACATCGCCGGCGGCGATGACTTCAAACCAGCTTGCTAATCCGGGTTCGCCGGCATGTTCGAGCAGCGCGATGACATTCTCCGGCGTGGTGGTGGTCGCAATTGCCAGCCGCACCCCAGCGGCCCGCGCCTCGCGCCAGAGCCGCAACACCCCCGGCCGCAGTGGAATCGCACCCTGACGCAATAGCTTCACGTAGTGTGCGGTTTTATCACGATGCAGCGCCGCAATAGATGCCTCAACATCTACACTTGGGTCGAGCGTGATCCCCGCCCGCTGCATGAAATAGCGGATGCGTTCCTTGCCGCCTGTTACCGCTAACAGCTCCCCATACAGCGCCGGATCCCAGTGCCAATCCAGCCCAGCAGCGGCAAAGGCTGCGTTGAACGCCGGACGATGGCCGTCGCGTTCGGTGTCGGCGATGGTGCCATCGACATCAAAAATCAGTGCTTTTAATCCGTACATGCGCGTTGGCTCCGGTCTGCTGAGGGGGCGGGCGGTTGTGTCATCAAGCATTATTTGATGGTTTGTTAATTCAGCCGCTGAATGCGCAGAAAATCGCAGAATGAAGAGAATTTTTTAAATCTGTTTTAATTCAGCGGTTCATCAGCGAAGCGCAATTTGATTTCTAAAATTTCGTGCTGAATCCGTAAAAAATGATCGAGTAATTGTGGATCAAAATGCCGCCCGCGTTGTTCGTGCATCCAGTCTAAAGTCTGTTTGACTGACCAGGGTTCTTTATACGGACGCGCCGAGGTCAGTGCATCAAATACATCAGCAATCGCTACAATGCGTCCAGCTAATGGAATTGCTTCGCCCGCTAAGTGTTGCGGATAACCATTGCCATCCCAGCGTTCGTGATGGGTAAGTGCAACCGTCCGCGCCAGCGACATTAATGCGCTGTCGCGGCCTCCGAGAATCGCTGCGCCAATTTCTGGATGTTGACGCACGCAGGTAAATTCTTCATCCGTAAGCGGCCCAGGTTTGAGCAAAATGCCATCTGGAATGCCGATTTTGCCAACATCATGCAGCGGCGCAGCACGAAATAGTAGTTCCGTATTTGTTGCGTCTAACTCAGCCGCCCGCGCCAGCAGTCGGCTGTAATGGCTCATGCGTTGTACATGCTGACCAGTCTCGTTGTCGCGGAACTCAGCAGCACGTCCTAATGTATCGAGCAAATCTTGCTGGAGCCGTTCGTTTTCTTGAGTGCGTTCGGCGACACGCTGTTCGAGAACGCGCTGATTCTGAAAAAAAGCGAGATGCGCTCGCACGCGAATTTGTAATTGACGCGGGCTGATCGGCTTTGATAAATAATCAGTTGCGCCGTGTTCAAAGGCGCGGATTTCACAAAATTCGTCATTGTGACTGGTTAAAAAAATAATCGGTATGTGCTGTGTTGTCGGATGAATGCGCAGGGCATGGCAGACAGCATAGCCATCCAGTCCGGGCATGGCTAAATCAAGCAGAATTAAATCCGGGGATGGGTCGCGTTGCGCGAGATTTAAACCGTGTTCGCCGTCTTGTGCCGCCAAAATGCGAAATTCTTCACGTAACGCCGCATCAATAATCGACAGCGTCATCGGGTCATCATCAATAGCCAGCAGCGTTTGACGGGTGGTGAGTGCGTTCCAGTGGAGTGCGGTGCTGGGCGGTCGCATCATCGCAAAATGTGTCCTGTTACAGGGTCAATTCTAAGATCAAGACATCATCTTCAAGCGCAGTCCGGCCCCGATGATAGCGCAAGTCTGCAAGCATGTCGTGTAGCGAACCGCCGCGTTGCCACAGTGTTTGATAGGACGTAAGTAGCCGTTCTAGCCCAAATTGTTCACCATCGGGCGCAGTCGTTTCGAGTACGCCATCACTGACCAAGAGCAGCCGCGCCCCCGGCTCAACCCGCAACGTTTGCAGCCGATCCGGCGCAGCAAATTCAGGCGCAATGCCCAGCGCCAGTGCCCGTGAGGTCAGATGCTCACACGCCCCCGACGGCATAAAGAGCAGCCCTTCCGGCATACTCGCATTCATCAGCCGCAATTGCTGCCGGTCGGCAGATACCTCCGCAAGATAGGCCGCCATAAAGCGTCCTGTTGGGAGCTGTTCGTATAGATGTGTGTCGAGCGTCGCAATCAGCGTTTCCAGCGCATCACCAGCGGCGCAATGACTGTAAAAAATCTGTTTAACCAGTGGCCCGGCTAATGCCGCAATTAAACCATGCCCCGTAAAATCACCCACTAAGACCCATTGCCGATCATCCGGCGTCCAAGCAACTAAACACAAATCACCGCTAGTACGCTCAACCGGCTGCATGAAATACCGAACATAACGTGCATCAAAGCGTCGGTCGGTATGCAATCGCATCAGGCATGCTTCAACCAGCGCCCGCTCTTCGGCTAATTGATTCAGATGCTGTTGTAATGCACAGCGCACCCGCGCTAATTCAAGATGCGTATTTAAGCGAGCGTGCAGCACGGCGGGAACAATGGGTTTTGCCAGATAATCAACCGCGCCTAATGATAAGCCAGTCACTTCATGGCCTTCATAATCCAGAGCAGTTAAAAAAATCAGCGGAATCTGACACCAATCAGGATGCGCTTTAATTCGTCGGCAGGTTTCAAATCCATCAGGATCGGGCATCAAAACATCAAGCAGAATTAAATCTACGCCGGGCGCTTGTTCCAGAATCTCCAATGCCCGTAATCCGCTGTTGGCAACCAGAATGCTGTACTGGGCCTGTAACAGCGCGTCGATCTGGCAGATTACCTCAGGACTATCATCAACAATTAAAATGCGGGGCCGCATCGCTCGCGGCAGCGGAGCAGACGACACCAGCGCATCTGGGTCGTAGTCGTAAGCTGTATCCATTTTACACGCATTGGCAGGGAAACAATCCTCGCGCACTATAATCGAGAGCACCTGCCGCTTCGATGAAGATTCCATGACCTTTTCGGCGATCAGCGACTCGCAGGCAAAAAATCCAGTAACGGCGTGTTGTTTTGGCGGCAGTGCCCTGGCGCTTCCCGTAGTCCTTCAGTTCTGCCGATCCTCAGGGTTTGCCATAAACTGACAGGCGTCACACTTCAACCTGTTGGGGCTTGACAATTGAGAATTTTCAAATCATTCGCGGCGCATCATTGCTAATCTCGTATCCACGAAATCATCTACTCCTCCTGATATCGAGCCGCTCACAGTTTTTTGAGCGGCTTTTTTTGCTTCGCTGACCACTAATTCAAATCGAGACGTCGTGCGCGGCGGATGGAATAATGCACAGTTCCCTCCACCCATCCAGCCCTGAGATTCACGCGATGTCAGACCTCACTTCTACTGCGCCTACTGTCCGCCTCGGCCCGATTCAGCTTGTTTCGGGGGTTACGCGCTGGCAAGCCGCAACGCTGCTGTTTAGCGCCTTTTTTTCCATTGGCTTAATGACTTTTATCGCCATTGGGCAGACTTATATTCTCAACGCGCATCTTGGTATTCCGATTGACCAACAGGGCACAATTAGCGGTAATCTGGTATTTTGGACAGAGATTATTACCCTAGCATTGTTTATTCCGGCCGGGATTTTAATTGATCGCGTCGGGCGGCGGTTAATTTTCGCAGTAGGTTTTCTGCTGCTGGCACTGACCTATGTGCTCTATCCCCTAGCCGGTTCGGTTGATGAACTCTATTTTTATCGCGTCATTTATGCGCTGGGTGTGGTCACTGTGGCGACCGCCTTATCAACGGTGATGGCTGATTATCCCGCCGAATGCTCACGCGGTAAATTAGTTGCAACGGTTGGCTTTCTCAGTGGTTTCGGTATTGTTTTTATCAATCAATTCGTTGGTAGTCTGCCAAAACATTTAACGGCGAATGGCTTTGACACGATAACAGCCGGTTATATAACGCATTACTTGGTTGCAGGAATTGCAAGTGTAGTCGCGGTGCTGGTGTGGTTGGGATTACAAAAAGGCACACCGACGCATCATTCTGAGCGGCCCTCGGTGCGCGATTTATTGACCAGTGGTTTTGCCCAAGCACGCAATCCGCGTATTTTTTTAGCTTATTTGGCAGCCTTTATTGCACGCGGCGATCAAGCAGTCAATGCAACCTTTTTAATTCTTTGGGGTAACTTAGCCGCTCAAGCAGCAGGATTTGATACTGCTGAAGCGATCAAAAACGGTACGATTATTTTTGTACTTGCGCAAGTTGCCGCATTGATCTGGGCCCCAATTATGGGGCCGTTTATGGATCGCATCAATCGCGTAACTGGATTAGCGATTGCGATGGCATTAGCGGCGATTGGCAATTTAGCGGTGATTTGGATGACGGACATCACGCCAAGCGGGGCCTGGTTCTTCTGCGTGCTGCTGGGAATTGGGCAAATCAGCGTGTATTTAGCGTCACAGTCACTGGTTGGACAGGAAGCGCCACCGCATCAGCGTGGTTCGGTGATGGGCGCATTTAATGTCGCTGGTGCGATTGGCATTTTAATTATCACGGCGATTGGTGGGCGGCTATTCGACGGAATTGCTTCCTATGCGCCCTTTGTGCTGGTTGGTGCGATTAACGTCCTGCTATTAGGGTTATGTTTAGTGGTGCGTTTCAACGAAAAGTAAATTGATTTGTAACCACAAAGGGCGCAAAGATTTTTTAAAAATACTTAAAAAGACTTCGTGTCCTTTGCGCCTGTGCGGTTACATAAAACAATTCAAACACGGAACTATTCCACAGCCCGCAATGGCAACAGCACCGCCTGCATCGCCTGCGGAATCACCGAGACATCCCCCCGCGCCAGCTCGCGTCCCTGATCGAGCACCAGCACCTGATCGACCCAATCTAACCCCGCCGGACGATGCGTAATCAACAGCACCGTGCGCCCGACCATCAGCGCGTCAAGCGCCTGCATCAGATCGCGCTCAGTAGCTGCATCCAGCCCTTCGGTCGGCTCGTCGAGCAGCAGAATCGGCGCATCCTTGAGCAGCGCCCGCGCCACCGCGATCCGCCGCCCCTGACCGCCCGACAGCCGCACGCCGGTTTCACCGACCCAGGTGTCATAGCCCTCGGGCAGCGTGGCAATGAAATCGTGAATCTGCGCCACGCGACACGCCGACTCAATCGCGTCCTGACTGGCTTCAGGATTGGCCAGCAGCAGATTCTCGCGGATGGTGGCATCGAACAGATGCGTGTGTTGACTGACAACAGCGATGTGACGGCGCAGCGCGTCGCCGTGAAAATCCAGAATCTCATGCCCGCCGATGCGGATACTGCCCGCATCTGCCGCCCAAAATCGTAGCAGCAGATTAAACAGCGTGCTTTTGCCGGAGCCGGTCGCACCGATCACCGCCGCCCGCGTACCCTGCGGAACCTGTAGCGTGATATTGGTGAGTGCCGGACGTGCGGCATCGGGATAGCTGAAGCTGACAGCCGTGAACGCGATGTCAAACCGCTCCGGTTGCGGTGAAGGCGTACTTGGCTCGGCGACTGCCGGTTCGGTATCGACAATCGCAAACAGCCGCTGGGCAGCGGCCAGCGTGCGCCCGAGCATCTGGAAGGCTTGCGGCAGCGGCGCGACCGCCTCGAAGCTGGCAAGCATGAACAGCGCCAACATCGCCAATTGCGGTGGCAGCAGCCGTCCGCTCTCAACCAGCGGAATCGCAATCCACAGCAACACCCACAGGCTCAAACCAGCGCAGAGTCCAACCGCCGCTTGCGTCAGTCCGTGATCGCTCGACAGGCGTGCTTGATCGGCAATCAAACGGCGGCTCAGACCGTCGATATGCTGGGCGTGGCGCTCGGCTGCGCCATAGAGCGTCAGTTCGGCCAGCCCCTGCACACCGTCGATCACCGCCGAGCGCAACGCGGCCTCGTCCTCAGCAATGCGCTGTCCGGGTTGTCGTCCACGCGCTTGCGACCAAATCGGCAGCGCCACCCCAGCCAGCACCCAAAAAGTCAGACCTGACAGCGCCAGTAGCGGGTGATAGATCAACAGGAAAATCGTAAACAGCAGCAGGCTGACATTGGCCACCACCACCGGCACCAGCACTCGCACATAGAGAGTATCGAGCGCGTCGATGTCAGCGCGGATACGGCTCAACAGATCGCCGCTGTGATAGTGCTGTAATCGCGCCGGAGCGAGCGGTTCGAGATGCTGATAAAACCAAACACGCAGACTGGCAATCAGCCGAAAGGTCGCCTCGTGGTTGACGAGCCGTTCGCTGTAGCGGCCAGCGGTGCGTAGCATGGCACTGGCGCGAATCATGGCCGCCGGCGTGAAATAATTCATCGCCACGCCCGCTGCACCGGCTGCTGCCATCGCGGTCAGGAACCAACCAGCAGCGGCCATCAGCATGACATTAGCCAGCAAGGTCAGAATCGCTGCCAGCGTGCCGACTAGCATCCAAGCACGATAGGGCTGAAAAAGTTGCCATAAACGGCGCAGTTCGTTCATGCCGATTGACTCCGATGCTGACGCTGGCCGTGCGCCGCGATCATTCTTGCATAGCGTCCGTCGGCAGCCAGTAGCGCATCATGGGTGCCCTGCTCGACAATCCGCCCGCCGTCGAGCACGAGGATTTGATCGGCACGGCGCACGGTGTTGAGACGATGCGCGATAACTAACAGCGTGCGGTCGCGGGCCAGCTCGTCGATGCCTTCCTGAACCAGCCGCTCGCTCTCCGGGTCGAGATTGGCGGTTGCCTCATCGAGCACCACCAACGGCGCATCACGCAAAAAAGCTCGCGCTAACGCAATCCGCTGAATCTGCCCGCCCGACAGCCCCGCGCCACGCTCACCGACCGGACTGTCATAACCCAGCGGCAGCGCGTCGATGAACTCCGCCGCCCGCGCCCGCCGCGCCGCCTCGCGCACCGCGTCAAGTTCGGCATCTGGTCGCCCGAGCCGGATGTTATCGGCCAGTGTGCCCTGAAACAGACGCGGCGACTGCGGCACCCACGCCAGCTGTCGCCGCCAATCGGCCAGATCGAGGTCAGCTAATGCCTGTTCGCCAATCACAATCCGTCCGCCGCTCGGCACCAAAAACCCCAGCAACAGATTGACAACAGTTGTTTTGCCCGCGCCACTGGTGCCGACGAGCGCAATGCGTTGCCCGGGCGGAATCGCAAAACTCAGGTCAGTGAGCGCCTCGCGCCTCGGCTCATAACTAAAACACACGGCCTCAAACCGCACCCCAAGCGGACGAGTCACCGCCAGCGGCTGGGTGCCAAGATTGATCTGGGTCGGCGCGGTATCGAGCACCTGCATCAACTGTTCAGCCGCTGCGACTGCGCCCAATCGCGCATGATATTGGGTGCCGAGATTGCGTAAGGGTGCGTAAAACTCGGGCGCGAGCATCAGCACAAATAAGCCCTGTAAATAGGTCACATCGGGAATCACAATCCAAGTCGGCATCGGCACCGCCAGCCCGTAGAGCCGAAAGCCAATAAACACCGCGACAAGCGCAATCCCGACAGTGGCGAAAAATTCCAGCACCGCTGAAGATAAAAACGCCACTCGCAATACCTGCATCGTACTGTGGCGATACGCATCGGAAACCTGCGCAATAATCGCCACCTCGCGCCGACTGGCCCCAAATAGCTTGAGCGTGGTTAATCCCTGAATCACATCGAGAAAATGCGCACTCATGCGCGTCAACTGCGTCCATTGGCGCTGATTGCGTGCCTCCGCGCCTGAGCCAATCAAGATCATAAACAGTGGAATCAGCGGCGCAGTGACTAACAGCACCAGCCCGGCGAGCCAATCCATCGGCAAGACCGCCGCGAGAATCGCCAATGGCAGAATCATCACCAGCGTCATCGCCGGTAAAAACCGTGCGTAATAGCCCTCAAGATCGTCGATACCCTTCGTCAGCGTCTCGACGAGCGCCCCGCTACGCTGACCGGCGAGATAACTCGGGCCGAGCCGTTGCAGATGCCGCTGTACCTGATCGCGCAAGGTCGCCCGCACCTGCGCGGCAGCGTGAAACGCCGAGCGTTCGGCCAACCAGACACTCAGCGCCCGCATGCCAAATAATCCCAATAACCCCCACAACCAGGGCTGCACCGCGCTCAAACCCGCGTGTTTGAAGATCACCGCATCGAGGATCACCGCCAGCGCCCACGCCTGCATGATCGCGAACACGCCGTTTGCAGTGTTAAACCACACAGCACGCAGCAGCGCCGCTCCCGCGAGCGGACGGTGTGATTTCAGCCAAGCATTGACAGACATGCGCTATTCCTAATGCCGAATTCAGTGAGCCTGGATCACGAACGGTTAAAACCGTTACAAGCTGGACGCTGACCGCTGGCGGCTGAAAGCTGATACCGCACATGCAGCGCCCTCACCTGCGGTTCTAATTGCGCCAGCGAGCCGCTGTTATCAATCACATCATCCGCCCGTGCATTGCATGCTTGACGTGGAATCTGACTGGCGATGATGCGCCGCACTTCAATTTCTGTCAGACCACTGCGCTGCATCACCCGCGCTATCTGAATAGATTCCGGCACATCGACCACCAGCACTCGATCCGCGTGGCGCTCCTGTCCGGTCTCAAATAACAGCGGAATCACCAGCACGGCATAAACCGTCTGCAAGGCAGCAAGCTGCTCCAGCATGATTGCTTCGATACGTGGATGGAGAATTGCTTCTAATTGAGCGCGTGCGCCTGAATCCGCAAACACCCTGTCGCGCAAGCGGGCGCGGTCGAGTGTGCCATCAGCACAGCGCAGCGCCGCCCCGAAGGTCTCAATAATCGGCTCGAGCGCCGCGCCATTCGGGGCCGTCAGCGTCCGCGCAATCACATCAGTGTCGATCACGCCCGCCCCCAGTGCCGCAAGCCGATCCGCGACCGTCGTTTTGCCGCTGCCGATACCGCCAGTCAGCGCCACCACCAGCCCGACGCCGCTCACGTCAGGCCACTCAGACGCAGATAAGCACCGTTGATGACCTCGCCCCAGAGCAGGCTAATCCAGCCCGCCGCCGCCAGATACGGGCCAAAAGGCAGCGGTTTCCCAGCGGTATGCCGCCCCGTCAACAGCAGCGCGACACCAACCAGCGCCCCAACTAGCGCCGAGAGCATAATAATCTGCGGCAGCGCCGCCCAACCGAGCCAAGCGCCGAGCAGGGCTAAGAGCTTAAAATCGCCATAGCCCATGCCTTCTTTGCCGGTCGCTAATCGAAATAATTGAAACACTGTCCACAGACTTAAATAGCCCGCAACTGCGCCGATGATGGCGCTCTGACTCGCAATAAATACTTCAAAAAGACTGAAGACCAATCCCAACCATAAAACCGGCAGCGTTAAACTATCGGGTAATAATTGGGTATCGAAATCAATCAACGCCAGCGCAATCAATACCCAAGTCAAAATCAGCGCCGCTGCTGCTTGGGCAGTCAGGCCAAAATGCAGCACCACGATTAAACTCAAGACTGCCGTCAAGCCCTCAATGATCGGATAGCGCAGACTAATGCGGGTATGACAGGCAGAACAGCGTCCGCGTAATAAGAGATAACTCAGAATTGGAATATTTTCATACGCTCGAATCCGATGTCCGCACTGCGGACAGGTTGAAGGCGGATGCGATAAACTCAGCGGTTTTTCTAATGCGTCGGCGGTATTCGATGTCGTAATGACATCTGCATTTTGTTCGGTATTCGCATTGAGCAATTCAGTGCAATCGCGCCGCCAACTCGCTTCCATCATGCGCGGCAAGCGTGCTATCACAACATTGAGAAAGCTCCCGATTAACAAGCCCAATAGCACAGTGCTGCTATACAGCAGCCAGAGATGCTGCGCAAATAATTCGCGCCAAGTTGAGAGCACGTCCATCATTTAAACAACCGACGCCAATTTGAAGATCGGCAGATACATCGCCACAATCAAACTGCCCACCAAACCGCCGATGACTACCATAATCATCGGCTCCAGCAGACTGCTCAACGCATCAACCGCGTTATCGACCTGTTCTTCATAAAAATCGGCAACTTTCGCCAGCATATGATCGAGTGCGCCTGATTCTTCACCAATAGCAGTCATCTGAATCACAATATGCGGAAATAATTCACGCTGGCGCATGGCTAATTGTAAGGATTGACCTGTTGCAATATCTTCGCGCATTTTCAATACGGCATCTTGATACACGATATTGCCGGTAGCACCAGATACGGATAACAGCGCCTCGACCAATGGCACACCAGCAGCAAACATGGTCGAAAGCGTCCGCGCAAAGCGGGCAATCGCCGCTTTATTCAAAATCGGGCCAATGATTGCGATTTTGAGACTCGCACGATCAATCATTTCACGAAATGCCCGTGAACGTTTAAAGGTTTGACCAAAAATATACGACACAGCTCCGAGTCCGGCGAGTAACGCCCACCACCATTCACGGATCATATCTGATAACCCAATGACCATTAACGTAAAGGCTGGTAGATCAGCACCAAAACTCGTAAACAAATCTTTAAATTGTGGAATGACAAACAATAAAATTACGACTGTAACGACAATCGCAACGACAATAACCGCTGCTGGATAAAACAAGGCTTTTTTAATTTTCCCTTTGATTGACTCGGTTTTTTCTTTGTAGGTTGCAATTTTATCGAGCAGTGCATCTAGCACACCCGCTTGTTCACCAGCGGCCACTAAACTGCACACTAAATCATCGAAATAGAGTGGATGTTTAGCCATTGCAACTGACATTGCCGTTCCGCTTTCGATGTCCTGCTTAATCGCAAGAATTATATCTTGCATTGCCGGGTTTTCATGTCCACGCCCAACAATATCGAATGCCTGTACTAAGGGCACGCCAGCGGCCATCATCGTTGCCAATTGTCGCGTGAAAATCGACAAATCTTGGCTAGTAATTTTCTTTTTACCGCTACCCAATAACGGCTTGGGTTTAGCTTTGATTTTATTGACATTAACACCTTGCCGACGCAAATCGGCACGCACCACATTCGGATTCAATGCGCGTAATTCACCTTTGAGCTTTGAACCGCGCCGATCCGTGCCTTCCCAGAGAAAGACTTTCGATTCGTCCGTTTTCGGTTGCGATTTAGACGCCGGCTTGAGCTTGGTGTTTGCGGCAAGTGCCATGCGCATATGCTCCGTAAATAATTATTCGGTTGTAACGCGATTGATTTCTTCCAGACTGGTAATTCCAGCCTTGACCTTACGTAATCCAGAAGCGCGTAGATCGGCGATTCCTTCGCGGCGTGCTTGATCGGCAAGCTGTATTGCATTGCCGCCTTCAAGAATTAAGCGCGTGGTTTCTTCGGAAATCGGCATGACCTGAAATAAACCAATGCGCCCGCGATAGCCTTTATTACATTTATCACAGCCAACCGGCCCATAAATAGTTAAACCAGCGTCAATCTCTGCCTCACTAAAACCCGCTGTTAACAGCGCCGGATGTGGCAAATTCAGCACGGTTCGGCAATGAACGCATAGCTTACGCGCTAAACGCTGCGCCATAATTAATAGCACCGAAGAGGCGATATTAAACGGCGGCACGCCCATATTAGCTAATCGGGTTAGGGTTTGCGGTGCGTCATTGGTGTGCAATGTTGACAGCACTAAATGTCCCGTCTGCGCAGCTTTTACAGCAATTTCGGCGGTTTCTAAATCACGGATCTCACCGACCATGAGAATATCTGGATCTTGACGCAAAAAAGCACGGAGCGCAGCAGCAAAGGTTAAGCCGCTTTTTGGATTTAGATTGACCTGATTGATGCCGGCCACCTGAATTTCGACCGGATCTTCGACAGTAGAAATATTGATTTCTGGATCGTTGAGAATATTCAGCGCGGTATAGAGTGAAACGGTTTTACCGGAACCAGTTGGCCCAGTGACCAAAATCATGCCATAGGGCTTTTTAATTGCATTGAGAAACGCATCACGTTGTTCCGGTTCAAAGCCAAGCGCATCAATGCCAACTTGCGCCGAACTGGAATCCAAAATTCGCAATACAATCTTTTCGCCATAAATCGTCGGCAGGGTATTGACACGAAAATCAATATCACGATTACGGCTGAGTTTGAGTTTAATGCGCCCGTCCTGGGGTACGCGCCGCTCGGCAATATTCATGCGTGACATGACTTTAAGACGCGATGTCAGCCGACTGGCCATATTGAGCGGTGGATTAGCAACTTCGCGCAATAAGCCATCTTGACGAAAGCGAATACGAAAGTATTTTTCAAATGGCTCAAAGTGAATATCCGAAGCGCCAGCGGTAATCGCATCGACCAGAATTTTATTGACATAGCGGACAATCGGCGCTTCATCTACAGCAGCGTCGAGATTTTCCGTGTCTTCGCTTTCGGTATTTTCAATTTCGAGTTTTTCTAAATCAGCATCGCCGAAATCGCTAATACTACTGGTATCTTGCGCATGACCGGATTTTTGAATCGCTTGGCTGAGTTTCTGTTCATCGACCAGAATCGGATCCGTTGCGAGACCGGTATTAAAGCGGATTTCTTCGAGTGCTTGATCATTGGTGGGATCAGAGACGGCTAAAAAGAGCCGATTACCGCGCCGCATTAAGGGCAGGGCGCGATGTTTATTGATGAGCCGCTCATCGACGAGCGTGAGCGGCAGGGTGTCGGTCTCGAATGCGTCTAAATCAAGCAGGGGAACGCCAAATGCTTGCGAGGCAAGAATTGCGAGCTGGCGGCTATCGAGGATTTTTTCCTCGACGAGATGTTGCACAAAGGTACGTCCTTTATTGCGTGCTTCCTGATAAGCTGCCTGCATTTGCGTTTCAGAGATTAATTGCTCTCTGACTAATTGCCAAGCTAATCCCGATGGTTTATATGCGGCTGGTTCCTTTGACATCGGCGACCCCTTCTGGCTGACAGCGGCTGATGATTAGCGATTGACCGAGAAAGCTAATCTCACATTATTGGCAACTAGGCCGTTGTCTTTTTGCTCGCTTTCGTTGACATAAAATTCGAGGATGGTTTCGCGGTTCATCAACAAATCTTCGGTCACTTCATCGGCGACTTCATTGGCGTGACAGAAGATGCTGATATAGGGCGAATCTGGTTCGCGTGGATCCGTGACCCAGAGATTCGGCGAGATGTTATTCATCACGCGCAAAAAGCCGTAGCCTTTTTCAGGGAACCATTTGGTGCAGACCCCACGCACGCAGGAATTAGGTTTGCCCCATTCATTGCGTGGTTCGTAATAAATCGGGAGCAATTCAGGAATAATAAAGCCCGAATAAAACGCATCAACCCGCTGCTGTAACAAGCGCGAGACGTTTTTAAAGCCGATCAATTCAACGCGGCAGCCAGTATTTTGCAAGGCTTCGACAACTTGCAGAAAATCGCCGTCACCCGTAACCAGTAATACCTGATCGAGCCGATTCGCTTGCAGCATGGCATCAACCGCCATGTCGAGATCGGCATTGGCTTTGGTGGTCACATTGCCGTTTTCATCGGTATAGCGGCGGACGGTTTTGGCGGTGATTTTCCAGCCAAAATCACGCACCATTTGCTGATAGGCGTGGGCCTTCTTTTTGTATTCGTAATCTTCGCGGGCACGCTCGGCATCAAAAGCCATGTAGGTATTGAGGCGTTGCAAAACACCGCCTTCACGGGCGGCAAAGCGGCGCAGAATGTCGTAACGCATCTGATAACCGCCGTTGTAACGCACATTTTCGGCGTCAACGAAGACTCCAACTCGAAAATTAGCAGACAAGATAAACCTCGTGAGATGAAACGTTCAAACGGTTTGGTAAATAGATGAACACATGCGTGTTATTGATGCAGACCGTTTGAAACCAGTTATAAAAACAATCAAGTTCAATCCCTGTGGGTCAACTGACCGAGTCCTTGTTCAAGACGAGTAGCGCGGCCCGGCGCACCAGGCCGCGAGCGTCTTACTGGATGGCGCGGTTGGCGATCAGATCGTCTACCACGGTTGGGTCGGCGAGGGTGGAGGTGTCGCCGAGCGAGTCGATCTCATTGGCGGCGATCTTGCGCAAAATGCGGCGCATGATTTTGCCTGAGCGCGTTTTGGGCAGTCCGGGTGCCCATTGAATGATGTCTACAATGGCAATCGGGCCGATTTCGCCGCGTACCAGTGACACCAATTCCTTTTTCAGTTCGTCAGTCGGCTCCACGCCGGCCATTGGGGTGACATAGGCATAAATGCCCTGGCCCTTGAGATCGTGCGGATAGCCGACGACGGCGGCCTCGGCGACATGCGGATGCAGCACCAGCGCCGATTCGATTTCTGCTGTGCCGAGCCGATGCCCGGAGACGTTGAGCACGTCGTCGATGCGGCCGGTGATCCAATAGTAGCCGTCGGCGTCGCGGCGTGCGCCGTCGCCGGTGAAATAGTAGCCCGGATATTGCTTGAAGTAGGTGTCGATATAGCGTTGATGATCGCCGTAAACAGTGCGCATCTGGCCCGGCCAGGGTTTGCAGATGACCAACGCGCCTTCGCCCTCGCCTTGCAGCGGTACGCCGGTCGAGGGATCGACCAGCTCTGGCACCACGCCGAAGAATGGGCGCGTAGCCGAGCCGGGCTTGAGCGCGGTGGCACCCGGCAGCGGGGTAATCAAGTGACCGCCGGTTTCGGTCTGCCACCAGGTATCCACGATGGGGCAACGCTCATCGCCGACCACGCGGTAATACCATTCCCAAGCTTCGGGGTTGATCGGCTCGCCGACTGAACCGAGCACGCGCAGCGATTGGCGCGAGGTCTTTTTGACCGGCTCTTCACCGGCACGCATCAGCGAGCGGATCGCAGTGGGCGCGGTGTAGAAGATCGAAACCTGATGTTTATCAATCACATCCCAAAACCGCGACATATCGGGATAGTTCGGGATGCCCTCGAACATCAGCGTGGTCGCGCCGTTGGTCAACGGGCCATAGATGATATAGGTGTGCCCCGTGACCCAGCCCACGTCGGCTGTACACCAATAGACCTCGCCGTCTTGATAATCGAACACATATTTATGTGTCATCGCCGCATAGACGAGATAGCCGCCGGTGGTATGCAATGCGCCCTTTGGCTTGCCGGTCGAGCCGGAGGTATAGAGGATGAACAGCGGATCTTCAGCGTCCATCTCGACTGGAGCGCAGTCGGGCGCGGCGGCATCTAAGGCTTCGTGATACCAGACATCGCGGCCCTCGACCCACTCGACGTTACCCCCAGTGCGGCGCACCACGAGCATGGTCGAGACATTCGGGCATTCGCGCAGGGCAATATCAGCGTTCTTTTTCAGCGGAACATGCCGCCCACCGCGCACGCTTTCATCGGAGGTGATGACCAGCTTGCATTCGGAATCGAGCACGCGGTCGCGCAGCGAGTCGGGCGAAAAACCGCCGAACACAATCGAATGCACCGCGCCGATGCGGGTACAGGCAAGCATGGCGACAGCGGCTTCGGGGATCATCGGCAAGTAAATGCAGACGCGGTCGCCTTTATTGACGCCGTAGGTGGTGAGCACATTGGCGAGGCGGCAGACTTCGGCGTGTAGCTCGCGGTAGGTGAGCTTGCGATCTTCGTTCGGGTTATCGCCTTCCCAGATGATGGCGACTTGATCGCCACGGGTGGCGAGATGACGGTCGAGGCAGTTGTAAGAGACGTTGAGTTGACCGCCGTCAAACCATTTGATATGCAGATCGTCGGCGTGGTAGCTGTAATCGAGAACCGTATTCCATTTTTTGCTCCAAGTGACGAAGGTTTCAGCCTGTTCAGCCCAAAAACCCGCCGGATCATCGAGGGAACGCTGATACATGGCCGCGTACTGCTCGGCGTTGACGTGCGCGTTAGCGGCGATGGCCGCTGGAACAGGATAGAGCTTTTCTTCAGACATGAATCGGATCTCCTCGATCTCTTCGATGATGTGTTGCCTGCTTCGATCAGGGGGATCGAAACAGACTAATAGTAAACCGGCGACTCCGTGCCGATCTAGCAAAGTCGCGCCGAGTGGGTGCGTTTAGCTTAAAAATTCTGAAAGATTGAGCCGCTTGCCGTCATCGCGATAGGCGGCTTGGGCTAAAAACAGCTCGGCAGCGGCCAGCGCATCGCTCAGGGCATTATGCGCACTGTGGCGCGGCAGATTGTAGCGGGTCGTGAGGGCATGTAAGCGTAAATCGCCGGATTTGAACGGAATTTGTCGTCGCTCGAAGGTGCGATGAGCGAGCGTTTGGGTATCGACGATGCGCAGCGGCAGACCGCGACCCCAGCAGCGTTTACAGGCATTGGATAAAAACCCCTGCTCAATGCTGGCGTGGTGGGCAATCAGGACGCGCCCGCTGAGAGCGGCGAGGGTGTCGCCGAGCACCGCGATGAGTTCGCGGCCGGTGGCGGCTTGGTCGTCGGTGATCTGATGAATCACGGCACTGGCTTCGGGAATGGAGCGGTCGATGCGCACCAGATGATGCCGCGCAGTTGAGAGGTCAATTTCTGGGCCGTGAAGTGCGACATAGCCAACGCTGAGAATCAGGTCGTGGTGGTGATCGAGGCCGGTGGTTTCGAGGTCGAGGGCGAGATAGTCAACGTCTCGATAATTGGTGCTCGGATGCGGCAGGGGTTGGGCGAGATAGTCGCGCAGCGGGCCGGGTGGGGCGCGGTGATGATGCCAGCGGCGGGGCCAGTCGGTGAGTAGCATGGGGTGGGGGCTAGTTCAATTTTGTTTTCTGGTCACGAGTCTGGAGCTTCGTCACGAGAGAAGCAGGGTCAGTTAATCAATAGCGAAACCAGCTTCGGCTGGAGCATATCGTTAAATGATTGTCCGGTTAATTAAATTTCTCAGAACTAAATTGAACCTGACCTCTTTAATTTGACCACTTTAATTCGCTGAGGTGGTGCGACGAACGCCGCTTTATAATTTTCATCACAAAGCGGCGTTTTTTGAGCAATCGCCAACTGCCGTCAATCAAATAACTTTCACAGTTGCGGACGTGGTGTGCTGACTGTCTCAACTGGCAATTGCGGATACTGAATTTGCGGTGCAACGCCGGTCAGTGATTTGAGAAATTCGGCAATCTTGCCTGCGTCCGCATCGCTGAGAGCTAAACCCAATTGCGCCGTGCCCATCACGCCGACCGCCTGTTTCAAATCCCACACCTGCCCCGAATGAAAATAGGGGGCGGTCACTGCGACATTGCGTAGCGGTGCGGCGCGGAAAACATATTCATCAGATGCCGAATGCGTGACTTCAAAACGGCCTTTATCTTCAGGTGGCAGAATATCTGCGCCCGGACGTTTAATGAGACCGAAGGGAAAGTAATTCTGTCCGCCAACATTGACGCCACTATGACAGGCAGTGCAGCCGCGATCAACAAATAGCGCCAGCCCTTCTTTTTGCTCGGCGGTTATTGCAGTATCGACACCCTGCATAAAATGATCGAAGGGCGCATTTGGGGTGAGCAATTTGACTTCAAAGGCTTCAATTGCTTTAACAACATTTTCAAAGTTAATCGGATCGGCTTCGTCGGGAAAGGCCGCGCTAAACCAGGTTGCATATTCCGGCATACTTTTCAGTGTTGCCACAACATGATCCGGTTTATTAGCCATTTCAACACCGGCTTGAATTGGCCCCTTCGCCTGCTCTTTGAGATCGGCAGCGCGACCATCCCAGAATTGCGCCCGATTAAAGACTGAATTATAGACCGTCGGCGCATTACGCGGCCCTTGTTGCCAGCCATGCCCAACTGAGGTTGACATATTATCATCGCCACCCATGCCGACATTGTGGCAGGTATTGCAGCTAATCAATCCGCTGACTGATAACCGTGGCTCAAAAAAGAGCGCCTTGCCGAGCTGCACTTTTTCAAGCGTCACGGGATTATCAATTGGATCCGGTGCGCTTTCTGGTAATGGCGCGAGTCCAGCGCGGGCGGCTTTATCGCGCAAGGCTTGATCGTCGGCCAGCGCACTGCCTGAAATCAATAGCGCCAGTGAAATACACGCTGTCAATTTTGAGTGTTTCATAAAATCAATGGATTCCTTGTTTGTGGTTTAACTTGCGCAAAATTCAGGGACGTTGCGAACCCAAACTGCCGATTGAGATCGGGCCGGGTTCGAGCGCGTCGGTTAATTCAGCGATTTCCAGCAGTCGGTGCGGATTAAGCGCGCGCACCAGCGTGCCATCCATGTGAATAATACCGCGCTCACTGAGCGATTTGATGACACGCGAAAAGGTTTCCGGCTGTACCGATAGCCGCGAGGCTAACACGCCTTTGCGCACATCCAGTTCGAGCGTATCGGCTCCGGCTGGCAGGCGCGAGGCCAGATAGCGGGCGACGCGGCTGGTTGCAGTGTGAAGGGTGAGATCGTCGATTTCGCCGATGAGACCGCGCAACCGCTGGCTCAGGGCACCGAGCAACATAAAACAGGTATCCACAGATTCGCGCAACATCGCGGCAAAATCGGTGGCATCAATAGCGAGCAATTCAGAATCGGCGAGCGCAGCGGCGCAGACTGGATAGCGCGGAGCGTTGAGAAACATTAGCGCCTCGGCGAAAGTCTGGCCTGGACTGACAATCTCGATGACCTTTTCGGCGCCCTCAGGCGAGAGCCGAAATAAGCGCATCTGACCGTTGAGGAGCAAATAAAAGCGCGTGGCGGCATCCCCTTGACTGAATAGCAGTTGTTCTGCCGTCAAGCTGACACGACTGGCACGCCGTGCGATACGCTGGAGTTGTACCGACTCCAGACGCGCAAGCAACGGCGCACGGCGTAGTTCGTCGATCATCAGTGTTGCGCGAGCACCTCGTTGTTGAGAGCGGGGAGGGATAGCGTGCCGCATCTAGCGCGCTTCGTTCTTTGTCAACAGGAAGAACTTAACGACCTGCTCGGACAGATCCTGACAAGCTCAGAACAGAGGATAGCGCATTTTGGAATATGATTACACGGTATCAAGCAGGTAGTATTCATCATTTAATTGGACATTCTTACCATGTACGAACAGGTTTCACACGCCCTGCTCAACGACATTCTCGACGATCTCAGCCATCAGGTCGTGCGCGAGGATTTGCGCCATTTTTACACGCGATTGGGCGCGAACTTTTATGCTATTCACTCGCTGTTCGCGCATCTCTACGGCCATCGCGAGGATTTTAAAGAACGCCTCACCGAACTGACCGAGCGGCTGGCGCGGGCTTATATCGCCCGTCCTGAACCCCTGCGCCAGCTCGATATGACCCGCGAGGAAAACCACACCTGGTTTTTAAGTCAAGACTGGGTTGGCATGGCGCTGTATCTCGACGGCTTTGCCGGTGATCTCGCGGGACTGATGCAGCGGCTGCCCTATCTGCAAGAACTCGGCGTCAATTTGGTGCATGTGATGCCGATTCTGCGCTGTCCGCTTGGAGCCAGCGACGGCGGCTATGCCGTGAGCGATTTTCGCAACATCGATCCCCGCGCTGGCACGGTTGCCGACATCCGCGCCCTCAGCGAGGCGATGCGGGCACGCGGGATGCTGCTGACACTGGATGTGGTGGTTAATCACACCTCAAATGAACACGACTGGGCGCAACGGGCGCGGAGCGGAGACAAAAGCTATCAGGATTTTTATTACGTGTTTCCGAATCGCGATGTGCCCGATATGTTCGAGGAAACATTACCAGAGATTTTCCCCGAAACCGCGCCGGGTAATTTCACTTGGGATGCGGAAATGGGCCGCTGGGTGATGACGGTTTTTAACAGCTATCAATGGGATCTGAATTATTCTAATCCGGCTGTTTTTATTGAAATGCTGGATATTGTGCTCTTTTGGGCCAATCAAGGGGCAGATATTTTGCGACTTGATGCGGTGGCGTTTTTATGGAAAAAGATCGGCACTACATCGCAAAATGAACGGGAGGCGCATCTGATTTTGCAAATGATGAAAGATTGCTGTCAGGTCGTCGCTCCGGGCACCTTATTTATTGCTGAAGCTATTGTTGCGCCATCGGAGATTATTAAATATTTTGGTGAAGATGCGGTGATCGCTAAAGAATGCGAGATTGCCTATAACGCGACCTTTATGGCACTGCTCTGGGATGCGGTGGCGACAAAAAATGCCAAGCTACTGAGTCAAGGGATTAAAAGCCTGCCGGTTAAGCTCGACCGTGCGACTTGGCTTAATTATGCCCGCTGCCATGATGATATCGGATTGGGATTTGATGATGCGGATATTCGCGCCTGTGACTATGACCCGCACGCGCATCGCCGCTTTTTAGTGGACTGGTTTACCGGCACATTTGATGGCTCGCCAGCGCGTGGGCGACCATTTGGAGTGAATCACAAAACGGGTGATGCGCGGATTGCTGGAGCTTTAGCATCGCTGGCGGGGCTGGAAGCGGCGCTCGAATCCGGTGAGCAGAACGCGATAGATCAAGCTATTGCATTGATTTTAACTCTGCACGGCATGATTTTAGCGTTTGGCGGGATTCCATTGATTTGGTATGGCGATGAAATCGGCACGCTCAATGATCGTTCTTTTCTGGATGATGTGAATAAAGCCAGTGATGCGCGGTGGATTCATCGTCCGCGCATTGACTGGAATCGGGCTGAACGTCGCCGCGAATTGGGAACCGTTGAACAGCGGATTTTTGATGGACTCAAGCGCCTGATTGCGGTGCGCAAGAATATTCCGGCTTTTGCTGATTTTAATAATCGTGAATTGATTGATGCCGCCAATCCGCATATTTTTGCGTTTTTGCGCACCCATCCGAGTTTGCCGGGGAGTTCGGTGCTGGTTGCAGCGAATTTTGATGCCGCCCCGCAATATCTTGATCTGGATGCACCAGCATATCGCGGATTATTCCGCAGTGGTCAAATTCAAGATTTAGTCACGGGCGATGCGCCAGCGGTGCTAAATAGGCGCGTTGTGATTCCACCGTATCATTTTTATTGGCTTGCCGACCAGCGGGCGCGGTCATTACTTTAGTCTGCTTGGTCTGTTTGAGCATGAGTGAAACGCAATGCACAGTTTAACGCACAGTTGCTGCGGTGGAATTAGGAACAAGTTGTATGTCGAATGACGTTGAATATTTAACGCGCACGCTTGGTGATACAAGCGGGCGCATACAACTGATTGGCCGCCAAGCGATTGCCGCTGTCAGCACGCATCTGGTCGCGCAGGCGCGACGCGAGGTGTTGATTCAAGATCCGGTGCTTGATGCGACGATATACGCGCAGGAGCCATTTGTGCAGGCGATCAAGCGGCTGGCGCTCGAACGTCCGAGCTACTGTGTACGGGTGTTAATCAGCGATCCACGCACCGCGCTTCAGCGCGGACATCGGCTGATTGAGTTAGCGCGGCGGTTGACCTCGCGTATTGCGATTCAGCGCGTGGCCGATGATGAACCAGATCAGCTTGAAGCGATGCTGATTGTCGATGCGACTGGCTATATGCGGCGGCGGTTGGTCGAGCGGCTGGAAGCGGTGGCCGATTATGATGATTCGGTGCTGGCGCGGCGCTGGCGGTTGGAATTCGAGCAGCGGTGGGAACGGAGCGTGGCGGATGTGGAATTGCGGCAGTTTGTGATTTGAGGCGAGGGGGTCATGCGTTGCTGAAAGACCAGCAACGCACGACTTGAACCGAGCGGACTGTATTATTTCGGTGCAGAGAGCGGAGCCATGTGCAGCATCCAAGCGGGCATTGGGCGCTGAACCGGAGCGGCAGGTTTGGCGACCGCTTCAACAGCGACCGGAGCCGGAGCGGTTTCAGCGGCAACAGGAGCAGCTTCTTCAACAGCCGGAGCGGTTTCAGCGGCAACAGGTGCAGCTTCTTCAACAGCCGGAGCAGTTTCAGCAGCAACAGGTGCAGCTTCTTCAGCAGCCGGAGCGGTTTCAGCAGCGACTGGTGCAGCTTCTTCAACAGCCGGAGCGGTTTCAGCAGCGACTGGTGCAGCTTCTTCAGCAGCCGGAGCGGTTTCAGCGGCAACAGGTGCAGCTTCTTCAACAGCCGGAGCGGTTTCAGCGGCAACAGGTGCAGCAGCTTCTTCAACAGCAGGCGCGGTTTCAGCGACTGGAGCAACAGCTTCCGCGTTTTCCGCGTTTTCAGCGGCAACTGGCGCAACCTCAGCGACCGGAGCTGGAGCTGGCGGCGTCACCAACGTCACATTACCAATCGGAACGACATTGGCTTCGATCTGCGCCAGCGGCAGCGGCGGAGCATCGCCATAGAGCGCATCGGTGGACACCACATAAAAAGTTCCAGCGGCGACGGCGATACTCAAACCGCGCACGATCAATTGACTGGTATCGCTTGCGCCCAACATCGCCCGCAATTGTGCAAGGCCGGGTAATTCTTCGCTCATGTGACTTGTCCTCTCGGTGTGAGTAATCGACTAGATCGGTTCAGAAACGGCTCGGCACAACTAGGCTGCCCGAACAACGCCGTTGATTCAAGATAACAATTGCCGTGACCGGAACACCAGCGCATCCGGGGCGCGACACACTATCGGCTAATCTGCCACTTCAATGCTCAGGATTGATGGACTCTCAGGACGTTTGCTGTCCGGCTGGGGTATATTTTCCAGATTATAACGCGGTTATTGCAACCGACGATCACCCGTTCCACGCCCGCTTTGACTGATCCAGACTGTGACGGCACGGCTGAATCACCCCTCGCGCACGATCTTACAGACAAGACATGACTGGAGTAGCACAACGATGACCGACTACGTCCGCTGGCTCAGCGACCTCGGGATGGACGATGTTCCCGTCGTCGGAGGCAAGAACGCCTCTCTCGGCGAGATGATCCAGAACCTGACCCATCTTGGCGTAAGCGTGCCGGGCGGCTTTGCCACCACCGCTGACGCTTACCGCGAGTTTTTGGCCAAAGATGGACTCGATGAGCAGATTCAGTCCGTGCTGGATGCACTGGACGTAGAAGATGTCAGCGCCCTCGCGGAAGCTGGCCCGCGCATTCGCGGCTGGGTGATGGCGCAGCCGTTTCCGGCCGAACTCGATGCCGCGATCAACGACGCCTACGCCAAACTGACCGCTGACGCTGGAACCGATGAAGTTTCGTGGGCGGTGCGCTCCTCAGCGACGGCAGAAGATTTGCCGGATGCGTCCTTTGCGGGTCAACAAGAAACCTTCTTAAACGTCCACGGGCTTGACAACATCAAGCATCGGATCAAAGAAGTCTTTGCCTCACTGTTCAACGATCGCGCGATCTCCTACCGCGTGCATCAGGGCTTTGAGCATCGCCACGTCGCGCTATCGGCGGGCATTCAGCGGATGGTGCGCAGTGATCTAGCCGCTTCGGGCGTGATGTTCACGCTCGATACCGAATCCGGTTTCCGTGACGCTGTATTCATCACCGCCAGCTATGGTCTGGGCGAAATGGTGGTACAGGGCGCGGTCAATCCCGATGAATTTTATGTCCACAAGCCGACCTTAACGGCCGGGCGTCCGGCGATTCTGCGGCGCACGGTCGGCGATAAAGCCATTCGCATGGTCTACAGCGACCCAGACCATGATGCGCATGTCAAAACCGAGCCAGTGCCCGAAGACCTGCGCCCGCGCTTCAGCATCACCGATGCCGAGGTGCAAGAACTGGCCAAACAAGCGATTCTGATTGAACAGCATTATGGCCGCCCGATGGACATTGAATGGGCAAAAGACGGCACCGACGGCAAGCTCTACATCGTCCAAGCACGTCCTGAAACCGTGCAAAGTCGCACCGGCAATGTCATCGAGCGTTATCTGCTCAAAGGCAAGGGGCCGGTGCTCACGACCGGACGCAGCATCGGCAACCGCATCGGCGCGGGGGCGGCGCGGATCGTCGAAAGCATCGCCGATATGCACAAAGTTCAGCCCGGCGATGTGCTGATTACCGATATGACCGATCCCGATTGGGAGCCGGTGATGAAGCGTGCGGCGGCGATTGTCACCAATCGCGGTGGGCGCACCTGTTTTGCGGGCGATACAAAACTGTTGACCAACAAGGGCTTTATGTCCTTCGCGGAAGTCTATGCCCAGGGTCACGAAGGCTTGAGCGTGCCGGCGCTCGACCGCACGACGCTCAAAGTTGAGTGGAAGCCGGTCGAGGCGGTGATGAAAAAACAGGCGCAGACCATCCGCGTTGAGGTCTCGCAAACCGGACGGATGCAGGGCAATACGCTGACGCTGACGCCCGATCATAAGATGCTCAATCTCGCCGACGGCGCACTCGTCGATAGCGAAATGCAGCAGATGCTGGCCAATGACGACGCGGTGCTCTTAGCCCAGCAGTTACCGGCACTCGCCAGCTCGACCGGCAAGGAACGCTCGCTGGCCTATCTGCTCGGCGGTCTGATGAGCGATGGGCAGATTCATCTGACCCGCACGCATGGCGAAGTCGCGTTTATCCAAAAACCGACCGAACTCAAGCAACAGTTCATCGAGCGCATGAATGAGGCGCTAGTTGAGAATTACGGCAAACGCTTCAGCGTCTCGACCAAAGCCGTGTCAACGGGCGTGATTCGTGGCGCACAGGTCATCGGTCAGGCCAATGCCTATCGCTGTTATTCCAAAGCGATTGCTGAGGATCTGAGCCGCGAACAGGACACCATTGTCACCACGCTGCTGAAATCTGACCGCGAACTGGCCGCGCATTTTCTCGCTGGTCTGATTGACGGCGACGGCTGTTTTAACAACGGGCGCGTGAATCTGTATGTGTCCGATACCGAAACGCTGCAAGCCGTGATCGTCGCCTGTCTGCGTCTCGGCACCGTGCCCCAGGTCACACGCAACCGCCATATTCATAACGTGCAGATTGTCGAGCAACTCGATCTGATCGGCCGCTATACCCAGCGCGTTGCCTGTCGTGATACCCGTCAAGTCGGCAGCCGCTTCTTTAATGCGCGACAACTGTTTGCGCCCAACGTCAATTCCGACATCAACAATCGCGTCCGCAAAGGCTATCTGGTCACCGAACAGGCAATCCGCGCCGCACTACCGAAGCTAGAAACCGCACACGCCCAGCGGTTAGAAACCCTGCTTGATTCCGATCTGCGTCAGGCGCGGGTGCGGCTGGTCGAGGACGGCGGTGAACAGGCGGTCTATAACATCACGGTCGCCGATCATCACAACTACATCGTGTTCACCGAGCGTTATACGCCGGTCATGGTCAACAACTGCCATGCCGCGATTATCGCCCGTGAACTCGGCGTTCCGGCGGTCGTCGGCTGCAACAACGCGACCGAGGTGGTGCAGGAAGGTCAGCCGGTCACGGTGAGCTGTGCCGAAGGCGATACTGGCTTTATCTATGATGGCAAGCTGGATTTTGACTACAAAACCGTCGAACTCTCGGCCATGCCGGAGATTCCGGTCAAAATCATGATGAACGTCGGCAATCCCGACCGCGCCTTTGCCTTCTCCGCTACCCCAAATGCGGGTGTTGGTCTGGCGCGGCTGGAGTTCATCATCAACAACATGATCGGCATTCATCCTAAAGCTCTGCTCGAATTCGACCAGTTGCCGGCGGATCTTAAGGCGCAGATCGCCCCGCGCATCGCCGCCTATGCCAGCCCACGCGAGTTCTATGTCGCCAAGCTTGCCGAGGGCATCGCCACGCTCGCCGCTGCGTTCGCGCCGAATACTGTCATCGTGCGCATGTCGGATTTTAAGTCGAACGAATACGCCAATTTGATCGGCGGCCCGCGCTACGAGCCGGAAGAAGAGAACCCGATGATCGGCTTCCGGGGCGCGGGACGTTATGTGGCCGAAAACTTCCGCGACTGCTTCGAGATGGAATGCGAGGCGCTCAAGTGCGTGCGCAATGACATGGGGCTGACCAATGTCGAGATTATGATTCCGTTCGTGCGCACCTTAGGTCAGGCGCAAGCCGTGACCGAAGCACTGGCGGCGCAGGGGCTAGAGCGCGGCAAGGATGGACTGCGGCTGATTATGATGTGCGAGCTGCCGTCGAATGCGGTGCTGGCTGAGGAGTTTTTAGAATACTTCGACGGCTTCTCAATCGGCTCGAATGATATGACTCAGCTCACGCTTGGTCTGGATCGTGATTCGAGTCTGGTCGCCGAGCATTTCGATGAGCGCGATCCGGCCGTTAAAAAGATGCTGTCAATGGCGATTCGTGCCAGCCGTGCTCAGGGTAAATACGTCGGTATTTGCGGTCAGGGGCCGTCGGATCATAAGGATTTTGCCGATTGGTTACTCAAGCAAGGGATTAGTAGTATTTCGCTCAATCCCGATACGGTAATTGATACTTGGCTTTATTTAGCTGAACAGGCTAAAACGCTTTAAGCTAAGACGATTGATTCCGTAACATAAAAAATCCCCCATTTGGGGGATTTTTTGTTGGTGGGTAGAGTGATAAGCGATGTAGGTTGGATGACCGCTTGCGCTGAGTCTTGGGTTGCCAAAAGTGGCAACCCTTACCCTGCTGTTCAGTCTGCAAGGCGCACTGCTTGACCCGCAGCTGGTCACTCACCTGATCGAGTAAACGAGGCTTTTGCTCGGAAACCGAAATGCCGTCTCAAATCAGAGTCACGCCAGATGGTTGAACGTAGATCATTGATAAAGTGAAGCCAGAATAAAATTTGACAATGCCTAGCCAGAATGATAAAATTTTATTACCTTATATTTTAGGTAGATATGTCGTTAGACATCGTGAAATGAAAAATCGAGGTTAGTATAAATGGAACACAGTTTTTTAATTATTATTATAGAAGTAACAATTCTAATTTCAGGATTTGTCGGATTATGGTTTTACAAAAACCAATTTGCTTTAAAAAATAAAAAGAATTCTGAATTTTATTCAGATTATTTAAATTCAAAAAAATGGGAAGATTTAAGAAGAAAAGCATTAGAGCGTTCTGATTATAAGTGTGAATTTTGTAGCTCACCTTATAAAGCAGTTCATCATGTTAGGTATCCCAAAAAATATAAAGAAGACCATCTTGATAATTTGTTAGTAGTATGCGATAAGTGTCATGCAAAACTTCATGGCATTCGTGATGAAAAAATGATAGAGAAAAACGAGAAAATAGTAGTTAATGAAAGCGAAAATTTATACTCAGAAGAAGTTAAAACTGGAAGCCATATATACTATTTTCATGTAAGGTATTTTGCTGAGCAAAAAAAGTGTCTCCGCATCATAGAGTCAGGAAAAAGAGGAGAGCGACAAGTTGAGGTAACAGAAGATGACTTAGAAAAATTTGCTCAAAACATAACTGAAGGACTTGCACTCCTCAATAATAAAGGATACGTACAGTTTGAAGAAAAGATACTAGCAAACAACTGTACTTATTTTTTTGAAATAAAATCTGCGATCAACGAAAGTAAGTATCTTAAAATTACAGAATCAAGAAGGAAAGATAATTCAGTCTTTGAAAAAGATCATGTCATAGTTTTTGAAGACGAAGGAAAATTATTTTTAATTGGTTTCCGAAATACGATAAATTTTGTAAAAGGTTAGCAAGATAGGATGGGTAGAACGGCCACGCGATAAGCTTGACGGTTGCTCTAATGTTTGTTAGCCGTGAAACCCATCATTCACCGCAGCAGATGTGAAATGATGGGTTTCGCTTTGCTTTTTGCGATCGGCGGGATGCGTGATGTTAGCGGACAAAGGAGAACGAAATGGGCGAATGGTCAGAATATTTCGAAGATTTTCCAGAAGAGAATCCAGCCAATTGGGCAAACGTTCAGTTTATTCATTCAAATTCGGAGGAAGCTATAACCATAGCACACGCAAAAAAGTTGCAAAATCTATTGAAAAATAGAGTGGCAACTGAGCAAACCAAACTCGATGCTGAAATTTGTCAAATTATCCAAAAGCACAGCAAAAGGTAACCTGCTATGAATTTTACAGTAACAGTTGATCGCGACGAAGATGGAATTTGGATAACGGAGTGTCCTTCAATCCCAGGTTGCATTAGTCAAGGTGCAACAAAGAATGAAGCATTAATTAACATAAAAGAAGCTATTGAATTATGCTTAGAAGTTCGAGCGGAAAAAGGGTTTCCCTTAACTATTGAAACAAGGCAGATCGAGGTTGCCGCCTGATGCCTCCTTTGCCAGTATTGAGCGGAAGGGAGGTCGTTCAAATATTTGAACGATTTGGGTGGAAAGTTGCCCGTCAAAACGGAAGCCATATCATTTTGATAAAGGACAATAGCATTACTACGCTATCGGTTCCAGATCATAAGGAGATAGCAAAAGGAACTCTCAGAAGCCTAATAAAAGCTTCCGGCCTCACTGTTTCCGAATTCAACGAAAGATGCTAACAAGTGAATAAACGGCGACCCAAAAACCGCGTCTAGCTCTGTGCCAGCATTAAACCATTAAACATTAAACGACATTAAACGGGTGACATTAAACCATTAAACGCATTAAACGGGTCAGGTTCGGTTTGATTTTCAAGACCGAATCTAATTCATTAAACCATCTAACACGGTGCTCCAGCCGAAGCCAGTTTCGCTCTCGCTCAACCGGCTCGGCTAATCGCGGCGTTCGTCGAATGAAATGCGTCCACATACTCGGCAACACGTTCGACCGAAAACCAGTAAACGAGGCTTTTGCTCGGAAACCGAAACGCCGTCTAAAACCGGAGTCACGCCAGAGGGTTGAACGTAGATCGTTGATAAAGTGAAGCTAAAAGAAAAATTTGACGGCGTTCGGCTAGAGTGGTAAAAGCTTTACACCTTATATTTGAGGTGTAATCAAGCAGAATTTAACCTCATTTTTGAGGTCGAAATGTCGTTAGGGCTCCATCCATATCGAGCAAAGGAATATTAATGAAGAGTAGGCAAGAAGTTGTATCAGGGGTTAAAGAATGGGGGAAATGGTGGATTGGGCAGCGACGAAAAAAGCTTGAAGACCAATTAAGTGAGACGATGTCTATCAATCCTTTCATGATGCCATTTCTCTTTGACTACCATGATTTGAAGAGCTTTGAAGATCTTGCTGATTTAGTAATTGCAAGCCATTTAATGACTGGGCATAACACTGGATTTGGCAAGCTGATAGACGAAAAAATACTCCCCAATGTATTTGGTGCTCAAAAATTAGACGCCAATTTTAGAAGATCAACACCACCATTTAACGAATCCTGTTTTGATGAAATTGACCATGTCATTACCCGTGAGGATGGTAAAAAAGAACTGCTCTCGTTAAAGGCTGGAAAGTGGACTATTCAATTAACAATGGCCGTCCAGCTCAACGTCGCTTTTAATGAAATTAGACATAGGCACCCAGGCGTTGCCGACAATATAGCTGTTGGCGTTTTCTATGGTACTAAAGATGGGCTAACAGATAAATACGATATTCTTCGAGGTGTAAATCGTGGTGCAAACCATGACGTTGTCGATTTAACAGAGCACGTACATGTTTATGCTGGGAGAGAATTTTGGACTTGGTTAAGTGGAGGAGCCAACGATACACAGGAGTGGGTCTTAGAGGGCATTAAACAAGCCTTGGACGAAGAAAAAATACATGAAACAGCTTCCGCGCTTCTTGATCTATTTAAAGCTAGTGTAGTTGAGAAGTACGAAAATGATGTCCGGGTTGACGGAAAGCTCGATTGGAACAAACTATTAAAAAAAATAAATGGTTAGGATTAATTAATAGGCGGAGCAAGCTCCGCCTATTTTTCAAGTTAGATTAGCTCAAGCTGTTTTTCTACGGCTTCACTATCGTAATAGCATTTGTCGCCAGCAAAAGATTCGCCGTCTTTCCAGAATGTTCTCGTTCTAACATGCGGCCTTAAGTGCGTAATTGTGTGACCGCATTTTGGATCTTTAGCTTTGCCTTCGCTGTTTATTTTATCCAAAAGTTTTAAGATAACTTCACCAGCTATTTTACCAAGCCTAGTTGGAACAGCATTGCCGACTTGTCTAAATTTAGCTGTTGTTGTGCCCTGAAATTCCCATTCACGGGGAAACTCTTGAATAGCTGCTGCTTCACCAATACTAATGGCTCTTAATTCCTTTGGGTGACACATGCTGGTACCAGCATGATTTGGCATAGTAACAACCGTAGGGCTTGGGAACGCATATGAAAGCTTTCTCCAATATGCGCTTCGACCACCTTTCAAGTACCAGCTTTTACCCATTGATTCCTTTTGAATATCAACTGGAAGGCTTCGCCAGTTTCCACCTTCGGGTACCATAGATAAGTATTTAAGCTTTCGAGGGCTAAAATTCATAACCTCAGGGCAGTTATCTACAAAGCCATGTTCTGGGGAAATAGCTTGGCCAAGCGTTTTGAATGGAGGTAATTTATCCTCTGGTCGATTGCTGAATCTTGGTTCTGGGAAGTCTGCAGAATAACCAAATCTATTTCCTATCAAAAGAACTCGTTCTCTAATTTGAGGTGCTCCGTAATTAACTGAATTAACAACGAAACAGTCTACGTGATAACCGAGCTTGTTAAATTCGTCAAAGATTTTTTGAAGCAAAGAGCCTTTTTCAAAAAATTCTCTTGGAATTTTAGGGTCTTCTAGCAGCTCCTTTTTATTTGGAGCAATAGACATCGAGAGTAGCCCTCGGACGTTTTCCATAAAGAATGTTGCGGGTTTAGCTTCTTCGACTACTCTCAAGAATTCAAAAACTAACTGCCCTCTGGCATCTTCAATGCCTAATCGATTTCCAAATACGCTAAAAGCTTGGCAAGGTGGTCCACCAGCTACCAATGGAACTAGAGAACTCCCAAATTTTGCAGCTTTTTTCAGTTGACTGCCCGTTACATCCTCGATTGAACAATCAAATACAGGAAGGTTTGGGCGGTTGTGTTTGATAGTGCGCACAGCCTCTTTATCATTCTCAACGCACACGCCAGTTTCGAAACCAGCCATTTCAAGACCTAAATCAAGTCCCATAGCCCCACTAAATAACGAAATATACTTCATGCTTTTGCCACCTCCATGTGAGCAATATGATAAGTTGAAATACCATGACCTCTCAGCCAGTCATTCAGGGTATCCAGTGATGCCCACTCTCTGTCTGACCCACGTGAGGACGTGAGTGAAGATATGTTTCCATTGGATAGGGTAATCTGGACTATCCAAACAGGCTTCCCTGCTTCTAAAGACTTGCCTTTGGATGGTTTGGTTTCTTGAGCAGTTATATTGGAGATTATCCCTTGAGACAAAAGTTCCAAAAATGAATCCAGTTTCATTGTTTTTGTTTCTCAATATTATATATGTTGCGTTCCATTATCTATTATAATGATGCTTTCATCAAGCCTTAGCTGTTCCGTCCCGTGGGATTATATTCCGAAAAGGAGCTATCCTTTGTTCCAAGCCCGCGAGGCACTGCGCACACTCAGTGATGAGCTGAAGACGACCAAGCGGCGACTGCCGACGACACTATCACCGACTTAAGGGAACATCTAATCATGAATCTGAACCTACATCGCAACGCCCGCACCACACCCGCGATTCGTCAGGAGCTACGCGAGTCCACGAAGTCAGAGCGCGAACTGGCACG
>NZ_FNOW01000014.1 GCF_900107145.1 Allochromatium warmingii | reverse complement strand
CGGCTACTTGTTCCGCTGTCCAGCCCGTTGCCAAGAGAACTACCGCTTTGATCCGATCGGCTTCACGTTTATTCTGTGTTTGACGATGCGCTTTTTGCAGCTCAATCAACTGATCAGTCGACAGTGTGTAGTTAAGCATAAACTAAATGAATGCAAAGCTGGTTTCAAAAACGAAAATTTCAAATGAGTTTAGTATAAATACATTTTTTAACAAAATGTAAATATACAATCTTCCTTGCTTTCTCAGCTTCCGCGCTAATGCACAGAAGCCCAACTTCATTCACACAATCGAAGTCGTCGCCCCCTGCACTGGCTCATCAGGTGGACGATACCAATTGAGCTTATCGCGCAATTGCACCACTTCACCGACAATTAACAAGGTTGGCGGCGCTGGTGGATCAGCTTCGACACTAGCGCAAATGGTCGCCAGCGTTCCGGTATAAACGCGCTGCAAATGCGTTGTTCCCTGTTGCACTAAAGCAATCGGCATTTCGGGTGCGACACCATGCGCGAGTAATTGTTGAACAATAATCGGCAATCCAACTAAGCCCATATAAAACACAATGGTTTGATGCGGTTGGGCTAAGGCTGGCCAATTTAAATCAATCGAACCATCTTTTAAGTGTCCGGTAACAAAGGTTACGGATTGCGCATAATCCCGATGTGTCAGCGGAATTCCAGCATAGGCAGCACAACCTGACGCCGCTGTAATGCCGGGAATGACCTGAAAGGGCACCCCTTCTGCTGCTAAGGTGTCGATTTCTTCACCACCGCGCCCGAAAATAAACGGATCGCCACCTTTTAAGCGCAACACGCGATGTCCGTCTTTAGCTAAATCCGCCAGTAAGCGATTGATTTCTTCCTGACGCATCGCATGATGATTACGCTCCTTGCCGACATAAATCCGCTGCGCATCGCGGCGCGTCATATTCAAAATTGGTGCGGCAACTAAGCGATCATAGACAACAACATCGGCTTGTTGCATCAAACGCAGTGCGCGGAAGCTAATTAAATCCGGATCACCTGGCCCCGCACCGACTAAATAGACTTCGCCTAAATCGCGTTCTAGTGCATCGGGCGCTAATTCCCGCTCAATGATTGCCTCAGCTTCTTCAAATTGACCGGCAAGAATTCGCTCGGCGACTGCGCCTTGTAAAATCCGATCCCAAAATCGCCGCCGATCACGCTGCGCACTAAATCGTGCTTTAACCCGTTCGCGATAGCGGCCACTTAATTCCGCCAAGCGCCCATAACCAGCCGGAATTAAGGCTTCGAGCCGCGTGCGTAGCATTCGCGCCAGCACCGGCGAAGTTTTGCCGCTTGATACTGCAATTGTTACCGGCGAGCGATCAACAATTGACGGCAGCACAAAGGTACAGGCGTCCGGATCATCCACAACATTAACTGGAATTTCGGCGGCATTTGCTAATTCCGCAATTTGCCGATTGATCGCCCGATCATCAGTTGCGGCAATCACCAATCGCTGACCGGCAATATCTGCGGGGACAAACCGCCGCGCCTCATGCCGCAATGCGCCAGCAGCGACCTGATGTGCCAGCGTTGCGCACAATTCCGGCGACACCAGCGTCACAGCCGCTCCAGCACGGAGCAAATTAGCGACCTTTCGCGCCGCCGTCGCACCGCCGCCGACCACTAAACAGGGTCGCGCACGCATGTCGAGAAAAACGGGAAGCAGATCCATTTGATTCAAGGTCTCGCTGGATAACACCGCGCCATCGAGCTGCATTCGAGCTACATTGAGTTAGCGGCGAAAAATCCTTAATATACTGAAATACTTTGCTTTAGGGTAGGACGAGAGTGTGGTCAACGAGATCGATTCCGAGTCTTTAAGCCAGCGGCTCGCCGCTGCCGAGGCGGTGTTGTTGGTGGATATCCGCACCCCGGCTGAAATCGCTCAGGGTCTGATCCCCGAGGCGCTGCAAGTACCGATGCACCTGATCCCGATGCGCTTGAATGACATCCCAAAAGATCGAGATGTGGTCATTTATTGCCGCAGTGGAGCGCGGTCGTATCAAGCCTGCGCCTATCTGATGCAGCAGGGATATAACCGCGTGCTCAATCTGCGCGGCGGTATTATCGCTTGGGCACGGCACGGTTTACCCATCGTCGCGCCGACGGACTGAGCGCCGCTTAGTCATCACGCCCAGCGACTCCCTTGTTTTTTAGGCTGGATTCGCCTATAACCGCGTATTCCGGTTTTTGCTGAAATACTAAACTTCTAACAATTGACGGAGGCACCTCATGGCCGATCAAGAACTCGATGCCAGCGGTTTGAACTGCCCGCTGCCGATCCTGCGTGCAAAGAAGACGTTGAACACGATGGCCAGCGGCCAAGTGCTGCACATCGTCGCCACCGATCCCGGTTCGGTGAAAGACTTCGATGCCTTTGCCAAGCAGACCGGCAACGAATTGATGGAATCGAAGGAAGAAGGCGGCAAGTTCCACTTCCTGATTAAAAAATCCTGATCGCTCCGCTTGACGCGAACCAGCGGGCGCTTTGGCTGGTTCGTGTTACTCCCGGTTAGACGCGCTCCCCCAAACTTTTTTAAGAACAAGACACCGCAGCGGCAGGCTTGTGATTCAGGCGTCGCGTGGAGGACTCGATGGAACAAAAGAAACTGGCGATCATCGCCACGAAAGGCTCGCTCGATTGGGCGTATCCGCCGTTTATTCTGGCGTCAACCGCCGCCGCGCTGGGCTATGAGGTGCAAATTTTCTTCACCTTCTATGGCCTGCAATTGCTAAAAAAACAGCCCGAACTCGAAGTTACGCCGCTGGGCAATCCCGGAATGCCGATGCCAATGGGCATGGACAAATGGTTTCCGGTCATGGGTCTGGCGCTGCCCGGAATGCAGGGGCTGATGACCAGCATGATGAAGCAGAAAATGAAAGATAAGGGCGTGGCCAGCATCGAAGAGCTACGCGAGCTGTGCCAAGAAGCCGAGGTCAAGTTCGTCGCCTGTCAGATGACGGTCGATCTGTTTGATCTGGATACGGCTGACTTCATCGACGGTGTGGAATACGCTGGAGCCGCTGCGTTTTTTGAATTTGCCGGCGAAAGCGATATCTGTCTTTACGTCTAATCCGCTAGTCGGGAGCGGTCTTGAGCCGCTCCGGCGGCGCTTGCTGATTGTTCCTCTGCCCGACATGCCCAACACGACTCGTACTGGTGCGGCCATTCTGCTCGATGTCCTCAATGATCTTGGGGTCGAAATCCTGTTTGGACACACCGGCGGTGCGGTGATCCCGATTCATGTCGAGATCAACAAACGCTTGCGTGCCGGAACGCCGGTGCCGCAGTTCATACTCTGTCGGCAAGAGGGCGGCGCCGGTCATGCCGCCGAAGGCTATGCACGCGCCAGCGGGCGTGTTGGCGTGGCGTTGGCGACCTCGGGGCCGGGCGCGACCAATCTGATTACGCCGATTGCCGATGCGTATAAAGATTCGCTGCCCACACTCTTTATCACTGGTCAGGTGCCCAGCCGCGCTATTGGCACGGATGCTTTTCAAGAAGTGGATATGGTCGGCCTGACGCGCCCCATTTCTAAGCATAACTATCTGGTGAAAGATGTCGCCGATCTGGAATGGGTCGTGCGCGAAGCCCATGCGCTGACGCTACACGGGCGGCCCGGGCCGGTCGTGGTGGACATCTGTAAAGATGTGCAACTGGCAACGCTAGAGCGCCCCAATAATGTGCCGCGCCTGCGTCATCGTGAAGCGGTCAGCTTTGATTCGGTGCGTGCTGAGGCGATTTTAGCGGCGTTGATGCAGGCTAAACGGCCGGTGATTAAGGCTGGCGGCGGCATTATTCATGCGAATGCGGCGTTGGCGCTGCAACAGTTCGCCGAACGCTTCGATGTGCCGGTGACGACGACCTTTAATGCCCTCGGCGCCCTGCCGTTTGAGCTGGCGCACAATCTCGGAATGCCCGGAATGCACGGCACCATTCCGGCGAATTACGCGCTGCGCGATGCCGATTTTCTGCTCACGCTCGGCGGGCGCTTTGATGATCGCGTTGCGGTGCGTGGCTTTGCCGACGGCAAGTGCATCGCTCATATCGACATCGATCCGTCCGAGATCGACAAGACCATCAGCACCGATCTCAATCTTGTCGCACGACTCGATGAATTTCTCGCCTATGCGCTCGCGTCGGGACAGCGGGCGCGTCATGCCGAGTGGATGACCCAGATTGCCGCGTGGCGCGAGCGCATGATTCCGCCCTATGGTCAATCTGAGTACATTAAACCACAGGCCGTCATCGAGCTGATTTCCGAACTCACCGGCGGTATGGCGACCGTCGTCACCGGCGTCGGCCAGCACCAAATGTGGTCAGCGCAATACTATCGGTTTCGGCGGCCGCGCCAATGGATCAGCTCCGGTGGACTCGGCACGATGGGCTTTGGCTTGCCAGCGGCGGTCGGTGCTTGGTATGGCGATCCCAGTCAGTCGGTGGTGTTGATCGACGGTGATGGCAGTTTTCAGATGAATATTCAAGAGCTTGGAACCGTAGTCGCCAACCGGATTCCGCTCAAGATGTTCGTATTGAATAACAGTTTTCTCGGCATGGTGCGGCAGTGGGAAGACATGATGGACGGCGGCCATCATTATGAGACCTGCTTGGCCCGCACGATGGAATGTGCTCAAGATTGCATGAATCTCGATCAAGAGTGTCGGCGGCAGATTCCGAATCTCACTGGACTGAAATATGTCTATCCGCGTTTAAAAACTGTGCGGCTGCGCGATCCAGCGACCTTGCGCGAAGATATTGCCGCTGTGCTTGCCGATTCCGGGCCGGTGCTAGTCGATGTCTGGATCGATAAGGCCGAAAATGTGATTCCGATGATTCGGCCGGGGCATAGTTTGGAGCAGATGATTGAGTCGTGAGTGGGTATTCACGACCCGTTCAGCGATAATCCCCCCACAACGCCTGAATCGCCGCAATCGCTGCCAGCGGTGCGGTTTCAGTGCGCAGAATACGCGGCCCCAGCCGCACACCTTGAAACCCCCGATTGAGCGCAGCGGCCTGTTCGCGTGGATCCAGTCCACCTTCTGGGCCGATCAACAAGGTCACAGCCGATGGTGGCGCAGGTAAATCGGATAGCGCGTGTACGGCCAGCGGATCGAGCAGCAGCCCGCCGTTTGGATCAGCCTGTTCGAGCCAAGCTGTAAACGCAAACGCTGGGGTCAGAGTAGGTAGGTATCTCCGGCCCGATTGTTCACAGGCAGCAATCAAAATACCCTGCCAATGCGCTAATCGTTTCGTCAGTCGTGCCCCATCGAGTTGCACTTGAGTGCGCTGTGTAAATAAGGGCGTGATCTGGGTGACGCCTAATTCCACGGCTTTTTGCAGCGCAAAATCCATGCGCTCGCCTTTGGAAATCCCCAGCGCCAATTGAATTGCTAACGGTGCGCTTGGCTCAGGGTCACTACGGGATGTGATCGCCACACGCACTGGCTCGCGGGGCGCAACAAGTAACTGTGCCGAATAATCGTGTCCGTCACCATTGAATACGATAATCGGCGCATGGTGTGCGAGCCGCAAGACTTGCACGGCATGACGTGCTGCCGCGCTGGGCAATGCGCATTCCAGCCCAGGCGCAAGCTCCAATGCGATATAGAAACGGGGTAAACGCATCGCCGACACTCGCGCTTACGGCTTCAAGTCGCCGACTGTGCCAAACGCGCCGCACCGATTGCCAGCAGCGCCCAAGCGATTAGCAGCAGCACGCCGCCAATCGGTGTTATCGCGCCCAGTTGCCGCAGGCCGGTGAGCGTCATCGCAAACAGACTGCCGCTAAACAGGCTGATTCCGAGCACAAATGCCCAGCCTGCCCAATTCACCAACCCGGCATCGGGACGTTGCAGGAGCGTCAGCCCACACGCCAGCAGCGCCAGCGCATGTAAGCCGAGATAATCCGCAGCGGTCTGCCAATTTGCCAAGAGTGCCGGATCGACGCGGCCCTTGAGTCCATGCGCACCAAAGGCACCGAGCGCCACGGTCAGCAAACCACCGACCGCCCCAACCGTCATCCACACCGTCGCTGGAAGCATCACTTGACCTATTGAAACTGAATATATGTCAGCGTGACAGTCTACAATATGGCGTACTGTTTGTGCGGCATACAATTATTGAATGCAATGCAGGATGTTTATTGATCGCCGCATGTGCGTATTGTCGGAGTCGGTGAGCGGTGAGCGGTGAGCGTCCAGCCGTCAGCTCTTGACGGCATCTTTACTGTTTAACTCAGTTATTTTAGAATTGCGCGTTTATCTACAGTGCCCCCGGTTGGGGCGTAGGAACCAGCCCGACCGGGCGGTGCCAAACCGCCGGGGCTGTGTGCGCATGTGCTCCGGTTCACCCGTTTCTCGACGCGATCTGCGGAGTCCCTGTCCATGCGCCTGATTCAGGAAGCCCTCACCTTCGATGATGTCCTGCTCGTTCCAGCCCATTCTACCGTGCTGCCGAACGAGGTTGACTTCAGCACTCAACTGACCCGTGAGATCGCGCTGCGCATTCCGCTGGTCTCGGCGGCAATGGATACCGTCACCGAAGCGCGTTTAGCGATCACAATGGCGCTGGAAGGCGGCATCGGCATCATTCATAAAAATATGAGCATTGAGCGCCAAGCCCGCGAAGTGCTGGCGGTCAAAAAATACGAAAGCGGTATTATCCGTAATCCAATTACCGTCTCGCCGCATTTAAGCATCGGTGAGGTGCTTAAACTCACACACGCAAATAATATTTCCGGCGTTCCGGTCACAGATAATGGCGAATTAGTCGGCATTGTCACAGGGCGTGATTTGCGTTTTGAAACTCGCATGGATGCGCCGGTTTCGGCGATTATGACGCCAAAAGCGCGGCTAGTGACAGTTCAAGAGGGCGCGAGTCGCGATGAAGTGGTCGCATTGCTGCATACGCATCGCATCGAAAAAGTGCTTGTCGTTAATGATCGTTTTGAGCTGCGCGGATTGATTACGGTCAAGGATATTCAAAAAGCAAAAGATTTCCCGAAGGCTTCACGCGACGATCACGAGCGTCTGCGCTGCGGAGCAGCGGTGAGCGTTGGCAAAGGGACTGAAGAGCGGGTGGCGGCGCTGGTTGAGGCCGGCGTTGATGTGGTAGTGGTCGATACCGCGCACGGTCATTCGCAGGGCGTGCTTGAACGTGTACGCTGGGTCAAGACGCATTATCCCGATTTGCAGGTCATCGGCGGCAATATTGCCACGGCGGATGCGGCGCGGGCGCTGGCTGAGGCCGGAGCGGATGCGGTGAAGGCGGGAATTGGGCCAGGTTCAATCTGCACGACTCGTGTTGTGGCGGGCGTTGGTGTGCCGCAGATTACGGCGGTTTCTAATATCAGCGAAGCCTTAAAAGGCACCGGCATTCCGGTGATTGCCGACGGCGGTTTACGTTTTTCGGGCGATGTTGCGAAAGCAATTGCCGCCGGTGCCCATAGCGTCATGATCGGCGGATTATTTGCCGGTACCGATGAAGCACCGGGCGAGGTCGAGATTTATCAGGGTCGCTCCTATAAATCTTATCGCGGCATGGGATCACTCGGCGCAATGGGATCATCAGAAGGGTCCAGTGATCGCTATTTTCAGGAAAATACCGAGAAAGAAAAGCTCGTGCCCGAAGGTATTGAGGGTCGCGTTCCGTATAAAGGCAGTCTGCTCAATGTGATTCATCAGCTTGTCGGCGGATTAGGGTCGAGCATGGGTTATACCGGCTGTGCCAATATCGAAGAGATGCGCACCAAACCGCAATTTGTGCGCGTGAGTGTTGCCGGAATGCGCGAATCGCATGTTCATGATGTGCAGATCACCAAAGAAGCGCCGAATTATCGGATTGATAATTGATTGCTTGTCCTCTTTGAAATAAACCGCAAAGACGCAAAGTACGCTCAGAATAGTTTGATTTTAATTCAGATCAAAATTAAGATTAATTTAATTTGATCGAATATCAAAATGTTTGATACGCTTCGCGTCTGTGCGGTTTTCAGTGTCTGAGGAAGCGCCATGATGTACACCCAAGCTCAATACGAACAGCACGACGAACAACCGGTCGAAGATCATATCATTCATTTATCCGGGATTAGCTGGGAGGATTATGAGCGCCTACTTGATATGCGCGGCGATCATTCCGCCCCGCGCATCGCTTATTTAGATGGGGTGGTTGAGATCATGAGTCCGTCTTTTACGCATGAATTGGTTAAATCCTTAATCGGCCGCTTAGTCGAAGTCTATTGTCTGGAACGCGAGATCCCCTTTTTAGCAGTCGGTTCTTGGACATTAAAAGCACCAGATCGTATGCGAGGCGCTGAACCAGACGAATGCTATATCTTTGGCGATTCACCGCGTGAACAGCCGCATTTAGTAATCGAAGTGCTTTGGACATCTGGACGCATTGATAAACTCGATATTTACCGCAAACTCGGCGTAGCGGAAGTCTGGTATTGGCGCAAAGGACATATTCAAGCCTATGGATTACACGACGAGCGGTATCTTCCGCTTACCGCCAGTGAAGTGCTGCCCGGACTCGACCTTGAGCTACTCACCGCTTTTCTTGATCGCCCAACAACCTACGAAGCGATCCGCGCTTACCGCGACGCACTGCGCAATTAAACCGAATTAACACGATTTCGCCAATCAAATCAGGATTGATTCAATATTTCAATTCCTGTTAATCTTGAGCAATCCTGTTAATCCTGTCTAATTTTCGATTCGTCATCCCTCATCACCACGACCTGCTGATTATTCTCATTCTTCATGTCTAATATTCACGCCGACCGCATTTTAATTCTCGATTTCGGATCGCAATATACCCAACTCATCGCCCGGCGCGTGCGCGAGGCGGGAGTGTATTGCGAACTCCACGCCTGGGATTTGGACGCCCAATCAATCCGTGAATTTGCGCCCAATGGCGTTATTCTCTCCGGCGGCCCGCAATCAGTTCATGAAGCCGAAACGCCGCGTGCCGATCCCATCGTGTTTGAACTCGGCGTGCCGGTGCTCGGCATCTGCTACGGGCTGCAAACAATGGCCGCGCAACTCGGCGGCGCAGTAGTGCCCTCGACACACCGCGAATATGGCTATGCTCAGGTACGCGCTCGCGGGCACTCGCGGCTATTGCGCCAGATCGAAGATCACACCAGCCCTGAGGGTTACGGCCTGCTCGATGTGTGGATGAGTCACGGCGACCGCGTTGATGTGCTACCGCCCGGATTCAGCGTCATCGCTGAAACCGATAGCGCACCGTTAGCCGGTATTGCCGACGAATCGCGCCGCTTTTATGGCGTGCAATTCCATCCCGAAGTCACGCACACCCGTCAAGGACAGCGCATTCTCGAACGGTTTATTCACGATATTTGCGGCTGCGGTCGGCTTTGGACGCCGGACAATATTATTGAAGACAGTCTGGCGCGGATTCGAGCGCAAGTCGGTACCGATCATGTTTTGCTTGGGCTATCGGGTGGTGTTGATTCCAGTGTCGTCGCCGCGTTATTACAGCGTGCGATTGGCGAGCAATTAACCTGTGTATTCGTTGATAATGGTTTATTGCGACTCGGCGAAGGCGATCAAGTCATGAGTACCTTTGCGCGACACATGGGGGTGCGAGTGATTCGCGTCGATGCAGAAGAGCGATTTTTGAGTCGCTTAAAGGGTGTCACCGATCCCGAACAAAAACGCAAAATTATCGGTAATACTTTTATCGAAGTATTCGAAGATGAAGCAAGCAAGCTGCAAGATGTAAAATGGTTAGCCCAAGGCACGATTTACCCGGATGTGATCGAATCAGCGGGATCAAAAACCGGCAAAGCGAAGGTGATTAAATCGCATCATAATGTCGGTGGTTTGCCTGAAGAAATGAATCTCAAGCTGGTTGAGCCATTGCGTGAGCTATTCAAAGATGAAGTGCGCAAAATCGGTGTTGAGTTAGGCTTGCCTTATGAAATGGTCTATCGTCATCCATTCCCCGGGCCAGGTTTAGGCGTGCGCATTCTCGGCGAAGTGCATAAAGATTCAGCTGATACATTGCGTCAAGCCGATCATATTTTTATCGAAGAATTGCGCCGCGCCGATCTATACGATCAAGTCTCGCAAGCATTCGCCGTATTTCTGCCGGTGCGTTCAGTGGGCGTAGTCGGTGATAATCGGCTCTATGCGCCAGTTATTGCGTTGCGAGCAGTTGAAACCATTGATTTTATGACAGCACGTTGGGCGCATCTGCCCTATGACTTTTTAGATTTAGTCTGCCGACGTATTGCGAACGAAGTGCCGAATGTTTCGCGGGTGGTGTATGACATCACCGGCAAACCGCCGGGGACGATTGAGTGGGAATAGATGTTTTGGTAGTACCCCAATCCAAAGGATTTAGGATGCGTTCAATCTAGCTAGATACGCATTTACTGATACAACTGAATCCTGCGAATCGGGGCACTACTGGCAGCTCAAACCATAGCGCTCGGTCAACTCCTACTTTTACGCATCCACCCCTGACCGCCCCCGCTGGTAGCCGGAAGCTACTCGCTGGATGCTGCAACGGCTGCAAGCTGCCCCAACACCGCCCGCACATGACGCCGACTGACAATCAGATGCTCTGAACAGCCACTAAGCACCGCCCGCATCGCGCCATCGGCGTGTTTATGCAGTCCACGCAGACACGAACGCGCCACCAACGTATTGCGATGAATGCGCAGAAGCAAATCGGGAAATTCACGCTCAAAGGCTCGTAACGAGCGATCCACCAACAGCACGCCGTGCAAATGATGGACGCTAACGTATTTTTGATCCGCTCGCAGATAGATCACATCGTGCAGCAGCACACTGCGCTGTTCACCGCGATAATAAGCGCGGATTTCCAGATCGCGTTCCGGTCGGCTTGCTAAGTCAGGGTCGCAGTGCATGATTAGCTCACCCTCCAATGTAGCGGCAGCCTCCAGCCATGCGTGTTCCGTACTCGGTCTGTAGCGTGTGGTATCAAGCATCTTCATCGCAAAAACGGCCTCATCCGCAAAATCCCGCCGCCCTACGCCACAGCGCCAAATATGGCTCGCCATTCGAGCGGTGCGGAACGGTTTTTTAGTGTCCAGTGCAATCGAGTCTAAACCGTTTGTTGTTTGCAGACTGTGAGACAGTGCTAAGTTTTGCGATATTGCGCAGCGGACACACGAACACGCCACTGCATCGCATCCGGCACTTAAGATGCAGGCGGGATCAGACTAAATTTAGGCGAGAAAAGCCGAGCAGCGGCGAGAATTTAGAGATAACGCCGCCAGTGTTCGGGGCGTTCGTCGCGGCAGCCGTGTTCGATCAGCGCGTACCGCTTGGCGAATAGATGTTGGGTGATGATGCGCTCATCGCGTTCACAGCCGCTGTTGGCGCGAACCGTTTCATCCGTGTAATGATGCAGCGCCCGCCGCAAGCGATTGAACAGACTGGTGTCGAGATGCAGGCCGAGTTCAATCAGCGCCGCTTCGATTTCAATCAGGGTTGTTTTGAGCACGTTATAGCGGACATGTAAGAGCAACGGCGAGGCGGGCTCGGCGTGCAGAATGCCGTCAGCCTCAAGCAAAAAATGCGCCGCTGTTCGTGCTTGATGCGGATTCGGATGAATCCGATGAAACAGGATTTCGCGGTGCTTGATGTGCTCGTCGGTATCAATATCCATAGTCGCCGTATGCTAATACGGAACGCAAAATAATCAAGCGGTTTAAACTTCGAGCTTTGAATATCTATGCTCTCGGAGTCAATCATGCAAAAAAACAATATTGCCTCGGAAATGTATCTACGCAGTGTGCTGTTTTTCGTCCTCTATTATCTACTCGGAATTCTGCACAGTATCACCAGTCTGGCGCTGGCCCCGCTGCAAACACGCGCCCAGCGTCATCGCTTTGTCAATCATTGGACACGGGCGACGATGTGGCTATTGCGTCAGCTCAATGGCATCGAAATCGAAGTCAGTGGACGTGAACATATACCCATCAATGAACCCGTAGTCATTATGGCGAATCATCAAAGCGAGTGGGAGACGTTTTATTTGCAATTGTTAATTTCACCGCAGGCGACGGTGCTGAAGCGGGAATTGCTGTGGGTGCCGTTTTTTGGCTGGGCGCTGGCGCTGTTGGAGCCGATTGCGATTGATCGCGGCAAGCCAATCAATGCGCTCAAAACGCTGTTGCGCGTCGGTCAAGAACGGCTCGATCAGGGCATCAGTGTGGTGATTTATCCCGAGGGCACGCGCCAACCGCCCGGGCAGATTGGGCGGTTTAATGCCGGTGGTGCGCGTTTGGCGTGTCAGGCGGGGCGGCGGGTGTTGCCGATTGCGCACAATGCGGGCGCTTGCTGGCCAGCGCGGTCGCTGCTGCGCTATCCGGGGCGGATTCGGCTGGTGATTGGTGAGCCGTTGACGTGCGCCGACGGGGTTGAGGCACTTAACGCGCAGGTTGAGCAGTGGATTCGTGAGACGGCGACTGCGCTGATGGCTACGCCGCCCGATAGCCCAGCGTGACCCGCGCTAATCCGGCTAAATCGGCGTGCGTGGCGACCTGATGGAAGCCAGCAACTGTCAACAGATCGCGCACGGCTGCCCCTTGATCGTAGCCATGTTCGACGGCGAGCAATCCGCCCGGGCGCAGACAGCGGCCCGCATCGGCAGTGATGGCGCGGATGGCGTCGAGTCCGTCGCCGCCGGGCGTGAGCGCCGAGCGCGGTTCAAAGCGCAGATCGCCGCTGTCAAGATGCGGATCCTGGCCGGCGATATAGGGCGGATTGCTCAGAATCGCATCCAAGCTGGCCGCTGCCAGCGCCGTGAGCCAGCTCATCTGTACACAGCAAATCCGCTCCAATCCGAGAGCGCAAAAATTTTCATGGGCGATGGTCAGCGCAGCGGCTGAACGGTCGGTTGCTAAGAGCGACCAGTTTGGGCGCTCGCTGGCTAAGGCGGCAGCAATCGCGCCGCTGCCGGTGCCGAGATCGGCAAGTTGCAGCGGGCGCGGTGCGTCGAGCCGGTCGAGCGCGAGTTCGACTAATAATTCCGTCTCAGGGCGTGGAATCAGGGTATCGGGCGTGACGCGCAGTTCGAGCGTCCAAAATGCCTGGCGGCCACGCAGATAGGCGATTGGCTCACCAGCCAGCCGCCGCGTTAGCAGCGTCTCGAAGGTCGCCATCGCCGCTGCTGACGGGATGCGCTCCGGCCACGCCAGCAGCGCGGTGCGTGTCCAGCCGGTCGCTTCGCTGAGTAATAATTCGGCTTCTAAGCGCGGCGTGGCGTCGGGCACTGCGGCCAGTGCCATGACCGCACGCTGTAATAGCGCATCGGTGCGCATCCGTTTACGCGCCTATCGTCAGCAAACGGGCACGTAATAGATAAACGGCCCGAATTTTTGAATCACTCACCCAGCCATCGAGAGGTTTCCGATGACAAATCTCGCCACGCTGTATGACACGGATTACAGCACTTGGGCGCAACGCAACGCTGAATTGTTGCGTGCGCGGCGTTTTGAAGAATTGGATATTGAGCATTTATTAGAAGAGTTAAGCGATATGGGCAAAAGCGACCGCCGCGAATTAGAAAGCCGCTTGCTCATTTTGCTCGCACATTTACTGAAGTGGGAGTATCACTATCACAACTTGGCGGAGCGGTGGCGCGAATTTGAAGGGCGGAGCTGGCGCTCAACGATCATGGAGCAGCGCCAGCGTTTAGCAATTTTGTTGCGCAAATCACCGGGGCTAAAATCTATTCTGAATGAAGCTGTTGCCCAAGCGTATAGCGATGCGCTGGAATTGGCCAGCGATGAAACCGGTTTGCCGCGCTCGACTTTTCCGCCGGATTGTCCATATTCAATCGAACACTTGCTCGATAAAACTTATTTTCCTGCTGCTTGATAGTTTAGGCAACGATTTAATTAGACAGGATTAACAGGATTTCACAGGATAGACAGGATTTAATTATTGTTTGTATCCTGTTAATTTTGAAAAATCTTGTTAATCCTGTCTAATTGATGATGGCCTTAACTCTCCATCATCGCCGCCAACTGCTCGGCGCGATATTCGCTCAACAGCGGTTCAATAACTTGATCGAGCTGGCCGGTCATCACTTCATCGAGCTTATAGAGCGTCAAATTGATGCGATGATCAGTGAGGCGATTTTGCGGAAAGTTATAGGTGCGAATCCGCTCAGAGCGATCCCCACTGCCAACTTGCAATTTGCGCGATTCCGATTGCTCGCTGGCTTGACTTTCACGCGCACCGGCTAATAACTTGGCATGAAGCAAGGCCATTGCTTTCGCACGGTTTTTGTGCTGTGAACGCTCTTCCTGACATTCAACGACAATGCCGCTCGGTAAATGGGTAATCCGAATCGCCGAATCAGTTTTATTGACATGCTGACCACCGGCACCGGATGAGCGATAGGTGTCAATCCGTAAATCATTCGGATTGATGTCAATGGCGTTAATCGATTCCACTTCCGGCAGCACGGCAACAGTACAGGCCGAGGTGTGAATACGGCCCTGAGATTCAGTCTCTGGCACGCGCTGGACGCGATGTGCGCCCGGCTCGAATTTCAGCCGCGAATACACACCCTGCCCGTTAATGCGAATCACGACTTCTTTATAACCGCCTAATTCGCCCTCGCTTGCCGACACTTGCTCGGTGCGCCAGCCGAGTAATTCGGCATAGCGCATATACATGCGCATCAAATCAGCGGCAAAGAGCGCCGCTTCGGCGCCGCCGGTGCCAGCGCGGACTTCCAGAAACACATTGCATTGATCGTTGGGATCGGGCGGGATGAGCAGCGTCTGCAATTCCGGTTCGAGCGCATCGAGACGGCGGCGCGTGGCGGCGAGTTCATCCCGCGCCAGCGCCGCCATCTCGGGATCGGTCAACAGCTCTTCAGCGGTCGCCAGATCGCGTTCGGCGTCCTGATAACGCTCGTAACAGGCCATCAGCGGCTGAAGCTGGGCGTATTCGCGGCTGAGATCGCGGAACCGCGTCTGATTCGACTGGGTGTCCGGCTCGGCCAGTAACGCCATCACTTCACTGAATCGCTCGGCGATCCGTTCCAGCTTGGCGCGAATCGATGGGGTCATTCGGCGCTCGACTGCGACCGCTCCGGCGCGAGCTGGAACAACTCGTTAGCCGCTTCCAGAATCACCGCATCACCATCGCGGGCCGCTTGGCGCAGGCGCGAACTGGGCGCGTGCAGCAGCTTATTGGTAAGGGTATGCGCGAGGAAATTGAGCACCTCGGCTGGTGCTTTGCCGGCTTCAAGCTGACGCAGAGCGCGGGCCAGCACTTCATCGCGCAGTTCTTCGGAGCGTTGGCGATAATCCTGAATCAGCCCAGCCGCATCGAGCGAGCGCAGCCACGCCATGAACTCGCCGGAATGAAAGTCGATGATCTCTTCGGCTTGTACCGCAGCGGCCTGACGTGAGCGCAGACTTTCGTCGATCACGCCTTGCAGATCGTCAACCGTGTAAAGATACACGTCACTGAGTTCACCGACTTCCGGCTCAATGTCACGCGGCACCGCAATATCGACCATGAAAATCGGGCGATGCTTGCGCTTTTTGAGCGCCCGTTCCACCGTCCCCTTGCCGAGCACTGGCAGTGGGCTGGCGGTGGAGGCAATCACGATGTCGGCTTCGGGCAGATGGTTGGCGATTTCGGTGAGCGAAATCGCAAAGCCTTCAAACTGCGCGGCCAGATCGTGCGCCCGCTCAACAGTACGATTGGCGACGATGATGCGTCCGACGCCGTTGTGATGCAGATGCCGCGCAGCCAGTTCGATGGTCTCACCGGCACCGATCAAGAGCGCGGTTTGCTTAGACAGATCGGAGAAAATCTGCCGCGCCAGATTGACGGCAGCAAAGGCGACCGATACCGGACTAGAACCAATCGCGGTTTCGGTGCGCACCGTTTTGGCCACCGAAAAAGCATGTTGGAACAGCCGTCCCAATAGCTTGCCGGTGGCGGTGCAATCGCTGGCGGTCTGATAAGCGGTTTTAACTTGGCCGAGAATCTGCGGCTCGCCGAGCACCAGCGAATCTAAGCCACTGGCTACGCGCAACAAATGCACGACGGCATGGCGGTCAGCATGTGCGTAGAGAAAGGGATCAACCCGTTCATGCTCGATGCCGTGAAAGCCGCTCAACCAGCGGCGCAATGTCTCCTCTGCGCCATCTTTGACGGCGCAATAGAGTTCGGTGCGGTTACAGGTCGAGAGGATCACCCCTTCGAGGACGCCATCGCAGCCAATCAGGTCGCGCAATGCGCCGGCGATGATGTCCGGACCAAAGGCCAGTCGCTCACGGATATCGACCGGAGCGGTCTTGTGATTGAGTCCGAGGACAAGCAGCTTCATATAGAGTTGGGTTCGTATCGGTCTGAGGTTGGGGAGGTGTGGCGACATGAGCGCCGATGGCGTCCGCCAGACAGTGCCTGCCGTAGGCATGACGGGGCGTGATCGAACCAACACGCCGGTTATGCCGAATGCGGCGTCATGTTACCAATTTTTTGGTCTAAATGTTCTTAGACCGCTGGCTTCAATCTGTGCCACGCACTTCGCTATACTTGAGTCAGAAATTGGCGACCGTTCATCGGCCTGCTGGTGCTCCCCTCACTTTTTGGGACTATTTAAAGATGCCCGCTCCGCGCTTGTCGTCTGCTCCCGTTCTGCTGGGTTGGCTGCTGTGCTGTCCTGTCAGCGGCGTTTTGGCGCTGACCGAGACGCCGACCCCGACGGCTCATCCGCCGGTGGTCGCGCCAGCGCCGGCAACTGCGCCGGTCGCTGGCCTGACGGCTGACCAGATGTATCACATTCTGGTCGCTGAGGTCGCTGGGCGGCGTGGGGCAATGCGCGAGGCTGTTACCCATTATCTGCAAGCTGCTGAACTGACCCGCGCACCAGAACTGGCGGAATTAGCGGTGCGGGCAGCGGTGAGCGCCGAGGATGACGCGGCGGCTGGGGAAGCGATTGCGCTCTGGCTGACGCTTGCGCCGAATGTGCCGGACGTGCATCAAATCGCCGCATTTCTGCGTTTTAAAGCGGACGATCAAGAAGGGGCGCTGATTCATTTACAGCGCCTGATCGAGCTATCGGGCGCGGGCGGTGAGCTGGCCTTTGCCAAAGTCAGCGCGATCTTAGCCCGCTTGCCCGATGCCGAAACCCGGCTGACGCTGATGCAGGCGCTGGTCGCACGTTTTCCTGAGAGCGCCGACGCACAACAGACGCTGGCGCTACTGGCCGCAAGTACCTCACAGTCAGCCGTCGCCGAGCAGGCGGCACGGCGGGCGCTGGAATTGCGACCGCACTGGAATGAACCGCAAATCTTTTTGGTGCGCTTGCTATTAACCGATGACAAGCGCCGCGAAGCGCGGGCGCTGTTGGAATCTTTCATTGCGGCCAATCCGAGCGACCGCCTGTTGCAGATGCTCTACGGTCAACTTTTGGTCGATGAACGTGAATTTTCGACCGCTCGCGAGGTGTTTGAGCGCGTGTTGCGCGAGCATCCACAGGAACCGGATGTGTTATTTGCCGTCGGGATTCTCGCGCTGCAACTGGAGGATTTAGCTGGAGCACGGCTGCATTTTGGGCGGCTGTACGCGACCGGACAGCGGCAAGATGAAGCGGCGTTTTATCTTGGACAGACCGCCGAACGCGCTGAGGATGTCAGCACGGCACTCGATTGGTACACCAAAGTTACAGACGATCGTCATGATGATGCGCGGATTCGTATGGCCGTGCTGCAAGCGCGACGCGGCGAGGTGGCGCAAGCCCGCGAGATTTTGCAGCGGATGCGCGATCAGTCGCCGGACAATGCGCTGTCGCTGTTTTTGGTCGAAGCGGAAATTCTCGATGATGTCGGGCAGTTTACTGTCGCCCGCGCCATCTATGATGAAGCCCTGAGCGCCTTTCCTGATGATGATTCGCTGCTCTATGCACGCGGTTTGCACGCGATGAAGCACGGTCAGTTAGAACAAGGCGAACGCGATCTGCGCCAGATTATCGCCGTCGATCCCGAACACGCCGATGCGCTCAATGCCCTCGGCTACACGCTTGCCGATCAAACCACTCGTCTGACTGAGGCGCTGGCGCTGATTGAACGCGCTCATGCGCTCAAGCCCGAGGAACCGGCGATTCTCGACAGTCTCGGTTGGGTGCATTACCGTCTCGGCCATTTAGAACAGGCGCTGGACTATCTCCAGCAGGCCAATGCGCTGCTCGAAGATGGCGAAATCGCCGCGCATCTGGGCGAAGTGCTCTGGGCGCTGGGACGGCGGACGGAAGCCTGGGTGGTGTGGGATAAAGCACTGGCGGCTGATCCAGAACATGCCTATCTGCGCGAGATCGTCGGGCGGCATCAGCTTTCGAGCGGCGCAGGTGCGACGGCGAATTAGGCTTTAAATAGACAGCATAAAATTAGACAGGATTAACAGGATAATTCAAGATGAACAGGATTGATTAAAAATGACATTCTGTTCATAAAATCCTGTCAATCCTGCATCATCCTGTTAATCCTGTCCATTCAATCGATTGACGGCCCATGACCGATACCACAGCTCCACACTCTGCGATCACCCGCCCGCGTGCTGACGCTTGGCCCGCTCCGGCCAAGCTTAACCTGATGCTGCGCGTTGTCGGGCGGCGTCCTGATGGCTATCACGAATTGCAGACGGTGTTTCAATTCATCGATCACGGTGATTGGCTCTGGTTCGACGTGCGCCCAGATGGAATCGTGCGCCGCTGTGCCGCGCTCGACGGTGTGCCCGAGGACGACGATCTCACCGTCCGTGCAGCACGGGCGCTGCAACGCGCCACTGGCTGTCCGCTCGGCGTCGATATTCACTGTGAAAAGCATCTGCCGATGGGCGGCGGCTTAGGCGGCGGCAGTTCCGATGCCGCAACCACGCTGGTGGCGCTTAATCAACTCTGGGGCACTGGACTGGACACTGACGCGCTCGCTGCACTCGCGCTGCCGCTCGGTGCCGATGTGCCGGTGTTCGTACACGGTCATGCGGCTTGGGGCGAAGGCGTCGGTGAGCGTCTCGAACCGGTCACGCTGCCTGAACCCTGGTATCTGGTGCTGATTCCGCCCTGCTCGGTCGCCACGCGCACGATTTTTCAGCATCCAGACTTGACACGCGACTCACCACCCATCACACTAGCGGACTTTCTAAGCGGGGATGTCACGAACGACTGTTTACCGGTCGTCCGACGCGAGTATCCCGAAGTCACATCGGCACTCGATTGGCTCTCTGCTTGGGGTGGTGGTCGGTTAACCGGTACTGGAGCGTGTGTATTCGCTGTGTTTGATGATGCAGCCCGCGCCCATGAAGCGTTAGGCAACCTACCCGCTGCGCTGCACGGTTTTGTTGCCAAAGGTCGCAACCGTTCGCCGCTGCTGGAGCCGCTAGCTGATCGCTGATTTTTGCTCAAACGTGTTGATAGATGCTCAGGATGAGCATTGCTTGAGACCGCTAACAGCGGTTTAACGACGAGCTGATAGAGGACATTGCAAGTGGCCAGGCTTCGGTTTGGCGCTTTACCGCACGGGGATGAAACCTCTGGAGAGCTTGATCGATTGAGGGAATCCGGCGCCACTGAGCGTCAAGGGCTTGAGTTGGGCGGTTCGCCGCGTCAACCAAGTGCAGATAAATCCATTGAGCAAGTTCGCTCAAGTTAAATGGAGCAGCATCTCAGCCAGCATTAAACGCACCGCATCACCCATCTGTTCGCGTCTGTACCCAACATTGGGGTGTCGCCAAGCGGTAAGGCACCGGGTTTTGATCCCGGCATTCCCAGGTTCGAATCCTGGCACCCCAGCCACTTTCCGTTTTTTCTCTCACCTTCGCGCAGACAGGAATTCACCCGTGCCTGCAAGCCAACTCATGGTTTTCTCTGGGAACGCCAATCCGGCGCTGTCGGCTGAAATCGTCGCTCATCTCAGTCTCCCACTCGGCAAAGCAGTCGTCGGCCAGTTCAGCGACGGCGAAGTGATGGCCGAGATTCAGGAAAATGTGCGCGGTCGGGATGTGTTTGTTGTCCAGCCAACCTGCGCCCCGACCAACGATAACCTGATGGAACTGCTGGTCATGATCGACGCGCTGCGCTGGGCATCGGCCAAGCGCATCACGGCGGTCGTGCCCTATTTTGGCTATGCGCGTCAGGATCGCCGCCCGCGTTCGGCGCGAGTGCCGATCACAGCGCGTCTCGTCGCTAAGATGATTAGCAAATCGGGCGCAGATCGGGTGCTGACCGTCGATCTGCACGCCGATCAGATTCAGGGCTTTTTTGATATTCCGGTCGATAACGTCTACGCCTCGCCGATTCTGCTCGGCGACATCTGGCGGCAAAAGCATGATGATCTGATGGTCGTCTCGCCCGATGTCGGCGGCGTGGTGCGGGCGCGGGCGCTGGCCAAGCGGCTCGATGATGCCGATTTAGCGATCATCGACAAGCGCCGCCCGCGTGCCAATGAAGCGCAGGTGATGAATATTATCGGCGACGTGGAAGGCCGTTCTTGTGTGCTGGTTGATGATTTAGTCGATACCGCCGGCACGCTCTGTCGGGCGGCTGAGGCGCTAAAAAATCATGGCGCAAATAAAGTACTGGCTTATTGCACGCATCCGGTACTGTCTGGCCCGGCAGTTGAAAATATCAGCAATTCCGTGCTTGATGAATTAGTGGTCACCAATACGATTCCATTGAGCACCGCCGCTCGTGCGTGCGGCAAAATTCGGCAGTTAAGCATCGGTGAATTATTAGCCGAAACCATGCGCCGCGTGTCAAATGAAGAGTCGGTGAGTTCGCTGTTTGTCGATTAGGTGCTGATTCCAAATGCAGTGCGTTTGAGTGCCATGATTATAGACAGGATTAACAGGATGATTCAGGATTAACAGAATTTATAAAAAACGATTATTCGTATCCTGTTAATTTTGAATCATCCTGTTCATCCTGTCTAATTCCTCTCTCAACGCCTAAAGCGCACTGCCAGAAATTATCAACTGTTTTTTTTAGAACAGTTGGTCATCAAGAGCGCCGGGATCCTGGTCGCGGGATTCCGGCGCATGTGTTTTTACGATCCAAATCAACTGGAGAACGCCCATGAGCGTGAGTTTTGAAGTCATTGCACAGCCCCGCACGGCGTCTGGGAAGGGTGCGAGCCGCCGCCTGCGCCGCACGGGATTGGTTCCGGCTATCGTCTATGGCGCACATCAAGATCCGGAAATGATCTCGGTGTCGCATAATGAATTGCTGAAGCATTTGGAGTATGAAGCGTTTTATTCGCATGTGCTCGATCTGAAAATCGGCGAGACCACGACAACGGTGGTGCTGAAAGATATGCAGCGTCATCCGGCCAAACCGTTTATTTTGCACGTTGATTTTATGCGCGTGTCAAAAGATGAAAAGATCAAGATGATTGTGCCGCTGCACTTCGTCAATGAAGAGAAGAGCAAGGGCGTTAAGCTTGGCGGCTTGGTGTCGCATTCGATTACCGAAATCGAAATTGTCTGTTTGCCGCAAGATTTACCCGAATTTATCGCGGTCGATATGATCGAGATGGAAATTGGTTCAGTGGTGCATCTCTCCGAACTCGCGCTGCCAGCAGGCGTTGCACTAGCTCATGCGCCCGATCCAGATGAGCCGGTGGTGGTGATTCACGGCGCTCGCACCGGCGCTGATGAGGGCGAAGAGGCTGCCGCTTAATCGCTGGTTTTGCCGCCGACTCTCGCGCTGTTATTCATTGACGCTAGATAATTGTTGAGAGTCGGCATCGTGCTTATTCGATCATTTAATAACCATGTCAGCGACTGGGATTGAATTAATTGTCGGGCTGGGCAATCCCGGTACGCAATATGAAGCGACGCGCCATAATGTCGGTTTTTGGTGGGTTGACGCAATTGCACACGCCCAGCAAGTGTCTTTTCGTGCTGAAGCAAAATTTTTCGGGGAATTAGCGCGGGTGCGCCTAGCCGGTCAAGAGGTGCGCTTATTAAAACCTGCTACCTATATGAATCGCAGTGGTCAAGCGGTCGTTGCGGTGGCGCGTTATTTTTCGATTCCGCCCGAACGGATTTTAATTGCGCATGATGAACTAGATTTGCCAGTCGGTGTGACCCGAATCAAGCAAGGCGGCGGCCATGCCGGACATAATGGCTTGCGCGATAGTATTGCAGCATTGGGATCCCGCGATTTTTGGCGATTGCGCATCGGCATTGCGCACCCGGGAGATCGCGCACTGGTGACCAATTATGTATTGGGGCGTCCGGCGCGTGATGATGAAAGCCGGATTCGTGATGCACTGGCAGCGGCTGAATTACGCTTGCCGGATTTAATCGCCGGGCAGTTTCAGCAGGCGATGAATCAATTGCATCGTTGACTGGGATGCTTTCAGCTTTCAGTTATTCGGCTATAAATCGCGCTACTAGATCATCCAGAAAATCGCGTCCGCGTAGTGTCGGTTGAATCCATCCTTCGCCAATTTCCAATAAGCCATCGGCTGCCGCTGCTTGGAGTTGCGGGGCAATGCGCGATATGGGCAATCCGGTCGTAGCCGTGAATAATGCTGGATTAAATCCAGCCGTCAGTCGCAGTGCGTTGAGCGCAAATTCAAGAATTAAATCCCCGTCATTGAGCACGGTACGCTGACCGCTTGCTTGGTGCGCGGCGCTGTGTAAATAGGTATTTGGATCAGTCGGTTTGACGGTGCGCCAAGTGCGCCCATCTGCGGCACGCAGCTTGCCGTGTGCGCCCGCGCCAATGCCGAAATAATCGCCGAATTGCCAATAATTGAGATTGTGCCGACATTCACGGCCCGCTTGCGCATAGGCTGAAACTTCATAGCGCCCATAGCCAGCGCGTTCCAGTGCGTCCGCTCCCATCCAACCGATCTCGGCGACCGTATCCGCGTCCGGCAGTGCCGGCGGTCGCGCACCAAAGGCGGTGTCGGGTTCGAGCGTGAGTTGATAGTAAGAAAGATGTTCCGGTTCGAGCGCCAGCACCGCGTCAAGATCGGTCTGCGCCTGTTGCGGCGTCTGTTCGGGCAGGCCAAACATCAGATCCAGATTGAGATTCTCGAATCCCTGAGCGCGGGCGATCTGTACCGCTGTTCGCGCATCATCCGGCGTGTGGATACGTCCGAGCCGACGCAGGGCGTCAGCAGCGAGACTTTGCACACCAATGGAGAGCCGATTGACGCCCGCCGCTCGATAGTCCGCACAATGCGCCGCAGCGATTGTGCCCGGGTTAGCTTCGAGGGTGATTTCCGCATCAGGACTGAGCGGGACGCGGGCGCGGATGCCATCGAGCAGGCGGCGGATGGTCGCGCCGGGAAAGAGACTCGGCGTGCCGCCACCGATAAAAATTGAACTGATGGGCCGCTGCGCCGCCAGTTCGCGCTGTTCGCAGTCCAGATCGCCCAGCAGCCGCTCGACATAGGCCGCAAATGGCGGGACAGTGCGCCCGCCGCCGACCGGATGCGAGTTGAAATCACAATACGGACATTTGCGTACACACCAGGGCAAATGGATATAGAGCGCCAGCGGCGGTGCGACGGACGCCATGCCGAACTGCGCCGACCGCGCCTCAGCGCCCTTTATTGAGGCTTGCTTGCAGCAGTGCGCCAAAACTGCCGATGCTCTTTTCTGCCGGTTTGTTAGGCGCGGGTTTTTTGGCCGCGACAACGACCGGAGCGGCTGGATCGACTTCGCGGTTTTCGACCAGTGACAGACTGATCCGCCGCCGTTCCAGATCAACGCCGAGCACAGTCGCCGTCACCTCATCGCCGTCTTTGAGCACTTCGCTGGGATGCTGGATGCGCCGACCGGCTCCCAGTTCGCTGATGTGTACCAGCCCATCGACGCCCTGTGCCAGCTCGACAAAGGCGCCGAACGGCTGCAAGCGCACCACCCGCCCTTGAACGCGGGTTCCGGCTGGAAATTGCTCAATCGCATCAAGCCAGGGATCGCGGCTCAGGGCGCGGATCGAGAGCGCGATCTTGTCGCGTTTTTTGGCCTCGGTCGCCGGTTCCAGACGCAACACGCTGACTTCGACCTGTTGCCCGACCTGTAAGACTTCTTTTGGGTGCTTGATATGACCGAACGCCAGTTGGCTGATATGAATCATGCCTTCTAAGCCACCAAGATCGACGAACGCGCCATACTCTTTGAGTGAGGTAACGGTTCCCGTCAACACCGCGCCCTCTTTCAGTTCCGCACGCAGGGCATCGGCCTTGATGCGCTGTTCTTCTTCCAGCAGTGCGCGACGTGAAACAACTAGATTAGGCCGCCGTCCGCCCTCAAACTTGGTGATGCGGAAATCGAGCCGCTGGCCGACAAATTCGGACAGATCTTCGATAAAACGGATGTCGATTTGCGACGCCGGACAGAAGGCACGCACGCCCGCAACCTGCACTTCGCATCCGCCCTTGACTGCGCCCGTAACCTGCCCCTGTACTGGCAGCCCTTGACGGTAAGCGCGTTCGAGTTCGTCGAGACCGTGATATTTGTGGCCGTGCTGACTGCCGAGTAAGAGCATCCCGCTCTCGTCGTCTTTGCCGGTGACATGGGTCGTGACCGTATCGCCGATGGCGTATTGAAGCTGGCCTTCCGCGTCGCGGAGCGCGGCCAGATCCAAGCGCCCTTCCGACTTCGCCCCCAAGTCAACGAAGGCAAATTCCTCGCCAATAGCAATCAGGGTGCCGCTGACCGGATCACCGACGGCAGGTTCGCCTTTTTGGGCTTGCGGGTGGGTCTGGTCGAACTCGTTGAGTAAATCTTCGAAGCTTGCGGACTCGGACATGGTGAGACGAACGCCGTGAAAAGGGATGAAACGGACTATTGTAGGGCGGATCGCGCCGACGGGAGCGGTTTTTTCAGCCGTTTGGCGGCGAATGCGGGCAGCGGGCGGGTGAGTACGTGCGGATATGTGGTACCTGGACAGCTTAATCAGGTACCGTGAACGGGCAAGCTTAAGGCGCTTTAGGGGTGGCTGGGGTCGTGCTGGCTGGCGCTTTCGCGGCTGGAGTCGTCGCTGCCGGAGCAGATTTGGCGGCAGGCGCTGAGGTCGTCGGTGCAGATGCTTGAGCGGCTGTCGGTGTCGCGGCTGCATCTTTACTGCGTGGCTTACCCATGCGGCAATGACTGGAAACCTGAATACCATCCTTGCGCGTGTAACCGTCCATCCAGCGGCACTCTTCACGCGCCGCACAGGTCGCCTGATCGAGTCCTTTGCATTCGGACGCAGCAAAAACCGCTGGCGTTGTTAGAAACAGAACGGGCACAGTTGCAGCAAATAACCTAGAGCGAAGTAATGAGCGCCGTGTTGTATCACGCATAGTTTATAACTCCAATTCGTTCGTAGATGTTGAAAAAGCGACGCACTGGACAACGGCTAACGGGCTAACGATAAAACGCAACGGGTTTTATCACATTTTGATTCTTGAAACGAGCGTTTACAATCTTCAAGGACTTGACACCCGACATCTGCAAGCATTCAATCCGTCAATCCCGCCGCCACCGCATGACAGCACACACGCCGCTTAGTGCCCAGTCGTGTTTCGACCGGATAATGATGGCGACAGATCGCCATGACCTCGGGGCAGCGCGGATGAAAATGACACCCCGACGGCGGCTGACGCGGCGAGGGCATATCGCCATCGAGCTGAATGACCTGCCGCCGTCGCGTCGGATCAATCACCGGCACCGCTGAGAGTAGCGCCTTCGTGTAAGGATGACGCGGATCATCCAGCACTTCATCCACCGGCCCATGCTCGACTACCCGCCCCAGATACATCACCGCGACCTTGTGCGCCAGATAGGGCACAACCGACAGATCGTGGGTGATAAACAGATACGCTAATCCAAGCTGTTCTTGTAAATCCTTGAGTAAATTGAGAATTTGCGCTTGAACCGACACATCCAGCGCACTGGTCGGTTCATCGCAAACGATGATACGTGGATCGAGCGCCAGCGCCCGCGCAATGCACAGCCGTTGCCGCTGACCGCCAGAAAATTCGTGTGGATAACGGTTGATCGCTTCGGGATCGAGTCCGACCAGTTCCAGCAATTCCGCCACGCGGCGCAGACGGTCGGCACGTTTCGGGAGAATACGCAGGGCGTGCAAGCCTTCGCCGATGATGTCGCCGACAACCATGCGCGGATTCATCGAGGCGAAGGGATCTTGAAACACAATCTGCAAATCTTTGCGAAACGCACGCAGGCGGCGATGACTCAGGCCGATGAGTTCTTGCCCGCGATAGCGTACCGAGCCGCCGGTCGGGGGCACGAGTTGCAGCAAGCCTTTGCCGACTGTGGTTTTGCCGCACCCCGATTCACCGACCAGCGCCAACGTGCGTCCGGCGTAGAGATCGAGCGAGATGCCATCAACAGCGCGAACGTGGCCGACAATACGCCGCAACAGGCCGCGATAAATCGGGAAATGCACTTGTAAGCCGCGCATGGTCAGCAGCGGTACCTGCACCTCGGCGGCGGGTGTGGGCGTTTCGGGCGTGATCGCAGCAGGCGCGGGCGTGGGGGCGGAATCGACTGTCGTGTTTGCTGACGCTACGACAAGCGGCGGCGCAGGGTGAATGCTTAGTTCGTCTACGCGATGACAGCGCACGCCGCGCCCATCAGCCAGCGTGCGCCATGCGGGATGCTCTTGATGACAGCGCGGCTCGGCATTCGGGCAGCGTTCGACAAAACGACAGCCGCTCAACTGCGCATCGAGCGGTGGCACGCGCCCAGGAATCACCAGTAAGCGTCCGCTGCGCTGGTTGGCATCAGGGAGACTGGCCAGCAGACTGCGGCTGTACGGATGCAATGGCTGGGCAAAAAACGCGGCCACTGGCGCGGTTTCGACCAACTGCCCGGCATACATCACCGCCAGCCGCTCGGCGGTCTCAGCGACCACGCCCAAATCATGGGTAATCAGCAGCATGGCCAATCCCGATTTAGCCTGCACGCTTTTGAGCAAGCGCAACACCTGCGCCTGAATCGTCACATCGAGCGCCGTGGTTGGCTCATCAGCAATCAGCACCTGCGGATCACCGGCCAGCGCCATCGCCATCATGATGCGCTGTTTCATGCCGCCGGAAAGCTGATGCGGATATTCGGTTAGCCGCTGTACCGGCGCGGGGATGCCGACCGCCCGCAACAGCGTGAGCACCCGCGACCGTACCGCCTCCGATGCAGCGCCCTGATACAGCCGCACCGCCTCGCCGATCTGGGTGCCGACGGTCAGCACCGGATTGAGCGCCGTCTGCGGCTCTTGAAAAATCATCGCCAGTTGACCGCCGCGCACCTGACGCATCTCGGCCTCAGTCAGGGTCAGCAGTTCGGTGCCAGCGAGTCGCACCGATCCGGCGACAATCCGCCCCGAATCGGGCAGCAGCCGCATCAATGACAACGCCGTCAACGATTTGCCACAACCGGATTCACCCAAGAGCGCGACCGTTTCGCCACGGTCAAGCGTTAGCGTCAGCCCATCGACCACGCGCAGCGGCTGGGCGGGATTGCCCAAAATGGTCGTCAGCTCGGTGATCTGTAACAGCGGTTCGGCCTGCGATTCTGGCAGCGGTTCGGGCAATGACTCAGACACGGTTTAGCCTCGGATCAAACGCATCCCGCACCACATCGGCAAACAGATTCGCCGCCAGTACCAGCGTAAACATAAACACAAAGGCCGCTGCCAGCGACCACCAGACGACCGGATCACGGGCCAGTTCGAGCCGCGCACTGTTAATCATGTTGCCCCAAGAGTGCATGGTCGGATCGACGCCGATATTGACGTAAGACAGCACAGCTTCCGCCAACACCAGCCCGCTAAAATCGAGCGCCAGCGTAATCAGCACAATGTGCATCACATTGGGCAGAATATGGCGGGTGATGATGGTGAAATGTCCGACGCCGAGCGCGTGCGCGGCTTGCACATAATCGATCTCGCGCAGTTTTAAGGCCTCGCCGCGTAGCAGCCGACACAGCCCCGTCCAACTAGTCACACCCAAAATCAAACACAAACACAGCAGTCGCAGATCGGCGCGTTCGACCAGACTGGCGAAGGCATCGGCATGATTGCTCATGTACACCTGAAGCATCAGAATGGTTGCGGCAATCAGCAGCACGCCGGGGATGGAATTGAGCGTGGTATAGAGATATTGAATAACATCATCGACCCAGCCGCGAAAATAACCAGCCATGATGCCGAGCAAAATCGCCGCCGGAAGCATGATGAGCGTGGTTAGCGTGCCGATCAGCAGCCCGGTGCGGATGCTTTTGAGCGCCTGATAGAGCACATTTTCGCCAACCTTATCCGTGCCGAGCACATGGTATGTGAGCGCCAATTCACTGATGCCGCCGACCAGCAGCAACAGCAGCAACAGGGTGCTCAACGCGGTGCGCCAAGGTAAGCGCGTGCGTCCGCGCAGGATACAGCCGAGCACGGCGCTGACGGATTGTTGCTGGCGCACCGCTTGCCACAGTATGAGCGCGACCACCAGCAGCGCCCACAGGATCGCGCCCTTGGTCAGACCTGTGAGTGCGCGATGGGTGATGTCGTCCCAGCGGTCGCGCTCAGGATCGACCAGATGCGCCCCGCCGTATTGCAGACGTGGATACGTGCGCAGCACTGTGCCGTCAGGTTGATTAAGTGCGTCTTTGGTGTGGAGATGGGTCGCAAAGGGCGCGGAGTAGGTTTTTTCCTGCTGGGTGCGCAGGTCGCTCAGGATGAGATCGAGGAGACTGAGCACTTCGGGCGCGTAGCGGATGTCGCCGGCAGCGTCGGGTTGATCGAGTTTTAAGCGCAGATGGACGCTATCTAACAGCCCGATGCTCCCGTAGGCTAATAATACAATTAGCGTTGCGATCCCGACCCGCGAGTGCAGCACACGCAGCCAGGGTGCGCGGAGATGCGCATGACGGGCAGCCCACACCGCAAACAGCGCGATTACGGCCAGCAGCAAGAAAACCAGGGCATCCGTCCAGAGGACAACGGGAATCAATGGCATGGAGCTTCTATCCGGCGCAAACGTGATCCGATCCAGCCACAGCAACAACGCGAGCACGGCAGCGGGCTGAATGGGGTGGCACTGATGGATTTTCGTTAACACCTGTTAACGCGCACGTGTTTGGTCACACATGGCCCCATCCGGCAAAGTCTGTACCATGCACAGACGCAAAACGATCTAATGGATGCTTTGAGTTTTACACCAGCAGCCAGTCGTGCTGGAAACCCGATACTCAAACGTGTTAAAGACCGATGCTCTTGGTTATCGAGCATGTGGAAACATGTACCAGTTACTTAAGTCTGTCAAGTGCTTTTCATGTTAATAAAACGGTATAATTTAATAGATTTTGTTAACAAATTTACCACTATTTGATAGCTCTTTGCGTCCTTTGCGGTTTATAAAAAACAATTTTCAGGATCTGATTTCACATGAACGACCCGTTGGTGTTAATTCTCGGCGCTTGTCTGCTCGATGCGCTCTTCGGCGATCCGGTGTATCGGCTGCATCCGATCCGGCTCATCGGTCATTGGAGTCTGTTGTGTGAGCGGCTGCTATTCGCTCGCGGCCTGAACGGACGCTGGGGCGGGGTAGTGCATTGGTTGCTGATCGTCGGCGCAGCTGTGGGCGGCTGGTTCGCGGTGCGATTGGTACTGATGGCGCTGCATCCGGCGCTGGCGTTCATTTGGGATCTGTTCATCGCCTACAGCCTGCTCTGTACCCGTGAACTGCTAGAACAGGGCTGGCGTCTATGCCGCGAGCTGGATGATCTACCGGCGGCGCGGCGGCGGTTGTCACTGTTGGTCGGGCGCGATACGGAGCCGCTGCAACGCGATGGGCTAGTGCGGGCGACGCTCGAAAGTCTCTCCGAAAATCTGACCGATGGCGTGCTGACGCCGCTGTGGGCGCTCTGTCTGTTCGGATTGCCTGGGCTGATTATCGTCAAGGCGATTTCGACGCTCGATTCGATGGTCGGCTATAACAATTCACGCTATGCGCAATTTGGCTGGGCGGGCGCACGCAGTGATGATCTGATTCACTGGCTTCCAGCGCGATTATCCGTACCGCTGCTGGCGCTGGCCGCGACGCTACGCGGTGAGCATCCGTGGCTCGCGGTGCGGGCGGCTTGGCGGTATCACGCGCTCTTGCCGAGTCCAAATTCGGGGTGGAGCGAGGCGGCCTGCGCTGGGGCACTACGGGTGCGCTTGATCGGCCCAGTGTGGCGGCATGGTCAGCTTGTGACCGCAACCTATATGGGCGATCCCGAGTGGCCCGCCGATCTCAGCGCCGCCGATTTGGAGCGCGGCTTGTGGCTGATCTTGGTCGCCTGTGGGTTGGCGCTGGGACTGGGATTACTGCTGCACGCGCTGCTGATGCGTTGATGCAATCGGCTCAAGCCGTTCAACAGCGCGGCCAGCATTGTGTTAAGGACTGGATGTTCGTTACCATCGCGAGCGCTTCCAGCCTCCAGCGTTCAGCTTCCAGCAGTTTGGTTAAGCGCGTCTTTCAATTACGCCCGATTAACAATCAACCCGGATTGCCACGCTTCCCGCCACAATGGACACACTCGTTCGCGCCACCGCGCTCAGTCGTCAGTTTGGCCAGCATTCGGCGCTCTCCGATGTCGAACTGTGTTTGGAGCGCGGACAGGTGCTGGGATTGCTGGGCGCAAATGGTGCGGGCAAAACCACCTGTCTCCGGCTGTTAAGTGGACTGCTGGCCCCGACTGCCGGGCGCATTGAAATCCTCGGCATTGATCTCGTGCGCCAGCCGCTTGCCGCCAAGCGTCACCTCGGTTATCTCCCCGAACGCCCGCCGCTGTATCCCGAATTGCGTGTTGATGAATATCTCACCTACTGCGCCCGCTTGCAGCGGCTGCCGCGTCGCGCTATTGCGGAAGCGGTGGCCACCGCCAAACAACGCTGCGGTTTGGACGAGCATGGGCGGCGATTGATTGCCACCCTCTCGCGGGGTTATCGGCAGCGGCTCGGCTTGGCGCAAGCGATCCTGCATCGCCCGGCGGTGCTGATTCTCGATGAGCCGACCGAAGGTCTCGATCCGGTGCAGATGCGCGAGTTACGCGGCTTGATCCGCGAGCTGGCGCAGGATGCCGGCATTATTTTGTCCAGTCATCTGCTCCCCGAAGTGCAAGCCGTGTGTGATCGGGTGATGATTCTGCATCAAGGTCGCGTGCGGCTCGATGCGGCGATCCAGACCAGCCGCCCGACCAATCGCTGGCGCGTGCAGTTGGGCGAACCGCTTGCGGTGGAGGCGCTCAAGCTACTGGCTCCGGTGGCGGAGGCGCAGGCATTGGGGTCAAATCGCTTTCAAATTGAACTGTGCGAGGGCACGAACTCGGCGGATTTGGCGCGGGCGCTGTTGTTGGCGGAACTGGATTTGTGTGAATTAGCCCCTGAGCGCAGTGATTTAGAGCGCACCTTTTTTGATCTGATCGGCGCGGAGGAGCAACACGGATGATCGGCACCATCGCGGCCCGCGAAATCCGCACCGGACTGGTCACGCCGCTGCTGTGGGTGTTGCTGGGATCGGGGCAAATTGTTTTAGCTTGGATTTTTCTGCACGTCATCGAACGCTTCAGCGGACTCGAAGCCAGTGAGAGACTGGTCTCACTGACGCAAGAACTGTGCGTCAATCTCTTCGGGCTGGCGGCGGTGCTGACCATGCTGGCCGCGCCGCTGTTGGCGATGCGGATGCTTAGTGCCGAACTGCGCGACGGCAGCTATGAACGGCTGGCCGGTGCGCCGGTGCGCGTCGGCGAAATCGTACTCGGAAAGCTCATCGGGTTAGCGGTGCTGTTGACGCCGGTCTGTTTACTGCCAGCGGCGAATTTGGCCCTATTAACCGGCATCACGCCGCTTGATCTGGGGCAGATTGCAGCGGCAACGCTGGGACTGTGGTTAGCGGCGCTGTTTTTTGGCGCGATTGGACTGCAAGCCTCTAGCCTCACTGAGCAGCCGGGCGCGGCGGTGTTGCTGGCATTCGGCGTGCTGCTGCTGTTTTCGATCATCGGGCAGGCCGAGACGCTGACGGCGCAGGATCTCTCGCTGTTTGGCTGGTTGGCGTGGAATGAACACCTGTTTCGCTTTTTGCTTGGCATGGTGCGCCTGAGTGATCTCGGCTATTTCCTCGGATTTATCGGCCTGTTTTTAGCACTCACCCATCGTCATCTTGCCAATCGTCAGTTGGATTAATGCCTGTGAATCAGACTGTTCCGGCTGTTGTGCGTCGCATCGGGCGCGTTCTGACCGATGCGCTATTTGTGTTCTTGCTACTCGGCTGCGTTATCGCCGCTGGCTGGCTGATCGCTCGCCATGATGTGCATTGGGATTGGACGCACACGGCTAGTCATCAACTCACGCCTGAAAGTCGCGCCATTGTGCAGCGACTCGATGCGCCATTGCGTCTAACCGTGTTTGCCGATCCCGCCTCACCGCTGGCGCGGATGATCGGGCAACTGCTGGAACGCTATAGCCAAGCACTAGCCGATTTAGACATTCGCTATCGGGATCCGCGCCGCTTTCCCGAACAGGCGCGTGAGGCTGAGGTGTCGTTGCAGGGGCAGATTTTGCTCGAATATCGTGGCCGCCGCGAAACGCTTGCCGAGGTCAGTGAACGGGCGATTTCAGCGGCGATTGCGCGGCTGGCGCGGCCGCGTCAAGCCTGGGTTGCGGTGCTGGAAGGACACGGCGAGCGGGCGATTGACGGCGACCGCCCCGATGATTTCGGGCGACTGGGCGCGGAACTGCGCGAACTTGGCTTGATCGCCCGCCCGCTGGATTTAGCGACCGTCAACGCCGTGCCTGAAAACACGCGCTTAGTCATCCTCAGTCAACCGCGTTTGCCGCTATTTCCGGGTGAAAGCGAGGCATTGATCGCGTTTCTGGATCGCGGCGGGCATCTGTTATGGCTGCTCGATCCCGGGCCGCCGGTGGGCTTAGAACCGCTGTCGGCGTATCTCGGCTTAACGCCGCTGCCCGGTCAGGTCGCCGAACCGACCGCACTGGAACGCGGATTGGAGACCGCAGCGGTGGCGCTGCTTGACAGCTATCCGGTGCATCCCCTGACCGCCGATCTCAGCGCCACCGCCGTGTTGCCGGGCGCACTGGCATTTGCCACTGAGGTTGCGCCCGGCTGGATGCTGGCCACCTATCTCAACAGCAGTGCGACAAGCTGGAACGAAACCGGCGCGCTTGCTGCACCGCTCACCCAAGATGAAGTCATCGGCGAGCGCAGCGGGCCGCTGCCGGTGGTGTTGGCGCTCACGCGCACCCTGCCGAATGCCGCACCCGAACAGCGGGTCATCGTGGTCGGTGATGGCGATTTTCTCACCAATGCCCAGCTCGATCTGGCGGGCAATCGGGCGCTGGGGCTGGCGCTGGTGCGCTGGTTAAGCAGCGGCGAAGACTTGCCGACTCTGCCCCCATTGCTGACCGCCGCCGCACCGCTGGAGCTGAATGACACCCAACGCCCCTTACTCAGCGCGGGTACGCTGGTACTGCTGCCGGGGGCATTCCTCTTACTCGGGCTGGGGATACGCTGGTGGCGTTGGAGGGTAGCGGAATGATGGGACGTTGGCTGATCAATGGGGCACTACTCACCCTGTTACTTAGCTTGGGGCTACTGATTCGCGCCGAATTACAGCAAGCACAGGTGATTCCGACCCTCACGGACATGACGGCAGCGGACTTGTATCGCGTCGAGATTCTGCGCGATGGTGAGCCGACGATCACCCTGACGCAAACAGCGATTGGCTGGCGACTAGAAACGCCGCTGCAAGTCGATGCCGATAATCATCATGTCAGTCAATTACTTGGGCTGCTCGACGCGCCGGTCGAGCGCAGTTTTCCGGCGCAAACAGTCGATCTGCGCGAACTCGGTCTCTCGCCGCCCAAAGTTCGACTGCGCTTAGATGCGCACGAACTCCACTTCGGCAATACTGACCCCATCGGTCACGGGCGCTATGTTGCCAGCGATGGGCTAGTGCATCTGATTCAAGATCGATTTCAACATCGGCTAATTGCGCCGCCGATTGATTTTGTTTCGCGGCAACTGCTGCCACGCGATTTCAGCCCGGCATTTGGACGACTAGGCGGCATTCCGCTCACGCCGGAAACGCTGAACGATTTAGCGCGACTACATGCCGAGCGCGTCGAAGTGCTGATGACCACGCCGAGCGGTGCGCCGGTCGCGCTCAAAGCCAACGATGGGGTCACACTGCGCTTTTTAGTCTCGGAAGATCGGCGACGCTGGGCGCGGCTCGATCAGCGGCTGCTCTATGTGTTGACGGAGCCGCCTGAACTGACACTCGATCCAAATTTAAGCGACCCGACGCCGCCGGAGCCAACTGCGCCACTGGATGCACCGACTGAACCGCTGCCGGCGGCTTCCGGTGATGCAGCCGATCCGTTTACGGCACCGGGATCGCCGACTGATGTGCGCATGACCGATGACCCGCCGGTAGTGCGCTTGACACCGGATGGGCGCGAAATTCCAGTAACCGATGCCGACATGGATGCCGAGCAAGACGCCGCACCATCGCCAATCCAACTGCCTGGCGAACCTGACAAGCTCGCGCCGAGTGGTTTTGGGCAAGATCCGTTCGCGCCTGATCCGACGCAGTAGCCATGTCTGAAAACCAAAAATTTTCTGCGTATTTCCGCGCTTTCAGCGGCAAAAAAGCGAAAAACTGGAGCTTCGTGACCAGAAAACACAATAGCCATGCCCGAACTACCCGAAGTTGAAACCACCTTACGCGGTATCCAGCCGCATCTTGACGGTCGGCGCATCCGGCGCTGGATCGTGCGCCAGCCGCGTTTACGTCAGGTGATAACGCCCGACATGCCGGAACAGGTCGCCGGACAGTTGATTTGTTCGCTGCAACGGCGGAGCAAATATCTGCTCATCGGACTAGAACGCGGCAGTCTGCTAGTGCATCTGGGGATGTCGGGCAGTCTGCGCATGGTCACGGCGGCCAGTCCACCGCGCCCGCACGATCATCTCGATCTACTGCTCGACGATGGCGGCTGCCTACGCTTTCACGATCCGCGCCGTTTCGGAACCTTTATCTGGATTACACACACGCCTGAACAGGCACTCAGGACGCATCCGCTGCTCAAGGATCTCGGCCCCGAACCGCTCGGCCCAGACTTCAGCGGCGAGTTACTCTACCGCCGCAGTCGTACCCGTCGCGTAGCCATCAAAGCATTCATCATGGATCAACGGGTTGTCGTCGGCGTGGGCAATATTTACGCCAATGAAGCCCTGTTTCAGGTCGGGCTGCATCCGGCGCGTACCTGTGCATCGCTCACAGTCACCGAATGCGAGACGCTGGCCGCTACGATCCGCGCGTTACTCGCCGCCGCGATTGCGCAGGGCGGCACAACACTCCGTGATTTCGTCAACGAAGCTGGCCAGCCCGGTTATTTCGCGCAACAGCTTCAAGTGTATGGGCGCACCGCTGAACCCTGTCCCCGCTGCGGTCAGTCGATCCAATCCCAGCGCATCGGGCAGCGGTCGAGTTTTTATTGTCCGAGCTGTCAGCCGCCAGCCCGCAACTGATTAGGTATTCAACGCCATGAATCCGCACGCCGCTCGCTCACCCCAACTCCCTGACGCCATCGCCGCACCGCATTCCGTGTTCACCAGCCGCGATGGTTGGCAACTAGCCTATTATGCTGAATTAGCGCAATTAGGCCGTCCGCTGGTGCTCATTCACAGCATTAACGCCGCGTCGAGCAGTTTCGAGATGCGCCCGCTGTTTGAGCATTATCGTCTGTCACGTCCGGTCTACAGTCTGGATCTACCCGGCTTTGGGCACTCGGAACGCCGCGCTACCGGTTACACGCCCGCACTCTATGCACAGGCGATTGCTGATTTTCTCACTCAGATTGTTGGCGCAGCGGCGGATGTGATCGCGTTGTCTTTGAGCGCCGAGTTTGCCGCGCAAGCTGCGCTCTCGGTGCCCGAGTATCTGGCCTCGCTGACGCTGATCTCGCCGACTGGTTTTGGGGCCGAGCCGCTGCCCAGTTCCAGCCCGGTCGCCGCGTTGCTCGACTGGCCGAAGATCGGGCGCTGGCTCTATAGTCTGGTGGCCTCGCGGCGCAGTATCCGCCATTTTCTCACGCGCTCATTTGTCGGGCCGGTGCCGGAAGCCTTGATCGATTATGCGTGGCAGACTGCGCATCAGCCCGGCGCACAGTATGCGCCACTGCATTTTTTGGCGATGCGGTTGTTTACACCTGATGCGATTGATCTGCTCTACGACCGGCTGACAGCGCATCCGGTGCTGGTCATCGCCGATCAAGACCCGTACATCCGTTTTGAACGGCTGCCGAGCTTTATCGCCCGTCACGATACCTGGCACCGCGAAACGCTGGCGCCACACCGAGGGCTGCCACATTGGGAGAAGCTGGCCGCGACTGTGGGGGCACTTGAGGCGTTTTGGGCGCAGCCGCCGCTTAAGCGTGGGAACTAAAAGCATGAGTCAACATTGGGAGAAGCTGGCCGCGACTGTGGGGGCACTTGAGGCGTTTTGGGCGCAGCCGCCGCTTAAGCGTGGGAACTAAAAGCATGAGTCAACTGATTCTCGACGTTCCAGACGAAACGCTGCTGTTACGCAGCCTCACCCGCACCGAGATCATCCAGCATGTTTCGCATCCTTCGCCAAGCCCTGCGCATCGGCGTCATAACCGAAGCCGCGCCCCAGCCGCCGGACACGGAATCGGACGCCGAACTAGAACAACTCGGCCTGCAACTGCGCCGCCGCATCGACGCCCGTTTTGGGCGCAGTCTCGCGATCCGGCAGGTCGATGCTGGTTCCTGCAATGCCTGTGAACTGGAAATCCACGCACTTAACAATCCGTATTACGATCTTGAGCGGTTCGGCGTGCAGTTTGTTGCCTCGCCGCGTCATGCGGACGCGCTGCTGGTTACGGGGGTGGTTTCGCGTCACATGGAAACCGCCCTGCGGCGCACTTGGCGGGCAACGCCGGCGCTGAAATTCGTCATCGCCGTCGGTGACTGCGCCTGTTCGGGCGGTGAGTTCGGCGTCTCTTATGCCAGCTGTGGTGCGGTGGAACAGGTGATTCCGGTCGATGTGAAGATCAGCGGCTGTCCGCCCACACCACTAGCACTGTTGCGCGGTCTGCTCGCCGCTTTTGATGATGAATTAAATCGGCAGTAGCCGATAGCGGCGCTCCAGCACAATCAGCGTCAGCACCGCCAGCGTCAAAATCCACACCAACACATAAATCACCATCGCACGTTTCGCTGTTTCTTTCTCTAGCCACTTGCGCGGGCGGATGCCTTTGAAAAAAAACACGATCTTGCTGGCCAGATTGACGCTGACCACATTGATCGCCAACAGCAGCAGCGCCCCAAGCGCCAATTCGGGATGACCTTGACCGAGCATCAAGCCCACCGTCGCCGCTGGCGGCAGCAACGCCACCGCCACCATCACGCCAACCAGCACGCTTGACAGTCCGGTCGTCACCGACAATGCCGCCGCTGCACCCGAGGCCAGCGCCAGCACCACCGAATCTAAGCCCGCATCGGTGCGTGAAAGCACTTCGCGGCTGGTTAATTCCGTCGGCCACAACCAGCCGAGCACAACCGTGAGCACAATCGCCAACGCAATGCCGATCAAGACGGTTTTGACCGAACGCCGCATCAGTGGCACATCACCGAGCGCCGTGCCCAAACTGAGCGCCAAATTCGGCCCCAGCAATGGCGCAATCACCATCGCGCCGATGACGACAGCAACATTGTCCTCAATCAAACCGATGGCCGCGACCACGGTTGAGAGCATGACCAAAATCAGATAATTCACGCCCAGCCGCGAGTTTTTATCCATATTTTCGTAGAGCGCCTCGCGGGCCGCTGGCGCGGAGTCCTCATGTTGACGCGCCGCTTCATCGGGCGGCGGAATGCTGGCTTCAACCGCGAGGACGACAATCCGCGCCGACGGTTGCGCACCGAGCAAGCCCTGAAGCAGATCGAGCAAGCGTTGCACTTGGTTATCGCGTACCAGTAAGCGAATGACGATGAGACCATCCGGCCCGACTGGCCCGAACCGGACATCGAGTGCCTTAACACGCTCGGCTGCCGTGCGTACCGTTTCGGCGCTCCCCGCGCCAATCATGACCTCAACATATTTCATAGTGGCGGCCTAGAAAATGAATGCGGGAACAGCTTAACTCGGCTGAATCGGCTTAATCCAAATCCGGCGTATGTCCAGAAACGACATAGATCGCGCGCTCGGCGACATTGGTGGCGCGGTCGGCGACGCGCTCATAGTTATGCACAATCCACAGTAAATAGGTGCCAGTGGCAGCAAAGGCCGCATCGGCGCGCATCCGTTCGAGCACCTGCGCGATAAAGGCATCTTCTTCGCGGTCAACTGCGGATTCATTAGCAACGGCGGCGCGTAAGGTTGCCTCATTGCTGTTAGCCATAAAAGCCGCCAGCGTCTGTTCGAGCATTCCGATGGCTTCAAGCGCCAGCTCGACAATGGCCGCGACCGGCTCGGCGGGCAACGTCCCCTCGACATCGCGCACCAGAATGCGGGCAACATCGGCAGCATAATCGCCGATGCGCTCCAGCTCTGAAGCCAATTCCATGCAGGCACCGACGGCGCGTAAATCCTCGCCCGCTGGCTTATAGGCCGCCAACGTGACCAGACATTCTTGCTCCAGCGAGCGGCGCTGTTGGTTAATCAGCAGATCGCCGTCGATGATGCGTTCGGCCAGTTCGCGTTCTTGGGTTTTGAGACACGTAACCGACTGATGCAGCGCCGCAACCACCCGCGCTCCCAGCTCGCCCACCGCTGCCTGTAGGTGTAAACGGCGTTTTTGGATCAAATTCAAACTGTCAGGCATTGTTCCATCCTCGGTTTAGTGTATGCGTGCGGCGGTGAGTGCAACGTCATTGCTTGAATCCAGCATCATAAATCCACAAACACGCAATTGGCGACCGCTCGCGCCGACTGTATACGATGCGGGTGCTGCTCCGACAGCGTAAATATCCGTGATTGGATGCGTGACAGTGGCTAAATTAGGGTAATTTCGTAAATAATGTGAATTGTGCCAGCAGATTATGCCATCGCACACACACCGCCTTCCGACTTGAGGACGCCCCATGCCTGACATCCGCTATGACGCGCACCCCTCGCTGCTGCGCTCGCACCCGTTCGGAACCCTATTTAACCTGTTGCTGATACTCGGCGGTGGGCTGGTTGCGGCATTTGGCGAACAAGTTGGCGAACAGATGACGGTGCTGCTGCCGCCGTTTATTTGGACACGCATTGATATGCAGCTTCTACACTGGATTAGCCTCGGCGTCAGTGGGCTGGCGCTGCTGCAACTGCTCGGTTGGTGGATTGCGGGTTTGACCGATCATTTACGCATCAGCGGCGATGAAATCCTCTGGACGCATGGCCTGCTCAATAAACAATACACGGAAATTAACATCAACTCCGTGCGCACGGTGCGCGTGCAACAAACGCTGTTACAGCGGCTGCTCAATGCCGGTGATGTCAGCCTGTATACAACCGGCGATGCGCCCGAACTGGTGGTGCGCGGTCTGCCCGATCCTGGACGGATTCGCGAGCTGATTCGGTTTCAATCAAACGTCTGAACACGTTACGCGATCTAAACGCATCACCGCCGCTCTTCGCATCCTGATGCTATCGCCGCCAACCAGCCCTGCCCAGATGACCACAACTCCCCCCGCAGCGGATGCGACCGGGCGCGGCTGGATCTACGCGCTCTATTTTTTGCTGATGAGCGTGCTGGTCAGCAGTCTGCTGCTGTATTTTTTGATTTACACCCATCGTCAGACCGAACGCTCGATTCAGGACGCTTGCATCAATGAAGCGCAGGTGATCGCCAATCAGCTCGATTCGATGTGGCGGCGCATCGATACCTCGACGGCGCTGATTGCCGAACGCTTTCACGACCAGTTGCTCGACCTCACCTCCGCTGACTTATATGCCCCGAACCATCCGCGCACGCGGCGCATTGAAGCGGAATTGACCGCGCTGGCGCGTAACTTTCCCGAAGGTGCCGGATATTTTGTGTTTGATCGGCAGGGCGTACTGCGGCTGGCCAATGATCGAACAGTTGTCGGCACGCGCATCACTGATCGCGACTATTTTCGCACCAGTCTCGCCGCGCCGAGTACAGCACTGCGTTTTTCGCCGACACTCATTAGTAAACTCACCGCGCAACGGGTGCTTGTTGGCTATCGCGCCGTTGTCGATGACGCCAATCAACTACAGGCGCTGATTGTTGCGGTCATCAATCTGGAATATCTGGAACAAAGCTTTGCGCATATTCGCGTCGGCAAACAGGGCATGATTAGCGTGCGTCGCCGCGACGACAGCACCCTAGTGGTGCGCTGGCCGGTGATCGCTGACAAGCTCAACTCACCGGCGCTCGACACACCGCCCTATCAACAGATTCTCAGCGGTGCCGAACGCGGCGTGGTGCGCTATATCGGGCTGAGCGATGGGGTCGGGCGGGTTTTTGCCTATCACACCATCAGCGACTTTCCGTTTTACGTGCTGGTTGGGCGTTCGATTACCGAACAGTTTCGGTTTTGGCGTACCAGTGCGCTGGTCTCCATCGCCTTAACCCTCGTAGGACTGGGTTTTATCGCGCTGTTTTTTTATCGGTTGCGCCAAAGTGAGCGCGTGTTGCGCCACAGTGAACAGCGGTTCCGCGATCTGGCGATGATGCTCAGTGATTGGGTCTGGGAAGTCGATATCACCGGACGCTACACCTATGTTTCCGAGCAAGCTGAACGGATTCTCGGCTATCCACCAGCCGCGATGCTGGGGCGCACCGTGTTTGAGTTTATGCCGCCCGAGGAAGCGGCGCGGATTAGCGATGTCTTCCGCGACATCGTGACGCACGCGGCACAGTTCCGCGATTTGGAAAATATTTGCCTGCACCGCGATGGCGGTCGGCGGGTGATTATCAGCAGCGGCACGCCGATTTTTTCCGAATACGGCGAGTTGATCGGCTATCGCGGCGCGGATCGTGACAGTACCGAACAGCGTCGTCTGGCCGATGAGCTGGCGCAACATCAACATCATCTCGAAGAATTGGTCACCCAGCGCACCGCTGAACTGGCCGCCGCCAAAGATGAAGCCGATGCCGCCAATCATGCCAAAAGTCTGTTTTTGGCCAATATGAGCCACGAAATCCGCACGCCACTCAATGGCGTGCTGGGGCTGGCGCAGATCGGCTATCGTGATAGCAGCGGCAAAGCGCAGGCGTATTTTGCCCGCATTCTCCATTCTGGGCGGCTACTGCTGGGCGTGATTAACGATATTTTGGATTTTTCCAAGATCGAGGCCGGCAAACTCACCATCGAATCCGTGCCCTTTGCGCCGCGTCAGTTGGCGCTTGATTGTCTGGCACTGATGGCCGAACGCGCCGCCGAAAAAGGCGTGCATTTGACCGCGCAGCTTGCTCCCGCGTTGCCGGCTGCCTGTCTCGGCGATCCGACACGCTTGACGCAAATTTTGCTCAATTTGCTGTTCAATGCCGTCAAATTCACCGAACAGGGCACGATTACGCTCGATGTCGCGCCCAATCCCGACACCAGTCGCCTCTGTTATCGCGTCACAGATACCGGCATCGGCATGACGCCGGAACAGCTTGGGCGATTGTTTACGCCTTTTGAGCAGGCTGATGCCAGCACCACGCGCAAATACGGCGGCACCGGCTTAGGGCTGTCGATCAGTTACGGGCTGGCGCGGTTGATGGGCGGGGAGATTCAGGTCACCAGTGCGCTTGGTCAGGGCACCTGTTTTAAGTTGTGGCTGCCATGTCAGCCGGTTGCGGCCACCGCCTTGCGCACCACTGAAATCGCCGACATCCCGCCCACCTCACCTCAGCAGCGGCTCGCCGGTCTGCGCATCTTGGTTGCGGAAGATAACGAAATCAATCAGTTAGTCATCAGCGACATGCTCAACCGTGAAGGCGTACAACTGACGCTGGTGAGCACTGGACGCGAGGCGGTGGCCGCTGTTACGCAAGCCGTTGTGCCCTTTGATCTGGTGCTAATGGATGTGCAGATGCCCGAAATGGATGGGCTGGAAGCCACGCGCCGCTTGCAGGTGCTGGCTCCAACCCTGCCGATTATCGGCCAGACCGCACACGCGCTGCATGAGGAACTGGAGAAATGTCGGCAGGCCGGCATGATCGAGACGTTGACCAAACCCATCGACCATGAGCAATTAGTCGAGCGCGTGCTGCAAGTGATCCGGCTGACCGCCGCTGCCGAGACGGCCGCGCTCGCGGTCGCGCCGCCGTCTGATGCGCTCACGGCGTTAGAGCAGCAGTTGCGTGACCGCCATCCGGGGCGCTACGTGCTGTTGGTGGAAGATGAGCCGATCAATCAAGAAGTCGCGCTGGCGCTGCTGGTGGAGGGTGCGGGCTTGCGCGTCGATGTCGCTGACACCGGACGTGAGGCGCTCGCGCTTGCTCAGAGCCGCGCTCAACGCTATGACCTGATTTTGATGGATAGCCGGATGCCCGAAATGGACGGACTGGAAGCCGCGACGGCGATTCGCCAACTGCCCGGCTATGCCACTGTGCCGATTCTGTCGATGACCGCGAGCGATCTGGGCGAGGATATTCAAGCCTGTTATGACGCTGGCATGAATGACCGCGTGGCCAAGCCTATCGATCCGCATGACCTCTATCAAACGCTGCTCAAATGGCTACCCTGACCGAGCGGCGCCTGCTGATTGATCTCGACACCCAAGCGTTGACGCTCGTCAACGGCGCAGTCGTGCTCGGTCGCTATCCGGTTTCGACCGGCGCAAACGGGGCTGGTGAACACATCGGCAGCGGCTGCACACCACGCGGACACCATCGCGTGCGCCTGCGCATCGGGGACGGCTGTCCTATCGGCACCGTGTTTCGCGGACGCCGCCCGACCGGTGAAATTTATTCGGCGGCGCTGGCCGCTGCGTATCCCGAACGCGATTGGATTTTGACGCGGATTTTATGGCTCACCGGCTGTGAGCCGGGGCGTAATCGCGGCGGCGCGGTCGATACGCTGCGCCGCTTTATTTACATTCATGGCTGTCCCGATTCGGAGCCGCTCGGCTTGCCGCGCTCGCATGGCTGCATTCGTTTGCACAGCCGGGCGCTGCTCGATCTGTTTGAGCAGACGCCGAATGGAACAGCGGTTGAGATTTATGGAGGCTGAAGCACAGTGAGCACGCAGAGCGGATTTATCATCGCCGCTGGGCTGGCGCTCAGTGCCTTACTGGCGTTGTGGTGGCTGGTGCGCCATCTGCAACGCCAGACGCAGTGCGTCGCGGCGACTCCCGATCTTTGGACAGATCGGGATTACTGTTGTCCGGCGTGCGGTCAGCCGATGCAGCCGGGCTGGCTGCTTTTGGGCAAAGGCGCAATCTGGACAGAACGCAACCAACGCCCACCCAGCACCTTTGCCCATCTCGGTCAGGCGCTGCCTAACACCATCAGTCTCGACTGGCGACCAGCCAGCAACATGAGCTGGCGCTGTCATTCCTGTCAATTGCTGCTCGTCGATCACGCCAAGATGATCCGTCCCGCAGCGTCGCGTCGGCTGTCCTGAAGCGAATCGCGCAGCGGAACGTGTCGCCGTGTGAAGCGGCTGAGTTATTCAGAATAGCCGCGCCGTCCCGAGCCGCGAATATCGCGGGCAAAATAGCCGACCTGTCCTTGATGCACGACCGTGATTCCGCCCGGACTGACATGGAAGCGTTCGGCATCTCGCGCCCGGTCAAAGCCGATTTCATCGCCTGGCTCGATGATATTGTGCCGATCCACAATCACGCGCCGGAGCCGTGCGCCACGACTGACGCGCACATAGTCCATGATGATGCAATCTTCCAACACCACATCTTCTTCGATCACCGCCTCGCGCCGGATGATCGAATTTTGAATCCGTGCGCCCGTGTGAACCATCGTCGCCGCACCGAGCAGGGTATTTTCGATCTGCCCGCCGAGCACCCGCGCCACTGGCCCCTGATAGCTGCTGGAATAAATCGGCCATTCGGGATTAAAGACATCAAACGCCGGTTCTGCGCCTAGTACATCGCAATGGGCATCAAAATAGGCATCGAGATTGCCCACATCGCGCCAATAAACCGGCGTCTCGTAGGGCTGAACGCCGGGGATGACGTTGGTGGCAAAATCGTAAGCGTAGAGGTTATGGGTGCGGAGCAGACGCGGGAGCACATGCTGCCCGAAATCGGTTTCACCGGCCTGCTGCGTCTCATGCAGCGCCTGCAACAACACATCGGCGCTAAAAATGTAGTTGCCCATTGACGCAAAGGCCATATCCGGCTGCTTGGGCATTGAGGTCGGATGGGTTGGCTTTTCCTCAAATGCCTGAATCCGTCCGCTTTCATCCGCCACGATCACGCCAAAGCTGGAGGCTTCCGCTAAGGGCACGGGCAGTGCGGCAATGGTGACATCAGCCTGTCGCCGGTGATGAAACTCCACCATCTGCCGGATATCCATACGATAGATATGATCGGCCCCGAACACGGCGACCAAGTTCGGGCGATGCTCTTCGATCAGATTGATGTTTTGATTGACCGCATCGGCGGTGCCCTGAAACCAGTTTTCCCCCGACATCATTTGCGGCGGCACAACGGTGACGAACTGATTTTGCAGCAGCGGCGAGATCGTCCAAGCCTTGCGCACATGCTCAATGAGCGACTGTGACTTGTATTGCACCAGCAGATAGATCGTCTGGATCTGCGAGTTGACTAGATTACTGAGCACGAAATCGACGATCCGATAGCGCGAGCCAAATGGCACCGAGGGTTTTGAGCGCCCGGTTGTCAGTGGCTGGAGCCGTGAGCCTTGGCCACCGGCCATGACGAAGGCGATGATACGGTCGTTCTGGATGTGCATAAAAGTCCTCCGCAGCCCCGTGCGAGGATTGGGGCGCTACTGCTGTGTTGGTAGGAAAACCGGAGGGTGAATAATAATCGGAAGACGGCGTTGGTTCTTGAGATTTGGTCGGTGTGGTTAGAGGCTGTCGGTACGCGCATCGCAGCCATCACGCAACCGACCGCCCGATATATACTGTGCGACTTTGCCGAACACCGCCCGCATGAGGAGTCCATTTTGAGCCGCGAATCCGAGGATCTCTCGACCTTCCAGGGTCTTATCTTTACGCTTGAGCGTTATTGGGCCGATCTCGGGTGCGTCGTCGTCCAGCCGTTTGATATGGAAGTGGGCGCGGGTACCTTCCATCCGTCAACCTTTTTGCGCTCGATTGGCCCCGAACCCTGGCGCAGCGCCTATGTTCAACCGTCGCGTCGTCCGACCGATGGCCGCTATGGCGAAAATCCCAATCGGCTCCAGCATTACTATCAATTTCAAGTCATGCTCAAGCCTTCGCCGCTCAATATTCAAGAGCTGTATCTGAACTCACTGCGGCGGTTGGGTCTCGATCCGCTGGTGCATGATATTCGTTTCGTTGAAGATAACTGGGAATCGCCGACGCTCGGTGCCTGGGGACTGGGCTGGGAAGTGTGGCTCAACGGCATGGAAGTCACCCAGTTTACCTATTTCCAGCAGGTCGGTGGCCTCGATTGCCGCCCGGTGACCGGCGAAATCACCTATGGTCTGGAGCGCATTGCGATGTATCTCCAAGAGGTCGAGAGCGTCTACGATCTGGTGTGGAGCCGCTCACCGGCGGGCGTCGTTACCTATGGCGATGTTTACCATCAGAACGAAGTCGAGCAATCGGCCTATAACTTCGAGCTGGCCGATCCTGCTGCGCTCTTTGCCCAATTCGACACGCATGAGCGCATTAGCGCGGAGCTGATCGAGCGCGGTCTGCCGCTGCCCGCTTATGAACAGGTGCTCAAAGCCTCGCATACCTTTAATTTACTCGACGCACGCGGCGCGATTTCAGTCACCGAGCGCCAGCGGTTTATCTTGCGCGTGCGTACCCTATCGCGGGCGGTCGCGCAGGCGTATTACGACAAGCGCGAGGCGCTCGGCTTCCCGCTGCTGCACGCTGGCGCGGGAGCAGAGGGTTAAGTATGTCCACAACCGATTTACTCATCGAACTTGGCACCGAAGAACTCCCACCGCTGGCGCTGCCAGTGCTGGCGCGGGCGTTTGCGGACGGATTACGTGAACAGCTCAAAACCAATGGGATCGGATTCGAGACGCTGGATAGCTTCGCCGCGCCTCGGCGTCTGGCCCTCTTGATTCATGGCATCCAGACGCGCCAGCCCGATCAAGAAACGCTACGGCGTGGGCCAGCCGTGTCCGCCGCGTTCGATGCCGCAGGTCAGCCGACCAAAGCCCTGCTCGGCTTTGCGCGTTCCTGTGGCGTCGAGGTCGCGGCACTCGGGCGCGAAGAGACCGATAAAGGCAGTTGGCTGGTGTATCGCAGCGTCACGCCCGGCCGTGAAACGGCGCACTTAGTCCCCGAGCTGACCGAAGCCGCGCTTGCCGCGCTGCCGATCCCCAAACGGATGCGCTGGGGAGATCGCAGTGAGGAATTTGTACGGCCGGTGCAGTGGGTGTGCCTGCTGCTGGGCGCGGAGCCGATTGCCGGCAGCGTGCTGGGCGTGACTGCTGGGGCCGCTACTCGTGGTCATCGCTTTCATCATCCTGACCCCATTGTGATCCAGCACGCAGCGGATTATGCCGCCATCTTGCGCGAACAGGGTCAGGTCGAGCCGTCGTTTGAGCAGCGCCGCGAGCGCATCCGCGAACAGGTCACCGCCTTAGCACAGGCCAACGGACTACGCGCCCGCATTGATCCGGCATTGCTCGATGAGGTCACGGCACTGGTTGAATGGCCGCAGGCGTTGCTGTGTACATTCGATGCGCGGTTTCTCGACATCCCGCCCGAAGTGCTGATCGAAACCATGCAGCGCAATCAGAAATATTTTCCCGTCGAGGACGCAAACGGAGCATTGCAGGCGCGGTTTATCGTGGTGGCGAATATTGCCAGCCACGACCCCGATCAGGTACGCGCTGGCAATGAGCGCGTGATTCGGCCACGTTTTGCTGATGCGGCATTTTTCTGGTCACAGGATCTCAAGCAGCCGCTGGCTGAGTTTGCGCCGCGACTGGAAACCGTTGTGTTTCAAGACAAACTTGGCACCCAAGCGGCCAAATGTGCCCGCGTCGCTCGCTTAGGCCGCGAGCTGGCCCCATTGCTCGGCATCGCTCCGGCGCTGGTTGAACGGGCCGCCGCGCTGTCAAAATGTGACCTAATGACCGCGATGGTGTTCGAGTTTCCCGGATTGCAGGGCATCATGGGGCGCTATTACGCCGAGCGGGCGGGCGAAGATCCCGGTGTCAGCGCCGCGATGGAGGATCAATACCGCCCGCGCTTTGCCGGTGATGATCTGCCGACCAGCCCCTGTGGTCGGGCGCTGGCGCTCGCTGACCGACTCGACACCCTGGTTGGCATCTTTGGCATCGGTCTGCGTCCGACCGGCACCAAAGATCCCTACGCCCTGCGCCGCGCTTCGATTGCCGTGCTGCGGCTGTTGATCGAAACCCCGCTCGATCTGGATTTGCGCGATCTACTCACCCGCGCCGCTGCGGGATTTCCGGCGGGTTTATTAGCCGCCGAGACAGTCGAGACGGTATTGAGCTACATGCTGGAGCGGTTGCACGGCTATTACAGTGAGCGCGTGGTTGCTGTTGATACGGTCGAAGCCGTGATTCACACCGGCGTGACTAATCCTTGGGATTTGGATCGGCGCATTGCCGCCGTGACTCAATTCCGCCGCTTACCGGCTGCGGATACGCTGGCTGCTGCCAATAAACGCATTCGCAATATTTTGCTCAAAGCTGATGCCGCTGATTTAACTGACGCGCCATTCAATCCGGCAGTCTTAGTCGAGGTCGCCGAACAGCGATTAGCCGAGCGGATTGAGGAATTAAGCGCCCGCATTGCGCCATTAGCCCAATCACGCGATTATGTCGCCATGTTAGAAACATTGGCTGAATTGCGCGAAGATGTTGATGCGTTTTTTAATGAAGTGATGGTGATGGCGGATGATGCGGCGCTTCGGCGGAATCGGCTGCAACTTTTACGCGCATTATCAGCATTATTTTTGCGGGTCGCCGATATTTCGCGGCTGCAATGACCCAACGGCTGATTATTCTCGACCGCGACGGCGTGATTAACCACGACTCCGACGCCTATATTAAAGCGCCGGAGGAGTGGCGACCGATTGCGGGCAGTCTTGAAGCAATCGCACGACTGTCACAGGCGGGATATCGAATTGCGATTGCAACCAATCAATCTGGATTAGCACGCGGTTTATTTAATCGCGCAACGCTGGACGCCATTCATCAGCATTTGCGCGAGCGCGTCACAGCGGCAGGCGGACGGATTGATTGGATTGCGCTCTGTCCGCATGGCCCAGATGATGGCTGCGCCTGTCGTAAACCGCGCCCGGGCTTGCTGCTGGAAATTGCCGAACACTTCGGCATGAATTTAACCGACGTACCCGTTATTGGCGATTCACGCCGCGATTTACAAGCGGCGCTCGCTGCTGGCGCTCAACCCTGGCTGGTGCTGTCTGGCAACGGTCAGCGCACATTAGCGCAATTACGCACGGCCCCTGAAATCGGCATTGATTTAGAAACCCTGCCGATTTATCCCGATTTATCTGCCGCGACGACGGCGCTTCTTGATTCATTGAGCGGATCGTGATGTTGTTATGATCGTTTTGCGTTCATTGCTGTTTCAATTGATCCTAATTGGATCAAGTGTGAGCTATTCACTGCTGATCTTGGCATTTGGGTCAGGTGATAGTGGACAACGCGGCCCGCGTTTAGCGCGTTCTTGGGCACAATTTAATCTCACTGCGCTTAAATTGCTCTGCGGATTAGAGTATCGCATTCATGGCCGCGAGCATTTACAGCGCAAAAACGCCATTGTGCTCTGCAAACATCAATCAGCTTGGGAAATTCTCGCGCTCCGAGCGTTATTACCGATTGAGCAATCCTGGGTACTCAAACAGGAATTGCTCCGCATCCCGATTTTTGGTCACGCACTTCAGCGACTCAGCCCCATTCCTATTGATCGAGCGGCGGGACGGCGCGAAATCACTCGCCTCATGCGCGAAGGCGGTGCGCAATTAGAACGCGGGCATTGGGTGGTGATTTTTCCCGAGGGCACCCGCGTCGCACCCGGCACGCAGGGCAGCTATAACATCGGCGGGGCGCTACTCGCCGAGCGCAGCGGCTATCCCATCGTGCCGATGACCCATAACGCGGGCGTGTTTTGGGGGCGACAACGCCTACTCAAGCGTCCGGGCACAATTGATCTGGTGATCGGCCCGACCATTGCCACGCAAGGCCGCAAAGCGACCGAGATCAACGCCGAAGTTGAGCGGTGGATTGAAGAGACGCTCGCCACGCTCTAGCGCCCCATTGATACGACGACGCGACCGTCAGAGACCAGCGCGGCTGATGGTTGCCAATTCGTCGATTTCAGCTAACTGACTCTCCAGCAAACGCACCTGCGCTTTGGTCGTTTCAAGCGAGCGATCATCTGCGTTTTCAACCTTGATCGAGCCGAGGCTGGTTTTGGCTTGACTCAGCTTGGTTTGAGCGCGTGCGAGCTGCTGCTCCTGTTGGCGACGATTCGCAGCGCGTTGTGCAGCGATACGTGTGCGCTGCTGCTGAATCCGCTGCTCCAGTGCCCGCAGGCGATCCGTCGCCTGATTGAGTTCCGAGCGCACGGCGGCTCGTTCTTGCTCCAGCGTTTGTGCTTCGCGGCTGAGTCGCTCCTGCTGCTGTACTTCATCGCGATACACGCGCTCACTGGCTTCGATGCGGCGCTGATAACCGCCGCCCGCTAATCCAACGATGCCATTGATAAAGCCACCTTCGCTCGGATCGAGATTGGTTGCACAGCCACTCATTGTTAGCGCGATGAGTGTGGTTTGTATTACAGAAAGTGTCCGAAAACACGGTTGTTTCAAGTACCAAGATTTTGCAGACATATTGATAATGTCCCGATGCGTCAGATTAGGAAAAACTCAATTCTAGGCGTTTAGCAACCAGAATAGCGTTCTAATCCTATTGATTAGGTCACTCTCAACCTGAGCTAGACACCTCATCGAATCCCGCCAATTTATAAAGACGCTTCGCTTCATCTAAATCCTGCGTCACACCCCGGCCTTGCTCATACAGCATAGCCAGCGTTGTTAATGATCCAATTAGCCCTTGTTCAGCAGCACGCTTAAACCATTCCACTGCTTTTGTTGGATTTTTATCCGTACACTCGCCTTCCATATACATAAAAGCTAATCCATGCTGCGCCAGCCCAAAACCTGCCTTTGCTGCGCTTTTCATATAGCTATAAGCCAGTAGCGGATTTGGAAGCATTCCGAGGCCATTTTGCGCCATAATCGCCATGCGATATTGCGCATCAATGACGCCTCGCTCCGCTAACGGCCCGAGTAAACCGACAGCGCGTGAGAATTGCTTGGATTCAAAAGCAGCGATGCCGCTTGCTAAATCAATATCAAATGTATTGGACGAATCGCTCACAATGACTGTCCTCATGCGGTAATGCGAAAGATGCGCCGTCTAAACCACGTAGAGTTCAGATTGACGCACGGATGAAATAACGAGATGCGGATGATTCAGTGCGAAATCAAGAGCCGGTGCGATAGATAGTTTCTATACGATCACCCCTCAAACCGATACCCCAACATCTGAATATCCCGCGCAAAATACTGCGCGACTAATTCGGCGGTGTCGTCGGAATAATAGCCACGATAATCGCGCTGGCGATCAGTGGCTTGGCGGGCATGCGGTAAGCGCGGAGTTTGAATACCAATGCGCGTGCAGATGGTGGCAAAATCATCCTGAAGCTGTTCATAGCGTCCGATAAAATCCACAACCACTTGACCGCTGAGATCAATTAAATACTCGGTCTGGAGTGTAATTGAGGTGTCAAGGTGATATTGATAGGGGCGTTCGGGGTTGAGCTTCCAGCGTAGAAAATCGGCAAAATTGTCATGGCCGCCGAGATACTGTGGGCGTTCGCGTCGAATATGATGAAAGGAACTGACTTGTAAATCCCAGGGATTACGTACAAAAGCGAATTTGAACAAGCTATCAAAATAGTCTTTAGGTAATAATTCTTTTGCGGCGACAATTTTGGCATGACGCGGTAATTTGGTGGCAAGCCGATGGCCACTTAAATGACTAAAGCGGCTACAGAGAAACATTGGGTAATACCAGGGATCGCGCCAGCGCAAGCCTTCGAGCGCCGCTCGCACGCTGGTGCCGCCGGTTTTGGCAATATGCACGAATAAAAAGCGGTATTTTGGTGACAGAAGCATAATAAGCGGACCGCTTGAGTGCGGGGGCAGCGATTGAATCAGGCAGATGATGATTGTGAGCAGCCGGTAAAATGAATGACGTGCAGTTTTTGGCTAATCAGTTCGCTGAGTCGATTGAGAAAATCGGTGCCCATATCAGGACTAAAACGGGTGGCATCGGCGCTGCCAATGGCAATAATGCCGGATTGACGGTCAGCATTGAGCGGCAGAATCGCGGCAGAGTGAATTAAACCGATACTTTCAGCGCCAAATAACCGCGCCGCCCGTTCTGGACTCAGTGGGCCGCAGAGTGCATTGCGTCGGTCAATAAAATCAGCAAAGGCATTGACCAGTGGATCATGCGGGACACGCTCAATATCCGCTAATGCAAATAATTTGAAGGCGAGGGCTTCAGCGCGAAATTCACGCAAGAGTGTTTCGCGCAGCAGGCGGCAGAGATGTTCGGGATCATCAACGACCATAAGTTGCAAAATCAGCCGATGCAGCCGTGCGGAGAGGGCTTCGTATTCGCGGGCGCGGGCAATTAAATGCGTTAACCGATTGCGCTCAATCGCTAATTGACGGCGTAATACGCGGACTTGATATTCAATGAGTGAGACCGCGCCCTGAATACCATGCGGCACATCAATCGCGGTTAAAACTTCGGGATGATGCGCGAGAAAATCCGGATGCGCGATGAGATATGCGGCAATCTGGCGTTCTTGCTCTAGTGCTTCGTCCGTGCTGAGTTCATCGAGATAACGCATCGCACGCGCCTCCGTTAATGCTCGATTTCGCCGTCGAATACCCGCACCGCCGGCCCGGTCATCCACACGGATTGGCCCTGCCCCGCCCAGTCGATGCGCAGCGTGCCGCCGGGCAGCGTGACCTGCACCCGTTCGGCAAGCAGTCCGCGTTGGCGTCCGCTGACCACTGCCGCACACGCTCCGGTACCACAGGCCAGCGTTTCGCCCGCGCCGCGTTCGTAGACGCGCAAACGGATGGCTGCGGGCGTGACAATCTGCATAAAACCGACATTCACGCGCCGCGAAAAGCGCGGATGCTGTTCGAGCAACGGGCCGAGGGTTGCAACCGGCGCGGTGCTAACATCATCGACGAGCAGCACGGCGTGCGGATTGCCCATCGATACTGCGCCGATTTGATAAATTTTACCTGCAATATCAAGCGGATAGGTTGCGTCGGGCGTTTCAGCATCGGCGGCGAACGGCAGCCGCGACGGGGTGAACACGGGTGCGCCCATGTCAACGCGCACCTGTCCATCGGCTTCCAGATAGAGCCGAATCGCGCCAGCGGCGGTGCCGACCGGAATAACCGTGCGGTCGCTTAAGCCTTGATCGCGCACGAATCGCGCAAAACAGCGGGCACCGTTGCCGCATTGCTCGACTTCGGAGCCATCGGCGTTAAAAATGCGGTAGTAAAAATCGGTATCAGGTGAACGCGGCGGTTCGACCAGCAAAATTTGATCGCAGCCGATCCCAAACCGGCGGTCGGCGAGCCGTTGCACCAAGGCGGCATCCACTTCGATCTGTTGGCGCACGCCGTCGAAAACAACAAAATCGTTGCCTAAGCCCTGCATTTTGGTGAAGCGCAGTTTCACGCGGGCAGATACCCCATCACGGCAAGATGTCGGTCGCTGACAACCGCAACCTCTAAGCTGTCCAGACCAGCCGCAGCAAGCTGGGCGCTGACTTCAGCCGGTTCAAAGGCGGCATAAAGCGAGTGGCGAAAATCGCGGCGTAACATCTCCGATTCGCGTCCGGCGTAGGTCTCAACCAATGCTTCAACCCAGCCCGCTGAGGCCGGACGCATCAGATCCATAATGAGCACTGGCGCACCGGGTTTGGCCGTTTCACGCACGGTTTGCCACAGCACCGCCGGATCGGGCAGATGATGCAGCAGGCTGTTTGACAGCACTAGATCATAATGTTGACGCGGTAACTGCGCCGACGGGATCACGTCATGCAGCAGCCGCGCCCGCGCCGCGAGATCGGGCAGTGCATTCAGCGCCTGTTGGGCTAGATCGAGCATTGGCCGCGAGCCGTCGAGCGCATCACAGGTTATGCTCGGATAAGCACGCAACAAGCGTATGACAATATCCGCCGGGCCACAGCCGAGATCGAGCGCCAGTGCTCCAGTGAGCGGGCCGCGCACCAGTCGCCGTAATAGCTCCATAAACAGCGTATTTGAGGCGTTGAAATCGGCAGCCGCATAGGCCTGCGCTTGTTCAACGCCGTCCATCAATTCCGCTGGTTCGGGACGCCGTTTCATGCCGTCGGGTGTGCTTCGTCGAGCGGAAGTAGCTGTTCACCGGCATAGAGCGCCGTGAGCGGTTCGCGTTCGCGCACCAGATAGGCGCGGTCGCCATCGACCATGACTTCAGCGGCACGCGGGCGGCTGTTGTAATTGGAACTCATGGTGAAGCCATAGGCTCCCGCGCCGCGAATGGCGAGCAAATCGCCGGTTTCGAGCGCCAACGTGCGATCTTTGGCGAGAAAATCGCCGGTTTCACACACTGGGCCGACCAGATCGTAGCGGCTCGGATCGGCGTCGGTGTCGGCGACGACGCGCACAATTTCATGTCCAGCTTGATAGAGCGCCGGGCGGAGCAAATCATTCATCGCTGCATCGAGAATCGCGAAATGCTTGTGCGGCCCGTGTTTGAGATATTCCACCTGCGTCAGCAGCACGCCGGCATTGCCGACGATGGCGCGTCCGGGTTCCAAGATCACCGTGTAGGGGCGATTGGCTAACGCATGGCTCAGGGCCGCCGCATAGGCCGCCGGTTCGGGCGGATGCTCGTCACGATAGCGAATGCCCAGTCCGCCGCCGAGATCGAGATGCTCAATGGCAATCCCCGAGGCGCACAGCCGATCCGCCAGATCAAGCACGCGCCCGAGGGCGTCGATAAAGGGTGCAAGATCGGTCAATTGTGAGCCGATATGACAATCAATGCCGACGACTTTGAGATGCGGCATCGCGGCGGCGAGGGCGTATACGGATTCAGCCTGTTGAATCGCAATGCCGAATTTATTTTCTTTCAGCCCGGTGGAAATATAGTGATGCGTCTGCGGATCGACATCAGGATTGACGCGCAGTGACACCGGCGCGATCACGCCGACTTCCGCCGCGAGCTGGTCAAGGCGGGTTAGCTCGGCTTCAGATTCAACATTAAAACAGCGAATGCCGACTTCGAGCGCCCGCCGGATTTCATCACGTCGTTTGCCGACTCCCGAAAACACGATTGTTGTCGGATCGCCGCCAGCGGCCAGCACGCGCTCTAACTCGCCGACCGACACGATGTCAAAGCCCGAGCCTAGCCGCGCCAGCACATTCAACACTGCTAGATTGGAATTGGATTTGACCGAGAAGCAAATCAGATGCGGATGATCGCGGAAGGCGCGATCAAAGGCGTGCCAATGCCGTTCGAGCGTGGCGCGTGAATAGACATAACAGGGCGTGCCGAAGCGGGCAGCGATCTCGGTCAGCGGCACGTCCTCAGCATGGAGGAGGCCAGAGCGGTCGATGAAGTGATCCATGCGGCGTGTGTCGGGGCGTTGTGAAGGGTTGAATTTTTAGGGTTGCGCAGCATTCGGCGCGGCGGACGGCGGTACAGTCGGAACATCGCTGGCGCGAGAAGTCGGTGCCGATTCGGGCAGATAGAGGTCGCCTTTTTGACCGCACGCGCCCAGCATGGCGAGCGTTCCTAACCCGACGATGATGACGGTAAAGAGCGTGTTCGCCCAGCAGCGCATAGCCAACCTCAATCTGTACAGCGTCAATGTGAGCGTGCGAGTATACCGCAACGTCGGCTATGCGCACTCAGGCAGCGGCTTGTTTGGTAGCGTCTCTTTTTTGGCCGCTGAAAACGCTGAAAAACGCTGAAAGTTCAAGTTTGCGCTATTTGTCTGCGGCGTAGGTCAAGTCTCCAACCAAACTGTCACCGGCTGATGTCAACGATGCTTACCCTAGAAATTCCTGAATCGTTACAGCAAAAAATTGCTGTTATGGCCAGCTTAGTCGCGCAGACGCCCGAGCAATTCGCACTTGAAATGCTCGAAGAGCATCTCGATCATCATAGCGCCTATCTTGAAACAGCTTATCTTCAGCAATCCGAGCACAATAAAGCGCGTCTCGACCGTGCGATTCAGGATATTAAAGACGGCATCTTCGAATCGCGGGATTTGATTGATGATTAGCTGGCATCCTCAAGCATGGCAGGATTATCTATACTGGCAACAAGAAGATAAACGGATCTTGAAGCGAATCAATGCGTTGATTAAAGATATTGAACGCAATCCCTTTGATGGAATCGGTAAGCCTGAACCACTAAAATATGAATGGTCAGGTTTTTGGAGTCGGCGAATTGATGATGAACATCGCTTGGTTTATACTTATCAAAGCGATCACATCATCATTGCACAGTGCCGCTATCATTACTAAACAACGAGCAGATCAAGCAGCGAATTGAACAGCTCCAAGTGTTTGATAGCGGATATGTTAAATTAAGTCTCCAACCAAAATGTCACCGGCCCATCATTGATTAAACTCACCTGCATATCCGCGCCAAATTGTCCAGTTGCAACAAATGGATGCGCAATCCGCGCCAGCTCAATTAAATGATCGAATAGCCGTCGTCCTTCATCAGGTGGCGCAGCCGAAGTAAAGCTGGCGCGGGTACCCTGTGTTGTATTTGCGGCGAGCGTGAATTGCGGCACTAATAGCAGACCGCCACCAATATCACGCAGACTTAAATTCATTCGATCTTGGGCGTCGGGAAAAACGCGATAACCCAGCAGCCGTTCTAATAATCGCTCAGCGCGAGCGGTGTTATCGCCACGCTGTACGCCAATGAGCACCAGTAAACCCCGCTCAATCGCCCCGATTGTCTCGCCCGCAACCATGACTTGCGCTGCATTCACCCGTTGTAGCAGCCCGATCATTTGTGGGTGAACTCCTGCGCAAAGCGATCTGTCGCCGCGACTAATGCCCGCCGAATCCCAGGTTCAAATGCCGAATGCCCAGCATCAGGAATAATCTGTAATTCCGCTGTCGGCCAAGCTTGATGTAGATCCCAAGCCGAGCGCATTGGACAAATCAAATCATAGCGTCCCTGAATAATCACGCCCGGAATATTGGCCAAGCGTGACGCATCACGGAGTAATTGATTTGGCGCTAAAAAAGCTTGATTGACGAAATAATGGCTCTCAATTCGTGCCAAACTCAGCGCCACATGCGAATCAGAAAAATGTGCTTGCACACGCGGATTGGCCAGCAGTGTTGCGGTGCGCCCTTCCCAAATTGACCAAGCGCGAGCCGCCTCTAATTGCGCGGCGCTATTTTCGCCAATTAAGCGCCTGTGATACGCGGTGAGTAAATCGCCGCGTTCCGATTCGGGAATTGGCGTGATAAATTCCGTCCAGAGATCGGGAAAAACCCAATTCGTGCCTTCCTGATAAAACCAGTGAAGTTCTTCAGGACGACAGAGAAAAATTCCGCGCACGACTAATGCTGTGACCCGTTCGGGATAGGTTTCAGCATAGGCCAGCGCCAGTGTCGATCCCCACGATCCGCCAAATACCAGCCAGCGTTCAATGCCAAGCTGGTGGCGGATCACTTCTAAATCCGCGATTAAATCCCAGGTTGTATTTGCTACCAGCGACGCATGTGGTGTTGAGCGCCCACAGCCGCGTTGATCGAAAAAGATGGCGCGATAGCGGTCGGGATCAAAAAACCCGCGTTGCGTTGGTTCGCATCCAGCGCCCGGCCCACCATGCAAAAAGATTGCAGGGAATCCATCCGGTTGACCGCATTCTTCGACATAGAGCCGATGACCATGATCGACCGTTACTTCATGCACGGCGAAGGGTTCGGTAATCGGATATAAATCGTTCGTTGCAATGCTCATCTGAATAGGCGCTCGTCTGTGCGCTGGATTGGCTGGATTGATTAAACGGCTTTATAAATCGCGGCGCCCTCGTCACGAAATTCACGGGCTTTTTCGCGCAATCCAGCCTCGACTGCCGCTGCTTCGCGGACATCTTGGGTGATTTTCATTGAGCAGAAATGCGGGCCACACATCGAACAAAAATGCGCAACCTTGTGCGATTGATGCGGCAAGGTAACATCGTGATACTCGCGGGCACGTTCGGGATCAAGCGACAGATTGAATTGATCGTCCCAGCGAAATTCAAATCGTGCTTTAGATAACGCATTATCTTGAAGCTGTGCGCCCGGTAAGCCCTTCGCTAAATCCGCTGCATGAGCGGCGATTTTATAGGTAATAATGCCTGCGCGGACATCTTCTTTATTCGGCAAGCCGAGATGTTCTTTCGGTGTGACATAGCACAGCATCGCGGTACCATACCAGCCGATATTCGCTGCACCCATGCCGGACGTAATATGATCGTAAGCCGGCGCAATATCGGTGACAATCGGGCCGAGGGTATAAAAGGGCGCTTCATAACAATCGGTAAGTTCTTTGGTGACATTCTCTTGCACTAATTGTAATGGCACATGTCCGGGGCCTTCAATCATGACTTGTACATCATGCTTCCAAGCAATCTGTGTTAATTCGCCCAGTGTTGTTAATTCCGCAAATTGCGCTGCATCATTGGCATCGGCTAATGAACCCGGACGCAAGCCATCGCCAAGACTAAAGGCGACATCATAGGCTTGCATAATCTCGCAAATCTCCTCAAAATGCGTATAAAGGAAATTTTCTTGATGATGGGCTAAACACCATTTGGCTAAAATCGAGCCGCCGCGTGAGACAATTCCGGTGAGCCGTTCCGCCGTCAGCGGCACATAGCGCAATAACACTCCGGCATGAATGGTGAAATAATCGACGCCCTGTTCGGCTTGTTCAATCAGCGTATCGCGCATCAATTCCCAAGTGAGTTCTTCCGGGCGGCCATCGACTTTTTCCAGTGCCTGATAAATCGGCACGGTACCAATCGGCATCGGCGCATTGCGCAAAATCCATTCGCGGGTTTCGTGAATATGTTTGCCGGTTGATAAATCCATCAGCGTATCGCCGCCCCAGCGTGCTGACCAGACCATTTTTTCGACTTCTTCAGCAATCGATGAGGTGAGCGCCGAATTGCCGATATTGGTGTTAATCTTGACGCGGAAATTGCGCCCAATAATCATCGGTTCTAATTCTGGATGATTGATATTGGCGGGAATAATGGCCCGGCCGCGTGCAAGTTCATCGCGGACAAATTCCGGCGTAATCAATTCGGGCAGGGTCGCGCCGAAGTTGTGCCCGCGATGCTGACGCAAGAGTTTGCGATAGCGTGGATCGGCCCGCAGCGCATCAAGCCGCAGATTTTCACGAATGGCGACATATTCCATTTCGGGCGTAATGATCCCCCGCCGCGCATAGTGCATCTGGGTCACGGTGCGCCCGGGCTTAGCGCGGCGCGGGATGCGCAGATGTTCAAAGCGCAGATGCGCCAGCGCCGGATCCTGTTGGCGGGCGCGACCAAAAGCTGAGGTCGGGCCGTCGAGCAAGTCGGTATCGGCACGCTCGGCAATCCAGCCAGAACGAATATCGGGCAGTCCGGCCAGCAGGTCGATCTGCGCCGCCGGATCGGTGTACGGCCCCGAGGTGTCATAGACCGGAATCGGTGGATTCTCTTCGCTGCCCTGATTAGTCTGGGTCGGCGTCAGCGAGACTTCGCGCATCGGCACCCGCAGATCGGGCCGCGAGCCGCTGACATACACTTTGCGCGAGTTCGGAAACGGCCGCGTTACCTCCTCAGATAACTGGGCGGTTTTGCGGACGAAATCGTGGGGAATGGCGCTCATCAAAATTCCTCGGCAGCGGCTGCTGGCATGGGCGACGCGCTCAGGCGTCAGGGGTAGAGGTGGCGTTGGGATCGCTGGCCGAACCAAATAAATGCCAGAACCAGCGCAGCAGCAGAACCGGCAGGGGAGCGTGGCACTGTGCGCGAACGCACGCGGCCCAGATCAAAACGATCACCGCTCGCGCCGACTTTCCTGCGCCGGCATGATCCGGATCAGGTTCAAAGGGTGTGATCTCAGTCCGTGAATGATTGGCACCCACAGACACCGCCAGCGGCAAATTGTGTCGGGGAAAACTAACCAAAGGGCGTGGCGATTTCAATAGAAGCGCCAATCTCTTTACAATTTCAACATGCCGCGCTCGGTGCGCCTGTGCCTTTCAACATTGAGCTGTAATGAATCACACGCCCCCCACTGGTTTTGTCTATCTGTTGAGCACGCAAGCGGCGCTTATCACGGCGTTGCGCCCGCTCTTGGCGGCGCACGCGCTGCAACTCGATGCCTGCGAGACGGTCGAGCAGCTCATTGAGCGCACCACCGTAGTCGCGCCCGAGGTCATCGTGCTCGATCTGGCTTTGATCGCCGCGACGGATCATCTCAAATCCGTGTGTGAACGGATCCTCACCACCACGCGCCGCCGCCCGAGTTTGATTGGACTGGCCGCCACCGCGGAACGCGGCGAGAAGCTGTTGAGCAATCGGTTAGCGGCGCGACGCGCCGGGCTGGTGAGCTATCTGTCGCAGCCGGTTTCGGCACGACGGTTGGCACAGCGGGTACTGGCGCTGTGCGGGGTGCTGGAAATCACGCACTACAACGTGCTGGTGTTGGTCGAAGATCCGAGCGCCGGACGCCAATTGGCGCACCTGTTGGCCAGCGTTGGCTTAAAAATTCTCGTCGTCTATGATCCGATGAAGCTGTTGGTACGGCTCACGGCATTCAAGCCGAATCTGCTGTTGCTCGATACCCAGTTTACGCAGGTTTCTGGCTTTGAATTGGTGGCGATCTTACGCGATGATCCAGAATTTGCCGCACTGCCGATCCTGTTTCTCAGTGATGCCATCGAGCCACTGCAACAGTTGTGGGCACTCCGCACCGGCGGCGATGGCTTTGTTCCAAAATCCGCCGGACGTGAGGCACTGTTAGCGGCGATTGAGCCGCGCTTGCGTCGCTCGCGCTGGTTTCAAGATCGGCTCCATCTCGCTCATCGCCGCGACAATGCACATGGCTTTTTGCCTCGCGACGTGTTTATCAGTTATCTGGAACGGCTGCTGCTCCAGTGGCCAGCCGAGAGCGACAAACTGGGCTTGATTCTGCTCGATCTCGACGCAAGCGCCGCCCATCGTGAGCGGCTTGGTGATGGCGGGCTAGAGGTGCTGCTGCGCGAACTGGAACAGAACATCGGGCAACATCTCAATATCAACGAAGCCGCCACCCGACTCGGCGACACCCGCTACGCGGTGTTAGCGCGGCGGTCGAATCCCGAAGCATTGCAGCTACTGGCCAATCAACTGCATGAGCATCTGCACATTGTCACCGTCCCGCAGACCGCTCAGACTGCGCCGGCCGCTTCGGTGACGCTGAGTATCGGCGTCACGCGCTGCGATCCACCGCCGGAGGATCTCCCGTCGCTGCTGTCGCGGGCCGAACAAGCCGTACACAGCGCCAGCAAAGCGGGCGGAGATCGCGTGCATAGCTGGTCGCCGCTGATTGAGCCGGGAGCGGCGGTGATTAGCGAGGCCGTCACCAAACGCTTGATTCAAACCGCGCTGCAACAGGATGGCTTGCGGGCGGTCTTTCAGCCGATTTTGCCGGTCGATTCGCAGGGCGAAGGCTGTTATGAAGCGCAAATTCGCTTGCGCACCGCTGATGGCGAAGAACTCTCCCCATCACATTTTCTCACCGTGGCCAGCCGCGCCGCACTCATATCGCCGCTAGATCGCTGGATGCTAGAGCGCACCTGGCAGGCAATGCTGGAACAGGAAGCCGCTGAGATTGCCGCGCCGCGCTTGCTGGTGCATCAGCATCTCGCGACCCTGACCGCGCCCGATTGGTTTGAGTGGCTCAACAGACACGCGGCACTGGTGAGCGCCTTTGCCACTCGCACTGTACTGCAACTGCCAAGCATCGAGCTGCAACGTCACCACGCCGAAGCACGACCACTGGTGCAGCGGTTGACGACGCTCGGTTTTCGCATCTGTGCCGCCAATGTCAGCGGTCAAGCCGACGAAGCGCATCAGCTTGCAGCACTCGGGATTCGTCTGGCAAAACTCACGCTGCGTCTCGGGCAGGCAAGCGATCCATCTGTGCTTGGGCAGGCGATTCAGACGCTACGCGAGCAGGGGATTGCCAGCATTGTGCCTGGTGTGGATGGGCCGGACGATCTGCACCGCGTCTGGATCTGTCGCCCAGATTGGATTCAAGGACATTATCTCCAGTGGCCCAGCCCCGATCTCAACTTCGATTTTAAGACGGTGATGTATGAAAGCCACTAACTCACCCGCTGCCGCGCTCCATACCGGACGGCTGATTTTGACGCCCGTTGACCCGCATCGTGTGCCAGATTTAGATGTCCTGATCGAAGGGCTGATAACCTCGGATTTTCTCGGCCATCCCATCGCGCCTGAGCAACTGCCGACCGCGCCTGATGAACGCGCTTTTAGTACCGGCATCGGTTTTTTGAGCCTGCTGACCTTTGCCGGTTGTGCGGTGCAGCTTGAAGAATCGCCCACAGGCAAACGCTTTTCGCATATTCGTCTGCCAGCAGTCAGCGATCATCCACGGTTACAGATTGGCCGCAACACCCGCGCACCGCGCTGTGCCGGCTGTCGCGCACCGCTCGCCGATTGGCGCGAGCGTATCGCACAGTGGGCGACGCATCCGCACGCTGGGGTACGCTGTCCGGCCTGTGGCGAAACGCGCCCGCCCTGGAGCTGGGATTGGAAACAGCACGGCGGATTCGGGCGGATCTTTGTACAGATTGAAGAAGTCTTTCCGGGCGAAGCGGTGCCGACACCGCTGTTTTTTGAACAGTTGATCCGCGTCAGTGGGATCGGCTGGCGGCATTTTTATATTCAGGATTAGCTTCGGGATTAGACAGTGAGCACATTGTCAGCAGACGCCGCCAAAAACACCGCTTCCGCCATCACCCGCGGCACCAGTCGCCCGCTCGCGCCAATGCGCATTAGCACAATCTGTCGCGCTTGGTTCGGGCCATAGCTGACATGCAGCGGCTGATCGTCACCATAAAAATAGAGCCGATCAAAGGGCGTATTGGCGACAATCCACTGCGCCACCTCGAACATGCTCTCATCCTCAACGCTAAAATCCACCGCCGCGCCTAGCCGCTCGCAAAGCAAATGCCCCAACCGATTGCGCTCATGGGCGGCATGTTGATCGCGTTTCGGATCAATACGCCCCGGAATCTGCCGCGCCAGCTCCGGCGAGCAAAAACCATAGCTCAGGCGGATTGCGCCAAAATACTCGATCACCGGATCGAGCACCCGTTCCGCCAGTTCCAGCAGTGCGTCATAGCTCTCAGGCTGGCGCGGCAGATTAGCCAAACCAGTCCGCGCTTGCGTTTCCCCACATTCGATCAACTGCCGGAACGTCAAAAACCGGCCGCAGGGCGCATCGAGCGCGGGCAGCGTGCGCGGTCGCACCAGCTCAAATCCGTCGATCATCCAGCGCCGCTCGGCCAGCAGTTCCAGCAACCGCGCTGGCGGCGGGCCATAGCTGTTCTGGTCAAATAATCGGAGATCGGCAAGCGCCTGATCGAAGGCTAGTTGCTCGGGATAGTGCGCAAACTCTTCGTTGAGATAGCGTGATTTGTTATACAGAAAGGGCGGTTCATAGTCCGCGCCATAGGCAAAATAATCGCTGTCGAGATCGCGCAGTCGGATTTTGACCCGCTCCAGCAGACGCGGCAGCGCCTGACCGTCAAAATCGTCATAGCGCATCAAGCTGACCTTGCCCGAAGCGATGTGAATTTTGACCAGATCGGCATGTTGACAATCGCCATAGAGCACGGCAGCGGCACCGACATAGAGCCGCAACAGTGGCGGCAGCCGCTCAACCAGACTCGCGTGCAACTGTAGCGAGCGGCCCGCATCGAGCCAGCCCAGCCCCTGTTCAGCCGCCGTGCGGCAGGCCGCTTCGATTGCGCCACTATCGGCGATGCGAAACAGCCCGGCGGCAGCCTCAGCGCAGGCCGTAGCATAGTCGCCAAAAAAGTGCTTGATGTCCTGTTGCAGCCCAGGTTCCAGATGCCGATACGGGCGGCGGCGCTCGAACTGTTGCAGCGCCAAATACACCAGCAGATCGTCACGCCGCGCTTGCGCGGCCTGTTCCAGTTCCGCCGGATCGCGGCGCGAGCGCAGAAAACGCTGCGCTTTGGCCAGTGAACCAAAGCCTTCGGTGAGCGCCAGCCGCAGTTCGGCGGCGAGTTCAGCCGCTTCGGGCGGGCGGCCCAAACTCAGCCAGAGTGCCCATAATTGTTCGAGCGGTTCGCGCCACTGTGCCTCACGCTCGGCAGCGCGGTCGCGTGCTGGGCGCGGCTCGCGGGTGCTGGCGCTGGAGACACGCGGACGCGGGGTCGGGCTGCGCAACGGCGCACGGCGGCGGCGATAGCGGTCGAGCAAAAACCGCTGTTCGGCGTCCTGATCCCGAAACACATAAAGCACACCGGGCGCGACCGGAATCGCCTCGGCGTCGAGCGCCTGATTGAGAAACGCCTTGATTTCCGACGGCGTGAAATACTTTTGAAAGGTGCCGCGCTGGGTCAGCACGCCATCCCGAAAGCGGGTGCCGCGTGGGTCGTTCTGATTGGCCAGCATCACCGAAACCACTAACAGCCGTTCCGCGAGCGACCAAGCGCGAGTTAGAGCTTCCAGCCGTTCGTCAAAATCCTCGATGACATTGATGACAAACCCAAGATTGACAATATCGGCGCTCTGAATCGGTCGATCTGGAGCGTGATAGGGATCCCAGCCAGCGGCATCGAGTCCATTTTCGAGCAAGCCGCGCACATCATCGCCGCGCCCACAGCCATAATCGAACAGCCGATAGCGTCCATCCAAGAAGCCGTGACGGGCGAGCGATTGAATCGGCGCTGAGAAGCCGTAGCGGGTCAGCGCGGTCAGATGTCGCGCCGCCTGCCAGCCGGGTTGGAACGGCGCGTCGGTCACTGCGCTTGGCGTATCAGGATCGGGCGCATCGTCATTGCCCAGCGGTAGCAGTGCGTGACCATCGAGCTGATAGCCGCGCTCGCGGATCAGCGCCAACCACTGACGGCGATACCCGATGCGGCGCGGGTCATCGAACAGACCCACCGCCTCGCACGCGCTGGTCAGGGCGCTATATTCAGCGCGGCGCGGATGCTCAGGCGCTAAAAACAGCTCTTTGCGATGGAGAATCGGCGGATTGAGCGAATCGGCATAGGTACGATAGCTCAGAGTGCCGGCCTCCAGATCGACGAGCCAGCTTTCACGCAGTGCCGGAAAGGGATCGTCAGCGAAGTCGGGATAATTGAGCAGCGCAATCGCCGCGCCAGCGTCATCAAGGCGCACCAGATTAAAGTGCGTCCGGCGTTCGATACCGGCCAGCCGCTCGGCCTGTTGCACGCGAGCGGCGGTGGCGGCGTCCAGCAGCGGCAGAGCATCGATGTGCAGATAGGTGCGGCCAGCGACGGTTTTAGTGGGGAGCTTGGGCATTGATCATCGAACCGATACATTTATGCTACCAATCGTTAACGATTGGCAACACATGCACGCCTGTTTCCAGGCGAGGGGGTATCTCCCAAAGCTCGCAAACAGGCGTTCACGAGCGCAAAACTCTTGAGTGCGTTTCAAGTTTTACGTCAGCAACTCGTGCTGACAACCGCATACCTGAACTGATTAAAGAGCGTTCCGTTCTTGGTTATCGAACGGAATCAAGAGTATGGCATCACGCGCTCAAGCGAGCAACAGAACGTACCGACGTATAAATCGGCAGCTACCTGAATATCCGTCAGAGAAAGTTAAGAAATGCCGAAATGTTACGCAGCCCCACCAACTTTTCGATCACGCAACATCTATCGCTCAGTCGTCCTAATCGGGCACAATTCCCCAGTACGACGCGATGCTGTCAACGGCATCACCTTCTCCGTCCCCATTGTATCCAACGGAGCTGCACGCCATGAGTGAAGACCCCAAGCACGACACGACCGACAAACTGGTCGAAGCCTACGAGCGGATGCTGAAACAGACCCATGAGGCGATTGAAAAAGCGCAGCAGGAATCCGCGCCGCTGTTCCGCGAGATCGTGGACACAACCCGCGAGCGCATGGTCGAACTTGGCGAGTTGACACGCGAAGAGGCCGAGAAGGTGTCCGATTATGTCAAGCGCGACATCGAGGACGCGGCCAAATATATCGCCGACACCGGACAGGATATCCGCGACTGGTGGCGCTTCGATCTGGAGCTGATGGAAAAGCGGATGCTTGATATGTTCAAGCTGGTCGCCGATCAAACCAGCTTACAACTGGCGCAGTGGGCAGAAACAGCACGCCAGATGAGTCTCTATCAAGCTGGCGAGATCACCGGCCCGGGTACGCTGGTCTGCGATCAATGCGGGGCTGAGACTCATTTTGTGAAAGCTGGACGCATCCCGCCCTGCGCTGACTGCGGTGGCACGCGATTTCGGCGGCGTGCCGATAGCGAGCATAGCGAGAGTTGATGCGCGATGCCATCTGGTGCGCACTATGAGCAGGACATCATCGCCTGGGCGAATCAGCAGGCACGCTGGCTACGCGAGCGGCGCTTCGATCAGTTAGATCTTGAACATCTCGCCGAGGAGATCGAGGACGTGGGCAAAAGCGAGCAGCGCGAGCTGGCCAATCGGATGGCGCTGTTGCTGGCGCATCTTATTAAATGGGCGCAGCAACCCGAGCGGCGCGGGGCAAGTTGGGAGATCACCATTCGCAATCAGCGCCGAGGCATTCTGCGGCGTCTGGAAGAAACGCCAAGCTTACGTCCGCGACTGACTGAACCGCAGTGGTGGCTAGGGGTGTGGGATGATGCGACTGCGCACGCTGCACAAGAAACCGGCTTGGCTGATTTTCCCGAAACCTGTCCCTGGTCAGCGGAGCAGATTCTCGATCCGCTCTGGTTTCCGACTGCCGATCACGGATAAGCTTTCGGGCACATGCGGCGCACACACACCGCGCTTTCCGACTTTTTGATAGACATTTGAAGCGTTTTTATGCGAATTGCTCAAACTCCACTCTATGCCGAGCACGCCCGTCTTGGAGCGCGATTCATGCCCTTTGGCGGCTGGGATATGCCGTTGCATTACGGCTCCCAGCTTGAAGAACATGACACGGTGCGCGAGCACGCGGGGGTGTTCGATGTCTCGCACATGTGTCCGGTCGATGTCGAAGGGCCGGACGCGCAGGCCTTTTTGCGCCGTCTGCTTGCGAATGATGTCGCCAAGCTCAAAACAGTCGGTCAGGCGCTTTATTCGTGTCTGCTCAATGATTCCGGCGGTGTGGTCGATGATCTGATTGTCTATTTGCGCGGCCCGTCGGGGCATTATCGCCTCGTGGTCAATGCGGGTACGGCAGATAAAGATCTCACTTGGCTGGAAACGCAGCGGTGGCGCGGCAGTTTTGATGTCACGATTCGTCGCCGTACTGATCTGGCGATGTTGGCGATTCAGGGGCCACAGGCCCGCGAGCTGACGGCGACCTGTTTGCCGCGTGAAATGGCGGAGTCGGCGCTCGAACTTGCGCCCTTTCATGCGGTTGAATGCGGCGGCTGGTTCATCGCCCGCACTGGCTATACCGGCGAGGATGGCTTTGAGATGCTGTTGCCCGCCGATCATGTGGTCGATCTGTGGTCGGTGCTGCTGGATGCTGGCGTGCGGCCGTGCGGCTTGGGCGCTCGCGATACGCTGCGGCTGGAAGCGGGGATGAATCTCTATGGTCAGGATATGGGCGAAGATGTCGGGCCGCTCGAATCGGGTTTAGCTTGGACGGTGGCGTGGGAACCGGCTGATCGTGATTTTATCGGTCGCACTGCGCTCGAAGAGTTGCGCACCAGTCCAGAACGACGCGAGTTTGTCGGGCTGCTGCTGACCGGACGCGGCGTACTCCGTGCGCATCAGACCGTGTTGAGCAATGGGCGTGAAGTCGGCGAGATCACCTCCGGCGGCTTTGCCCCGACGCTGCAACGCTCGATTGCGCTGGCGCGAGTTGCTCCGGGGCTGGGCGAGACGTGCGAGGTTGAGATGCGCGGCAAGCCGGTCGCGGCACGGATCGTCAAGCCACCGTTTGTGCGTCAGGGCCGGATTTTGGTTGAACTGTAAGCCGTGTTTGATTTTTAGACAGGATTAACAGGATTATTCAAAATTAACAGGATTTTTAATAATTGATGATTTAAAAAACAATCCTGTTCATCCGGCATCATCCTGTTAATCCTGTTTCACTCTATAACACACGCGATTGCGCTAACTGTTTGAAGCTTCATTAGAATTTGGAATAACGATTATGAGCACCCTACCCGCTGATCTAAAATACACCGCAACGCATGAATGGGTACGCGATAACGGCGACGGCACCGTTACCGTCGGCATCACTGACCACGCGCAAGCGGCGCTCGGTGACATCGTGTTCGTCGAAGTGCCCGAAAGCGGGCGCAGCGTCGCCGCCGAGGACGCCTGCGCTGTGGTCGAATCGGTCAAGGCCGCCTCGGATATCTACGCGCCGCTCGCTGGCGAGATCATCGCTGGCAATGCGACGCTGGCTGATACACCAGACGCGATCAACACCAGCCCCTATGCTGACGGCTGGATCTTCCGCCTCTCCCCAAGTGATCCGGCAGCACTGGCGACCCTGCTCGACGCGACGGCTTACGCGCAGCTTGTTGCCGACGAGTCTTAATTTAATCATCGCGTCACGCCCGCACCCGCCCGCCGCGCCGCTCACTTCCAGCGATTGAATCTGTATGCCGTTCATTCCCCACACCTCAGATGACATCAGCGCGATGCTCGCCACCATCGGCGTTGCGTCCATCGACGCGCTCTTCGATGAGATTCCGCCCGAACTGCGCGTCGCTGATTCGGCGCTGGCGGCCATTCCCGAGGCGCTCTCGGAGCTAGAGATCACGCGCCTGATGCACGCCCGCGCCCGCGCTGATGGCCAGCCGCTGTGTTTTATCGGCGCGGGAGCTTATGAGCATCATATTCCGGCTGCCGTCTGGCAGCTTGCGACCCGAGGCGAGTTTTATAGCGCCTACACGCCCTATCAGGCCGAAGCCAGTCAAGGCACGCTCCAGTTGCTCTATGAATTTCAGTCGATGATGACGGCGCTCACTGGGTTAGCTGTATCCAATGCGTCGCTTTATGACGGTGCATCGGCGCTGGCTGAGGCGGTGCTGATGGCGGTGCGGGCTAATCGTCAGACCAAATCACCGCGCGTGCTGGTGCCGCGTGCGCTGCATCCGGCGTATCGACGCACCCTGCGCACGCTGGTTGCGCCACAGGGTTTGGAACTGGTCGAGGTGGATTTCGATCCGCGTGGCGGACACACCGCGCTTGAGCAGTTAGCAACCGCTGCTGCTGGCGCGGAATACGCTGCTGTAGTCATCAATCAGCCGAATTTCTTCGGGGTGTTAGAAACCGTCGATGAACTGACCGATTGGGCGCACGCACACAAGGCGCTGGCAATTGCGGTGGTCAATCCGCTCGCGCTGGCGCTGCTGACCCCGCCCGGTGAGTGGGGGACGCGAGGTGCTGATATTGCCTGTGGTGAAGCCCAGCCACTCGGTATGCCGCTGTCCTCTGGTGGCCCCTATGCCGGTTTCCTCTGCTGCAAACAGGAACTGGTGCGCCAGCTTCCTGGGCGCATCGTCGGGCGGACGCTCGATCTGGACGGTAAACCCGGGTTTACGCTCACGCTACAGGCCCGCGAGCAGCATATTCGGCGTGGCAAGGCGACCTCGAATATTTGCACCAATCAAGGGCTGATGGTCACGGCGGCGACGATTCATCTGGCGCTACTGGGCGCGGAAGGTTTGGAGCGGGTCGCGGCGAGCTGTCATGCCAACACACGACAACTCGGCGCACTGCTGAGTGCGCTTCCGGGTGTTGAACCGCTGTTTGAGCGTCCGGTATTCCACGAGTTAGCGTTGCGGCTGCCGACACCGACAGCGGATGTGCTGCGCTTGCTGGCCGCTGAGGATATTTTAGGCGGCTTCGATTTGGGGCCGGATTATCCCGAACTTGCGCCAGCATTGTTGGTGTGCGCAACCGAGATGCGGACTGAAGATGAACTGCGCCGTTATGCGGAGACGCTGGGGCGGGTGTTGGCTAGATTGGGTTGATGTGGAGCATAGATTTAAACGAACCGTTATGCGCCACTGAAATCATCATCGGCATCGGCTGTCAGCATGGCGTGACGTTAGCGACCCTCGCGCACGCCATCGACACTGCGCTAAATCCACTCGGAGCCATCCGCGTGCGCGGTCTCGTCAGCCATATCAACAAAGTCAGTTCAGAATCTGCCTTGCTCGAACTCGCCATGCAACGTGGCTGGCCAGTGCGCGGTTATTCGGTTCACGCCCTTGACCGTATCGTCGTTCCACATCCCTCAGCCCGCATCGTTGCTGCTATTGGCACCCCTAGTGTTGCCGAAGCCGCCGCGCTCTGCGCTAGCAATGGCGGTGCGCTACTTGTTCCGAAACAGCGTTATCGCGGTGCCGACGGGAAAAGCGTCACGGTTGCTATTGCACGCTATAACGACACGCCATCTGATTCAAGACACGATTTGATCTAAACCCTGTGCTTGATCCAGCGTTGGCGTATTAGCATCCGCTGCCGGATCATCAGTATTGCATAGCAACGTGAAGCGGCGGCCTTAGCCGAACTCGCACGTCTCAAAGTTCAATTGCATAATCAGCAAGACTAAAACCGCATTCATCAATCATATTCAATCATCATTATGCACCATCCTATCGACCCCAAGATCGACTGCGTATTCAAAGCCCTGCTTGGTTCAGAATCCAATCGCGCCCTACTCATCCATTTTCTGAATGCCATTCTCGATTCGGCACTCCCCGCCCCAATTAC
>NZ_FNOW01000058.1 GCF_900107145.1 Allochromatium warmingii | reverse complement strand
TTGAAACATCTAGCCGCTTTGCTGGTAAAAATAGTGCGTTCCATGAGTTATAAATACACGATCACGCATTAGTTGCAAGACTAGAGTTTAGCTCCATGCGTTCCAAAGTCACAGCGCCAAATAGCGCCTCCAGATCGTGACGCTCGCGCTCCAAGCCCAGTAATGACCAGCCGTGTTCACAGGCGGCGCGGGCGACACGCGGCGCAACGGTCTGCGCGTCAGCGGTTTCAAGTGCGAAGCGATAGCCGAGGTCATCTGCATCGAGCAGGGTGGCGGCGGTGATGCCGTCGAGTGCATGCAACACCGGCAGCGCCACATCAGGCGCACAGTCGAGCGTGATCACCAGACGCGGCTGCTGTCCGAGGGCATCAAGACGGCTGTCGAGCGCCAATTGCCCGCCGCGCATGATGAGCACGCGCCCGCAGACGGCTTCGACTTCTTGGAGAATGTGGGTCGAGATGATGAGCGTTGCGTCGCGTGCCAACTCGCGCACCAGCGCCCGCATGTGTTGAATCTGCGCCGGATCGAGGCCGTTAGTCGGCTCATCGAGAATCAAAATGCGCGGCTCGTGCAGGATCGCCTGCGCCACGCCGACGCGCTGGCGGTAGCCGCGTGACAGGGTGCCAATGGTCGCGGTGGCTTTGGCACCCAGTTCGGTGCGCTCGACCGCTCGCCGGATCGCCACCGGACGTTGCGCGGGCGTGAGGCCAAGCAAGGACGCCTGATAATCCAGTGAATCGAGCACCGTCATTTCGGGATAGAGCGGACAGTTTTCGGGCAAATACCCGATCTGGCGTTGCGCGGCGCGGCGCTGTTCAGCGATGTCTAAGCCGTCGATGCGGATGGTGCCGGCGCTCGGTTCCAGATAGCCGGTCAGCATCTTCATGATGGTGGTCTTGCCGGCACCATTGTGACCGAGCAGACCGACAATCTCACCGGTATTGATGCTGAACGAGACATCCTGAACCGCCTTGAGCGCACCATAGTGGCGGCTGAGGTGGTGAACCTCGATCATGCGTGTTCTCCTGTGGCGAGTGATTCGCGGTGTCAAATAATCGTGAGCACGATGTGCCCAGACGGGCGCGGATTTCAACCAATCTGGCGGTTGGGTGCAAGAGGGGAACGGATAAGCGTGTTAGCTAATGGTTATTCCAGGGATTCAGCAGTCGCACACCAGTTGGTATGAAATCTTGTGTATTGCGCGTTACGACGGTCAATTCATGCACCAGAGCCGTTGCAGCGATGAGTGCATCACGTACAGGGCGTGGATCAGGCACGTGTAAACGCGCACTGAGTCGCGCCACATCTGCGTCTACAGCGAGTATCCGCCCGTTAAAAGTCGGCAAGACTTGCGCTTCCAGCCAGACGCGCAGCAGGCGACCTTGTACAACATCCTTGCGCTCGACGCGAAGAATGCCGAACTCTAATTCTTGCAGAACGATGACCGAAAGAAACAGTGCATCGGTTTCCACCTGACTTGCCCAGCGTGCAACATGGATATTCGCTTTATTGGAACGCACTTTGCGCAATTCAGACACGACATTAGTATCGAGCAGATACATCAGCTTAAATCCGCTTCGTTGGGGAGATCACGCAAATTCGGGAGTTCTAAATCAATGTCTTCCGCGTTTGGCATGGCGAGCAAATCAGCGATGCAGCGCCCCGTATTACTTAACCGTTGATAGTCAGCAATGGAAAGCAAAACATAGCTAGGTCGCCCGCAATCGGTAATAAAAACCGGGCCGTGATCAGCAGCCTGTGTGGCGCGTGCGGTTTCTTGATTGAACTCACGACTTGTCACAGTAATCATCTTTTTTCACTCCGTAGACATCCGCCCAACAAAACCGCCCACGTCCGCTTTCTTTAGCGCGATACATCGCCGTATCCGCTGCTGTTAGCAGCGCATCGAGCGTGCGTTCACCGGCATCGAGCGTGAGACCGATTGAAGTCCCTAAACGACAGTCGTGATCGTCAATCCGCAGCGGCTGCTCAAATACGCTCAGACATTTATCAGCCACGCGCTCGGTGATCTCACGGGCGTGCTCAGGTTCCAGATCGGCCAGCAAAATCACAAATTCATCGCCACCAATCCGCGCCAGCGTATCCTCAGTGCGCAGCACTCCGCTCAGACGCTGTGCCGTTTCACGCAGCGCACAATCACCTGCGCCATGCCCCAGACCGTCATTGATCGCCTTAAAGCCATCTAAATCGAGATACAGAATGGCGAGGTGATAGCCGTGACGTTGCGCCCGAGCGCGGGCGTGCTGAATATGGGTGGCGAGAAGCTGACGATTCGGCAGACCCGTTAAACCATCATGACGCGCCAGATATTCCATTTCAGCGCGACTTTCTAGCAAGTTTTCCAGTACGCGATTAAACGCCGTCGTCAAATGCCCAACTTCGTCATTGCGTCTAACCGGCAGCGGAGCAAAGACACTCTCGCCCTGCGTCATGCGTTCGGCGTGATGGGCCGCCTCCCGCAATGGGCGCAACTGTTGGCGCAAGCCAATCGCCATGACCAGCAGCAACACCAATGCCAAACTGACGCTGGCCCATAACATGAAGTGGCGCAGACGCTCAATCGGCGCAAACAGCTCGCGGGTGGGAATGCACGCCACCAAAAACCAGCCACTTGTGGGGACTGAAGCGATGGCTGCCAATTCCTCAACGCCAGCGGCATTGACATCAATCCCCACGCCACGAAAACCCAGCATGGCTTGATCATGCTGACGATGGATGCCGGTTTTGGGCGTCGGTGCCAGCGTAATGCTGCAATCCGAGGAGCCGAGAAACAGCCGATCACGCGGCGAAACCAGTACAAATCCGCCCGTCGCGCCAACCCGGGTGTCATACAAGGCTTCGATAAAATTGGCCGATTTGAGTCCCGCGACGCCAATCAACACCGCTTGCACCGTGCCCGCTGCATCCTGCACGGGCATAGCCATCGGCAACACCGGCACTTTTGAAACCGTGCTCAACACTGGGCGACCCATGGCAAATTCGCCCTGCATCGCCTGCTGAAAACAGTCACGATCCGCGAGCATCAGCGCCCGGCGGCCGGGCAGCGGCGGATAATCGGTCAGCACTGCGCCGTGCCGATCCAGTACGACTAGTCCTTCAGAGAATAACGGATTGATCGCGTGTCGCTCGGCCAGCCACGCCGCCAGCGCACGGTGGTCATTTAACAGCGCCAGCGGTATCTGTTCGGCCAGTTGTTCGAGTAATTCACGCCGCTGCACGATGTCGCGGTCAATTTGGGCGGCGACATAATTAGCCAGCGTCAATAATTGGTTCGAGGTCAGCGCCGTAAGATCCTGACGTAAATGATGGTCGAGCAAGCTAAAAAGAACGAACGCATTGAGCAAGATGATCGTCATGCCCGCCAAAATCAGGCGCTGGGCCATGCTGTTTAGATTGATGAAAGATGGCATGGGTTAAGGTCTTGAATAACATGATGATGATTCAGCCAAGCGCGTCTGTATCAATGCCGTGAAATGCGCCCAAACGTGGACGCCCATTGCAACCAAGCTCCCCGATCCACGCAAGAATGCCGCCGGACATCACGCACCTACTGGCTTGATCTCAGCGCCGCTGCCCGTACTGTTGTACGTTCGGGCGGGGCGTGCTTTTTGCTATGATCCCCGCCGACGGCTTGCACCCTATATTCCCACCGATGGCGACAGCCTGCTCGCCGCTGATTGATTGGAGATCTCAGTTATGCGCTTGTTGGTAGGTGACATCGGTGGCACAAAAACCGCCTTAGGTCTCGCGGAGACCGACGGCGGCGCGGTGCGTTTGGGTGAAACGCGCTGCTATCCGAGCGCATCCTTTGCTTCGCTCGATCAAATTGTGCAGCACTATTTGCGCGAAACCGGAGCGACCTGCCGGTTTGCTGTCTTTGCCGTCGCCGGCCCGGTACATGACCAACGCTGTGAGACGACGAATCTGCCCTGGGTGCTTGACGCCGAGGCGCTGGAACAAAGTCTGGAGCTGACCTGTGTCGAGCTGATTAACGATCTGGAAGCGGTCGCCTGGGGCGTGCCGATTCTCAGCTCCGACGATCTGGCCGAAATCCACCCAGGCGATCCGGGCAGTCAGGGCAATGCGTGCGTGGTCGCCGCCGGAACCGGCCTCGGACAAGCGGGCCTGTTCTGGGATGGGCTACGACATCATGCCTTTGCCACGGAAGGGGGACATTCGGATTTTGCCCCGGCTGACGATCTGGAATTTGCCCTGCTGAGTTATCTCAAATCGCGCTTTGGGCGCGTGAGTTGGGAGCGCGTGGTCTCGGGGCCGGGCATTGTCAATCTGTTTGATTTTCTCTGTTTTCATCACAGCGTCCAGCCACCCGACTGGCTGCAAACCGCGCTAGATCGCGGCGGCGATCCGGCAGCGATCATCGCCCAATCGGCCGCCGAGGGCAACTGTCCGCTCTGTTGCGATACGCTCAATCTGTTTATGCGCCTCTACGGGCGCGAAGCTGGCAATGCCGCGCTCAAGCACATGGCGCTTGGCGGGGTTTATCTCGGCGGCGGCATTGCGCTGAAAAATCTCGCCTGTTTGCGACGCGGCGGTTTTCTCGAAGGCTTTTTTGATAAAGGGCGCATGGGATCGCTGATGCGGCGGATGCCGGTGCGCGTCATCCTGCAACCCAACACCCCGCTGCTCGGCGCGGCGCGGTTCATGGCGCTGCAATGAGCTGGCGCGGTGGGCGAGCGGCACCCTGGATCGCCGTCTCGCTGACGCTGGGACTGCTCCCGCTCGCTCCGACTTGGGCGCTCACACTCAATGTACAGGTCGAAGGACTCAGCGGCCCGCACGCGGCGAATGTGTTGGCGCAACTGAGTATCGAACACGCCCGCAGCGACAGCGACCTGACCGCCGAGCGCATCACCGCATTGCATCGCCGCGCACCGGAGCAAATCCGTGCCGCGCTCGCGCCCTTTGGTTTTTATCGCGTGGAGATCGCCGCCCAGCTCGACCGCCCGGCGTCGGGTGCGGAAGTCTGGCGGGCGCACTATCGCGTTACTCCGGGTGAGCCGGTGCGCGTCGCCAGTGTTGATTATCAGATCACAGGCGCAGGTGCGGCGAATCCGGTCTTTCCTAAAACCTTTCCACTGACCGTCGGCGCGGTGCTCAATCATGCCGATTATGAACAAGCAAAATCTGATATTCGCTATGCTGCAAGCGCCGCCGGTTATTTAGATTATCAATTCGCCGAGCATCTCGTGCTGGTCGATTTAGTCAGTTATGAAGCGCATATCGTCCTGCATGTAATCACTGGCCCGCAATATCGTTTTGGTGCCGTGCGCTTTGAACAAGATTTGCTCGATGAATCCTTGCTCAATCGCTATGTGCGTTTTAAGCCGGGTGATGTTTATAATCCAGATGCGCTCTTAGGTTTACAAGGGCGTTTACTCGGCAGCGAATATTTTAGCGATGTTGAAATCATGCCGCTCAAAGATGAAATCAGCGTTGATAATCGTGTCCCAATTCAAGTGATCGCGCAGCGCAATCGCGCTAATAAATATCGCATTGGTTTAGGCTTTGCCACTGATGTTGGCCCGCGTTTAACGCTCGATTATCAGCGCCGCTATCTTAATTCCTATGGTGATACCCTGCGCACTGCTTTGAGCCTATCGCCGACGCTCTCGCAATGGGAACTTGATTATCGTATTCCGCTCCGCGATCCGGTGCGCGATTATTTAATTATTAAACCGATTTCAACCTATTATGACACCGCGACCCGTTTGGGCTGGACACATAGCCTCCAGATTGCACATTCAAGCCTGACCGCTGGCGGTTGGCGACGCAATATCGGCCTAGATTATCGCTATGAAAATGTGGCACTCTACGATCATGATTCCGCAATCACCAGCGAATTAACGCCTAGCTTATCTTGGTCAAAAACCGTTGCCGATGATCCAGTCAATACGCAACGCGGTTATCGAATTAAATATAGTGTTGTCGGTTCATTAGAGAGCGTCGTTTCAGAAACATCTTATCTCAGTGCGCAACTGCAATTCAAAGGCGTGCGGCGCTTTGCTCAGGATTATCGCATAATTGCGCGGGCGGATTTAGGCGCAACCTGGGCGCAAAATCTCAGCGATTTACCAGCCGGACGGCGCTTTTATGCCGGTGGCGATAGTTCATTACGTGGCTGGGATTTTGATGGACTCGGGCCACGCGATCCCGTCACGCAAGAAATCATTGGCGGGCGCTATTTAGCCGTCGGCAGTTTGGAATTAGAGCGGCGTTTAAGCGGGCAATGGAGTGCCGCGATCTTTACTGATTTCGGCAATGCCTTTGATCCCGATTATGAACACAGTATTGCCCAGAGCGTCGGATTTGGCGTGCGCTGGGCATCACCAATTGGGCCGGTGCGTTGTGATTTAGCCTTTGGTGTATCTGAATCAAATGCAGACGGTTCGCCACCAGCGCGGCTACATATCGTGATTGGGCCGGATTTGTAGGGGTGAGCTTCCAGCTTCCAGCCGCCAGCGTGTAGCCATCTGATTGAAATGAACGCACCTGCACCCGCTCACACCCCACCGCCGCCAACCGCGCACCGCTGGAAGCTGGCCGCTGGCCGCTGGCCGCTCACCGCCGTCAGCTTCGTGTTTACGCTGCTCTTGCTCGTCTCCGTTGGACTTGGCGTGGTGCTCGGCAGCGAACGCGGTTTACGCTGGGCATTGACGACTGCGCAGCATCTGGCCCCAACGGTTCTGAGCATCGGTCAGATTGAGGGGCGGGCAATGGATCGACTGCGACTGACGGCGGTTGCGGTCAATCTGCCCAAGCTCAGTGTACGGCTGGGGGTGTTGGAGTGGGCGTGGAATCCGAGTGCGCTGCTGACTGGTGTGCTCGCGGTCGAACAGGTGCGGGTGGCGGATTTAGAGCTTGTGCTTGCGCCGAGTGATGACAGCGAACCGCTCCGCTTGCCGCCGCTGCTGCTGCCGCTGGCGATCACAGTTGCGGATGCGCAGCTAGAGCGGATGCGGCTGCTGACCCGCGATCAGGAACAGCCGCGTTTTGTGCTCGAAGCGGCCCGCCTCAGCGCCAGCCAACTCGCGGGCGGAGTGCTGGATCTTGGGCAGTTACAGGCACAGCTTGCCGCGCCCGCGCTCAGTGTCAATCTGAGCGGACAGGCGACCCTGCTCGATCATTATCCGCTGGCGCTCGATCTGGCATGGACGCTGCACCACGCGCCAACCGCGCATCTCAGCGGCACTGGGCAGATACGCGGCGATCTACAACAGCTTGATCTAACTCAAGAACTCAGCGGCGCGGCGACCGGACGGCTCACAACCGAGGTGCGCGATCTGCTCGGCGATCTCGGCTGGTCAGGGCGGCTCGAACTCACCGCGCTCGATCTTCCGGCATGGCAAGCCGATCTGCCGCCGGCGCAGATGCAAGCGCAGTTGCACACCGAGGGCACGCTTGCGGATGCGCAGTTGCACGGCTCGCTTGAGTTTCAGCTTCCCGAAACTATCGCAGATAGTGTATTAACCCTGACGCTGGCGCTGCGTTGGCAGCCAACGCGGGTGACGCTTGAGACGTTCGATTGGCGCGAACAGCGATCATTGGCTACAGCCCAGTTGACCGGCGCACTCGATCTCAGCCAGCCGCAGCCGAGTTTTACGCTCGCTGGTCAGTGGAACGGGCTACGCTGGCCGCTGACCGGCGCGGCGCTCGCGGAATCAGCGAGCGGTAATTTCAACGCCTCGGGGAAGCTGGATGCCTTCGTCTATCAGCTTGCCGCGCATGTTGCTGGGGCGCAGTTTCCGCCTGCGCAGCTCAAGTTATCAGGTCAGGGCACGGCGCATGATACACGTTTAGATAGTTTCACTGTGGCATTGCTCGACGGTCAGCTTGCTGGCGCGGGAACTGTGACTTGGGCACCGGCGCTGGCGTGGGATCTGCGTTTGGACGCAACCCAGCTTAATCCCGGCGTGCAGTTCCCCGATTGGCCCGGACGACTTGATGCGCACTTGACCAGCGCCGGACACCTGAGTGCCGCTGGCCCGCAGCTCACCGCCGAGATCGTCGCCCTCAGCGGTCAACTCCGCGCTCACCCGATCAGCGCCAGCGGGCGGGTACAGCTTGCGGGCGAGCGGTGGCAGATTGAGCGATTGAACGCCGCTTCGGGTTCGAGTCGGCTGACGCTCGATGGGCGTGTCGCTCAAGCGCTTGATGTCGCATTTCAGCTCGACGCCCCGGATTTAGCGATGCTCTGGCCCGAGGCGCGTGGTCGGCTCAAGGCGTCAGGTCAGCTTCGGGGGCCGCGCACCGCGCCGCGTCTGACCCTCGATCTCAGCGGCGCGGGGATGGCGTTAGCCGCATATCAATTAAAAGATGTGCGTGGCACGGCTGATCTCGATCTCGCACCTGAAGGACGATTTGTGCTCAATCTCGCTGGGCGCGATCTGCGCAGCAACGGCCAACGCTGGACGGCATTTGATCTGCGCGGCAGTGGTCAACGCACCGATCATCAGTTGACCGCAACCCTTAGCGGCGCACCCTTGACGCTCAAGCTGGACGCAAGCGGCGCATTAGCTGCCGATGGTGGCTATCGCGGACGGCTGACGCGCCTGAATCTCGATGCCAAAACGCATGGCAAATGGTCGCTGCAACAACCGCTGGCGCTCGAACGCAGCGGCGAGCGGCTCACGCTTGGGCCATTTTGTGTCCAGCAATCAGCTAACAAATCGCGTCCGACCAGCGGCTGTGTCAGCTTTGCGCAAACCGCCTCTGGGCGCTGGCGCACTGAACTCGACATTGATCGGCTCGATCTGGCGCTATTGCGTGACTATCTGCCGCCAACAGTGCGCACCGAGGGTACGGGCCGCATCACTGGGCAGTTTACGGCGAATGGCGCGGTGCTCACCGGCAGCGCCATTGCTGAGATTCCACGCGGACGCCTGCGGCTCGATCTCGGTCAGGGTCAATCACAGGAACTCGATATTTCGCGCACACGGCTCGCGCTCGACGCCAGTGGCGCTGGACTCGCGGCGCGGCTGGCGCTACCACTCGGCGAGCTTGGGCGCGTGCATGGCGATCTCCAGTTAGCCGCATGGCGACTCGATGCGCCGACCCGTCCCGCGCAACCGCTCGCCGGCACGCTCCGTGCCACGATTCCCGATCTGCGCCCGCTGGCCAGTTTTGCGCCAGATCTCAGCGACTTACGCGGCCAAGCGCAGGCGGATGTGCGACTCAGCGGCACGCTGGCCCAGCCGGGCATCAGCGGGCGCGTTGATATTGAATCGGTACACTTTCAGCTACCACTGTTGGCATTACGTGTTGATGCGCTGCATCTGCACGCGCTCGCCCCGACTAGCGACCGCTTTGAACTCAGCGGCGCAGCCACGCTGGGCGGCGGTAGCGTGACGCTTACCGGACACGGCCGCAGCGGTGCGAACCCAGCGATACAGGTGCAGCTTGCCGGACAGCGGCTGACGCTCGCCGATACACGGGATTATTTTGTTCGGCTCACGCCACAGATTGAGATTGCCGCCACGCCCAGCGGCGCGACCGTGCGCGGTAAAGTGCAGATTCCCGAAGCGCGGATCCGCCCGCGCTCGCTGCCAGCGGGCACGGTCGCGCCCTCGCCGGATGTGGTGCTCAAGCCATCGCCGCCGCGTTCACACTATCCGCTGACGCTCGATCTACGGCTTGTGCTCGGCGAAGAGGTGACGCTCGACAGCTTTGGCGTGCGCGGGCGCTTGGCCGGAGCCTTGAGCGTACAGCAAGCGCCCGGGCGGGAATTAGTAGGCGATGGGCAATTACAAATCACCGAAGGTCAATATCGCTTGAGCAGCGGATTAGGCATTGCTGCGGAATTAGGCGCACCGCTGACTATCACGCAAGGACGGCTGATTTATGCAAAAAGTCCGTTGAATAATCCGGGGCTATTATTACAAGCCGAACGTGATGGCGGCGATTTAACGGCTGGCGTGCGCGTTGTCGGCACCTTGCGTCATCCCAAACTGACCTTTTTCTCTGAAAGCGACCTAGGTTTAACCCAAGCTGATATTACCAAATATCTCATGACCGGCATTCCGCCATCCGCGAATGATCGCACCGATAATGCCGGGTTAGCGATTGGTACCTATATCGCGCCAAAAATCTATCTGGAATATGAAAGCGGACTCAGCGACGAGTCAAACAAGGTCAAATTGCGCTATGACCTATCTAAACATATCGAATTACAAACTGAAACCGGTGAGACTCAGGGTGCGGATATTTTCTTCAAATTCGAGCATTAAATCCAAACAACGGATTCAATCAGCCTATCAATCACTGCGCACCTGGCCGAGTTGGTTCGGCGTGTGGTTGATTCAGATGCTCGGCTATTTACCGCTGCCGCTGTTATGGGCGCTCGGTTCGATATTAGGGCGACTCAGCTATGTATTAGCGCGATCCCGCCGCCGCATTGCACGGCGTAATCTTCAACTCTGTTTACCGGAATACAGCAGCGCAGCGCGTGAGCAATTAGTGCGGGCGCATTTTGGCTGGTTAGGTGTTGCGGCGCTCTGTCAAGCGGTCGGCTGGAATGCCTCACGCGCACGACTAGCGCGGCTAGTGCGCTTTCAGGGGCGCGAATATTTAGAACAGTGTTTGGCCAAAAAACAGCCGGTGATTTTGCTGGTGCCGCATTTTGTCGGGCTGGAATTAGCGGCAGCGGCATTAAGTGCGCTGATTCATCCTGGCGTCTATATGTATCAAAAAATCCGCAATCCAGTTATTGAGCGACAGGTTAAACACGCACGGCAGCGATTCGGCAGTGTATCGATTGAGCGTCAAGATGATTTGCGCGGATTGGTGCGCGAGCTAAAACGCGGGACGCCGTTTTTTTATTTACCCGATCAAGATGGCGGACGGCGCGGTGTATTTGTGCCATTTTGCGGCATTGCCGCATCAACAGTACCCATGCTGGGGCGCTTTGCTGCAATGACGGGAGCGGTGGTGATTCCGACCTTTGCGCAATTACGTCCGTGGGGGCTGGGATTAACGGTGCGTTTTGATCCGCCGCTTGCTGATTTTCCAAGCGGGAATTTAGAGCAGGATACAGCGCGGATGAATCAAATTATTGAATCACGCTTGCGCGATATGCCTGCGCAATATTTTTGGGTGCATCAGCGATTTAAAACCCGTCCGCTGGGGGAAGCGCCGCTTTATGCAGCGCGATTGAAAAAGCGGGGTTGAGTGCGTGTTTGTTGCTGGTTTGATTTTTTCTCGTCACGAAGCTGCTCCAGTTTCGTGACCTAATAAATTCATGACGAAGCTAGAGTTTCGTCATTAGCTTTAATGAATGAAACGCTGTTCTGAGAACTCGCAACGCGATTTAACGATGTAGCAACACTTGAGCAAGTTGCTCGGCAGCCGTTGAACTCAGTGTAACGCTGTCAAACCAAGCCTGTGGATACAGATAGTCTTCGCCTGACTCGTCGATTAACCGTATCATACCGTGACCGGCATTTTGCTCGATGACTTCATAGAGACGACCGAGCTGTAGATCATCGCTGGAACTGTCACCAATATTTTCTTTATGTAAACAAACTACGAACTCTACAGCCATTGTTTGACCTTCATATGGTTTCAATAGCACTGATAGGCGGAATAATTTGAATCATGCTCAATTAACAGAATCCTGTTTCTTTAACAGAAAATAATTTGCGCGATTTATTTTTCCCTGAATTTATACATAAAACATGAATTAGTTTGCCGCCTGTCTCACGCTCCAAAGCGCGTCACGGCACTCACATCCGGCACTCGACCGGCAATCACATCGCTCAAAATAGACCAAATCGTCTCAGCACTCGGCGGGCAGCCCGGAATAAACACATCAACCGCCACCACACCATGCACCGGCTTCACCGGAGTCAGCAGCGCCGGAACAGCGCGGGTCGGAATCTGCGGCTGGAGCGTGACGTTTTCGCGATAGGCGCGATCCAGCACCTCACTGAGCTTAAAGTGATTACGCATCGCCGGAACATTGCCGGTGACGGCGCAATCTCCCAAGCTAATCAGCACTGCGCAGCGTTCACGAAACAACCGCGCTTTCTCCAGATCATCTTCAGAGCTGATTGAGCCTTCGAGAATGCCGACATCGACCTGCGCGGGCAGTGTTTTCGCATCAACCAGCGGGCTGTAAACAATCTCGACCTGTTCAACCAGTGTCATCAGCCGCTCATCGAGATCCAAAAACGACATGTGACAGCCGGAGCAGCCGTCGAGCCACGCGGTCGCAACGGTGAGTTTGGGTGCTGGTGTGCTCATCGCGCCTGTCTCCGTCGTGCCAAGATCGGCAAAAAGTGTTGATCTTTAACCATTTCACCAGCCGAGGTGCCCTGTTTAACCAGCGCCCCAGTTGGGCAGACTTGCACACATTTCCCGCAGCGGGTGCAGGTGTCGCTCTCGCCCCAGGGACGGGCCAGATCGGTGATGACGCGACAATCGCTGCCGCGTCCCATGATGTCCCAGGTATGCGCTCCTTCGATTTCGTCACAGACGCGCACGCAGCGCGTGCAGAGAATGCAGCGGTTGTGGTCAAGTCGGAACATTTCGTGCGAGCTATCGACCGGATAGGGCACCTGTCGATAGGGCAGGCGCACATGATCGACGCCACAGCGTTGCGCAAGGGTTTGCAATTCGCAGTGACCATTTGACACGCACACTGCGCAGACATGGTTGCGCTCGGCAAACAGCAGTTCAACGATGGTGCGGCGATAGTGTCGGAGGCGTTCGGTATCGGTCTGAACGACCATGCCTTCAGCAACCCGAGTCGAACAGGCCGCGACCAAGCGGCCTTGACCGGCGATTTCCACCATGCACAGCCGACAGCCGCCCCAGACCGAGAGGCCATCGAGCTGACAGAGGCTGGGAATCGGAATCTGGTGCTCGCGGCAGACCTCAATCAGGGTTTCATCCTCGCGGGCCGAGAGGTCGCGGTCGTCGATACGGAGCGTGACGACGCGCACAGTCGATTGCGGCGTGGGGCGGGGCATAGCGGGCGGCTCCTCGCAGGGCGTCGAGCGTCGCGGCTAGACGCGGGAATGGATCACACCTCACCTCACCGCTGACAAGCGCGGGAGGCAAGCCGATGACCGGGTGACTGTAGCATTGAGTGTTTAGGTTGGATAGACAGGCGCGGCCCGAACGCGGAGTGACAAACCGCTATGCTCACTTGACAACCCAAGCCGCCTAGCATTGGATTCCACGCGCAATCCTGCATTGAGCACGCACGACCGACCTGTTGAGATCTCGTTATGCAATACAAGGACTATTACAAAATCCTCGGCGTGACGCGCACGGCGTCGCCAGATGAAATTAAACGCGCTTATCGCAAACTGGCGCGTCGTTATCATCCTGATGTCAGTCAGGAACCAAATGCTGAGGCGCGGTTTAAGGAAATCAACGAAGCCAATGAGGTGCTAAAAGATCCGCAGAAACGCGCTACCTATGATGCGCTGGGTACGGGTTGGCGTGCGGGTGAGGATTTCCGTCCGCCACCCGGTGCGGAGCGGCGGCGCGATTATGATTTTAATGTCGGCGGCGGTGCAGCCGGTGATTACAGCGATTTTTTCGCCAGTATTTTTGGGCGGGCATTTCGTTCTGAGGGCCATAGCCCAGGGCGTCAGCGCGGTCAGGATCAGACTGTTACCCTGAATATTACGCTGGAAGAGTCGCATCAGGGCGCGACCCGTCAGTTGACGCTCGATCTGCCCGAAACTGGCCCCGATGGTCAGACTGTAACCCGTTCCAAAACGCTTAATGTGCGGATTCCGGCGGGGGTGATTCAGGGGCAGCAGATTCGGCTTGCCGGTCAGGGCTTGCCGGGGCGCAATGGTGGGGCGGCTGGGAATCTGTATTTGGAAATGGCGTTTAAGCCACATCGCTATTTCACACCAGAGGGGCGTGATATTTTGCTCACGCTGCCGGTTACGCCCTGGGAAGCGGCGCTTGGGGCGACGATTCCAGTTCCGACATTGGGCGGTTCGGTGAAGCTGAAGATTCCGCCTGGTTCGCAGTCGGGGCGCAAATTGCGGCTGAAGGGGCGCGGTCTGCCGGGCACGCCGCCCGGAGATGAGATTGTGCAGTTAGACATTGTGATTCCGCCAGCCGAGACGGATGCGGCGCGGGCGTTTTATCAGCGCATGGCCGAGCAATTACCGTTTAATCCGCGTGTGCAGTGGAAGTGATTGTAATGATTGATGAAAAATATTTTGAGCCTAATGCGTAATTCTATGTCTACCACGCACACGCTACTTGATCCCAAAAACGATTATGTCTTTAAGCGTCTATTCGGTGAGTAACCTGAATTGCTGATGGCGCTGATTAACGATTTACGGCCGGATTTGCCCGAAATTACTTCAGTTGAGATCTTGAATCCGAATATTGATCCGGCTG
>NZ_FNOW01000068.1 GCF_900107145.1 Allochromatium warmingii | reverse complement strand
TTTTTTCTGAAGTCATATTCACGATATGAGTGGGGTTAATTAACTCGCAAAATTTGCCATATTCTCGAAAAAATCTACTTCAAAATCAATAGTTTAGTTTTTAGACAGTCTCTAAAGCTGAGACTTGGATTTTGCATTCGCCGCAGGATGCAGATGTACCCTATGCGGATTCTGAACAATTGGTGCAGCATAGTGATTTACCGGCAACGCGCTTGATTACAACTGGCGTCGATCATCGGTTAATTGATGCGGATTCGCTCGCATTGTTGCAGTCGCTGTGTGAGCGGTTGGGTGCTTCTTAAATCCTTCGGATTGTGGCACTACCGTGCGCAACGCAGATCGCGCCGGTTGCGGGGATGAGCTAGACTGCGCGTCCGAATTGAACAACGCCGCATCATTTCAAATTCAGCCTACCTATTTCAGATTGCACTATGCCCATCTTGACCACTGAGGACACCGCCGAGCGTCTAGCGCGGCTGCAACAGATCATTGAAGACCTGCTTAAAGAAGCCAAGCGCCAGGGCGCGAGCGCCGCTGAAGCCTCAGTCGGCGGCAGCAGCGGCCTAGAAGTCGCAGTGCGACTCGGCGAGGTCGAAACTGTCGAACACACCCGCGACAACGGCTTAGGCATTACGCTCTATTTTGGCCATCGCAAAGGTTCGGCCAGTACCTCCGATCTCAGCCCAGCCGCCGTGCGCGATGCCGTCAGCGCCGCCCGCGCCATCGCCGAACACACCCAAGATGACCCCTGCGCCCATCTTGCCCCGCCGGAACTCATGGCCACGACCATGCCGCAGCTTGATCTCTGTCATCCGTGGGCGATTGCGGTCGAGCAGGCGCTAGAGCTGGCCATTGCCTGCGAGGATGCCGCCCGCGCCTACGATCCGCGCATCGTCAACTCCGAGGGCGCGAGCTTTTCGACCCATCTCGGCATTCATGTCGCTGGCAACACGCACGGCTTTCTCGGCGGCTACCCGACCACACGCCACAGTCTCAACTGCGCCGTGATCGGGCAGGACGGCGAGCAGATGCAGCGCGATTACTGGTGGACGACTGCCCGCGCCCCGTCTGATCTGGATGCAGCGCGGACGGTTGGCGAACGTGCCGCCGCCCGCACCGTAGCGCGTCTCGGCGCACGGCGACTCACCACCCGCGAAGCGCCAGTGCTGTTTTGTGCTGAGGTCGCCACCGGACTGCTACGGAGCTTCGTCTCGGCGATCAATGGGGCCAGTCTTTATCGGCGCTCTAGCTTTCTGCTCGACCAACTCGGCGCACGTATCTTTCCCGAATTTGTGCGCATCCACGAACAACCGCATCTATTGCGTGGACTAGCCAGCGCCCCCTATGACGGCGACGGCGTAGCGACCTCGGCAAAAGATTTGGTGCGCGATGGGGTGCTGCAAACCTATGTGCTCGACACCTATTCGGGCTGTCGGCTTGGACTGCCGACGACAGGTAATGCCGGCGGCGTGCGCAATTTGATGATTGACATGGGTACACTCGACCGAGCGGCGCTGCTACGCGAAATGGGTAGCGGGTTGCTGGTGACTGAATTGATGGGGCATGGTGTTAATTCAGTGACCGGCGATTATTCACGCGGTGCTTCGGGTTTTTGGGTCGAGCAGGGTGAAATTCAGTATCCGGTTGAAGAAATCACCATTGCGGGCAATCTCAAACAGATGTTTGCCAATTTAATTGCCGTCGGCAATGATTGCGATTTTCCGGGTAGCACTCGCACCGGCTCGTGGTTAATTGAACGGATGACGATTGCTGGAGAATAACCTTTCCGTAATCGGGACGGTGTTGAATAGACAGGATTAACCGGATTTTTCAGGATGTACAGGACATGCCTAATGATTTAAAAATCCTGTCAATCTTGAAAAATTTTGTTAATCCTGTCTATTTTTTCTGAATGCGCCGCAATCTGAGCCGCACACATGACAAGCAGCGTGACCTACGAACAAGATGTGATTGCTTGGGCTAATGAACAAGCGCGACGCTTACGCGCCGGTGAATTCGACCAGCTCGATATTGAACATCTGGCTGAGGAAATCGAAGACGTGGGCAAAAGCGAACAGCGTGAATTAGCCAGCCGCATGGCGATCTTGCTCATGCACCTTTTGAAATGGTCATATCAACCTGCGCGGCGCGGTCGCAGTTGGGACGCAACAATTCGGATTCAACGTCAGAGTATTGAACGACGTTTACAGCGCACCCCAAGTCTGAAACACAGTTTGAATGAAAGCGACTGGTGGGAGGATGTCTGGGCCGATGCGCGTGCTCTGGCAATTCAGGAAACTGGTTTAACCGACTTTCCGCCGCACTGTCCTTGGTCGCTTGCCGCGATTCTCGATTTACAGTGGCTGCCAACTGAACACGTAACGAAAGAAAAACCATGAGCGAAATCGTCCTCATCAATGTCACCGGCGAAGACCGCCCGGGCATCACCGCTGCCCTGACTGCCATTCTTGCCCGCTATCAGGTGCCGATTTTGGACATCGGCCAATCGACTATTCACAACGCACTGGCGCTGGGACTAATGGTCGAGCTGCCACGCAGCGGCGGTGAGTGCGGCGTATTTAAGGAATTGCTGTTTAGTGCGCATCGTCTTGGACTCGACATGCGGTTTACACCGATTGCTGATGACGATTATGAAAGCTGGGTGCAGGAACAGGGCCAGCCGCGCCATATTTTGACGTTAGTCGGGCGTGAAATTGCCGCCGAACACATCGCTCGCGTGGCTGCTGTCGTCGCCGAGCGTGGGCTCAACGTGGATCGCATCACCCGTCTCACTGGGCGCATCTCGCGGCAGGCGCGGGCAGCGGCGGCGCTGGCTTCGGTGGAGCTTTCGGTGCGCGGTGCTGTACCCGATTTGACGGATCTGCACGGCGCACTGCTGGCGCTTGGGCGTGGTTTAGATGTGGATATTTCGGTGCAGGAAGACGATATTTTTCGGCGTAATCGGCGTTTGGTGTGCTTCGATATGGATTCGACGCTGATTCAAACTGAAGTGATTGATGAATTAGCGGCAGCGGCGGGCGTCGGCGCTGAAGTTGCAGCAATTACTGAAGCGGCAATGCGCGGCGAACTCGATTTTAAAGAGAGTTTTCGGCAACGTATGGCACTGTTAAAAGGGCTAGATGAAGCAGTTTTAGCAGAAATTGCCGCACGTTTGCCAATTACTGAGGGCGCAGATCGCTTGATTGCTACGCTCAAACAACTCGGCTATAAAATTGCGATTTTATCCGGTGGTTTTACCTACTTTGCTGAACAGCTACAACGGCGTTTTGGGATTGATTATGTTCATGCCAATCGGCTGGAATTTCGCGACGGTCAATTAACCGGCGCTGTGTCAGGTGACATTGTCGATGGCGCACGCAAAGCCGAATTATTACGTGAGATTGCCGCTCGCGAGGGCATTCGATTAGAACAGGTTATTGCCGTCGGCGATGGTGCGAATGATTTGCCGATGTTGGCGATTGCTGGACTTGGCATTGCCTTTCATGCCAAACCGATTGTCACTGAACAGGCGCGTCATGCGATTGCAACAGTTGGATTAGATGCCATTCTCTATTTATTGGGAATGCGTGATCGGGATGTCGAAGCCCTGTCATAATTCATTATTCTTTATTGTCCTTGATTAAATCTGGTCACGAAGCTCCGGTTTCGTGACTATTTTATTTTGAGGTGACAAAGCTAGAGCTTTGTCACCAAACTGCTTGCAGATTTATTTCTTCCGCCGCACCGCCTGCCGCAAATTCGCCATCGGCGATTCCGCGACCCCCCACCACGCATCAGAACGGTCTTGAAATGCCATCATTGACGTATAAATCTTTTTGAATGACTGATTTTTCTCAGCCTCTTCTGTATAAACTTGATGTGCTATTTCATAGGCTTTCAGTAGCACATCATCTGGAAAACGTCGCAATTCTGCGCCATTCGCCAACAAGCGTTGTAGCGCGGGCGGGTTCTTTGCATCATAAGCGGCCAGCATTTCCATGTGCGCATCGCGTGCCGCAACCTCAAATGCCGATTGATAACTCGGCGGCAGCGATTCCCATTGCGCTTTATTGACATAAAAGACCAGATGGGTTCCGGTTTCCCACCAGCCCGGATAATAATAATACTTGGCGACTTTTTGAAAGCCGAGTTTTTCATCATCATAGGGCACTGTCCATTCAGCGGCATCAATGGCCCCGCGCTCAAGTGCCGGATAAATCTCACCGCCTGGCAGTGATTGCGGCACCGCGCCGAGACGCGAAAAAATCTCCGCGCCAAAGCCAGGAATGCGTATCTTCAATCCCTGTAGATCGGCGAGTGATTGAATTTCTTTTCGATACCAGCCGCCCATTTGCGCCCCGGTACTGCCGCCCGGAAAATTGAGCACATTATATTCGGCAAATAGCTCGCGCAGCAGCGTCATGCCTTCATCGGCCATCACCCATGAAATCAATTGGCGTGTATTTAAGCCAAAGGGCATTGTGGTTTCGAGCGCCAGTGCTTTATTTTTGCCGTAATAATAATATGAGGCGCTATGTCCGCATTCGACGGTATTTTGTTGCACCGCATCGAGCACCCCAAAGGCGGGCACCAATTCGCCACCTGCAAAGACGCGAATTTCAAAGCGTCCATCGGTTAGTGCCGCAACGCGCTTGGCCAGCGTTTCTGCGCCGCCATAAATTGTATCGAGGCTTTTGGGAAAGCTCGAAGCCAAGCGCCATTTAATGTGCGGTCTATCTTCGGCCTGAGTCGGGCGGGCAATGCTGGCTCCGGCGATCATTGCACCAACTCCAGCCGTTTTCAAAAAATCACGTCGTTGCATGGCTGTCGTCCTCGTGTTTATTATGGGGAAAGTGGAATCAAATTGTTAGGCGTTATAAAGCGTTTTATATTAAACGCATTCAGTTATCAGTAACGCCCGCCGCTTTTGAGCAAATAATTGCGCATTTCAGCACTTTCTAAATTCATGCGCATTAAATTGCTATGTGTAATGCGGAAAATGGCACGCATCACTTTAAAAACCAGACGCGGCTGGGTGTCAATTAGCGCCTCAAAATCATCGGGTTCGAGTGTTAAAACGCTAATCGGCTCTTCAGCGCGAAGCGCAGCACGGCGTGGCGTGCCATCAATAAATGCGCGTGTTCCGGCGCATTCACCTGGGCGCATTTGATAAACAGTTTCTTCAATACCGCCGACGGATTTACAGACGCATAACCGACCACGCGCTAAAATAAACAGCGTGCGCCGGTCTTCATCTTCATCAACTAGGGTTTCACCTGCCTGCACTGTAATTAAACCGAGGCGGGCGGCGAGGGTTTGACATTCGTCAGCATTTAATTCACTGCCGAGCGCGGAACTAGCGAGGGCGTGCGCTTTATCGATAGCCTGCATAAAAAAACTCCGGTATCACAAAGGAATGCGCAGGGCGCGGTGTAGCTGTGTGCTATCAGTTTAACCGAACCTCCCACCACTCACGCTCCATCATCCTAACAGCCGTCCAGCCGTATCCTGCTGCTCCTGCTTGCGCCCTAACCGCTCCCAAGCCTCCTCCCAGCTCTCGCCCGGATAGGCGTGCTGTTCGACATAGGCACGGGTGAGCTTGAGCGTAGCGGGCTTGAGCGTGGTCAGAGCAGTGGTCGGCGGGGCGTCAGCCTGCGGTTTGGGGCCGAAGGTGAAGGTCAGGGCATGCACCACGCGCCCGCGTTTATGCTGCTCCCAGTTAACCCACAGATCGCTATGCGTGTTGATCTGGTCGATGGCCGGATTGAGGACACGCGCCTTGAGGTCACGGATATTGGGATATTTATCGCCAAGCTCAAAGCGTTCCCGCAACCAATTGATTTCAACCGTGCGCGTTCCAGCTTCGCGCCACTGAATCAGCAATTCATAGAGCCGGATCGCATAGATCGAGGTCATGGGCGCGACATGCTCCAGACGGTAACTGGAAAACTTGCGCTTGAGCTGACTGAGAAACGGCAGGATCGCTGGCGCAAAAATTAGTTCAATCGCGCCACGACTCGGCAGATAGCGGATGCTGGCCACCCAGCGCGTTCGCAAATGCGAGACATCCGGGCGCTCTGGATCGGGATTGCAGATGACTACGGATCGTTCATAGAGGCGTTCGGCCACATGAATCAGCAGTTCGTAAGCCTGATCGCGTGGCAGATTATACGAGTTGGCAATCTCGCTGGCCGTGATTGTGTGACAAATTCCGTGTTGCAAGATTGCCCGACTGTCGATACGCGCCAGTGTCAAGAGCAACAATCGCTGCTCTGACAGACTGAGCATGTAGGTCGCCTCAATGAGATGGTTGTCTTTAGAAACAATCAGTGTGTTTAACCGAGGCATCGACAATAGTGTGGCATGAAGATTTTTGCGTCTCATAATACGCGGAATTTGTCACATCGAGACGCGGAATTTGTCACATTAAAACGCGGAATTTGTCTCACAATGCTCGGAATTTGTCTCATTATGTCGCCAAAAAGCCTTTAAAATCATGGGCTTGGACGCCTTAAAACAAGATTAAAATATAAAAAAGAAAAGCGCCCGAGGGCGCACACCGCACAATCTGCCCGAATCGTCCCCTCCCGCTCACTCACCAGTCACCCTGCTGACACCCCCGCTCAAGCGTAGATGGAGCGGGTACCGTGACCAATTGCACAGCCATCAAGCATCGCGCATCGCTCAAAATGAGAGCAGGCGATCAGGCGCTGCTGTTTTTTACAATAGACTTGTACCGCACGCTAACTTAGAGGCTGTCTAAAAACTAAACTATTGATTTTGAAGTAGATTTTTTCGAGAATATGGCAAATTTTGCGAGTTAATTAACATCACTCATATCGT
>NZ_FNOW01000009.1 GCF_900107145.1 Allochromatium warmingii | reverse complement strand
GTCAATACAAAAGCGAGCTGCGTTCTTTGCTGACAGAGAATTTTTCTATTATCGGTTAATTGTCAAAAACGAAAAATCGGTATCAGGTTAGTATAGCTGTTTGAAAGCTGTCAGCGGAAAGCAATTCTGCAAGCTCATTGAAGGAAAAGGATGGGAGTTAAAGCGAATCAATGGAAGTCATTATATTTATGCTAAAACCGGAGAAATTGCACGTATTTCTGTTCCCATTCACGGAAATGCGCCGTTAAAAATAGGTTTGCAGCGGCATTTGATGAATGTCGCTAGAATTGATGAAAGTGAATTGTAAGCAGTGTAGCAACGTAGGTTGGGTTGCCGACTTTTGGCAACCCAACATAACCAGCAAGGTAGCAAGGTAGGATGGGTAGAGTGGCCATGCGATGATGCCGATTTTGGCGCAAATCCTGATTGGCCACGAAACCCATCGAGGAAAAAGATCAATTTTGATTTGATTTTTACCCAACAAATCGAATCGACCAAATCACCTAACACAGTGCGGACTTCCGGGGACAGTTTACCTAACTTTGAAAGCCCACGCAGGTAACTGAAAAGAAAAAATTGCCTAGCAAACGCCTCCAGTCCGACTGCTCGCTACGCTCAGCGGCTGCTGAGGTTGGCTTTAAGCGAATAAGGATCAAGCCATAGAGGCAAAGCCTAAAATTATGAAGCCGACTGTATACATTGAGACTTCGGTGATTAGTTATCTTACCGCTCGAACAAGCAAAGATATTCGTGCGGCCGCGTGGCAAAACATTACCGCAGATTGGTGGGATAATCGACGAGCAGAATTCGACTTGTACATATCTGAGTTTGTCGTTGCGGAAGCCTCGCGTGGTAACTTAGATGCTGCGGCTCGGAGGATGTCTGCTTTAGTAGATATTCGTGAGCTCGAAGCAACAGAAGAAGTCAAATTAGTGGCGGAAGCTTTGCTGAACCACGGATCGTTGCCTCAAAAAGCTGAGCTTGACGCTTATCATGTTGCAATCGCCGCAGTCAATGGAATCGACTTTTTGCTAACATGGAACTGCACCCATATTGCGAATGCAATTATGAGACCAAAAATTGAAGCGGTATGTCGTTTATTGGGGTATGAGCCACCGATTATCTGCACGCCATCTGAGCTTCTTGAGGGCTAAAACCATGTCAAATGATCCGATAATACAAGAAACACGGCAACTACGAGAATCTTATGCCGAAGAGCACGGCCACAATATTGATGCTATCTTTCAAGATATTCTGAGAAGGCAAAAAGAATCTTCAAAGAAGTTTGTGCGTCTTCCGCCAAGATCACCAGATAAAAAATGGAAATCACCTAACACGGTGATCTAGCCGAAATTAATTTTGCTTTAGGGGAGAATAGCAAGGTAGGATGGGTAGAGTGGCCATGCGATGATGCCGATTTTGGCGCAAATCCTGATTGGCCACGAAACCCATCGAGGAAAAAGATCAATTTTGATTTAATTTTCACCCAACAAATTGAATCGACCAAATCGCTTAACATGGTGCTCCAGCCGAAGCTGGTTTTGCTTTCGCTCGACCGGTTCGACTCAGCTTGGCGTTATGTGCAGCAGGTGAAATGAGCCCTACAGTATTCAAAGAAAGTGCATATAGATTTTTCTTCTTCTCAAGAGAAGAGGAAAGGATGCACGTCCATGTAGTGTCAGGCGATGGAGAAGCGAAATTTTGGCTTGAGCCTGAAATTGAGCTTGCCAAGAACCACAAGTATTCAAGAAAACAACTGAAAGAAATAGAGTCACTCGTTGAGGTTCATTGCAATGAGCTTGTTAGCGCATGGCAACAGCATTTTAGAAGTGGAAGTAACTAATATTTCTACGCATGGAGTTTGGCTGTTCGCCCATGGAGAAGAATTGTTTATGTCATATGATGATTTTCCATGGTTTAGAGAAGTGGCGGTCAAGTCAATTGTAAATGTAGAAGAGCAATCGCCAGATCATTTTTATTGGCCTGATTTAGATGTTGATTTGACTAGAGAAATTATTAAGCATCCAGAACGTTTTCCGCTTAAATCAAAAAGCAGGTGACTTACTGCTCGCAGGATTGTCTGTGAAGGATATTGTTAGTGAGATTAAGGCTCAACGAAAGTAGAGGGAGGGGTAGTGCTCTAATGATTTAGGATACGCTCAATTTAGCTAGATATTCATTCACTAGCATAACTAATCCTATGAATCGTGGTACTACTTCCATATTTTTTCAAAAATGTATCCGTTGATCCTAGCGGTCATGCTGTTTCATGGAACTCAGAAATCGACATTAGCGAGTATGAACTTTGGAAGCATGGAGAAATATTAAAACCATGATTTTCAAAACACCGTCCAGATTCACAGAAAAGTTGGAATGCCCATGTCATTTGATGCTGCCAATCTGTTACCCATCCTGCCCGAAATCGCCATTCTTATAACCGCGAGCCTAGTGCTCATCCTCGATCTGTATTTAAAAGATCAGGACAAAGGGTTAAATCACAGCATCACGTTAATTGGGCTAGTCATCGCTATTGGTTTAACTGGCGCAGTCGGGGGCGGTGACGCTCAAGTATTCTTCGACGGCAATTTAATCCGCGACCCAATGAGCGATCTGCTTAAGGGTGCTATTCTGATTGTCAGTGTTCTGACCTTTATTTATGCGCGGCCCTGGCTTCAAGATCGCGGAATGCTGGTCGGCGAGTTCTATGTTCTCGGACTGCTCGCGGTGCTCGGGATGCTCATTATGGTCTCGGCCAATGGCTTCTTGACGCTGTATCTCGGTCTCGAATTGCAGGCGCTCGCGCTCTATGCATTGGTCGCATTCGACCGCGATTCGAGCACGGGCGCTGAGGCGGCGATGAAATATTTCGTGCTCGGCGCACTCGGCTCCGGGCTGCTGCTTTATGGCGTGTCGATGATCTATGGCGCGACCGGTTCAATCGAATTTGCGCCAGTCGCGGCGGCGGTCGCCGAGCAGGGTATATCGAACAAGGTGTTGGTGTTCGGCATCGCTTTTTTGGTGATCGGCATTGGCTTCAAGTTCGGCGCGGTGCCCTTTCACATGTGGGTTCCTGATGTGTATGAGGGCGGGCCGACCCCAGCGGTATTGATTCTGAGCAGTGCGCCCAAAATTGCCGCCTTTGCGCTCGCGGTACGGATGCTGGTCGATGGTTTGCACACGCTGCATCCAGATTGGCAAGGGATGCTGGTGATTCTCGCCGTGCTGTCGATGGGATTGGGCAATCTGGTCGCCATTGCCCAGTCTAATATCAAGCGGATGCTGGCCTATTCGACCATCTCGCATGTTGGTTTTATCTTTCTGGGACTGCTGGCCGGTTCCGAACAGGGATTCGCCGCCGCCATGTTCTACACCATCGTCTACGCGGTGATGTCAGTCGGCGCCTTCGGTATCCTGCTGATTCTGAGTCGTCAAGGTTTTGACGCCGAGCGGCTGGAAGATCTCAAGGGTTTAAACGACCGCGATGCTTGGTATGCGGCGATGATGGCGCTGATTATGTTCTCGATGGCGGGTGTGCCGCCGACCGTTGGGTTTATGGCCAAGCTGTTAGTGCTGGAGGCGGTCGTGCGCATTGACATGCTGTGGTTGGCGCTGGTTGCGGTGTTCTTCTCGATCATTGGCGCGTTTTATTATCTGCGGGTCATCAAGTTTATCTATTTTGATAAGCCCGCTGACGATGCCCCGGCCTTGCTCACCAGCAGCGGCGTGCGCTTTGCTATGTCGCTCAATGGTCTGGCATTGCTGGCGCTCGGACTGTTCCCCGCTGCGTTGCTGTCGGTCTGTCAAGCAGCGTTCTAAAACGCCTAAGCTGGTCACGATGCACTCGTATCATGACCAGCTATCTGCTCTAAATCGCTGCTGGCCGCTGGTAGCTCTGATTACCGCTCTAGCCGCCGCAGACGCATCGCCACTGAGCCAACGCGCAATTCCGCTTGGAGTTCAACCGGCACGCGCTCGACTTCACTCAGCCAAAGGGTCGCCTGACGTAGCTTCGGATAGCTGGCGAGTTTTAGATCCGGCGTCACGCGCTGCACACTCACGGTTAGCTTGAGCGTCGGCCAAGTGGTTTCAAACACCTGCCGTGCTTCATGCCCCACCACGCGCAACGACACACGATAGAGCCGATCCGTCGGTTGCACTAGCAGTGTGAGCGATTGGTTAAGGCGCAATTCGGTCTGCTGCAAAAACAGCAACAGCGATAACAGATCGCGAATCTGCTCCAACTCATGCGTGTGCGTTGTATGTTTCATGCGCCCCGAGGCGGATGTCAGGGTCGATTCAACCTGCATCCGCTGTTGCTGGTGATAGGTTGCCTGATCGGTTTTGCGCTCACCATTTTTGATCTGTGTCAGATCAAACTGTGCCGGTAGCAGCGTTTGCCGCCAAATCTCAGCATTTAGCGAACTTTCATACGGCCAAAAAGCTTGCACCGCGCCGATACTCCGCGCTCGCGCCTGAGCGGTCATCATCGCATTGGCACGTCCTGACTGTGGCTGCACAGTCACGCGCACGGTGCCCGCCTGTAGCCACTGGCTCCAACTGATGTCGTAGTGCAACGTCAACGGCAGGATGTCGGCCTGCGCACGGCGTTCCAATGGGGTCAGTTGCGTGGCCCAATTTGGCGCGGCTGGCGCAGCGTGAGCGGCCAGTCCGCTTACACACAGCAGCCAGCCGGTCAGCCAGAGCCGACGAGCGACATATAATCGCCGCGTTGAATGCGCTATTGAGGAACCTTGCATCATGAAACAACTCGGAAATCTCGCAGTAAAGTGGAGCGCGGTGCAGTTCGTGTTGCTACTGGGGTGTTTTGATGCGCAGGGCGCTGACATGTCATCACCGCCGCCGCCAGCCGCGCCGAATGCGCCCGATCTCCCGTGGTATGACGATGGACAGGTGTATATCACGGATCGCTTACAAGCCGTCGCCCTCTGGTTAGACGATTTTTTCGCCGATCCTCGCATTGAAACCCAAAAACATGCAAGCGCCCGCTTAAGCGTGCTATTCAATGCCTTTTATTCGGGCGTTGAAAATGCCGATCATGATGGCGTGCGCTTTCGTGGTGGCGCGGATCTCCCGCATTTTGATGAACGGTTGCGCTTGTTAATTACAAGCGATGCGGAATCGGCAATGACTGGACGTGATTTAGCGGGCACGGCGCAAGATGAAATCAAAGAGACGGAAGGTTCAGTTGGGCTAGGTTATTTAGTGAGCCGCCGTCCGAAAAGTAAATTTCGGGTGAGTGGCAGTTTATCCGGCGGCTTAACACCAGAAGTACGCTTTACAGCCCGCCATATTTATACGCAGCCCTGGACAGCGACGACCACCTCTCATCTCACTTCAACGCTATATTGGCGCTCGGAAGATGGTTCGGGAATTAGCACGCTCTTTGATTATGAATGGGTCGCCGATCCCAATACACTATGGCGTTATACGCTCTTTGGTAATTATGGTGAGCAGACCAAAGTGATTGATTGGTCAAGTCAAGTGCTCTGGGCGCGGCGCTTAAATGATCAGGAGGCGATTCAGGTGCGCGGCGGCATTCAAGGCGTTGATAAACCGGATGCGGTGATCAATGAAGGCTGGATCAAATTCGGCTATCGGCGCAATCTGTGGCGCTCATGGTTATTTTTTGAAATGGAGCCGGGATTATCTTGGGCAATTCAAGAGGAGTATGCCGTTGAGCCAACCATAGCATTGCGGCTGGAAGTGCATTTTCGCCGCTAAATAAATAGACAGGATTAACAGGATTCAGACAGGATGAACAGAATTATTATAAAACGCTCAATCATGTCTCTTCGGCATTGATTCAACCATCAGCAGGCGGACGATAGGTGGGGTCTTTAGGATTGAGAAAAATGAAATGAAATTGCCCTGGCTCTAGCTCGACATAATCCATCACAGTTTGATCGAGCAGCGGCACATAATCGGGCGCGATGACAATATCTACGCCCTCACTATTGAGGCGGATATCATCTTCGCTGAGATCATCAAATCCCATTCGATAATCAATACTGCCGTCAGGATTTTGGCCAGCAGCCAGCCGCAGACACAGCCCCTCAGTTCCGCCGTGTTTGGCCGCCTTGAGGACTTGTTCGGCGGCGGCAGGTGTCAGCTTAAACATTTCGGACTCCTCTCGAACCGCATCCAGCAGACATGGCTCAAGGTTGAAATGGAACCGCACGCGGTCAGCGCGTGCGACGAATCTGCGCTAAAAATCGATCCGTCCAGCGATTACCGCCCACGGCGCGTAAATGGCTGTAACAGGCGAACAGATTACCCCGAACAATGCCGTCGTGTGAACCGTTGATTCCGCTGCCGCGCTGTACACGATAGCCGTAGCGCCAGTCGGGATCGGGGTCAAGGATCGCCGAGTGATGAAATTCATGGGCGGCAATTTCGCCCGACGCCGCCGCGTCGAGACGTGGCCAGGGAAAATACTCGGTTTCAGTCAGTCGCACATAGCCGCGACCCTGAGGACGGTCGCGCATCTCGACCTCGGCGTTGAGCGCCCCGACCATTTCGCACCGCTCGCCGTTCCAGCGTAGCCCAGCGCACAGATACATCAGGCCGCCGCACTCGGCATACAACGGGCGATTATTCTCGGCGACGAACTCGCGGATCGCCTGACGCATCAGCCGATTGGCGGCTAATTCGGCCATGCGATATTCAGGAAAACCGCCGCCGATGAACAGCGCATCGACATCAGGCAAAGCGTGATCGGTGAGTGGACTAAAGGGCACCAACTCCGCGCCACCGGCGGCCAGCGCCCGTAAATCGTCGGGATAATAGAAGCCAAAGGCCGCGTCACGGGCGATGCCGATGCGCACCAGATCGCCGGTCGGCGCAGGTTGCAGCGCGGCGGTCGGTTCCGCGTCCGCCTGTGGCGTGGCGGCGCGTTCAGCAATCGCAAGCAATCGCTCTAAATCAACCTGATCGGCGATGCGGGCGCGGATGCGCTCAATCCAAGTCTCGGCGTCCTCGGTCTCATTACTCGGCATCAGCCCTAAATGCCGCTCGTCGATGCCGAGTTCATCAGCGCGACGTAACAACCCAAGCACCGGCAGATCGGTGTAATGCTCAACAACGCGCACTAAATTCTCGCCATGCCGTCCGCCACCGATCTTATTCAGAATTACACCGGCGATCTTTAATTCAGGATCGAAAGCCAGATAACCCTGAAGCAGCGGCGCAATGCCGCGTGCTAATCCGTGACAGTTGACCACCAGCACCACAGGCGCACCGAGTAATTTGGCTAATTCCGCGTTGCTATGCGCACCATCAAGGCGCGTGCTATCAAATAGCCCGACATTGCCCTCAATGAGACCTAAATCCGCTGTAACCAATTCGCCGGCCACCGCCGCACGAATTTCGGATTCAGGCATGGTATGGAAATCAAGATTGAAGCAGGCGCGGCCAGCGGCCTGACTGAGCCACAGCGGGTCGATGTAATCCGGCCCTTTTTTAAACGGCTGAACGACTAAACCGCGCCGCGTGAACTCACGACAGAGACCCAGCGTCAGCGTGGTCTTGCCGGAAGATTTCTGCGGCGCTGCGATATAAAGCTGGGACATGTTTAAACCACAAAGGCGCACAGGACACAAAGACATTCAATTATTAAAAAACTTTGTGCGCTTTGCGCCTTTGCAGTTTTTTTAACCAGACATCAGGCTGGTTTAGCAAACGGCGGTGCGTCGAGCGTTTCTTCATCCGGCGCAACCACATCATCGGCCAGCGATTCGGGCAGGAATTGCAGTACGCGCACGCCAACGGCGGTAATCAAGAGCGCCATCGCTACACCACCCAAACCGAGTAAAATTTCGGGGATGGTTGGCCAATAGGCTGCCGCTGCACCGTTGACACCATCCGCAAAACCGGATTCGATGATGGTATGTCCCGGGAACAGCGCCATTGGAAATGCTTGACTGCCAATGATGATGACGTACATCGCCGCAAATCCACCGACAATCACCAGCGCACAGGCTCCGATAATCCAGTCGCGTTGTTGGCTTAACACCGGATGATACAAAATCCACATCGGAATCAAACTGCCGGCCAAAATCCAGCCCACCCAAAACAGGAAGGTGTAAATACCGCCACTGAGCAGCAACCAGTGTTCGAGGCTGTCATTCTCGGCGATGTAGAGATTCGTTAGGTGATAGACCAGCGTGAAATACAGCGCCACGCCGATAAACAGCGCCAGCAGATTCCGTAGCCGACGCATCAGGCGCGGGCCAATCGGTCGCCCTTCTTCGTCAAAGCTGAACAGCAGCACCAGCATGAACACGGCCAGTCCATAAGCAAAGGACAGCGCCACGAACATCGGGCCGAGAATCGCCGCATCATAGGCTTGGCGAGCGACCAAAAAGCCGAAGATCGAGCCAGTACCTGTGGTCAGCGCCAGCCGCCACACCAGCGCAAACAGGCCGATTGAATAGTTAAAGGGGCCGCCTTTACGATCCGCCATCGACCACAGATAGGCGATAACAATGACCATAAACCCGGTATACAGGAAGATATTCCAAGCAAAGATCGAGCTAAAGTTATAACTGGTCATGGCGACAATCAGCCGCTCCGGGCGTCCGAGATCCATCACCAGCACCAGCAGTCCGCCCATCAGCATGGCAACCGCGAGCAGACCCGAAAGCCGACCGAGTGGCTTGTAAATCGGCTTTTTGAACACACTGCCGATTGACGCAATATTCAGCGCCCCAGACGCGGCGACGATCAGAAACACCGCGAACACATGCGGCATTCCCCAGACCACCGAGTTATTCATGCCACTGACCCAGTGGCCCTCGTGTTCCATGTAGCCGAATGAGAGCGCCGCGACCCCAATCAGGGCCGCCAAGAAGCCCAGCAGACTCCAGTAACGCTCGGGCGCAATACGCCATTCGCGGTAGACGACTCGTTTCATTTCGATAAACCTTATGGCTTTGGTACGCGAATGCTGAAAATTAGACAGGATTAACAAGATGGTTCAGGATTTATTTACATCATGTGAATCCTGCATAATCCTGTTAATCCTGTCCATTTTGAGCCGTGACTCAGGAATTCAGACGCCGGCGTAACGCACGCCCGTGTTCAATACCAGATCCTCGCGGATCTGCCGACTCGGAATCTCGCGCAGACGCTGACTGATGGCGCTGTTGGGATCCTTGAGATCGCCGAACAGGATTGCGCCGTGTCCCTCAGCAGCACAGGCATCGACACAGGCCGTCGAGTCCTCACCATTGTCGCGGCGGTGTACGCAGAGATTGCAGCTTTCGACACAACCTTTGCCACGCGGCACAGCGGTCAGTTGACCGGTCAGCGGCTGATGAATAAAGCTCCGCGCCTTGTAGGGACAGGCCATCATGCAATAGCGGCAGCCGATGCATAGATGCCGGTCAACCATGACAATACCGTCAGCGCGTTTGAACGACGCTCCAGTCGGGCAGACATCAACACACGGCGGATCTTCGCAATGTTGACACATCATGGGTAGATTGGTGATCCGCCCCGTCTGATTGTCTTGCAGCTTCACTTTGCGAATCCACGCCGCCTGTTGCTGCTCCCACTTTGATGTTGCGCTGTGCGGTTCTTGTAGATCTAAGCCGTTCTCACGCTCACAGGCGCTGACACAGGCCGAACAGCCATCGGCGCACTTCGCCGTATCAATCAACAGCCCCCAGCGCACGGCATCCGTAACCGCTTCGGTGCGCGGAGCCGCAGCAACGCTGTGCAAAAACACACCGGGCGCAACCAGCGCAGCGGCGCTCACGCCTGCCGCTGTGCCGAGAAACCCGCGCCGACCGCTGTCAACGGGAGTGGTAGTCTTATCTTCGTTCATAGCTTAGTGCCCTCCCCCATGAGGCGCACCCGTGACACCTGCCGCCCGATGCGCGGCCTCGGCGTCAGCAGCAGGCCGATTCGGCACAGAGGCGTGACAGTCGAAGCAGTTCAGATCCACAGCGGCATAGCGATGACACGCGCCACAGAACTGATCGGGCTGATTGATCGGTCGCGGATTGCGGTTTGCGTCATAACTAATATGACAATCGACACAGCCCGTGAGACTGTATTGCGTGTCGCGGATGCCCTCGTGAACCGTTGCGATGCGCTGATGCTGGATAAACTCCATGTGCATCCGGCGCATCCGCTCGGTTGGTTCGACGCACGCGGAACGTTCAGCAGCCTGCGAACCTTCGACTACATAGCGTTTGACTTCATCGGCCTGAGCGGCCTGAGCGGCAAACGCCCCCCAGACCAGCCCGAGGGCGACGAGACCGATTCTGACTACAGCTTTGGCCATCGACGCCTCCAGGGGCCTCACTCGCCCAGACCCATCTTGATATAGCCAGTCGGACACACATCGGCGCAGATATGACAGCCGATGCACTTGGCATAATCAGTGGCAACATAGCGGCCGGTGGTGCGCTCGGATTTATCGACGCGATACACGGCATCCTGCGGACAGAAAATGACGCAGTTGTCGCACTCAAAACACAGCCCGCAGCTCATGCAGCGTTTGGCTTCGTCGATGGCCTCTTGCTCGGTTAGACCGATGACACGCTCGTGGAAATGGCCCAGCACGTCTTCGGCGCTCGGAACTTCTTCTTTGCGCAGATTACGCGCTACATAGTTGAAGTGCCCGAGGAACAGTTCATCAGATGGGATGACCTCAGCACTGGAGCGATCTTCATAATTATGAATCGCCCAGTTGCCCTCAGAGGTGCCGCGCAGATCGCCGAGTTTTGCCACCTCAAATGCTTCGGGCGCAAGCTGGGTCTCGGTGAGTTTGTCGAGCAGGTTGAAATGATGCACGTCCACTTTCGGACGGCGCTTGTGGTCGGCCTGCATCACATAGGCATCAATCGAATCAGCCGCGACCCACGCTTGACCAATGGCCGTCGTCAGCAAATGTGGCCGGATGATGTCGCCAGCAACAAAATGCCCAGCTTTGCCCGGAACTTGATAGAACTTGTCGGAATCCATCAGCCCGCGTCCGTTGTCGAGCGCCTCCAAACCGGAGAGATCACCGCCTTGCCCAATCGCCGACACAATCAGATCGGCTTCTAGCACGCGCTCCGTGCCCGCAACCGGCGTCGGACGCCCATCGATCATGGTGCAATCGGCAACCTTCAGCCCAGTCGCACGACCGTTAGCATCTTTGAGCACTTCCAGCGGCATCACGCCGTCGAGAATGGTCACACCCTCGCGGGTCGCGTCATCGACTTCATGTTCGGAAGCCGTCATCTTGTCGCGGGTAAACAGCGAGGTCAGCGTGACCTGCGCCCCCTGCGCGGCAGCGGCGCTGGCCGCATCATGCGCGACATAGCCATCGCGGATCACGGCTTCGGGCAGTTCATTCGGGTTGCTCTTATTGAGATGACCGAGACGCCGGGCAACCGAAACCACGTCAATCGAGGTATCACCACCGCCGACGCACACGACCTTGCTAGCCGTGACTTTCATCCGCCCTTCGTTGAACGCTTTGAGGAAAGCCACACCGCTAACACAGTTCGGCGTACCCTCCCAGCCCGGCACCGGCAGACCGCGACCGGCTTGACAGCCGATGGCCCAGAGAATCGCGTCGTAATCCTGCTCTAACTGCTCAACGGTGACATCAGTGCCGATACGGGTCTTAAATTTGACCTCAATCCGGCCCATATCGAGGATGCGCTGGATCTCGGCATCGAGCTTGTCACGCGGCACGCGATAGCCCGGAATACCGAAGCGGAACATGCCGCCGAGTCCGTCGTTAGCCTCAAAAATGGTGCAGCTATGCCCCTTGCGGCGCAGTTGATAGGCCGCCGCAAGACCAGCCGGGCCGCCGCCGACAATGGCGATCCGCTTGCCAGTGTCCAGTTCAGGCGCATCAAAGCGGTAGCCATTGGCAATCGCGGTATCACCGATAAACTGTTCAACCGAATTGATGCCGACGAAATCTTCCAGCTCGTTGCGATTACAGCCATCCTGACAGGGTGCCGGACAGACGCGCCCCATCATCGCCGGAAACGGATTGGCGTCAGTGGAACGACGAAAGGCGTACTCGCGCCAATCTAAGCCTTTGGGCGGTTGTTCCATGCCGCGCACGATCTGCAACCAACCGCGAATGTCCTCGCCCGACGGACAGCTTCCCTGACAGGGCGGCGTCTTGTGGACATAGGTAGGACATTTGTGAGAGCGGTCTTGATTGAAGATCTTGTCAGTCAGGTCGTCCCAGACGTGGTTGCCGTCCTCGAATCGACGCCAGGTCGGCTTCATTTTCATCTCGTCGCTGGAAGTCGCCATCTCAATCGTTCTCCGTACCAGTTGAACCCTGACGCGGGGATCAGGGGATTCGTATCAGATCTGGCGTGGCCGACGCGGCTAGATTCGATGGCTATTCGATTCTGGCTTGCGTCGCCGCGCTGCGATGGCCCCGGTCAGGCCGCCTCGTCGGTCTCGTGTTTCACGTTATCGTCGTGATTCAATCGTCGTCATCATCATCGTCCGGCTCATCATCCTCTGGCCCGGGCGTAAGCACGATGGCATCGCCAACCAGTTGATGCAGACTGATGATCTGATCCATTTCCAAGCCGTAATAGGGAAACACCTTGCTGAACTGCGTTTTGCAGATGGCGCAGATGGCCGCCATATGGGTGACGCCCTTTTCTTGGATGACATTGTTGAGCGCATCCAGACGCGGTTTTGCGCCTTTTACACGCAGTTCCATCAGGTCATCCGTCAGCAGACCACCGCCACCGCCGCAACAGAATGTCCGGTCGCGGATGGTGTCCTCGTCCATGTCATAGAAGTTGTTGCAGGTGGCGCGAATAATGGCGCGTGGAATCTCGAACTGTCCGCCCGGCACGTTGCCCATGCGCGAGGCGCGGGCGACGTTACAAGAATCGTGATAGGTCAAGACCTTGTCATCGTTTTCGCTCTTATCAAACTTCAATTTACCCTGCTGAATTAACTCATAGGTAAATTCGCAAATATGCTGCGGTACTGGATAGCGCGGGTCGAGAAAATCCCAGGGGCCAGCCAGCGTATTTAAGAATGAATATGCCACCCGCCACGCATGACCACATTCGCCGAACACAATGCGCTTGACTTTGAGTTTGATCGCCGCTTCACGGATGCGCTGCGCCACACGGTGCATGTTCTCGTAGGAACCGATGAACATGCCGAAATTGGCTGCTTCCGAGGCGTGAGTACTCAGTGTCCAAGAAATACCGGCTTCGTGAAATACCTTGCCGTAGCCAATCAGCCCGTCAACATGCGGCTCGGCGAAGAAATCCGCCGATGGCGTGACGAGCAGAATTTCAGCGCCTTCCTGATCAATTGGATAGCGCACTCGCACGCCAGTATCGTCGTAAACGTCTTCTTCCAGCCCTTCGAGCGTGTCAATCAGCGCCGGGCCGGGCAGACCTAAATTGTTGCCGACCTTGTACACCTTGCCGATGATTTCGTTGCAATACTTTTGCCCGACGCCAATCGCATCCATGATCTCGCGGGCAGCCATCGAAATCTCAGCCGTATCAATGCCATAGGGACAAAATACCGAACAGCGCCGACACTGTGAACACTGATGGAAATAGCTGTACCAATCATCGAGAACTTCTTTGGTGAAATCCTCAGCGCCGACCAACTTGGGAAATAATTTACCGGCCAGCGTGAAATAACGCCGATACACCTTGCGCATTAAATCCTGACGGCCAACCGGCATATTTTTTGGGTCAGCAGTGCCGAGGAAATAATGACATTTATCGGTACAGGCTCCGCATTTGACGCACGCATCCATATAAACGCGCAGTGAGCGATATTTGCCCAGCAGCTCGCCCATTTTTTCAATGGCGCGTTCTTGCCAATTCTCGACCAGCTCGCCGGGATAGCCGAGCGGCTCCTGAAACTCCGCTTTGGCGATAAATGGCTGACTGTGCGCCATTGCGCCGGGCTGAATCGCCGGTACTTCGGTGTACTGCGTCAGATCTGGGACTTTGAACGTTGCCTTAGCCATGAATCAACCTCTATACGCGGACAACTGGGGCGCTCGAATGATCTGGTTCATCACTGGCTCATCGCTGTTCAAGCTTACTGGCCCAGGGCGCGATGTGACGCTGCTCGCGGGGGTTGTCAACTTGATTGCGCGTCGGGCTAAAAAACAGTCCGGGCATGTGTAACAGCTTGCTGTAGGGGAAGATAATCATCAGCAGCGCCACCAGCAGCAAATGTAGCAGCAACAAGGGATCGGCTGGCAGCGGCTGGATGTCGTAGCTGTACAGTCCCAAGAAAAACGTCTTGATTTCGACCACATCGACATGAAAGACAAATTTCATCAGCAGGCCGGTGCAGCCAATGGCCACCAATAGCCCGAGAATCAAATGATCGGAAGTCGAAGTAATGTACTTAACACGGTCAACTAAAAAGCGCCGCGCCCAGAGTCCAGCCAAACCGACGACCATAGCAATGCCGCCATAGATGCCAAAGGGCTGAACCAATTGAATCGGGAACCACACCGGATCGATGAAATAGCGCAGATGACGCAGCGTGACGAGGAATAGGCCGAAATGAAACATCCAGCCAAAAATCCATGTCCATTTATTGCCACGAAACAGGCTTTCAAACAGGACGACTTCACGCATCATCCTGAGCACAACTCCACGTTGCGTCGTCGGGGCTGGGGTGGTCGGGATCTTCAACGGCGCTGGAGTGAGCGCGTATTGAATGATCTTGCGAGCCAAGCCCGCCACCAGCACACAGGCGGCGAAATAAAACAGGAAGGCATAGAAGTTCGTCAGAAACGCCATGTTTCCGCACCCTCGGTGGAACGTGATGGGATCCAGCGGGCGGCTCACGCATCGGGAGCGACGCACGCCGGACGCTCGTCAGTCGCCAGCTTTCAGCCAGAGAGTTTTGATTGCTGGAAGCTGATCGCTGGAGACTGGCGGCTAACGCTTTAGACGCAGCCGGTCGGCTTCGGCAGACCAGCAAAGCGGCACGCCTGCTTCGCCGGGCCATAGGGGAAGAGGCCGTAGAGATACTTGCTGTTGCCCTTATCCTTACCCAGCTTCTTGCCGACGGCTTTGGTCAGGACGCGCACGGCGGGAGCAATCTGATACTCCTCGTAGTACTCGCGCAGGAAGTTGATGATGTCCCAGTGCTCATCGGTCAGCTCTAGGTTGTCTTGCTTGGCCATGACTGAAGCCACTTCCGGCTCCCACTCGTTGAGATTGGCCAGATAGCCTTCTTCATCGACAGCCAGTTGCTTGCCATTGACATCAATCGTATCCGCCATGGGGGGATGCTCCTCTTGAAGTGATTACCAAAAAACTAAAAACAGTGTGCGCGAACTCGCGGCCCAAACTCGGGATTACAGCCACGCCTGAACAGTGTCGCACTCGGTCGTCAGATCGACGAAACCGGCGTAGTCCACCACGCGGATCCCGGGAATAATGCGCTCATCGCCAAACCCCCGCGCCTTCAGATCGGGGCCAAGCACGTAGAGCTTCAGCGTTCCGAGTGCGGCGCTGACCTGCGACTCGACCTGCGTGCCAGTCAGGGCGGCATAGATGCCGTCCTCGAACAGCAGCACGCTTGCGCCCGCAGTGGCGAACTTCAGACAGGATTCGAGTGCATTGCGCTCGAAGGGTGACTTGTTGACGGTATGCAGAATGCTCATTTCACCCCTCCCTTTAGAAGCTGAAGATCGCGTCGGATTCGTTCATCAGCTCGCTGACGCGGGCTGAGTCGATGACCTCGACAATGTTGTCGAATTCCTCTTCGGTCTCCATGTCCTCGTAGGCGATCTCGACCAGATCATCTTGCGTTAGGCCGCGTGCTTCCAGCGAAGCGCGATCAACATAGATGCGCCGCACCTCATAGTCACCCAGGGTGCGATAGGTCGGGGAGAAGTTTTTCATCCCGATGCCTTTGGTGTCCTGACCCTTGGTGAGCTGATAAACCCCGTCATCGAGGAACAGCACGCACACGTACTGATCGAAGGCGGCGCCAATCAGCACCACTTCTAGGGCTTCCCACGCATAGATCGTACCGTAGGGGGCCTTGCGATTGAGGTACATGAATTTCTTCACGACTTCCGACATGATGGCGCTCCCTCAGTCACCAAAGACGACGAGACGGTCGGCTTGAATCGCCGCCTCGACCAGTTGCCCGAGTCCCGAAATGCGGAACTTGGGATGGATGTTGGTCGCGTCCTTGCCGTTGCGGGTCATCTCGCCCTCATCGACGATGCCGCGTCGCTGCGCGGCGGCGACACACACGACCATATCCAAATTGTACTGCTCGGCCAGTTCTGCCCAACGGTTGACGATATGGCGATCATCTTGCGGCGGCGTGGTCAGACGGGTCGAGTTGTTGACGCCATCATGGTAGAAAAAGACCCGGAAGATCTCGTGATCCTTTTCCAGCGCGGCCTTGGCGAACTGATAGGCCGAGTCGGACGCCTGATGCTGATACGGCCCCTCATTGATCTGAAGCGCAAACTTCATGTAGACCTCATGGATGTCCAAATCAGGTCATCGCGCTACCGGGTCGGACAGGCGCGAAACGCACGTCCGACCCGAAGCGATGGATTGTCGTTCGATTAGAAGCGGATATAGGACGAGCTGTTGAAGCTCGCACGCGCCCCGCGCCAGGTATCAATGTGATACTTAGTGAACGGCAGCTCAACTTCCTCGAAGAAGCGCGGCCAGCCGATGCGCTCGATCCACTCGTTGATGCGCTCCCAATCCTTCGCGCCAGCTTTATAGGCCTTGAGGATGCGCTTGACGATAGCAGTTGCTTCCGGCCAACGCGGCGGATTGTTCGGGATGCCAGCGGCGACCAGTTTTTGGAAGGTCGGCTTACCACGCGCATTAGAGTGATTGCCGCCGACCCAAATGGCCAGCTTCGAATGCTCGGCATCGTTGATCTGCATCGGCGGGCAGGGCGGATAGCAGGCGCCGCAGCAGATGCACTTGCGCTCATCGACTTCCAGCGACGGCTTGCCATTGACCATCGCCGGACGAATCGCGGCCACCGGACAGCGGGCGACAACTGACGGACGTTCGCAGACGTTCGCAACCAGATCGTGATTGATCTTCGGCGGCTTGGTGTGCTGGACGTTGATGGCGATGTCACCCTGACCGCCGCAGTTGATCTGGCAGCAAGAGGTGGTGATATGCACGCGATTGGGCATGGTCGCATTGCGGAACTCGTCGATGAGTTCGTCCATCATCGACTTGACTACGCCCGAGGCGTCGGTGCCGGGGATGTCGCAGTGCAGCCAACCCTGAGTGTGCGAAATCATCGCCACCGAGTTCTGAGTACCGCCGACAATGAAGCCTGCACCTTCGAGCGCATCAATCAGCGGCTGGACTTTGGCTTCATCGCTAACCATGTACTCGATATTCGAGCGCAGGGTGAAATGCACATAGCCATCGGCAAACTGATCGCCGATATCGCACAGCTTGCGCAGCGAGAACACATCGAGAATGCGTTGGGTACCGGCTTTTACCGTCCAAATCTTGTCGCCACTGTAGGCCACATGCAGCAGCACGCCGGGACGCGGATGTTCGTGATATTTCCACATCCCGAAATTCTTGCGCATTACCGGGTGCATGTACTGCCAGGGATCCGGACAGCCGGATTCGATAGGCTCACGCATTTCCGCCATGGACTGATCCTCCAGTTATTCGATTCTTGGGGAAGACGAGGGGGTCGGCGCTGTTCAGCGACCGGCTTCGGCCTGACGGGCGAACCACTCCTCAGCGGCCTCGTCCCAGCCATCCATGCGGATGTAGGAACTTTGGCGCGGGTGACTGAGCATGTTCGGATCCGGCTCGATGCCGATGCCGTCGAGGAAGTTGGCCAGACCGATACGCTCGATCATCTCGCCGCACCGCTCGTGCTCCAGACCGTTTTCGGCCCAGAAGTCGATGATGGTTTCGGCCAGCTCGACCAGCGTGTCGTAATCTTCCTCAGTCTCCAGCTTTTTGAACGGCACGACGACGGTGCCCATCAGATCGCCGATTTTGAGGGTACGCTTGCCGCCGATCAGAATGGTCACGCCCTTGTCATCGCCAGGATGGAGCGCCTTCGGCATCACGTTCAGGCAGTGCATACAGCGCACACAATCGCGGTTGTTGACCGTGAGCGTGTCATCATCATTGAGCGATAGCGCCTTCGTCGGGCAGCGCGTAATCACATTGTCGATATAGTACTGATGGCCTTTATCAGCGATATACGCCTTGACTTCAGCCTGATCGACCTTCATGTCATCGCGCCAGGTGCCGAGCATCGCAAAGTCAGACCGCTCGATGGCGTTCTGACAGTCGTTCGGGCAGCCGGAAACCTTGAACTTGAACTTATAGGGTAGGGCTGGACGATGCACATCATCAACAAAGCGGTTGACCAGCATCCGATGCGCTTTCAGCTCATTGGTGCAGGACATCTCGCAGCGTGCTGCGCCAACGCAAGACATCGCCGTGCGCACGCAGGGGCCAGCGCCGCCGAGATCCCAACCATAGTCGTTGATCTCGTCGAAAAATTGCTGAGTGTTCTGGGTATCCGTCCCGATGAACATGATGTTGCCAGTCTGACCGTGAAAGGTAATCAGACCCGAACCGTACTTTTCCCAGCTATCAGCGAGCTGACGCAGCATGGCGGTGGTGTAGTGATTACCCGCTGGCGGCTGGACGCGGACGGTGTGAAATTCTTTGGATTTCGGGAAGGCTTTGCCGACTTCCGAAAAGCGCGGAATGATGCCGCCGCCATAACCGAACACCGACACCGTGCCGCCCTTCCAATACCCTTTGCGGGTCTCGTAGGAGTGTTCGAGCTGGCCGAGCAGGTCGTTCGTGACCTCATTGATGCGCTGATCCGGGTGCTGGTCGCGCAGTCGCTTGATACCAGAAATAAAGCTCGGCCAGGGCCCGGTCTCGAGTTGGTCGAGCATCGGGGTCGCGTGCTTGTCGATAGCCATTGCGCGGTCTCTCCTATCGATTAACCAGGAAAGGATATGGTTTGGGAAGATGCCCAGATTCGGCATAAACGCGCCGCAGCAGGTGCGCTAACACGGCGGGTCACTGCGTAACGTTTCTGTGTGAAGCCAGTCGTTTCGACAAGCACAGTGTGCGTATCGAACCGGTCGCTCCATCGGCGTGCGCCACTGTAACGATGGAACGGGTCGTTGCCCATTCCGCGTTCGGGGGAGCGTCTCCCCGACGCGCTATCCCCTTTGAGATAGAAGCCGCTTTATTTTCAGCGAGCAACTCGCCTGAGCGCATCCGAGGCGCGGTTAGATTGTGCGGGGATGCTACAGGCGGTTCGACCGGAAAGTCAATAATTTCTAATATTAACACATTCTAATTTTGTCACAGCCATTTTGACGAGACGACCGCCTGACCAGCGCCAGTGATGGGTTTCAGTTGTTTTCAGCGCAGTGTGCCAGCACATTCACTCCCACACCGACACGGCGTACCGGCCCAACTTTGCGGGTGCGACGGCGTTCCCGCCGATCTACACGGACACAGCGATGCTCAAACTCAGCGAAATCTTGGTTGCTCACCACGACATCGAATCTTTCGACGAACTGATTCCATTGATTCAAGCCGTCGCACGGAGCGGCGAGCGGTTTTTTCGCATGGATGTCAAGCCGCCCTATCCCGACACGCCGGAGAACTGGGAAGACCGACTTGAAGCGGCGTTCAGCGGTCTGCTGCGCTGAGACCTCGATTCCACGACCAGCCGGATTTTGACGCCATGAACACCACCAATCCCTTCGACGCTTTCGCGATCCGTCTGCCGGACACGGCTGCCGATTCGGTTTTAAATTCGAGTCATGCGCTGGCGGCGCTGGAATCGCATCTGGAAGTCCTCACCGAACGGCTCACCGCGCTGGAACACGGCAGCGGTTCGGCCCATGAATTAGCCGATCTACGCTTACAGGTCGCTCGCACCCTGGTTGGATTGGAACGTGGCGCGGAGGCGTGGCCGCTGGCGCGAACGGCGTTCGATCATTTCATCGAATGGGATCAATTTGAGTCTGCCGCCGATGCCTGCGATGTGTTGTTTCAAGCCGAACAGCCGGGTTCGGTCGCCGCGCTCGGTCAGGGGATCTGGTTGGCCGTCACCTGCCCGATTGATCCCGAATTGACCATCGAACTGCTCAACCATGTGATCGACGAAACGCCCGATGATGCCGATGGCGCAGCGGTGGCGGCGACGACGGCGCTGTTTTTGGCCGATGTCCGCGCCGAGGGACGCCAGCGCGAGGATCTGATGTTTTTCACGACCCAGTTACTCGGCACGGTGGCGCGGCGGCACAGTCACATTGAAACTGCCGAACAGCTCGATCACTGGATGGAACGCTTGGAGCTGAAAGAGCCGGAGAAGTTCTTAGTGCGCCTGCGGAATGTCGTCGATGTGCTGGTGCAGGATGACTGGTGGTTCGACCGCGAGGCGTTGCAGCAGCGGTTGCCGTATTGAGCGATGGGGGAACACAAAACCATGTTTTGGAACGAAAACGAGCCGGATATCCCGCTGGTAGCGCATGACATCGTTGATGTGTTGTTTACGATCACCTGCAAATGTCTGCCGGTCGATCATGCCTATGCGCTCTCACAGGCGGTGCGGGCGCTGCTGCCCTGGTGCGACGATGAGCCGCGCTTAGGTGTGCATACCATTCATGTCGCCGGATCGCAAAACGGCTGGGAGCGTCCGGCGCATTCACCCGAGGCGCTGATTATGGTCTCGCGGCGCACCAAGTTGATGATTCGTGTTCCGACAGCGCGTGTTGAGGATTTGGTGGCGCGGCTGTCGGGGCAACAACTGGATATTCGTGGTCAATCATTGCAAATCGGCGCAGCCAAGCCGAAGCCTTTGAGTCAGGAAACGACGATTTTTGCGCGTTATGTGGCCGCCGACGCAAACGCCGACGCCGAACGCTTTAGCGATGAGTCACGTTTTCTCGAAGCGACTGCCGACACGCTACGTGCGCTCAATATTCAGGTACGCAAAGCGTTGTGCGGTAAAACGATGACGCTATATACCCCAGATGGGCCAGTGCGAGCGCGGGCGCTGATGTTAGCAGGGCTGACACGCGAGGAGTCAGTACGCCTGCAATGCGAGGGACTTGGGCCGCATCGGGCGCTGGGGTGCGGGTTGTTTATTCCGCACAAGGGGATTGAGGCGGTGAAAGGGGGGTGAGTTGAGTAAACGCGGTGCTGTTTTAGCGCCAATCTAACTGATTAGATTGGCGGAGAGAGAGGGATTCGAACCCTCGATAGGGGTTTAGCCTATACTCCCTTAGCAGGGGAGCGCCTTCAGCCACTCGGCCATCTCTCCGGAGGGACTTCAACACAGCAGGGCGCGGCGTTGAATTGGTCTAAATCATCAAACAGGCCGGGCATCTTAGCACACCCGGCCGAACTTGCAAAGGTTTTCAATCAGTCGTAAGCGGGCTGGCTCATGATCGGTGCATCTTGACCAACGCCCGCCTGTTCGCGCTTGATGCGCTCATAGATCTCCTCGCGATGCACGGCGACATCGCGAGGTGCATTGACGCCGATCCGAACCTGATTACCCTTGACGCCGAGAACGGTTACTGTCACTTCATCACCGATCATCAGCGTTTCGCCAACCCGGCGAGTTAAAATCAACATTGGTTTCGGTCTCCCTATTCGATCCCTAATCCGAAGTACATGAATTGATTTAATGATTCATCTGGTTCGGCTGTACCGACCGCACCCGCATTGGGGTTGAACCACGCCTAAATCTGACGTTATCGGCCAGATTTCGTGTCCGCCATTCTACCAACTTCAACGGGATATCCATAGTGCAAGACCCCGCTGCAATGAAAATTTAGCTTGATTTTGCAAAAACAAGCGTTGCGTTCGGCGATTTTCGACGAACGGTCATCGTCTATCGACCGCAACGCAACGCTCTGGATGTTAGGCAGCGGCGGCTGGGGCGCGATCCAGCCCAAAAGCTTCGTGTAGGGTGCGCACACCGAGTTCCAGATATTTCTCATCGATGACGACGGAAATCTTGATCTCGGAGGTGGAAATCATGCGGATGTTGATGCCTTCTTTCGCCAAGCTGGCAAACATCTGGCTGGCGATGCCGGCATGACTGCGCATCCCGACGCCGACGAGCGAGAGTTTGACAATGGCGGTATCGCCGGTGACGTGGCGGGCGCTGAGATCGGTTGCGATGTGTTGCAGGATGTCGAGTGCTTGGGCGTAGTCGTTGCGGTGAACGGTGAAGGTGAAATCGGTGGTAGAGCCGTCCGCGCCGACGTTTTGCACGATCATATCGACTTCAATATTGGCCTCGGCGATGGGGCCGAGAATGCGATGCGCCACGCCGGGTTGATCTGGCACGCCAAGCACGGTCAGCTTGGCTTCATCACGGCTGAAGGCGATTCCCGAAATCTTGGCGTCTTCCACAGCGTTATCCTCAAAACTAATCAATGTGCCTGCGCCGTCCTCAAAGCTGGAGAGCACGCGCAAGGGAACGCGATATTTTCCGGCAAATTCGACCGAGCGAATCTGCAACACTTTGGAGCCGAGACTGGCCATCTCCAGCATTTCTTCAAAGGTGATACGGTCGAGCTTGCGTGCCTTCGGTTCGACACGCGGGTCAGTGGTGTAGACGCCATCGACATCGGTGTAAATCTGGCATTCATCGGCTTGGAGCGCGGCGGCAATGGCCACGGCTGAGGTATCTGAGCCGCCACGTCCGAGGGTGGTGATATCGCCCTGTTCATCGATGCCCTGAAAACCGGCGATGACGACCACACGCCCGGCGTCGAGATCGGCCCGCACGCGGGCGGCGTCGATGTCGCGGATACGCGCTTTATTGTGGGCGCTGTCGGTCAGAATGTGAACTTGGGCACCGGTGTAGGAGCGTGCCGGACAGCCGCTGGCGGCTAACGCCATGCTCAAGAGCGCGATAGTGACTTGCTCGCCGGTAGAGAGCAACACGTCGAGTTCACGCGGCTCGGGGCGTGCTTGGAGCTGACGGGCGAGCGTGAGCAGGCGGTCAGTTTCGCCGGACATGGCCGAGACCACGACGACCACCTGATCGCCCTGCTCGCGCCAGCGTTTGACGCGCTCGGCGACGGCCTGAATGCGCTCGATGCTCCCGACTGAGGTTCCGCCGTATTTTTGGACGATCAAGGCCATCGTTGATACCTAGATTGCGTAGCGTACATGGTCAAGAAAGAGTTGCGTGTAGGGGCGTTTTTGTGAACCGCAAAGGCACAAAGGACACGAAGAAAAACAGTATATTCAGTTCGTAACTGCTCAGACTGCTAACAAAAAGTTTATATGATTTAAAACAACGTTTTACGTCATCGTTGATGCGTAAAACCGCCGAATTTCCTCATAAATTATCATAAAATCGAACAATTTCGACAACTGATATACGTCAATACCTCATCACCTACTCAGTTACTCGCGGCTGTTATGTGTCAGCGCAATTTACAACGGCTTATCTTCGGCCTTAACGCTACCGCTGGTCAGCCAGTCGGGTAGCTCGCGGCTTCCGGCATGTTCGATGATGTATTGACGCATCAGTTTACGGATCACTTGTGAGGCGTTCAGATCCTGTTGTGCGCAAATTTCCTCAAAAATCTGCTTTTTGCGCGGATCAATCAGGACTGTTAGACGTGCCGTGCGATTTTCCATACCAGATTCAATACCCAAATAATGCGCCTGTGATGCGCATGAAATGATAACCAGATACGCATTGCTTTCGCATTGGATTATCGTTTGATTATCCTATAAACTTCGACCAATGCAAGCATTCCCCGGCCTCTTGCGCCCGCTTCCTGCACATGATCGCTGATCCATCCCTGTCATTAGCTCTGTTCGCCGTGCTACTGGCGCTGGCCTCGGCTGCGGTCGCGCCGCTGGCCGGACGGCGGCCGCGTCTGCTCCGTCGCGGGGCGGTGCCGCTGCTGGGGATGGCGGGCGCGATGGCCTTGGTGGCGGGGTTGTGGACGCTGAGTGCCGGAACCAGCGCCAGCGCCATTTTGCCGCTGGGTCTGCCCTGGCTGCCCTGGCATGTGCGGCTCGATCCGCTCGCAGCGGTGTTTCTCGTCCTCATCGGTCTGGTGACTACGGCGGTTGGCTTTTATGGCCGTGATTATGTGCGCGATTTTGAGCGCGGGCGCGACTCACTCACGGCACTGGGCGGGTTTAGCGGGCTGTTTTTAGCCGGAATGCTGCTGGTGGTGCTCGCCGATGATGCCTTTGTATTCATGGTCGCGTGGGAGCTGATGTCGCTGGCGTCCTATTTTCTCGTCGCCTTTCAGCATGAACAGGCGGCGAATCGGCGGGCGGCTTTTCTCTATTTGCTCATGGCGCATATCGGCGGCTTGGCAATCCTGCTTGGTTTCGGCGTGCTGGCCGGATTTGGCGGCGGTTTTGATTTCGCCAGCCTGCGGGCCGCTGAACTCTCGCCGCTGTGGGCCGGGGTTGCCTTCGCGCTGGCATTGCTCGGATTTGGCATGAAAGCTGGGCTGGTGCCGCTCCATGCTTGGTTGCCGGAAGCGCATCCGGTTGCGCCCTCGCATATCTCGGCGCTGATGTCGGGGGTGATGCTCAAGGTCGCTGTGTATGGCTTTATCCGCGTGGTGTTCGATCTCAACGGCGCGGTGCATTGGTCGTGGGGCGTGGCGCTGATTGGCATCGGCGGGCTGTCGGCATTGGTTGGGGTGCTGTTTGCGCTGATGCAAACTGATCTCAAGCGGCTGCTGGCCTATTCGTCGGTGGAGAATCTGGGGATTATTTTTATTGCGCTCGGCTTGGCGCTACTGTTTCAAGCAACGGCGCATTCGAATCTGGCCGCGCTCGCACTGGTGGCGGCGCTCTATCACGCGCTCAATCATGCGCTGTTTAAATCGCTGCTATTTTTGGGCGCGGGCGCGATTTTGCATAGCACCCATGAACGCGATCTCGATCAAATGGGCGGGCTGTTGCGGCGGATGCCCTGGACGGGATCGTTCTTTTTGATCGGCTGTTTGTCAATCTCGGCGCTGCCGCCGTTCAACGGTTTTGTCTCGGAATGGCTGATTTTTCAAGCGGCGCTGCAAGCTTGGAATCTCGACAGCGGTGTGCTGCGCAGTTTGGTGCCGATTGCCTCAGCAGTGCTGGCGCTCACCGGCGCACTGGTGGCCGCGACCTTTGTCAAGGTCTACGGCATCGCCTTTTTAGGTCAGGCTCGCTCACGGCATGTACGCCGTGCTCGCCCCTCGCCGCGTGGCATGTGGGTTGGTCAAGGATTATTGGCGGCATTCTGTGTGCTGTTTGGTGTGCTGCCAACGCAGATTCTCAGCCTGCTTGATCCAATCGCGGTGCAACTGTTGGGCAACGGTGTGCCGCAAGCCGATGCCGGCGGCTGGCTGTGGCTGACGCCGATCTCAGCCGAGACTGCGAGCTATAGCGCCCCGCTGACGATTCTGCTGCTGGCGCTGATTGCGGGTGCGGCGATCCTCTGGTTCAGACGCCGCACCTCATGGCGGGTGCGCCGCTGTGATCCCTGGGATTGCGGTTTTGCCCCGCCGACACCTCGAATGCAATACACGGCTGCTTCTTTTGCGCAACCGATTCGGCGCGTGTTTGCGCTGCTGTTTGTGATCGACGAAGCGCAGGAGACCGGCGCGGATGGTGTGACGCGCTATCGACTCAAAATCACGGATCGCACCTGGGGTTGGTTGTATTTACCGCTGGCGCGGACGGTTGATAGCGCATCACGTCAGGTGGCGCGGTTGCAATCGGGGAGCGTTCGGGTCTATCTCGGCTGGACGCTGATGACCTTGCTGGTTTTGCTTTGGATCATCGCACTATGATCGTCTGGCTGCTTGCCTTGCTCCAAGCTCTGCTCGCTGTCGCGCTGGCCCCGCTGCTGGTCGGTTGGGTGCGCAAGGTCAAGGCGTGGCTTCAGAACCGACGCGGTGCGCCGCTGCTCCAGCCCTATGCCGATCTGCGCAAATTGCTGACAAAAGACACGCGAGTCGCGCATACCGCCTCGCCGCTGTTTCGCGTCGCGCCCTATATCGTCTTTGTTGCGACCTGGTTGGCCTGTGTGACTGTGCCCTTGATCGCGCTCGATCTGCCAACGGCGGGCATCGCCGACATCATCGTGCTGGTGGGGTTATTGGCGTTAGCGCGGTTTTTTCTCGCGCTGGCTGGCATGGATGTCGGCACCGCGTTCGGCGGGATGGGCGCATCGCGTGAAATGCTGATCTCAGCACTGGCGGAACCGGCGTTGCTGATGGCGGTATTTACGTTGGCCATGACTGCGCACAGCACCAGTCTGGTCGGGGTGATGGAGCATCATCTAACTGACGGTTTTTTGCTGCGTCCGTCCTATCTATTTGCTTTTGGCGCACTGGTGCTGGTGGCGCTGGCCGAATGCGGGCGCATTCCTATTGACAATCCGGCGACGCATCTGGAACTGACGATGGTTCACGAGGCGATGTTGCTCGAATACACCGGACGCTATTTGGCGCTGATGGAGTGGGCGGCCTGGATCAAGCTGTTGCTCTATGGCGTGTTGCTGGTCAACGTGTTTTTGCCCTGGGGCATTGCCACCGCGTTCACGCCGACGGCGCTGGCGCTGGGGTTGATCGCGGTGGTGGTCAAGCTGGCGCTCTTGGGCGCGGCGCTGGCAGTGGGCGAAACTGTGACGGCAAAGATGCGGCTGTTTCGGGTGCCCGGATTTTTGAATTTAGCGCTGCTGCTCGGTCTCTTGGGACTGCTGAGTCATGTGATTTTGGAGGTCGGCGCGTGAGTCTGGCACTGCTGCCGCTGTTGCAACAATTCGTCGTGCTATTGGCGGCGCTGGCGCTATTTCTGTCATTCGTACTGTTGGCGCAAATGCGCTTAGTCGCCGCGATTCATGTGTTCGCGTGGCAAGGCGCATTGGTGGCGGCGGTGACGCTGACCGTAGCGGTAGCGGGTGCAGTTGAGCATCTGTATTTTTCGGCGGTTCTCACGCTGGCGCTCAAGGCGCTGCTGATTCCGTGGATGCTGCATCGGCTGGTGCGGCGGCTAGGGTTGGAGCGACACACCGAACGGCTACGGCATCCGGCGCTGGTGGTGATGGCGGGAGTGGCGCTGGTGATTTTTAGCTATTGGCTGGTGTTGCCGATGGTCGAACAAGGACAGGCATTTACGCGCAATATCATCGCTGTGAGTTTGGCGCTGGTGCTGATTGGGTTGCTGATGATGGTATTTCGTCAGCAAGCGGTGGCGCAGGTGCTGGGGTTTATGTCGATGGAAAATGGGCTGTTTTTGGCGGCGGTCTCGGCGACCGCTGGAATGCCGCTGGTAGTTGAATTGGGCGTGGCTTTTGATCTGCTGGTGGCGATGGTGCTGTTTGGCGTGTTTTTCTTTCAGATCCGTGAAAGTATTGATTCGCTCGATGTGGATCGGCTCAATCGGTTGACGGAGGTTGAGTCGTGATCGACGAACCGCTTATTAATCGACAGGATTAACAGGATGACGCAGGATTGACAGGATTATTTATAAGTTTTTATCCATCCTGTTTATCCTGATTAATCTTGTTAATCCTGTCTAGTTTTGGTCACAAAGCTCCTCCCTAGATTCTAAACTGATGACCGCCCTGCTCCTCACATTGCTGACGCCCTTAATCGGCGGACTCGCGCTGTTTCTGGTGCGGGCGCTCGCGCCAGCAGGTTGGCTCAATCTGGCGGTTTCTGGCCTGACGCTACTCGGTTCGCTGTGGTTGGCGTGGACGGTCGCACAGGTCGAGGTGATCGCCGGACTAGGCTTTCGCGTCGATGCCTTCAATGTCTATCTGATTGTGCTGACCGCTTTTGTTGGGCTGACCACGGCGATTTTTTCACGGCCCTACATGCAGTATGTGCAGGCCAGTGGCCGCATCAGCGTGCTCAATCTGCGCCTGTATCACAGCCTCTATCAGGCGTTCATGCTGACGATGCTGGTGGCGTTGACGACCGATAATCTCGGCGTGCTCTGGGTGGCGGTCGAGGGCGCAACGCTGGCGACTGTGCTCTTAGTCTCGCTCTATCGCACGCCGGAAGCGGTCGAGGCGGCGTGGAAATATTTCATTCTCTGTGGCGTCGGCATTGCGCTGGCGCTGTTCGGCACGGTGCTAACCTATTTTGCCGCGCAACTGGTACTCGCTGACACCGAAGCCGGTCTAACGTGGAGTGTGCTCCACGCGCACGCCGCCGCGCTCGATCCGACGGTGATGCGGATTGCCTTTGTGTTTCTGCTGGTCGGTTATGGCACCAAAGTGGGTTTAGTGCCAATGCACCAATGGCTCCCCGACGCCCATTCTGAAGGGCCAACGCCGATGTCAGCGGTGCTTTCGGGGCTGTTGCTCAATGTCGCGCTCTATGCTGTGGTGCGGCTCAAAATGCTGGTTGATGGCTCGCTGGCTGCGACCGATACGCCGCATCTGGCCGGGGCGCTGCTGATGGGTTTTGGACTGGTGTCATTCATGGTTGCGGCGCTATTTCTGCACCGTCAGCGCGACATCAAGCGGCTGTTTAGCTATTCGTCGATTGAGCACATGGGGTTGATGACCTTTGCGTTTGGACTCGGCGGGCCACTGGCCACCTTCGGCGCATTGCTGCACATGCTGGTGCATTCGCTCACCAAATCGGCGATCTTCGTCACCGTCGGGCACGCGACCCATTTGGCCGGCACCCAGTCGATTGAGCGGATTCGCGGCTTAATCCGCACCCAGCCGACGATTGGCTGGTCGCTACTATTTGGCGTGGTGGCGATTGCTGGTTTTCCGCCGTTTGGGGTCTTTACCAGCGAATTTTTGTTATTAACGGCGACGATGCAGACGCATCCGTGGTTGACGCTGGTGCTGTTGAGCGGACTGGCGATTGCGTTTGCTGGATTATTTCGCCATCTGCATCCGATGGTGTATGGCACCGCGCCCGACGGTCAGGCACCAGTCACGGCGAATCTACTGCCGGTGTTTGTACATCTGGGGCTGGTGTTGTGGCTCGGATTGGCGATTCCTGATTTTCTCGCGCACTGGCTGAATCGGGCGACGGCGTTGATTGCGGGTGGGGGGGTGTTGTGAATGGATTTAATTCGCTGATGTGATTTCGTTAACACAGGTTAACACGCATCATCTCTCTTGCACCCACAAGAAAAGCTCGTAGAAAAATTCCACGAGCGTTATAGATATTATTATAATTGCGTATGATCTGTTATTTTAAGCTGGATCAAACGGCCGCCGCCCATATAATCGACTTAATCGCAATAAGCGTTCTGCTGCTGACGCATCAAGCTGTTCAGCACGATAGCGCCAGAGCCAATTTCCCTCTGCTGTGCCCGGGTGATTCATGCAGGCATCTGCGCCAAGATTGAGCACATCTTGCATCGGAAATAGCGCTAAATCGGCAACTGATCCCAATGCTGCTCGAATCACATCCCAATTAACCGCCGCGCCATCGCTATTGAGATAAGCCAACACGTGCGCCCGTAATGGTTCAGTGCGTTCTGCCCACCAGCCGAGCAGCGTATTATTATCATGCGTTCCGGTATAAACAGCTAATGCGCGGCGATGTTGATGCGGCAAAAACGATGAATTTCCAAAGCCGTCTGCTAAATCTTCAAAGCCGAATTGCAGCACCGCCATGCCGGGTAATGCCAGCGTATCGCGCAAAGTTTCGACATCTTCGGTAATGACGCCGAGATCTTCCGCAATTAAAGGTAAATTCTCACCTAACGCATTGCGGAGGGCGTGAAATAATTCCAAACCTGGCCCGGGTACCCAGCGGCCATTGATGGCGGTTTCTTCGGTTGCGGGAATTTCCCAATAGCCAGCAAAGCCGCGAAAATGGTCAATGCGCACTAAATCAACTAATTCAAGCGCCCGGCGCAGTCGTTCAATCCAGAAGCGATACCCATCTGCGGCTAACACTGGCCAGCGATAGAGTGGATTACCCCAACGCTGACCGGTGGCGCTGAAATAATCGGGTGGCACTCCAGCAATTACCGTCGGATGGCCGTGGGCGTCGAGTTCAAACCAATCGGGATGCGTCCAGACTTCGCTGGAATCATGGGCGACAAAAATCGGAATATCGCCAATCAATCGCACGCCGCGTGCATGCGCATAAGTGCGTAGATCTGACCATTGACGATGGAATACGTATTGAATAAAACGCTGCAATTCGATTTCAGCATCATGGCGTTTGATCCATTTATTCAGCGTTGCGCGTTTGCGCTGGGCTAACGCTGGCTCCCAGTCTGTCCACGGGCGCAAAGCATGGTAGGTTTTCAGAGCGTGATAGAGCGCATAATCATCCAGCCAAAACGCTTCGCGGGCGCAAAATTGGGTATAGAGCGTGCGATCTGCTTCATTAGCGCGTTCATTAAAACCAGCCCAAGCTAATTCGAGCAGCCGCGTTTTCCAGGGTGCGACGATGCCAAATTCAACCGAATCATCGGGAAACTCTGGTCGCTCATCTAAATCAGAGGTTTGGAGCCAGCCGCACTCCAACAACGCATCTGGGCTAATCAGCAGCGGATTGGCGGCAAAAGCCGAGGTGCATTGATAGGGCGAGTCACGATAACCGGTCGGCCCCAGCGGCAACATCTGCCACAGACCCTGCCCTGCGGCGGCGAGAAAATCGACGAAGCGGTAGGCGCTTGGCCCCAGATCACCAATCCCGTAGGGGCTTGGCAGCGAAGTCGGATGAAGCAGGAGGCCGCTGGTGCGGTGCATGATGATGACGTGCTCCGGTTGAACGCGGTAGGTTGAACGCAAAGTCTACCGAAAGCGCGACCTAAAAACTCGCTTAATCGGCTGTTGCTTGCCGCTTGTGCGCCGGATGCCTAGACTGATTTGCCCGATGCCGGTGTGCTAACAGTGTAAAACGTTGAGCAAGAGGAAAACGCGATGAGACGACGGATTGCTGCAAGTTGGTTCTGGATTGTGGTTCTCGGCGGCTGCGTGCAGGCGCAACCCTATGATTCAACAAGTCAAACGGGCGCTCCGCCGGTGCAAGCGTATGATCCCTATGATCCTCGGAGCACACCGAGCAGCGGTCAGGCTGGCGGTTCGGGTGGCAATGTGGCGACGACACCGGCGACGCGGGAGACCTTTAGTCAGCAGGAAATTTTGAATCAGGTCGAGGGGGTTTTTGGGCAGAGTGTGCAACAGTTGGCGTTGGCGGTGCAGCAATTATTTCGTGAGCAAGGTGAGCCGAATGGCTATATTGCCGGTGAGGAATTTGGTGCGGCGCTGGGAATTGGGGTGCGCTATGGTCGCGGTAAATTAACAACGCGCCGCACGCAAAATTTACCAGTATTTTGGCAAGGCCCATCAATTGGATTTGATTTAGGTGTGAATATAGCGAAGGTGTTTATTCTTGTTTATCATTTGCCCAGTGAAGCAGCGTTATTTCAGCGATTTCCCGGGGTTGAAGGTAGTCTATACGTGATTGGTGGGGTGGGTGTGAATTATCTAAAATCCGGTCATACAGTGGTTGCGCCAATTCGTCTCGGGGCTGGTTGGCGACAAGGGGTCAGTGCTGGATATATTAGCTTTACGCGCACGGAGAATTATAATCCGTTTTGAGTAGGGGCTGGCAGCTTCCAGTGTGTTATTACGAAAGCAATGCACTGCCTAAAATCCTTTATACTCACCACCTAGACTACTCTTAAAGAGATACAACCACCGTGATTGAAATTGAGTACATCGTCAAAGACCGCCGGGGAGTCGAACGCTTGCGCACCGCCGATAAAAAAGCCGCTGAAGCCTATGATCGCATTCTGGAAAATGCCGAACGCCTCGCCGAGTGGCTTCGCGCTGAAGCGGTGTTACCGCAATTGCCAGATGAAGATTTGGAGACGTTGACGGTGCATCTGGCACGTCATGCGCGTGAGGTTGAATTGTTGCTGAAGGGCAAGCCGCTCGAACGCGAATCGGAGACCGACATCACACCTGCGGCACCGTCGCAACCGGTATCGCTCAAGGCCGTGACCGGGTGAAATCTTCGCTTCGTTGGTTGGCGCTGGGATTGGCGCTCATCAGCGCCCCAATCTCGGCATTGATAAACGGTCAGTTCGATGCCGCTGACCGTTATGCCGCTGTCGTCGTGATCTGGAGCGACGCAACGCGCCGTTGCAGCGCGACGAAGATCGCGCCTGATACCTTGCTCACTGCGGCGCATTGCGTCGTCGATGTCAAAACCGGCGCACTCGCTCCCGCCTTTCAAGCCGCTGGTACGCTGCATGTTGGCACCACGCCCGAAGCGACACCCGCGACCACTCTGAGCGTGACGGTACGAGCGACCCAACTCCCGCCCGCGTTCGCTGACGGATTTCAGCGCCTGTATACCTATCAACAATCGCTGATCGCTGAGTATCGCGCTCGCTACAGCGGCGATGCGTTAGCGCAACGCATTCGGCGCGTTCAAGCTGAGGCGCGGATTACGGATCGCTTTCCTGATGCGGCACTGGTGCAGCTTGCGACTCCAACCCCAATGATCCCCATGCAGCCGCTGAGTCTGGCCCCATTGCCTGCTGGCGCGGCGGTGATTTTGGTCGGCTACGGGTGCGAGCGGGTGCGCGATTGGCAGCGCCCCGACCGACACAGCCGTCCGGCGCGGCGGCATTGGGGTCAGAGTGAAGTGATCCGCGTCGATGCAGTGAATTTCTATACCTTCGGCAGTGAGCGCCGCGCTGGGAGTGCCACTTTATGCCCGGGCGATTCCGGCGGCCCGGTGCTGTTGAATAATCAGGTTGTCGGTGTGCATGGTACGGTCTGGGGGCTGAGTGGGCGCGATACCGCACGCTCGAATATGTCGGTTAATCTGCACGCGCTGGCGGATTGGCTGTCTAGCTTCCAACCGTCAGCTTTCAGCCACCAGTAATTCCCGCGCCATGACTAGGGCATCTTCGCGCCCGTTGGCGGCGGGATAATAGTTGCGTCGCCGACTGATTTCGCAAAATCCCTCAGCCCGATACAGCGCCAGCGCGGCAGTATTCGAGACCCGTACTTCTAAAAATGCCATATCAGCATTGCGTTTACGCGCCAGCCATAGCAGATGCCGCAGCATCTGGCGACCCAGCCCGCGCCCCTGCCAGTCGGGATGCACGCTGAGGTTGAAAATCTGGCACTCCCCGACCGCCACCGCCATCACGCCATGCGCGACAAGCATGGCGTCGATTTCACCGAGCCAGCACTGATAGCGTGTCTTGAGACAGTCAGCGAAAATCTCCCGACTCCAGGGAAACGCATAGGCCGCCTGCTCGACGGTCAGCACCGCCGCTAAATCCGCTTCACACATAGGCCGCAGTCGTAGACGTGCGCCCGTCATCGTCTCAGTCATCACGCTCTGTCCCCAAAGATATGCACGCCACGCGCCCAGCGTGCGCACTTGATCTCGGTCAGGATAACCGCGATTCGTGCCGCCGCTCGTCACATCCGGTCACCAATACAGCATATTTTCGGTCTATAGTGTCGATTGAAAATGCCGCGCTTGGCATCCCGTTTCACTCACATCACTGGACAGTCCGATGTCGCACCAGAGCCTAGTCACACTCGACGGCAACGAGGCCGCCGCTTATGTCGCGCACCTCACCAACGAAGTCATCGCCATTTATCCCATCACCCCGTCATCGAATATGGGCGAATGGGCCGATGAATGGTCGTCGTTGGGCGTGAAAAATCTATGGGGCACGATCCCCGATGTCGTCGAGATGCAGAGCGAGGGCGGCGCAGCAGGCGCAATTCATGGGGCGCTGCAAGGTGGGTCATTGGCGACGACCTTCACCGCCTCACAGGGATTGTTGTTGATGATCCCGAATATGTACAAGATCGCTGGCGAACTGACCCCAACGGTGTTTCATGTCTCGGCGCGGGCGCTCGCCGCTCAGGCACTATCGATCTTCGGCGATCATTCCGATGTGATGGCCTGTCGTGCGACTGGCTATGCCATGCTCTGCGCCGCGTCGGTGCAAGAAGTGATGGATTTTGCGCTGATTGCGCAGGCCGCGACGCTCGAAAGCCGTTTGCCGTTCGTGCATTTTTTCGACGGTTTCCGCACCTCGCATGAGGTCAACAAGATCGAGCGGCTGCCAGTTGCGACCATCCGCGCCCTGATCGACGAAAAGCTGGTCAGGGCGCATCGTGAACGCGGACTCAATCCCGATCATCCCAAACTGCGCGGCACCTCGCAGAATCCTGATGTGTATTTTCAGGGCCGCGAGACCGTTAATTCCTATTACGCTGCCGCGCCCGCCATCGTGCAGGGCGTGATGGATCGCTTCGCGGCGCTCACCGGTCGTCAATACCAGTTATTTGAGTATGTCGGTGCAGCGAATGCCGAGCGCGTGCTGATGCTGATGGGGTCGGGGCTGGGCGCAGCGGAAGAGACGGTCGAGCATCTGACTGCACGCGGCGAGCGGGTCGGGTTGCTCAAAATTCGGCTGTTCCGACCCTTTGATGCCGCTGCGCTCATCGCTGCGCTGCCGCCGACGGCGACGCGCCTCGCGGTGCTCGACCGCACCAAAGAACCCGGCTCCGATGGTGAGCCACTCTATAAAGATGTCGTCACCGCGCTCGCCCGTGCGTTCGCGGCTGGGGAACGTCAGATGATGCCGCGTGTGATCGGCGGGCGCTATGGTCTTGGCTCGAAAGAATTTACCCCGGCGATGGTCAAGGCCGTGTTCGATGAGCTGATGCAGGATGCACCGAAAAATCCCTTCACCATCGGCATCAACGATGATCTCAGTCACAGCAGTTTAGCTTGGGATCCCGATTTCAAAGCCGATGCGCTCCAGGGCGTGACTGCCTGCGTGTTCTATGGTCTCGGCTCAGACGGCACGGTCTCGGCGAATAAAAACTCGATCAAAATTATCGCTGAAGAAACGCCCAATCACGGTCAGGGCTATTTTGAATATGACTCGAAAAAAGCCGGCGCAGTGACCATCAGTCATCTGCGTTTTGGCCCCAATCCGATCAAAAGCACCTATCTGATCGGCGATAACGAGGCCAGTTTTGTCGCCTGTCATCAGCCGGTGTTTCTCAGCCGCTATGACATGCTCGACAAAGCCCGCGCTGGCGCGGTGTTCCTACTCAATTCGGCCACGCCGCCGGAGCGCGTCTGGGACGATCTGCCCCAAAAGATGCAGCGCACCATCATCGACAAAGGCTTGAGTTTTTACGTCATCGACGCCTATGGCATCGCGGCGGCGACCGGCATGGGGCGGCGCATCAACACCATCATGCAGACCTGCTTTTTTGCCATTTCCGGCATTTTGCCGAAAGCTGAAGCCATCGCCCACATCAAGCACGCCGTCGAAAAAACCTACGGCAAAAAAGGTCAGGCGCTGCTCGACCGCAATTATCAAGCCATTGATGCCGCGCTCGCCGGCCTGCATCCAGTCACAATTCCAGCACAGGTCACGAGTACCTTTGATCGGCCGTTGGTGGTGCCCGCCGCTGCACCTGAGTTCGTGCGTCAGGTGACGGCGACACTGATGGCCGGTCAGGGCGACCGGCTGCCGGTGAGCCTGATGCCCGCCGATGGCACCTGGCCGACCGGCACCACACGCTTTGAAAAACGCCAACTGGCGCTCCATCTGCCCAAATGGGATGACAACCTTTGCACCCAATGCGGCAAGTGTCCGCTGGTCTGCCCGCACGCAGCGATTCGCGCCAAAGTCTATCCAGCGGTACTGACCGACGCGGCTCCGGCCAGCTTCAAACACGCCGCGATCAAGGGCAAAGACTTCCCCGAAGGCTATCGCGTCACCTATCAGATCGCGCCCGACGACTGCACCGGCTGTGGACTGTGCGCCGAGGTCTGCCCGATCCGCGACCGCACCAATCCCGAACACAAGGCGCTCGACATGGTACCGGTCGCTGAGATTCAGGAACCTGAACGCGCTAACTGGGACTTTTTCCTCACGCTGCCCGAATATGACCGCACCCAGCTCGACGCGACCAAAATCAAGCACGCGATGATGATGCAGCCGCTGTTTGAGTTCTCCGGTTCGTGTGTTGGCTGTGGCGAAACGCCCTACATCAAGCTGGCCACGCAACTGTTCGGCGACCGGATGCTGATTGCCAATGCCACCGGCTGTTCGTCGATCTATGGCGGCAATCTGCCGACCACCCCGTACACGACCAATGCCGAGGGACGCGGCCCAAGCTGGAATAACTCGCTGTTCGAGGATAACGCCGAATTTGGTCTCGGCCTGCGGCTGGCGGTTGATAAACAGACCGAACAAGCCCGCGAACTGGTTACGCGGCTGGCGGCGCAACTCGGCGAAACCTTAGTCACTGGCCTGCTCACCGCCGATCAAACCAGCGAATCCGGCATTCACGCGCAGCGCGAACGGGTCGCGGCGCTCAAAACCAAGCTGGCTGGAATCGACTCCGATGATGCCCGCACCCTGCTGGCGCTGGCTGAACAACTGGTCAAGCGCAGTGTCTGGATCATCGGCGGCGACGGCTGGGCTTATGACATCGGTTACGGCGGCGTCGATCATGTGCTTGCCAGCGGGCGCAACGTCAATCTGTTAATTCTGGACACCGAGGTTTATTCCAATACCGGCGGTCAGCGTTCCAAAGCGACGCCATTAGGCGCAGTGGCTAAATTCGCCGCCAGTGGCAAGCCGACGTTCAAAAAAGATTTAGCGATGATGGCAATGGCCTACGAAACCGTTTATGTCGCACAGGTCGCCTTTGGCGCAAAAGATGTGCAAACGGTACGGGCATTTTTAGAAGCCGAATCCTATGATGGCCCGTCGATCATTATTGCGTATTCGCCCTGTATCGCGCACGGCGTCGATTTATCGAATAACTTGCGGCAACAAGATATGGCGGTCAATTCCGGGCACTGGCCATTATTGCGCTACGATCCGCGTCGCACCGCACGCGGCGAAAATCCGCTGCTGGTGGATAATAAAGCGCCGAGCCTACCTTACCGCGATTTTATTAACTCCGAGACCCGTTTTAATCTGCTGACCCGCACCCATCCTGAAGCTGCCGAGCGGTTCTTGCGCTTGGCACAAAAGCATGTGGATACGCGCTTCAGTCTCTACGAACAATTGGCGCATCTGGCTGTGCAAAAAGGGCCAGCGCACGAGTAAGCAACCGAAATAGACAGGATTAACAGGATGATGCAAGATTGACAAGATTTTTAAATCTTTTTTAATCCTGTTCATCCTGAAATATCTTGTTAATCCTGTCTAAATTTTATTCAGCTCCCAACACGACGAGGTTGCAACGGCCATGACCCTCAAAACACCCTATCTCGGACTGCAATTAAAAAATCCGCTGGTTCCATCCGCTTCGCCGCTGTCGAAAAGCCTGAGTTCCGCACGCGAATTGGAAGACAGCGGCGCGGCGGCAATTATCATGTATTCGCTGTTTGAAGAAGCGATTACCGCCGAAGCCGAAGCGATGACGCGCTTTTTGCATCATCAGGAAACCGGATTTGCTGAATCGAGCGATGGATTTTTGCCCGATCATCAGGATTTTGAAAATGGGCTAGAACGCTATTTAGAGCAAATTCGGCGCTTAAAAGAAAGCCTCGATATTCCAGTGATCGCCAGTCTCAATGGCGTGACACTGGGCGGCTGGATGAAACACGCGCTCGAATTACAGCAAGCGGGAGCTGATGCGCTCGAACTCAATGTTTATTATATTGCGGGTGATATTACGCAGAGCGGCGCTCAGGTCGAACAGCGTTATCTGGATGTCTTAACCGAATTGCGCGGACAGATTCAAATTCCGATCACCATGAAACTCTCGCCGAGTTTCAGTTCAATCGGGCATTTTGTCGGGCGATTAGCCGCAGCGGGCGCGAATGGCGTGTCGTTGTTTAATCGCTTTTATCAGCCGGACATCAATATTGATAGTCTGCGGCTGCAAGCACGGTTACATCCGTCCAATTCATCTGAAGCCTTGTTAGCAATGCGCTGGATTGCGCTGCTGCATGGTCGGATTCCGCATCTGTCATTGGGTGCAACCGGCGGTATTCATACCGCTGAAGATGCCATTAAATTATTGCTGGCGGGCGCAGATGTGGTGCATGTGTGTCATGTGCTCTTACAAAAAGGGCCGGCTTATATTGGTTTAATTCTGCGCGGGATTAAAGATTGGATGGAAGATCAGGGCTTTGAGTCAATTGACGATTTCCGCGGGCGCGTCAGTGCGCTCACGGTGCCGAATCCAGCCGAATTAGAACGCGCTAACTATATCAATGTGCTCGATAGCTATAGCGTTGCGCCTGGGGTGATGACTTGATGGTGAGCTTTCGGCTATCAGCCGCCAGCAATAAGCCTGTAAGCCTGTAGTCTTGCTCAATCTTGGTCACGAAGCTGGAGTTTCGTGACTAAGATGAAATACATGCTTATTTAGCCGCTTGCGCTAATATAAGCAATCCATGCTTCATCCGGTTCACCGTGCGCAACCGGCACAAAATAGCCATCCGCTTGATTCTGTGCCGTCCAGCCTTGCCAATAAACTTGGATGGCCGTAAATCCCGCCGCTTCGAGTAATTCCCGAATTTCCGGCAGTGTCCAGAGACGCCAATGATAGCTAAAGGCGCGTTCTAAACGCACGCCATCATCGAATTGAAAGTGAATATGACAAACTTGTCGCCCGCTGATTGGATCAAAGGCGGCTCGCTCCCAGCAATAATCAAAATCTTCGCCCGTTGGATCATGGATTCGCCGCCGCTCGCGTGTGAGTCGCTGGGCATCTGGCCCGCCGTGCGCGTCGAGCACAAATAATCCGCCCGGCACTAATTGCGTGCGCACGCGCTGAAAATAGGTCAGTAATGCCGCCCGCGTATCGAGTAACCAATAGCTAAAATTCAGCGCCAGCACCATATCAACCGGCGGTGTTTCAGCATGTAATACATCGGCGGTTAATAATTGGATACGTTCTTGCTGTTCGCTAGTAAGCAGGCGGCGTACTTGCCGCCGTCCCCAAATGAGCGCCTCGGGGTCGTAATCCACTCCCCAAGCATGATGTTCCGGTCGCCGCCGTACCCATTCAATAGCGACTGCCGCCGTGCCGCAAAAATCCTCGCGCAGGATGTGCGCGGTGCGTCCCGATTGCTCGCGAAATAGCCGTTCAATTAAATCAATTTCAGCGGCTGGATGCTGTACCGCGAGTTGATACAGATGAAAGCGGTCACGGCGGCGGTCGGGCATCACTCGACGATTAAACGCGCATTGAGTTCTTGAATCGGGCGATTATTCGGATGTCCCATCACATGCGCGAATTTTTCAATTTGCGCTTTTGAGACCGTAATCGGATGTTTCATGACCAGCCAGAGCACCCCTTCGGAACAGGGCGGCGTCGTTAGCGAACCACTAAAGCGGTAATAATCGCGATTCGCTGGGAGCAATTCTTCAGCGGACACTTCATTCGATAAATGTACTGCTGTATTTGGATGATAGGGCATCATCGGCCAGGTTTTCGCTAGGGCGCGATTTTCTTGGCCTGCTTCCATCATCACCGCAATTACTGCGAGATTACCCGCTTGATCGGCATGGACAAGATGCACTTCCATTGGAAATTCTTTGCCGCTGATGTGATTCTCGCTTGGCGTGTGAAAATGAAATTGCTTTAATTCATACTCACGCCCATCAATGGTAATGGTGCTGCCAGCGTCATAATTGACCTGAATGGTGTGACCATTGTTGATTTCATCCTGACCGCCGGGCTGATAATGAAAGCCAATCGGCGGCAGTTGTGAATCAACGAAATTTTTTAAATCAATCGGCGCTTGATTTTTGCCGCGCTTGCAGAGATCAAAATTCGGATCAAGATCGCCCCAATGATCGGGGCTGCCTGCGCCGACATAATCCCAATGGGGCGCGTGTCCGGCGTGTGCGTCAGCATGATCCGCCGATGGCGCGGCCGGAGGGTCTGCCGCTAACAGCGTGACACTGGCGGCGGTGAGGGTGAGCGTCAACGCGACTGTAGATAAAACGGGCTTGTGCATGGCAACAACTCGTGAAGTTGATAAAGTTGAAAATGAAACACGCCTAGCTGCCACACAGCGCAGCGGAGCAGCCAGAACCGACCGTCGAACGCCCGCTAATCATGGCGCGAAGCCGTTCGGCGTCAACTGCTTTTTTTACCGTTTTACGACGTTGAAGCGGTGGAATCAGACACGCGCCGCCGCCGAATCCCGCCCACCAGCGCCTGTGCTTGGGTAGGATCGTCGGGCCACTGATGCTTGGGATAGCGCCCGCGCAGTTCTTTGCGCACCTCGGCATAGCCTCGCGCCCAAAATCCGGCCAAATCCTGCGTCACCTGAATCGGGCGGCGAGCGGGTGAAAGCAGATGCAGCAACAGCGGAATGCGCCCGTGACACAGGCGCGGCGTGTCGTGCAGGCCGAATAATTCTTGCAGCGGCACGGCCAAAATCGGCGTTGTGCCACTGACATAATCAATCGGTCGCGTGTTGCCGGCGGGCGTCGTAAAACAATGGGGCGCGAGTTGATCGAGCTGTTGACGTTGCGCCCAGCTCAAACGGTCAATCAACACGGCATGAAGATCAAGCTGGCGCACCTCAGCTAACCGCGTGTGCGTCGCGATCAACGGGCCGAGCCAGTCGGCAAGCGTCTCGCGCAACTGATCTGTTGACCAATCGGGCCAGACTCCGGCAGCATCCTGTTGACGAAGCAGCGCGACCCGCGCTTGCAGTTGACGGGCAGCGGCTGACCAGTTGAGCGCGGTGTCAAAATCGGCGCGGATCTGCGTCAACAGATAGGCGCTGGCGTTGTCCTCGGGACGGAGCGCGACCGGCTGGGCATCGAGCACTAGTGCAGCAAATCGTGTGCTAAGACGACAGGCAACCGCCGCCCGTTCCGCATCCCAAAACACATCACGGCGCTGCTCCAGCCGCTCGCTGAACACAGTGCGCACCTCGCTCAAGCTGATCGGCAAGGCAGCTTGAATCCGCCCATCGCGTCCCCGCGCATCGAGCGCCGCGACCACTAGATAGGCGTGTACGGCGAGGGCATCATCACGCGGTAACTCCGCGCCCATCCCCGCCGCTAACAAATAACGCGCATCGGCACCTGAGCGCCGCTGCGCGATCCGGTCAGGATAGGCCAGCGCCAGCAGTGCGCCCGCTGTACGCGGAACTGCTGAGTCAGGCGCTGACGATGGCGGTGCAGCGGTCGCCCGTGCCGCAAGCTGTTGCACTTGGCGGGCAATGCGGTCGATGGCCTCAAGCCGCCGTCGATCTACACCGGATAGCTGGCCGTTTCGTGTGCGCCATGTATGCAGCGCGTCTAAGCGTAGCCCAAGATCAACCGCTCGCGCTTGCCCGGATTCGGCGAGCAACGGATCGCGTTCGGTGAGCAAGGCGCAGAGATCGGCAGCCATCTGGCGTTCCGCTGCGGTCGCATCCAATAGCATCACGCCGAGACGGGGATGCAGCGGCAATTCGGCCAGCGCCCGCCCGCGTGCGGTGAGCGCATCGCGGGCATCGAGTGCGCCCAGTGTACGCAAGAGTTCCTGCGCCTGTGTCCAAGCGGGCGCGGGCGGCGGATCGAGCCAGCTTAACGCCAGCGGATCTTTGACACCCCACACTGCCAATTCCAGCACCAATGGGGCCAGATCAGCAGTGCGGATTTCGGGTATGCGCTGCTCGGCGCGTCCATGTTCGTGTTCGCGTGTCCATAGCCGCCAACACACGCCCGGAGCCACGCGCCCAGCACGTCCGGCGCGTTGGTCGGCGCTTGCATGCGGAATTGCTTCAGTCACCAGCCGCGTCAAGCCTGACCCAAGATCAAAGCGCGGTTTGCGCGTCAGCCCCGAATCGAGCACAACGCGGATCCCGTCGAGCGTCAAACTGGTCTCGGCTAAATCAGTCGCCAGAATCACGCGCCGTTGCCCGCTGCCAGCGGGTCGCAACGCCCGATCTTGCTCGGCGGCTGATAGCGAACCGTGTAGCGGCAAGATCGCACTATCCGGCGCAAGCTGCGCGACGAGCTGCTCACGGGCGCGGTCAATCTCGCGGGCACCGGGTAAAAATGCCAGCAGATCGCCGGTTTCCTCCGCGAACGCCTGCCGCACCGCCGCGACCATTGCCCGCACCGGATCGCTGTCCGGCGGGCGCTCGGCATAGCGAATTTCAACCGGAAAACTCCGCCCCTCAGCCCGCAGAATCGGTGCATCACCGAGCAACTGCGCCACTGGCGCGGCTTCTAAGGTCGCCGACATCACCAAGATACGCAGATCGGGCCGCACACTGCGGGCGCTATCAAGCACCAGCGCCAATCCGAGATCAGCGACCAAACTGCGTTCATGGAACTCATCGAAGATCACCAGCCCGATGCCGCTCAACAGCGGATCGTGCTGGATTCGCCGCGTCAAAATGCCTTCGGTGACGACTTCGATGCGTGTCCGCGCACTCACGCGGCGTTCAAAGCGAATCTGATAGCCAACCTGTTCGCCGAGTGGTTCACCCAACTGCGCCGCCAGACGCGCCGCAGTCAAGCGGGCGGCAGCGCGACGCGGCTGTAACATCACGATCTGTTGTCCGGCTAACCAATCGGCATCGAGCAGCGCCAGCGGCACGCGGGTTGATTTGCCCGATCCGGTCGGGGCCTGCAACACGGCATGTCCGCGATGTAAGGCCGCGTCCAACTCGGCGAGGATTGAATCAATGGGGAGCGAATCACGCAGCAGCATGGGCATTCAAACAGTGGCCAGTTCAAGCATTCATCATAAACTCAAAAATCGGCGTATCAGCTTCAGCAATTTGCCAGCGGCTGTCTATACTCAAGGGCAGGTCAATCAACTGGATCCGACCCCATGGCACGTCTTCCGCGTTTTATTCTGCCTGGTTATCCACAACACGTCATTCAGCGCGGCCACACGCGACAGCAAATTCTATTTGAAGAAGAGGATTACTGGTTTATTTGGGACAAACTCAGTGTGGCGGCTGAAAAATTTCAATGCGACATTCATGCCTATGTGTTGATGCCGAATCATTTTCATCTGCTGCTGACGCCCTATCAGGAAAATGGTATCGGTAAATTGATGCAATATGTTGGGCGCTATTACGTCCAATATTTCAACTCGCGCCACGAACGCCACGGTACGCTGTGGGAAGGACGTTATCGCGCCACACTGGTCGATCCGAACGCGGCTTTTTTACTTCAGGTTGCGCACTATATTGAGTCTAATCCGGTGCGGGCCAGTCTCGTGACGCTACCGTCAGAATATGGTTGGTCGAGCTATGGCAGCAATGCCGAGGGGATCGAAGATCGACTGCTTACACCGCATCGTGAATACGCACGACTCGGTCGCAGTGCTAAAGCACGCCGTGAATATTATGCCGCGCAAGCGATGCGCCCGCTCGATGAAGGATGGATCAAGCGCATTCGTGATGCGACGAATAAAGCTTGGGTGCTTGGCAATCCGGAATTTTGTCAGGAAATCGAAAGCCTGCTCAATCGACGCGCTCTGCCGCGTCCGCGTGGCGGTGATCGGCGCTCGCAAGCCTATCGGCGTGGGGTGGGGGTGGTGAGTTGAATTGGGTTGATTTCTCTGATGACGAAGCGGGAGCTTTGTCATAAAAAAAACCGGCCTAAGAGCCGGTTTTTTTATTGCGATTTGTTTCTTGTTGTAGTGGATTGTGGGTCGCGACACTCCGCGATATGCTGCTCGAAAAGAATCGGCGCTATGGGTTTCAATCCTTGTTGTAGTGGATTGTGGGTCGCGACACTGCCGCCGTGCTGGCTAGTCCCGCAGCTCCTACGCTGTTTCAATCCTTGTTGTAGTGGATTGTGGGTCGCGACACTGCCCAACGCGCTTGCCGTCCGGTAGCCATTGCGCAGTTTCAATCCTTGTTGTAGTGGATTGTGGGTCGCGACCCCTGCATTTGCAGCATAATCCCTTTTAGATCAAAGGGATAGCATTTTTTAGCCGACCTCTTTTTGCTCACTTTTTCCCCCATTTTGCCCTCAAAACGACTGTTTTCAGCCACTGCTAACATCGAAAAAACGCCTTTTTCTGCTGTTAGATCAAAGACTTATAACAACCACTCGGCGAGACGCCAATATTTTTGTCTCAGCAGTCGTCACAGCGCAAGCATCAGCGGGACAAGCTAGAAACCGACCGCTGCCGATCATACCCAACATCCGCGCCACCAAACAACACCATTTTGACCGCCCGATCTATCCCCATAGCCCAACTGTTATACTCAAATTTCTGATTCTTGACCGCCAGCCAACACCACGCCCATGCTCGATATTGCTGCAATCCGCGCCCAGTTCCCGATTCTGACTGCGCCCACCGCTGGCCAGCCGCTGATTTATCTCGACAGCGCCGCCAGCACCCAGCAGCCGATCAGCGTGATGGCGGCCATCGCCGACTACCATCGCGGCCACCATGCCAATATCCATCGTGGCGTCTATCGGCTCTCACGCACCGCCACCCGTCTACACGAAGCCGCCCGCGAACGGGTCGCGCAGTTTTTGAACGCCGCCGAGCCGGTCGAATGTCTCTTTACACGCGGGGCAACCGAATCAATCAATCTCGTCGCTGCGACTTGGGGCCGCGCCAATCTTCAGCCCGGCGATGAAATCCTGATTTCAACGCTAGAACATCATTCCAACATCGTCCCCTGGCAACTGATCGCGGCCACCACCGGCGCTCAGATTCGCGTGATCCCGATTAACGATGCGGGCGAATTGGATCGCGACGCTTATCGCCACCAGCTCTCACCACGCACGCGACTGGTCGCCATCAATCAGGTTTCCAATGCGCTTGGCACCATCAATCCGGTTGCCGAACTCATCGCCGAAGCGCACGCAGTCGGGGCGCTAGTACTGATCGATGGGGCGCAATGGGTCGCGCACGGCAAGACCGATATGCAGGCGCTCGATGCCGATTTTTATGTCTTTTCTGGTCATAAACTCTATGGCCCGACCGGAATCGGCGTGCTTTATGGCAAACGGCGGCTGTTGGAAGCCATGCCGCCCTATCAAGGCGGCGGCGATATGATCGAGCGCGTCACCTTTGAACAGACGACCTATGCCGGACTGCCGAACCGTTTTGAGGCGGGCACGCCGCATATTTCCGGCGCGGTCGGATTAGCGGCCGCGATAGATTGGATCGAGTCGCTTGGATTCGACGCCATCGGCGCACATGAGCAAGCCTTGCTGCAACAAGCCACAGCGCGATTGATGCAGATTCCCGGACTGGAAATCAAAGGCACAGCGCAACACAAAAGCGGCGTCATTTCGTGGGTAATGACCGATCCGCCGTTAGCCACGCTCGACATTGGCACCGCGCTCGATCTGCGCGGCATCTGCATTCGCACCGGGCATCATTGCTGTCAACCGCTGATGGAGCGGCTCGGCGTGAGTTCAACGGCGCGGGCATCATTTGGTGTGTATAACACGGCTGAGGAAGTCGCGGCGCTGGCCGCTGCACTGAGCGTAATACGTGACGCCGCCGCCCGTCAGCCGCGCATCACCGCACCCGCTGAACCCGTGTTGCACTATCCTGAAGCGGCTGCCAGCTCACCGCAGGCGGCTGCTGCTGAGATTGCCGAAGTCTTTGAACTGCTCCCCGATTGGCCGATGCGTCATCAACAACTCATCGACCTCGGCGACCGTCTGCCGCCGCTCCCCGAGGCGCTAAAAACTGCCGCCAACGCGGTTCACGGCTGTCAAAGTCAGGTGTATATCGCGGCGCGGGTGCGCCCGGACACAGCGGCGGTTATCGAATTTCTCGCCGACAGCGACGCCAACATCGTGCGCGGTTTGATCGCGCTGCTGCAACAGCTTTATTCAGGACAGCACGCTGACGCGATTCTGGCGTTTGATGTGGCGGCATTTTTCAGCCAGCTTGGATTAGATGAGCATTTGAGCCTGACGCGGCGCAACGGCTTAGAGGCGATGGTGCGGCGGGTGCGTCAGATCGCGCTTGAGGCGACTCGCAAGCCAGGTTGACTAGGAAAAGCGGTATCCAACCCGCTACGTTTACAAAAAGCCGATCTTATTCTATTCCACTTTACGTAACCGAAACGGAGGACGCGAGATTGGCGGCTGAACGGTGCTCCGCACCGTGCGCTCTCCCTCCCCACCCCGAACGGAGGGGTTTCTCGCGCAAGACTGATGAAACTGCTTGCTATCGACACCTCGAATGCTGCTTGCTCCGCTGCGCTGCTCTGCGATCAGCAGGTCATTCAAGAACTCACCATCGCTCCGCGTCGGCACGGTGAATTGATCCTCGGCATGATGCAGCGGCTGCTGGAGCAAGCCGGTTTAGAACTGCGCACACTGGATGCGCTGGCCTTCGGCTGTGGGCCAGGTTCGTTTACTGGCATTCGCATTGCGACCTCGGTGATTCAGGGCGCGGCCTTCGGCTCAGAATTGCCTGTGGTGCCAATTTCGACGCTGGCGGCGCTGGCGCAGGGTCAGTTTCGCCGTGACGGACATCGACGGCTGCTGACGGCGCTGGATGCGCGGATGGATGAGGTGTATTGGGGTTGCTATGAAATCGGTGAGCAGGATCGCGCCGAGTTGTGTTGTGCCGAACAGGTCTGTGTGCCGACGCAGGTGTGCTATCCGGCCGGTGAGGGGTGGCAGGGAGTCGGCCCGGGCTGGGCGGTGCATGGCATGGCGTTGCGAGCACGTATCGGCGCGGCCTTGATCGGCACGAATCCCGAGGCGATCTGCGAGGCACAGGACATCGCGTGGCTGGCGGCAAGTGAGCTGGCGGCTGATCGCTGGGTTTCGGCGCAGCAGGCGCTGCCGGTGTATTTGCGTGATCGGGTGACGCGGGGGTGATTGGGGGTTCAGCTTCCAGCCGCCAGCCATCAGCTCAAACCACCCGCTAACCGCTCTCGCAACTGCCGCAATGCCTGTCCGCGATGACTGAGCTGATTTTTCGTCTCGGGATCGAGTTCTGCCGCGCTACAACCATGCGTTGGCACAAAAAAGATCGGGTCATAGCCAAACCCATTGGTGCCGCACGGTTCATATAAAACGCGCCCTTCCCAAGTGCCCTGACAGATCAGCGGCGTGGGATCAGTGGCATGACGCAGATACACCAGCACACACTGAAACCGCGCCGTGCGCTCTGATTCTGGAACTGCGGTCAAATCAGCTAAAAGTTGTTCAATATTCGCCGCATCGCTCGCACCCACACCGGCATAGCGTGCCGAGTAAATCCCGGGCGCACCGTGTAGCGCATCGACTTCCAACCCCGAATCATCGGCCAGTGCCGGCAGGCCGCTGTGTTGCGCCGCGTGACGGGCTTTGAGAATCGCGTTTTCGACAAAACTCAGGCCGGTTTCTTCAACTTCAGGAACGCCATAGTCGCGCTGGGCGTTGATTTGAAGGGGCGAATCGGCGAGCAAGTGCGCAAGCTCGCGAACTTTGCCAGCGTTATTACTGGCCAGCAGAATGGTAGTTTTGGGATGAACTATCGACATCAGCGCGTGCTCCGAAACAGTGGACAGTGTGTAGCAAGAAGGTAGCACAGCCACCCGACAACGCCACATCCGGCACCGCTTTTGCTTTACACTCGCGCTGCATCCTCATCGCCCTCGTCTATCAGGAGATCATCCGTGCCGGCCCGATCCGCCCCGGAACCCATCCAAGCGACCGAGCTGTTTAACACTCTCGGTGAATTTATCGCGTCGCCGCCCGACGGCACCCCGCCGGAGATTGTCGAGGCGCTGGCCCGCATGGGTGGAAATGGTGCCGATCCGTTGCCGCCCGTGTTGTTTTTTGAAGCGGTCGAACAGTCGCCAATTGCTATTTCGATCACGGACGCACAGGCGACAATTCTCTATGTTAATCAAGCATTTGAGGCGCTCACCGGCTATCGGCGTGATGCCGTGCTGGGGCACAATCAATCGCTGTTGTCGAATAATGCCACGCCAAAAAGTGTCTATGAACAGTTATGGCGCACCATTTTGGCGCGTCAGACTTGGAGCGGCACTCTGGTCAATCGCACCCAAGCGGGTGGGGATTATCTGGCCGAATTGACCATCACGCCCGTGCTCGACCGCGACGGCGCACTGAAATATTTCCTCGGAATGCACCGCGATGTCACCAAAGAACATGAATTGGAAGGAGCACTGCACCAACAAAAAGCACGACTCGAAACCGTGCTCGATGCCGCGCCGGTGATCGTCGCGCTGCTCGACAGCGCCGGACGGGTGATTCTCGATAATCAGGAATACAAACGGCTACTCGGCGAGCTGCACGGCCGCGAACCGGCAGAGGTGTTCCGCGCTGCACTCGGCGAACAGCTTGGGCTGGATCCGTTTGCTGCCTGTCTCGAACACGGACGCGCCTTTAAAAATATCGAAGTCAGTCTCGATATTCGCGGCCCAGTTGGGACGCGCTGGTTTGCCTGCTCGCTCAATCCGGTGGACGAATCCGACGCCAGCGCCCGCAGTTATTTTGGTGAATCGGTTGCCGGTGAGCGGCGGCTGTTGCTGTTAGCCAATGACATCACCAGCCGCCGCCGCGAGATTGAACGCGCCCATTTGGAGCATCTGCGGGCGCGGCTGGCGGAACAGCAGTTGATGCACGGGATGCGCGAAGCACTGGCCGCTGCGGTGTATCAGATTCAGGTGCCCTTGAATGTCATTCAGGCTGCCAGCGGCATGTTGCGCGACGGGGCCGCGAATACGGAAACTTTGACGGCCTTGCTCGATCAGATCAACGCCTCGGGTGCCAAAGCACTGGCCACGCTTACCGCCGCGCTGCCTGAAGAGCCACGCGAAGCCGGTGTGCGCGTCAACATCAATAAATTACTGCGACAAGTGCTCGAACTGGAAACCCAACGGCTGCTGGCCGGTGGCATCGTCGTTGATTGGCGACCGGCAACGCTGCTGCCAGAATTGACGGGGCATAAAAATCAGTTACGCGCCATGTTTAAGCATCTGATTGATAACGCCATTCAAGCCCTGCGCGAAGCGGCCCGCCCGCAGCGCGAACTGACCTTAACGACGCGCCCGCTCGACGGCGGGGTTGAGATTGAAATTCAGGACAATGGCTGCGGCATCGCTGCCGAGGATCGCTATCGCGTGTTTGAACCCTTTCATATCGGCTGGCGCGACCGCCGCGGACGCTCTGGCATGGGGCTTGCTCTTGCTCAAGAGATCGTCAACGCTCACGGCGGATCGATAGAAGTCGATCCTGAGTTCAGCGGCGGCTGTCTGATTCGACTCTCCTTGAATGCGGCCGCGGCCGACGACTGACTTGGACGGATCGACCCATGCGAGTCCCCCCCCACTCCCCTGACCTGCCTGGGGAGACGAGCCGATTGCTTCTGCTCGAATCCCAACTGGCCGCACTGTTTGAAGTCAGCCGCGTGCTGAGTCGTTCGCTTGACCTGCGCCAGACGTTGCGCGAGGTACTCGGCGTGCTGCACGAGCGGGCCAGTCTGCGGCATGGTCTGGTATCGCTGCTCGATGAAGAGCGCGGCGAATTGCTCATTAGTGCGCTGCACGGCCAAGATGCCCAAGATGCCGAACCGTTTGAAGCCGTCAGCTATCGTCCGGGCGAAGGCGTGATCGGCCAGATTCTCACGGCCAATCAACCCTGGATTCTGCCGCGTCTCGGCGATGAGCCGCGCTTTCTCGACCGCTTGAATCTCTACGATCCCGACCGGCCCTTTATCGGCGTGCCGATCCGTAGCGATGAACAAGCCATCGGCGTCTTTGCTGCGCAACCGCCGAGCGGCGCAGACTTGCTGGCAGATCGGGCGCGATTTTTGGAAATGGTCGCCAACCTCATCGGCCAAGCGGTGCGCTTGGCGCGTACCGTTGCGGCCGAACAGCAAGCCTTGCGCGAAGAACGCGACACCCTGCGGCGCACGGTGCGCGGGGCGCATGGTTTTGACAGCATCATCGGTCGCGCTGCCGCGATGCGCTTAGTCTTTGAGCAAGTGCGGCAGGTGGCCAAATGGAACACGACCGTCTTGATTCGCGGTGAATCGGGCACTGGCAAAGAATTGATCGCCAACGCCATTCATTACAACTCACCGCGTGCCCGTGCGCCCTTTATTAAGCTCAACTGTGCAGCACTGCCGGATAATTTGCTCGAATCGGAATTATTTGGGCACGAAAAGGGCGCATTTACCGGCGCGGTCGCGTTGCGCAAAGGACGCTTTGAGCAAGCCGATGGCGGGACGTTGTTTCTCGATGAAATCGGCGAAATCACCCCCGCCTTTCAAGCCAAGCTGTTGCGCGTGTTGCAAGAAGGTGAATTTGAGCGCATCGGCGGCGGGCGCACGCTCAAGGTTGATGTGCGCGTGATTGCCGCGACTAACCGCGATCTCGAATCCGAAGTGCGTGCCGGCGAGTTCCGCGAAGATTTGTACTATCGGCTCAACGTGATGCCGATTCGGATGCCGGCGCTGCGCGAGCGGATGGAAGATATTCCCGATCTGGCGCGGTTTTTGGTGGCAAAGGTGGCGCGGATGCAGGGCCGAGAGCTGGAAATCACCGACAGCGCCCTGCGCGTGCTGATGCGCTACGACTGGCCGGGCAATGTGCGCGAACTGGAAAACTGCATGGAACGCGCCGCTGTGATGAGCGAAGACGGGCTGATTGATCGCGCCGTGATTCAGCTCACTGGCATTGACCACAGCGCCAGCGCCCCCGAAGCGCCCCAAAATGCGGCGAGCATTTTGAGCGAAACCCGCAGTCAGGCCGTCGATTGCAATGCTCCCGATCTCGACGAACGCGAGCGCGTCATCGCGGCATTAGAGCAAGCGGGCTGGGTGCAAGCCAAAGCAGCGCGGCTGCTCAACATGACCCCGCGCCAGATCGCCTATCGCATCCAGACGTTAAATATCAAAGTGCGGCAATTCTGAGCGACTCGGGCGGCTGAAAGCTGGTAGCTGACCACCACCCCCCACTTGCGTATAGAATGTTGGGCCAGTGCGTGAGGCATCGCGCCGCACGCGCTCGCGCCCTCATCACCGCTGAACCCGAGACCGCCAGCCCATGCCCAACACTGTTTCTGCTCTCGAAGCCTTAGCCCGTCTGCGCGAAGGCAATAGCCGTTTTGCCCAAAATCTCACCAGCCTTGATCGGATGATGACCTATCAGCGCCGCGCTGAACTCACCGCCGGTCAAAAACCCTTTGCGATTATTCTTGGCTGCTCGGATTCACGCGCACCGGCAGAAATTCTCTTCGATCAAGGACTGGGCGATTTATTCGTGATCCGCGTTGCCGGCAATGTCGTCGCACCGTCGCAGATTGGCAGTGTCGAATTTGCCGTCTCGCGCTACAACACGCGGCTGGTCGTCGTCCTCGGCCATTCGCACTGCGGTGCGGTCGCCGCGACCATTGAAACCCTGCTTGATGGCGAAGGCAGCGCATCGCGCAACATCGCTTCCATCGTTGATCGCGTCAAACCCTCGGTGCAACCACTGCTCGACACCGATCTGCGCCACGATCCCGATGCCCTGCGCCGTGCTGCTGTCCGCGCCAACGTCCGCGCCTCAACCAATCAACTGCGGCACGGCTCGCGCATCATCGAATCGTTGATAGACAATGATGGCCTGCTCGTCGTCGGTGCAGAATATGCGCTCGAAACCGGCGTAGTCGAGTTTTTCGATGGTCTGCCGGACGATCCCGCCTCGCCCACGATGTGAGTGATTTGATGCGGTGTGTTGACTAGGCGTGGAGCCGAGACTTGGGGCACTTATCTAACATTCCCGATCTGTTTTTTCTGTTCGCACCCGATGGCACCATTCTGGAGTTTCACGGGCCGACCGATAAGCTGTATCTCCCGCCGGAGCAGTTTTTAGGCAAGCGCCCCAGTGAGGTGTTGCCGCCGGAGGTGGCAACACTGTTTGACACCGCGCTTATCACCGCCCAGCAGGGCGAGATCGTGACTTTTCAATACACGCTGCCGGTGGATGCGGTGTGGCGTGACTTTGATGCGCGAATCTGTCTCTTCACCACTAACGGTCAGTTACTGGCGGTGGTGCGCGATCTGACCGAGCAGCAACAATTACTCCGCGCTCTGGAGCACGAACGGGCGCAACTGCGCGAACGCGAACAGTTGCTCGAAACCCTGTTCGATCAAACCTCGGATGCAGTGGTGCTGCTTGATCCTGACACCGGCGGATTTATCAGCTTCAACAGTGTTGCCTATCGCACGCTGGGTTACAGCCGTGAGGAGTTTGCACGCCTGTCGATCAGCGATATTCAAGCCGAACACGATGCGGAACTGATTCAGCACAATATCGCCGAGATTTTAGACGGCTCGCTCAATGCTTTTGAAACCCGCCATCGCGCCCGCGATGGCAGCATTCGCGATGTCGAAATCCGCTTTCGGCGCGTGATGCAGGACAAGCGCCTGCTGATTTCGAGCGTGTGGCGCGACATCACCGCCCGCAAACGCCGCGAGCGTGAACAGAATCAGCGTCATGAGCGGCTGCGGCAACAGGGCGAATTGATCCGCACCTTTAGCTTGGCGCAAACCGGACTCAACGGCGAGATCACCGCCTTTGCGCGGGAGATCACCGCCGCTGTTGCCGAGCGGTTAGCGATTGCGCGGGTGTCAGTCTGGCTATTTAACGACGCCGACACGGTACTGACCTGCCTTGACCTCTACGACTGCGCCAACAAGCAACATCAATCCGGGCTGTTTTTGACTGCCGCGCAATGCCGCGCTGAACTGGCGATTCTCAAAGCGCATCGCTATGTCGATGCTAACGATGCGCTCACCGATCCGCGCACTCAGGGCTATGTTGACAGCTATCTTAAACCGCACGACATCCGCTCAACGCTCGATTGCTGCATTCTCGTCGGTGCCCAGCCACGCGGCGTGATTTGCTTTGAGCAGGTCGCACAAGCGCATCGCTGGCTGCCGGATGAAATCCAGTTCGGCTGTCAGATCGCCGATCAGTTGGGCATGGCACTGTTAAACCGCGAGCGGCTGGCGCTGGTGGCCGATCTGCAACGCAGTCAGGCGATTTTGAGTCGTGCGCAGGCGGTGTCGTGGACTGGGCACTGGCATCTCGACATCGCGCAGGATCAACTTATCTGGTCAGATGAAACCTATCGTATTTTCGGGCTGGCGCTGGGCACGCCGCTGACCTTGCAACGTTTTTTCGATTGCGTCTATCCCGATGACCGCGACAGCGTGGTACAAGCGTGGAACCAGGCACTCAACGGGGCACTGTATCGGATTGTGCATCGGATTCAGACCCCAAGCGGCGTAGTGCGCTGGGTGGAAGAACGCGCCGAGCTGACCTTCGATGCCGCCGGCCAGCCGCATGATGCACTCGGCATCGTGCAGGACATCACCGAACGTCTGGAAACGGCCCGCGAACTGGAAGCCTATCGCGGTCATCTGGAGGAACTGGTGGCCACGCGCACGGCGGAACTCGCAGCAGCTAAAGCTCATGCTGAGAGCGCCAATCTAGCCAAGAGCGCATTTTTATCGAACATGAGCCATGAGATTCGCACCCCGATGAACGCGATCATCGGGTATTCGCATCTCATCCGCCAAGACCCGCTGACCCCGCGCCAGCGCGATCAGTTGCAGCGGCTTGGCGATTCGGCGCAACACCTGCTCCAGATCATCAACGATATTCTCGATCTATCGAAAATCGAAGCCGATAAGTTGCAACTGGAGGTGCGAGATTTTGAGCCAGCGCGGGTGGTCGATCATGTGTTCAATCTGGTCGCCGATCAGCTTCAGGCCAAAGAACTCGATGTGCTGGTCAATCTCGATCACGTTCCGTTACGGCTACACGGTGATGGCATCCGTTTGGGGCAAATTTTGCTCAATCTGGTGAGTAATGCCGTCAAATTCACTGAACACGGTCAGATTGCCATTGCCGCGACGCTCTTGCCCACTGCTCCAGCTTGGGCAACCGAACCGCCTGAGGCCGAGTGCTGCTGGCTACGCTGGACAGTGCGCGATACCGGCATTGGCTTGACTTCGGAGCAATGTGCGCGGCTGTTTCGCGCCTTTGAACAAGCCGATGCCAGCACCACGCGCCGCTACGGGGGCACTGGGCTGGGTTTGGCCATCAGCAAGCGCCTGACCGAATTGATGGGCGGACGCATCGGGGTGACCAGTGATGTCGGCAGCGGCAGCACCTTTTGGCTCGAAATCCCGTTTGCGCTGGCGCGTGAACCAGCACAATCCGATCCTAAGCTCGACGGGCTACGCGGACGGCGGGTGCTGGTGATTGACGATCATCTGGAAGCCCGCACGATTTTAATGCACTTGCTGGAAAGCTTCGGATTGCGCGTCGAAGCTGTGGCCAGCGGTCTGGAAGGGGTATCGGCTGTGATCGAAGCCGAGCGCCAGAATGATCCGTTTCAGTTACTGACGATTGATTGGAAGATGCCCGATCTGGACGGGCTGGAAACCGTGCAACGACTGCAGGCGCTTGAGCTTCAGTCACCGCCGGATGTGCTGATGGTCACGGCCTATGGCGATCAACTGCCACACGAATGCCGCGCCGGAGCCAGTGCGGTGCAGGTGCTGGCCAAGCCGATCACGCCTTCGGGCCTGCATGATGCGCTGATTGCCGTGCTGCAAACCGCTCGCACCGCGTCGAGCACGGCCAGTGCGCTGCTGACTCAGGCCACCGATCAGCGCGAGCGTCTGCGCGGGGTGCGGATTCTGGTTGCTGAAGATAACGAGATCAATCAAGAGGTGGTGTTGCAGTTACTGCGGGCCACCGGCGCACAGGTGACGCTGGCCGAGAACGGTCAAGAAGCTGTCGAGCAGGTGCGCACCCAGACATTTGATCTGGTGTTAATGGATGTGCAAATGCCGCACATGGATGGACTGGAAGCCACCCGCCAGATTCGGGCGCAACCGGCCTACCGCGAATTGCCGATTTTGGCGATGACCGCCAATGCTTTTGAGAGCGACCGCCAGCAGTGCCTGGAGGCCGGAATGAATGACCATCTGGCCAAGCCGATTGAACCCGAGCAACTGACCGCAACGCTGGTGCGCTGGCTGCCGCGTGCGGCTGGGGAGCGCGACACGGCAACGCCCCGCGATGTGCTGCCGACCGTGACTGCGCTGCCGGAACTGACCCAGTTGATGAACAGCGCGGCGCTCGACAGCATTTCGGGGCTGGATTGGCAACAGGGCTTAAAACCACTGCGCGGACAGTTGGGGATGTATCTCAACTTGCTGGGGCGGTTTGTCGAGCATGAGCCGGAGGAGCGGGCGCATTTACTCGATGCGTTTACATGCAATGATCTGCCCACGCTGGAACGTGCCGCCCATCGTCTCAAAGGCGTCGCCGCGACGTTGGGGGCATATAGCGTGCGCGATCTGGCGCAGAGTCTCGAGCAGGCCGTGCGCACGCATCAGCCCCGCGAGCGGTTGCAAGCACTCTTGGAACTGCTGACTCTCGAACTGGCAACACTCACCGCTGCGCTACAAGCGGCCCTGCCGCATCTGAGCGCCGCGCCTTCGCCTAAGACAACCACTGCGCCGACTGAAGTCGATTGGGTCGCGCTCAAAGCAACGCTCACGGAATTGGCGCAGTTGCTGGCACGCCATGACACCGCTGTCAATGATCTGTTTGAGCAGGCACGTCCGCTGTTACGTGCCGCATTGGGCGAAGTCGCTGGGAAGCTCGAACGCCAGATTCGCGGCTTTGATTACGAACTCGCATCTGAAACAGTGCAGGCGCTGCTGAAGTCCGACAAGTTTGATCGGGATTGAACTTTTCGCGTTAGGGTCTTCAAAGCTTCCAGCCGCTGGGCGCTCGTGGCGGCGCATCCTCTTAATTTCTTAGACTGCGCTTGGTGTGGTCTTCAGCTTTTATGGAATCGTGTTGTTATGTCACAGTTTTCTGAATCACGCGGTCGTGCCGTACCGAGTCAACGTTTAAGCCGCCTGTGGCATCTGGGGCGGGCGACCGGCGATCTGGCCGCTGGGATTGGCGTCAAAGGCTTGATTGATCTAGCTCGCACGCGGGCGGGCGGTCAACCGGCCCGCATTCAACTTTCTGCCGAACATACCCGCCGTTTTACCGACCGTTTAGCACGGATGCGCGGTGCAGTGATGAAAATGGGGCAGTTGATGTCAATGGACGGCTCCGACATTTTTACGCCGGAAGCAGCGGAAATTATGAGCACCTTGCGCGAACGTGCCGAGCCGATGCCGTTGAGTCAATTAGCGCGGGTGCTGGAAACCGAATACGGCGCGGGCTGGGATAAGCAATTTAAACGCTTTGAATTTACCCCGATTGCCGCTGCATCAATTGGTCAGGTGCATCGCGCTGAAACCCGCGATGGGCGACGGTTGGCGCTCAAAATTCAATTCCCCGGCGTGCGTGACAGTATCGACAGCGATATTGCCAATCTCGCCATGCTTGGGCGTTCTTTTGGCATGGCACCGAAGGGTGTTGATATTGCGCCGTTTTTAGAAGAAGCGCGGCGACAATTGCATCGTGAAGCCGATTATGATGCCGAAGCTGAAGCGATGGAATCCTATCGCGCTTGGGTTGGTGAGGATCGTGATTTTTATATTCCCGCTGTACATCGTGATTTAACCACGCGCAATATCTTAGCGATGGATTTTGCTGAAGGCGTGCCAGTCGATCAGTTGGCCGGGCCAGATTATCGCCGTGCCGAGCGCGACCGTGCCGCAACCTTATTGATGCGCCTGACCTTGCGCGAGCTATTTGAATTTGGCTTGGTGCAAACCGATCCGAATTTCGGCAATTTTCTCTATGATGCAACCAGCGGCCGAATTGTCTTGCTGGATTTCGGTGCCACCAAAGCGGTCGCACCGGAATTAGTTGCACACTACCGGCAATTAGGTGTGGCGCTGCTGGCCAATGATCGGGCTGGAATGCGGGCCGCATCAATTGCACTGGGCTATGTCGGTGCCCATGATCCTGATGAGCATATTGATTCAATGATGAATTTATTGGCGCTGGCGTCAGAACCACTTTGCAAACCTGGGCAATATGATTTCGGCGTCTCGGATTTATTCGAGCGTGTCTATCATCGCGGACGGGCGCTCTTTCATTCCGGTGTATTCAGCACCGCGCCCGCACCGGATACGATGTTTTTACATCGGAAATTCATGGGATCATTCATGTTAGCGCGGCGCTTGCGGGCGCGTGTCGAATTAAGCGACATTGCGCGAAGCTGTTTGGTTTAAATTATTCGCGCTAGAGCGTGCTAGAGAGATCGGTCACGAAGAAAATGGCAGCTTTGTGACCAGATCAATACGCATCAATGCGCCCATCGCTTTCGCAGTCCCGCCCGGCCAGCAACTTCGGTTACACTAACCCAAGTTGTACCAAAACAACCCGTTCCCTAACGACCCACAAGAGGACTCAACATGGCTATCAGCTTGCAAAAAGGCGGCAACGTCAGCTTGACCAAGACCGATCCAGGTTTGACCAACGTTCAGGTTGGACTCGGCTGGGACGCTCGCTCCACCGATGGCGCGGCCTTCGATTTGGATGCCAGTGTGTTTTTGGTCGGCGACACCGGCAAGGTGTTATCTGACGGTCATTTCGTGTTCTATAACCAAAAGACCTCCCCGGATGGTGCGGTGATTCATGCCGGCGACAACACCACAGGCGCGGGCGAAGGCGATGACGAAACCGTATCGATCAACCTGCCGGGCGTTGAAGCCGGTGTGCAGCGAATCGTGTTTGCTGTGACCATTCACGAAGCCGAAACCCGCAAGCAAAACTTCGGCATGGTGCGCAACGCTTTTATGCGCGTGCTCAATAAAGACAGCAGCACCGAGCTGGCCCGCTACGATCTGTCGGAAGATTATTCGACCGAAACGGCGATGATCTTCGGCGAAATCTACCGCAACGGCGAGGAATGGAAGTTCAAAGCCGTCGGGCAAGGCTTCGCCGGTGGTTTGGCGGCGCTGGCGCAGGATCACGGCGTGAGCATCGGTTAAATCTGCCCATCTCGCGCCTTCCTGAACGGCCCTCACTCGCTCGCCGCTGGCTTACCGGCGGCGAGTTGCTGCCAGTCCGGTCACGAGGTGATAACACCATGCCTGTGTTTACCGTCATGGGCGAAAACGACCCGTTTCTGCATGTCAGTTTGCGCAAAAATGAGCGGATTTTTTCTGAATCCGGCGCAATGGTGATGATGGAAGCGCCGCTGCAAGTCAAAGGACAAATTCGCGGCGGTCTTGGACGCGCATTGATGCGGCGTTTCACTAGCGATGAATCTTTTTTTCAGCAGGAAATTGAAGCGGTTGGCGGCGATGGTGATTGCCTGCTTTCACCGGCGCTGCCCGGCGATATCGAATTACTCGATGTCACGCCCAATTCATCCTATACGCTGTCAGATGGCTGTTTTTTAGCCGCTGATTCCGGGGTACAAATCAATCCGCGCTTGAATACCATTGGTGGCGGATTATTTGGCGGCACTGGCGGTTTTGTCATTATGGAAGCCGTCGGACAGGGCAAACTCGCCGTATCCGGTTTTGGTTCAACCTTTACCCTCGATGTCACCCCTGGGCGCGATGTGGTGATTGACAATAATCACGCGGTCGCCTGGTCATCAACGCTGCATCACGAAATCGGAATGCCACGCACTGGCGGCGGGTTTTTTGGCTCGCTTGTCAATTCCGTGACCTCTGGCGAAGGGCTAATTATCCGCTTTAGTGGTCAGGGGCGAGTGGTAATCTGTTCGCGTAATAAAGCGATCTTTCATCCGCCAGCGGCGACCTGACTTCCAATCAACAGCAGCGGCAGATCGGGGTTTACCTGACCTGCTTGATTCAGCGTGATTCGGTTTGATTCCATCTGATTGATTTCATTTCATCTGAGGAGTGACCCACATGGGCATCAGTCTGCAAAAAGGTCAAAAAATCTCACTCGACAAGGAAGCGGGGAGTACCCTAACGCGCATTGTAATGGGCTTAGGCTGGGATGCCGGACAGTCGAATAAGGGCGGTTTTTTGGGCGGATTATTCGGCGGCGGTGGCGAGACGAGCATCGATCTTGATGCCTCCTGCTTGCTATTTGATGAAGCGGGGAATTTGGTGGATGCGGTGTGGTTCCGGCAATTAACCAGCCGCGATGGCAGTATTCATCACACCGGCGATAATCGCACCGGCGAAGGGGCGGGCGATGATGAGCAGATTCAGGTGAATCTTCAAGCCATTCCGGGCAATGTGAAAAGCTTGGTATTTACGGTGAATAATTACACCAGCCAAGATTTCTCGCAGGTCGCGAATGCCTATTGCCGCATTCTTAATGGCGCAAATAACAGCGAAATCGCCCGCTATGATTTAAGCTGTCAAGGCAATCATACAGCGATGATTATGGCGAAGGTGTATCGTCATAATAACGAATGGAAGATGCACGCGATTGGCGAAGTTGGTCAGGGTCGCACCTTCGATCAATTATTGCCGCAAATTCAACCGCATTTGTAATACATGCGGGGCGCGTCGATTGAACGTCGGCGCGTTCCGTCTAGCTCGCTTAAGATTTAAGACAGGATGAACAAGATTATTCAAGATTAACAGGATTTTTCTAGTTATTTTTTAATCATAATCATCCTGTCAATCCTGAAATATCCTGTTAATCCTGTCTCAATTCAAATCTAATCAATCACCATGACCCGCGTTTGGTTTAATCGCACCTTTTCTAACGTCCGCACGCTGTTTGAGCTGATTCGCCGTGCTGATACGGCCGCTGATTTCACGCTGATTTGCACCCATCCCGAACCGAGTTTCCCCGGCTTTACGCTGGCCCATGAATATGCGCTCGAACCGGCGGAGTTAAGCGACGCGGAGTATCTCGATTTCTGTCTCGACTTCTGCCGCACGCACCGCATCGATGCGCTCTGGCCAGGGAAAACAGCGCACCTGCTTGCCGAACAGCGCGACCGCTTTGCCGCCAATGGGGTGCGGGTGCTGGCGGTCGCCGCACCCGAAGTGCTCGACCGATTACACGATAAGGCGCAGTTTGCGCTCGCGGCCCGCCACTGCCATATCCCACCACCGGAAACCATCGCGTTTCGTACTGCCGCTGAGTTCGAGGCAGCCTATGAGCGCCTGAGCTTCAGCCATGCAACGCTGTGTATTAAACCAGCGCAGGGCGTGAATGGCGCGGGTTTTCGGGTGATTCAGCCCGGCAATGCTGGACTCGACGCGCTGGCGCGGGATGAGCTGTACACCATTTCGTTAGCCTGTCTGCGTCAACGGTTAGCTGTCACGCCGTCGGCGCAAACGTGGCTGCTGATGGAATATCTCGACGGCACAGAATACAGCGTCGATGCGGTCGGCGATGGGCAGCGCGTGCGGGCGTTGGTGCAACGCGCTAAAACTACGGGGCGTGGCTATGGTCAGCGGCTGGTGGCACGGGCTGATTTGACGCAGGCCGTAAACGAATTGACGGCACAATTTGGCTTAACTGGATTGTTTAATATTCAGTTCCGCGCTGGACGGCATGGGCTGCGCCTGCTTGAAATCAATCCACGTTTTGCCGGTGGCATCGGTTACAGCGGCGCGGCGGGCATCAATCTGCCGTATTTGGCGCTACACGGTATGATTCACGGCTTTGCATCTGCAACCCAGACCGCCCCGCAGCATGCGCCTGAGATGACCGTGCTCGAAGTCGCACACTATCTGCGTCATGAGGACGCCGTATGATCGAACGCAGTGTGTCATTAGCCACTGGTTTACTGCGGGTGCGCGTGCATCAGGCCGCCTTTGCGCTCGACGATCTCTGTGGCTTTGCAGCGCGACACAATCCCCGACGCGGCTTTCTTTTTTTGAGCAAGGTGCTCGGCAAGCATTGGCCGGCGACGCCGACCCAGATGCGCCAGATTCATACCTATTTAGCTAGTCAGCTTCAGCTTGGTGCGGGGCCGTGGCTGTTTGTGGCGATGGCCGAGACCGCGACCGGCTTAGGTCAAGGCGTGTTCGAGGCGCTGCTAGAACGTCAGCCCGACGCCGAGGCGCTGTTCAGCCATTCGACCCGCTATCAGATCGCCGACCGTCCGGCGCTTGATTTTCAAGAAACTCACTGTCACGCGCCTGATCAGTTGCTTTATGAGCCGATAGCGCCCGAATTACGCCAGCGATTTCGCACAGCGCGAGAGCTGATTTTGATCGACGATGAACTCAGCACCGGCAATACCCTGTGTAATTTAGTGACCGCGTATCGGCGCATCAATCCACATTTGGAGCGCGTTCACATCGTCACCATCACTCAATTGAGCGGCGCGGACAGCGCGGCGCGTTTGACAGCACGACTCGGATTGCCGGTTGCGTGTGTTGCCGCGCTTCAGGGCGAATTTAGCTTTGAACCCGCCGCCGACTGGCACCGCGCACCGCCGCCGCCAGCAGTCGGCGACAATCGGCTGGCCGCCGCCGATCTGGCGGAACACTGTGGACGGTTCGGCATCGACCGCCCGCTGACGCTGCCCGCTGCTGATCTTGCCGATCTGAGCGATGGGCTGGAGTCGGGCGCGTCGCTGCTGGTGCTCGGTACCGGCGAGTTTATGCACGCTGCGTTTCGGGTCGGGCTGGCGCTAGAAGCGCAAGGCTTTCAGGTCAGGGTACAAGCCACCAGTCGTTCTCCGATTTTGCTCGGCGCTGATGTTGGGCGGCGGCTGGTCTTTGCGGATAATTACGGCGAGGGCATTGTGAATTATCTTTACAATGTCAATCCCGCTGACTATGCGCGGATCATCGTCTGTCATGAAACACCGCGTGCGGGTCTCGATGACGTGTTGCAACAGCTTGGGCCACATCAGCGCACCTATCGGCTGCTGTGACTGATCAAATCATGGTTAAATCATTAACCGCTTACTCAGGAGTCATTTGCGATGGCAATTAGTCTAAATAAAGGCGGCAACGTCAATCTGAGCAAAGAAGCGCCTAATCTGGAAAACGTGCTCATTGGTTTAGGTTGGGATGCACGCGCTACGGATGGCCAAGCATTTGACCTCGATGCCAGCGTCTTTATGGTCAAAAGTGATGGCAAGGTGCCCAATGACAGCCATTTTATTTTTTATAACCAACTCAAATCACCCGACGGCTCAGTCGAACACACCGGCGATAATCTCACCGGCGATGGCGAAGGCGATGATGAATCCGTGCAGGTCACGCTGTCGCGAGTACCGGCTGAAATTCAACGGCTAGTGATTGTGGTCACCATTCATGACGCCGACGCCCGACGCCAGAATTTCGGTCAGGTAAGTAATGCATTTGTGCGCATTGTCAACCGTGATAATCATCAAGAAGTGGTGCGCTTTGATTTATCAGAAGATTATTCAACTGAAACCGCGATGATTTTCGGTGAAATTTACCGTCACGGCGGTGATTGGAAATTCCGTGCTGTCGGACAAGGCTATGCGGGTGGATTACGGGCATTGGCGCTGCAACATGGAGTGAATGTCGGATGAATTTACTGCGCGGACAACGCGCCAAGATCGCCGATCTGGTGCCGACTGGTCAGCGCCTAACGCTGGGCGTGGCGATTGACGCGCCCGGCTTGATCCTCGATTTTGCCTGTTTTGGGCTGGATGCGCAGGGTCAATTATCCGATGAACGGTATATGACCTTTTTCAACCAGCCTAGCTCACCCTGTGGTGGCGTGCGGTTAGACGCGCCGCTCGGCGATCAGGCAGGCTTTGCCATTGATTTAGCGCGTCTGCCGCCGAGCATCGTCCGCTTGACCATCACCGCTGCGCTTGACGGCACGGGCACCATGTCACGGATTGGGCGCGGGCATGTGCGCGTGATGGATGGCAGCCGCGAGGCCGCACGGTTTGCCTTCAGCGGCGCGGATTTTGCCGAAGAACGCGCCCTGATGCTGCTAGAACTCTACCGCAAAGATCGAATCTGGCGCATCTGCGCCCTCGGGCAGGGCTTTAATGGCGGATTAGCGGCGCTGGTCGCGCATTTTGGCGGCACGGTCGCAACCGAGATCAGTGCCCCACCGCCCCCTTCACCGCCCAAGCCATCACCAGCAGTCAATCTCAATAAAATCACGCTCGAAAAACGCGGCAATTCGATTTCATTACAAAAAGAGCCGCATACCGCGCATGGCGAGATATTGATTAATCTTAAATGGCGCTCAGTATCTGGTGCCAAAAAAGGCTTTTTGAGCGGCTTGATCGGTAATAATCGCACCGATTTAGATGTCGGGTGTTTGTATGAATTGATGAACGGTGAAAAAAGCGCGGTGCAGGCGCTAGGTAATACCTTCGGCAATTATACTAGCCCGCCCTATATTGCGCTTGATGCTGATGATCGCACCGGATTGAGCGCCAGCGGCGAGAATCTGCGGATCAATGGTCAGCATTGGGAGCAGATCCGGCGCGTGTTGATTTATGCCTTTATTTATGAAGGCGCACCGAATTGGGCTGAAGCCGAGGCCCGCATTACGCTCAAAATGCCGGGTCAGCCAGAAATCGAAGTGCGGCTTGATTCACACCGCAATGATCGCCCGATGTGCGCGATTGCGCTGTTAGAAAATCAAGGCGGCGCGGTCAAAATTACGAAGCTGGTTGATTATCATCGCGGGCATTTGGATATGGATCAGGCGCATCATTGGGGGCTGGAATGGGTGCGGGGGAGTAAGGATTGAGCCTGTATTATCTAGCGCCGCATACATCATCAAATTGATGGCCGCATTGGGCCAGCCAGCGTGCGTGGACAGTCCCGCAGCGGTTCTCTAAAATGCTTCAGCATCAGCGCGTCGCACGCTCAGCGACGTTGCAATATATCCGCGTTGTTGATCTAGGATGATCGCCCGTCTAGCCCCCCATTTGGAGACTCTCTTGAGAAAACCCGCGATTTTGGTTCTGGAAGACGGCTCGGTCTTTCGCGGAACGTCGATCGGTGCCGACGGCTCCAGCGTCGGTGAGGTCGTATTCAATACGTCGATGTCCGGCTATCAGGAAATCCTGACCGATCCCTCGTATCTGCGCCAGCTTGTGACCCTGACTTATCCACATATCGGCAATGTCGGCGCGAATCCCGAAGATGATGAATCGGGCATCATTCAAGCAGCGGGACTCATCGTGCGCGATCTGCCGACGCGGGCGAGCAATTTTCGTCTCACCGAAGCCCTCGACGCCTATCTGATTCGTCATAATGTGGTCGGGATTGCTGACATTGACACCCGCCGCCTCACGCGCTTGCTCCGCGAACACGGCGCACAAAACGGCTGTATTCAGGCCGGCGAGAATCTTGATGAAGCCGCTGCACTGGCTCAGGCGCGGGCTTTTCCAGGACTCAAGGGCATGGATTTAGCGCAACACGCTTCGACGACTGAAGCCTACCCGTGGACACAGGGTTCATGGACGCTCGATGGCGGTCTGCCCGATTCGCTCAAACCGGTCGGCGGCAAGCTGCCCTATCATGTTGTCGCCTATGACTATGGCATCAAGCGCAATATCTTGCGGATGCTGGTTGATCGCGGCTGTCATGTCACTGTGGTTCCGGCGCACATGCCCGCTGCGACTGTGCTGGCGCTTGAACCGGACGGCGTATTTCTCTCCAATGGCCCGGGCGATCCTGCGCCCTGTGATTATGCCATCACAGCGATTCGTGAACTGCTGAAAACCGATATTCCGCTGTTCGGCATCTGTCTCGGGCATCAGTTGCTGGGGCTGGCCTGCGGTGCGCAGACGCTCAAAATGAAGTTCGGTCATCATGGCGCGAATCATCCGGTGCAGGATCTCAAAACCGGCGCGGTGATGATTAGCAGCCAGAATCACGGCTTTGCGGTCGATGAGGCGAGCTTGCCGGAGACGCTAACGGCGACGCATCGCTCGCTGTTCGACGGGTCATTACAGGGGATTCACCATCGGCAGCGTCCGGCGTTCAGCTTTCAGGGGCATCCTGAAGCCAGCCCGGGGCCGCATGATGTCGCGCCAGTGTTCGATCACTTTATTGAGCTGATGCGGGCGCGTCAAGCACTGCCCAGATAATACCGCGCAGCGCCTTATTCGCTTAATTCACTGATCAATCACCCAGCAAATGATGAAAATTCGCCAGCCGTTCGGGGGCAATTTGGCCCTCAGCGACGGCTTGACGAATCGCGCAATCCGGCTCGTGCGTGTGCCGACAATCGCCAAAGCGACAGCGACCCAAATAGGGGCGAAATTCTCGAAATCCCTGTTGTAACTCAGCGCGGTCGAGTGCGCCAAGCCGAAAACTGCGCACGCCAGGTGAATCAATCAAAAACCCATCGCCCCGCAACCGATAACAGGTCGCCGCTGAGGTGGTGTGGCGTCCGAGTCCGGTCGCCTGCGACAGTCGCCCGATCTGAATTGCTTGATCCGGCAACAGGTGTTGCACCAGCGACGATTTACCGACCCCCGATTGACCAACCAGCACGCTGGTCTGGCCGGCGAGTTCCGAGACGAGCGCGTCGAGCGATTGCGGTTCGAGCACGCTAATCCAAAATGTTCGGTAGCCAATCGCCGCGTAATGGGCAAATCGTGCTTGAAAAGCATCGCGTTCGGCGGATGTGGGCAGCAGATCCATCTTATTGCCGACCACAATCGCTGCTACGCCGATGCGCTCGGCAGCAACCAAATATTGATCAATGAGATAGCCGCTTGGCTCCGGCTCAGGCGCGATGAGAATAGCGAGCCGCGTGAGATTAGCCGCAAGTGGTTTATCACGTCCGCTGTAATCAGGGCGGCTCAGGGTGCTGATGCGCGGCAGAATCGCAGTGACGACGCCCTGACCGTCCGGCAGACGCTGCCACACGACGCGATCCCCGCACACCACATGCCCGATATTTTGACGCGCCAGACAGTGAATCAACTGCCCGTGCGCATCTTCGACTGCGAGATGTGCCCCATGTCGCACCACAACGCGCCCGGCTTCGGGTGCTAACTCGGCATCGATTTCAGCCAACGCCAGTTCGGGGCGGGTGGCGAGCCGCTCGCGGCGGCGCTCCTGAATCGCTTGGATGCGTTCGATCTGGCGGGCGGAGAGGCGGCGTTTGGTCAAATCAGCCGCCGCATTAGGGCAGCATGACCGGCTGCGGTGGCTGCCAGTCGGCGGCGCGATGCTCGACGACAACCGTAGTATAGATGCCGCCGCGCACGTTGAACTCAGCGGTCAGGCGCATAAAACGCGGAGCGGTCGCCTCGACCAGATCACCGAGAATGCGATTGGTCACGGCCTCATGGAAGCCGCCTTCATCCCGATACGACCAGACGTAGGTTTTGAGCGATTTCAGCTCAACGCAGTGCTGTTCGGGCACATATTCCAGCGTCAATTCGGCAAAATCTGGCTGGCCAGTTTTAGGGCAAAGACAGGTAAACTCAGGCACGCGAATACGGATCGTATAATCACGTTCGGGTTGCGGATTCGGGAAGGTTTCGAGCGATTTGCTCGGGGCGCTGGGCATGGTTCGGGTCTCCATCAAAATGCGGCCATCTAAAATAATGGGATCGCGGGCGCGGCGGACACACGGCGGCGCTGGCTGAGCGTGCGATGAGTGCGAATGCGGGACTAAACAGCGGTGCGGTCAGTCATGCGGAATTGGCGCGCCCGACAGGATTCGAACCTGTGACCCCAGCCTTCGGAGGGCTGTACTCTATCCATCTGAGCTACGGGCGCGTACTAGAGGGCTATGCATTATGCCTGTCGGCAAGCGGTTCGTCAAAGGCCACTGCGGTGAAAAAGCTGGCGGCTCAACCCAAACTGTGCAGCAGCGCGTCCTGTGCAAATTCACTGGTCACGACAGCTTCACCGAGTTGTTTCAGCAACACCAAGCGCAATTGACCGGCGAGCACTTTTTTATCCACTGCCATCAGTTCGCGCATCCGTTCCGGGGACAGATGTGCTGGACGAGCGGTGGGCAAGCTGGCGCTGGCGATCAGATGGCGGGCGCGTTCGAGTTCCGCGTCTGTCAGCCAGCCGAGATGCGCTGAAAGTGTCGCCGCAAGACACATGCCCGCGCCGACGGCTTCGCCATGCAGCCATTCACCATAGCCGACGCCGGTTTCAATCGCGTGGCCAAAGGTGTGGCCAAAATTGAGTAGAGCGCGGCTGCCGGATTCAAACTCATCTTCGGCGACAATTTGCGCCTTGAGTTCGCACGAGCGCCAAATGGCGTGCGCGAGGGCATCGGGGTCGCGTGACATCAGCCCAGTCATGTGGCATTCGAGCCAATCGAGAAAGGCCGCATCACGGATAAAACCGTATTTGAGTACTTCGGCCAATCCCGCCGACAGTTCGCGCTGTGGCAGAGTGCTGAGGGTATCGGTGTCGGCGATGACGGCGCGGGGCTGATGAAATGCGCCGATCATGTTTTTGCCAGCGGGATGATTGATGCCGGTTTTACCGCCAACGGATGAATCGACCTGTGCCAGCAGCGTCGTCGGGACTTGAATAAACGCCACGCCGCGCTGATAACAGGCCGCTGCAAAGCCAGTCATGTCGCCGATCACGCCGCCACCGAGTGCAATCAAGGTGCAATCACGGGCAAAGCGTTCTTTTAACAGCGCGTCGAAAATCTGGTTCCAGATCTCAAGCGTTTTATAACTCTCGCCGTCGGGCAAGATCACTTCGCGCACCTGATAGCCGTCGAGAGCGTGGCGCACCGCTTCCAGATACAGTGGCGCAACGGTGGTGTTGCTGACGATTAGTACCTGTGTACCGCGCAGGTGCGGACGATAGAGGTCAGCGTGATGCAGCAGACCGGAACCGATGTGGATCGGATAACTGCGTGCGCCCAGTTCGACAGTCAGTGTTCGCATGATTAAACGTCCTCGGATTCGAGGCGGCGGCAAATTTCTTTGACGACCGAGCTAGTGCCGCGTTTTTCGGTGGAGACGACGAGATCGGCGACTTGGCGATAGAGCGGTTCGCGCTCGGCCATGATTTCGCGCAGACGTTCGAGTGGATCTTCGGTTTCGATCAGTGGGCGGTTGCGGTCACGGGCGGTACGGGCGTATTGCTGTTCGGGGCTGCAATGCAGGTAGATGACGACGCCGCGTGCCGAGAGGTCTTGGCGATTTTCGGGGTTCAGCACTGCGCCACCGCCAGTGGCGAGCACGATGCGTTCCTCGGTAACGAGTTGTTCGATGACGTGGCGTTCGCGGACGCGAAAACCGGCTTCGCCTTCGAACTCGAAGATGGTGGGGATATCGACGCCGGTGCGGCGCTGGATTTCGTGGTCGCTGTCCTTGAAGGTGTAGGACAGCGCCTCGGCCAGTTGGCGTCCGACGGTACTTTTGCCGGCACCCATAGGGCCGACGATGAAGATATTCTGTGCACGTAACATGGCGAGAGGTATGCCAGATTTTGGGCGCTAACGCAAGTTAGGCTTTTTTTAGGGGTTCAGTTTTGCGCCATATCTCGGCTGAGGATTTTGGGCGTCACGAAGATCAGTAATTCAGAATTGCTGTCTGATCTAGCTTCATTTTTAAATAAGCGCCCTAGTACAGGAATATCCCCTAACCAGGGAACCTGTTCTTTATTATATGAGCGTGTGCGTTCATAGACGCCGCCCAACACAACTGTTTCGCCATTATCGACTAAAACTGATGTTTCAACTGAATTTGTATCGATTGGATAGCCATCAGGTGTCAACTGAGAATAGTTAGCAGCATCTTTACTTACAACCAAATCCATAATGACTCGCTGATCTGGAGTAATGTGAGGTGTTACATTAAGCTGAAGCATGGCTTCCTTAAATGATGTGGTAGTTCCATCTTCAGAAACAGTTTTGTAAGGAATTTGCTGGCCCATTTTAATGGTAGCTTGTTTTTGATCTGAAGTAATAACACGCGGACTTGAAACAATTTCACCACGCCCTTCTCTTTGCATTGCAGAGAGTTCGAGTTGCAGTAAATAAGAACCAACTTTTCCGATTAAAAAATTAACAGATCCAGAAGCTCCCGCTACTGGTAGATTAGTAATAATATTAGCCATATCAGATCCACTCGAAGATATTGCTGAATTATAAGAAACACCTCCAGTATTCAATCCAAATGGCCCTGTATCATAGTTAGCAGTACCAGTAAGATATCCGTTTTCTCCGCCACTGATAAGCATTTCATTCCCACCTACGCTACCAATCGATCCGGATACCCCAAAACGAACACCAAGATCACGCGCAAAATTACTATTTGCTGTAACAACCCGCGATTCGATTAATACTTGTTGTGTTGGGATGTCAATTTTAGCAATGATCGGCATGATTTTATTGATTTGTTCACGTGTATCAATAACGACTAGGGTATTTGTTCTTTCATCTGCTGTCACTTTGCCGCGTGGTGATAGCATGTTTTCTTGTGAAAAATTCATTGAGTTTGTTTTATCTTCTGCGCCAGTTACTGATTCTCCATCTACCGATCTCCCGCTAGATACAGAAGCTGTTTTCGATCCACCACCCTGTAAAAACGAAGCAACATCGACCGCTTTCGCATAATTAATTTTGACAAATTCTGTTACTAATGGTGCAAGCTCGGCAATTTTTTTCATTGATTCCATTTCGACCTGCTCTTGCGCTGCTAATTCTTGCGCCGGAGCCACCATCATCACATTTCCATTCTGCCGCATTGCCAATCCCTTTGTTTTCAAAATAATATCTAACGCCTGATCCCAGGGCACATTTTTTAATCGCAACGTAATATTTCCGCCAACCGTATCACTCGCCACCAAATTCATATCCGTAAAATCTGCGAGCACCTGCAACACCGCCCGCACCTCAATATCCTGAAAATTCAACGACAACCGCTCACCATCATACACCACCTTCTGCCGTGCAATTTCTTCCTTCTCTGCTGCCGTTAACGACCGAAAATCCAGCGTAAATAATTCATCCGTTTGATACGCCATATAATCAAATTCACCCTGCGTCTGCACCTCAATTTCAACATTCGCGCCACTACTCCGCGACTCAACCATCGTCACTGGCGTCGCAAAATCCACCACATCCAACCGCCGATATAATCGCTGCGGCAATGATGTTTGATACAAATCCACATATACGCGACTCGCCTGCTCACGCACTGCCACCCGCGTATCTGCGCTCGGCAGCCGAATGACAACCCGCCCCTCGCCGGTATCACCACGGCGGAAATTAATATCTCGCACCGCTGGCCCAGGATTCGCTGCGACCCGTTGCGCACGCGGGAGTTGCGTCCAAGCTGGAGCCTCGGATTGTGCCGCTGCTGCATTCGCTACTGGCGATGATGCGGATGCTAAATTAGCCCGCGCCTGACCTGCTACCTTAATCGTAATTTGATTACCCGCTGTGCTCACTTCATACGGCATCGGATCAGTTAAATTCAACACGACTCGCGTGCGATTGCTCGCCTCTACTGCCACCAAACTATGTACTGGCCCCAGACCAATCGGCACCGATTTACTGGCTAATTGACTATTCACCCCAGGTAAATCAAGCGCAATCCGCGCTGGAGAATCCGTCGCAAATGCCTGAGGTTGCGCAATCGGCCCAGTTAAATTTAACTGAATTTGAATTTGATTCCCTGGTAAACTCGAAAACTGCACATCGCGCAATTCAACCGCCAACGCTGGAGTTGCTATTAGCATCCATACCATCACCGCGCTAATCAATCGACGAGATTGCTTCCAACTATTTATCATCCCAGCAGCGCAGTCATATTGATTTAGACGGTTCATCGCTGTCTCTCCAAACTTTTTTATTGACTTAGCGCCACAGCGGCTGGTCGTTCGCGCCATTGACCTGGTGCATCCGACACAATTTCAGTTAACTGGAGACCATCTTGGTTAATCGCAATGATTTGACCATGATTCTGCCCCAGATAATTCCCAACAGTCACACGATGCACAACCCCTGCTTTAGTCCGAATCAAAGCCCAACGCGAGCCATGCTGCTCTAGTGTGCCAACCATGCGCAATGAATCCAGCGGATAATTTTCAAGCTCTTCGCGTGGTCGATTCGGATCAGGTGTTGGCCCGCTATCAGTTGGTAAAGGCGCAGTCGTTGTTGCTGTTTTTGCATCCGATTGAAATGGATTGCGGCGCTCACCCGGCTCATAGACAAAGGTCTCAACCGGCTTCATTTCTGGCAAGGGTTCAATGGGGGCAGGTGGACGCGCATTAATCCGTTTCACTTCATTTTGCAAATCGGTCATATCCGTTTCGCCACAACCCGCTAACAGCACGGCCATCGTCAACCATACACTGAGATGCTTGCTGCTCATCATTTCGCCTCATCTTGCAGATAGCGATAGGTCTTAACTATAGCCTGTAGCGAATCAGTGGCCGCTTTGTCACTCCCGCCCTGAATCCGGACGTTATGAATCGTCACAATACGCGGTAGAGCTGCTAAACCACTAACAAAACGCCCGAAATCATGATATTGACCGCGCACACGAATTTGTATCGGCAATTCTGCGTAAAATTCCCGCGTCGCTTCATTATTTGGCTGAAATAGCTCAAATTCTAAACCATTTGCTAATCCAGTTTGTGAGACATCAACCAGCAATGCTGCGACTTCAGTGCGATTCGGCAACTGTTTTAGCATCGCGCCAAATGATTGCTCCATATCAGCAAGTTGATTACGATAGTTTTCTAAATTTGCGGCTTTTTGCTGCTTTTTTGTCAGATCAGCAAGCGCAGCTTGTTCAGCACGCTGTTCTGCAGCAAGTCGCTCGCGTTGCGGACTGGTATCGTAATGATAGGCTAATCCAGCCAACACAATACAAACCAAACCAATAGCAACCGCTTTAATCGGTTTTGGCCATTCGCCGAAGTCGTTGAAATCAATTTGATTGAGTTCGTTGAGATCCATAAACGATTCTCGTGCGAATAGCGATAACAGGCAATTTAAAGCTGCAACGCTTAGGCGTTATTGTCCGGTTTGTCGCTGTTGTTAGGTTTTCGGCTTAGGCTTGGTAGCGATTTGGCTAAATGACAACCGAAAATGACTCAGCCCGGTATCGGTTTTTTCTTTATTTTCAATCAGCATTAAACGCGGCTGACCGATGGTTTTGGATCCTTCGATGCGGCGCATAAAGGTCGAAACCCGCGCATTCGACTGTGCTCGCCCTTCGACTGTTACCGAACGCTCGGCTTGTTCGAGTTTCGTCAAATACACGCCTTCCGGCAACGCATTGACTAATTCATCAAACAGCCGCACGATTTCAGGACGACTGGTTTGTAACCGCTGAATAATATCCATCCGTGCGAGCAAATCCGCTTTAGTTTTTTCAATTTCGGCGATTTCTTTAATCTTACGATCTAATACGCTAATTTCAGTTTTGAGATATTGCACCCGCGCCTGTTGATAGCTAATACGATCCTCGAAATAAAAATGCACTAAGGCGATGACACCAACCATCGCGCCGAACGCGACTCCTAATAGCGTGATAAATTCCTGCCGCCGCTGTTGACGTGCCGCTTCACGCCAGGGCAAAAGATTGATGCGTGCCATCAGTCAAACCCTCGCAATGCCAAGCCAACCGCTACCATCATGCTCGATGCTTCGTGTAGCAACGCTTTAGATTGAATGCGCGGCGAAACGGTCATTTGGGTAAATGGATTGGCCACAACTGTTGGAATTTTCAGCCGATCTTCAATAATCACATCAATGCGCGGGATGCTTGCCGGGCCACCAGTTAAGAGCAACCGATCAATATTGTTAAATGTCGTACCAGAATAGAAAAATTGCAGAGCACGACCGATTTGTTGCGCTAATGCTTCTTTAAATGGATTTAAGACCTCAACGCCATAATTATCCGCAACATTGCCCTCACGAATTTTTGGGACAGCTTCTTCTTCGGTTAAACCATAGCGGCGTTGCACTTCTTCGCGTAATTGACGACCACCAAAATTTTGTTCGCGGATGTACAGACTGCGACCACCGCTAAAAACATGCAGCGTCGTTGTTGATGCGCCGACATCGACCACCCCTAAAATGCCCGCTTCTTTATCCGCTGAACGCGGCAAATCGAGTAATGTTGAGCAGGCGTTTTCAATTGCATAGGCTTCGATATCAACAACAATTGGGATTAAATCAGCAATTTCTAGCACACTAACCCGATCATCAACATTTTCACGCCGTGAGGCAGCGAGCAAGATATCAACTAACGTTGGGTCATTCGATGAGGGGCCGAGTACATTAAAATCGAGATTAACTTCTTCGAGCGGATAGGGGATGTATTGATCGGCGTCGAGCTGAATTTGCGCTTCAATTTCTGCCTCTTTGAATACAGCCGGCAGATTGATCACTTTGGTAATAACTGCTGAACCGGCCAGCGCCACGGCAGCCCGCTTCGCCTTAGTACCTGAGCGACGCAGTGCCCGCCGAATACTTTCGGCAACAACATCATGCTCAATGATCTTTTTTTCGACAATCGCCGTTTTGGGCAACGGTTCGATGGCGTAATGCTCGACACGAAAAGTTGTCGCCGTGCGCGACAACTCGATTAACTTGACAGCGGTCGTGCCGATGTCGATCCCCAAGAGCGGACTGTTTTTGCGCATGAGGCCAAGCATGATCGCGTCATCTCGCTGGTCAGAGGTCGGTGTGTGCTGGGATACGCTCAGACGTCAGCAACACCGGATACCGGAGTTCGAGAAATACCACGCATCATTATAGGCACATCATGCTTGATGTCGATGGTATTATTTTTCCAACATACGCACACGCACTGACCGATTGTGGGCAGCATCTAAGCGGTAATTGTTGCACTAATACAACAAATCGCGCTGTTCACCGCTTGGACAGCGGCAAATAATCGCGCTGCCCGGGGCCACGATAAATCTGGCGTGGCCGACCGATCCGATTATTCGGATCATCCATCATTTCTAGCCAGTGCGACACCCAACCGACAGTCCGGGCTACGGCAAACATCACCGTAAACATATTACGCGGAATGCCGAGTGCCTGATAAATAATTCCCGAATAAAAATCGACATTCGGATAGAGCTTGCGCTCGACAAAATATTCATCATTGAGCGCGATTTCTTCCAATTTCATCGCTAACTCAAATAGCGGGTTATTAATATCGGCGAGTTCATCAAGCACCTGATGACAGACTTCGCGGATAATTTTGGCGCGTGGATCATAATTTTTATAGACCCGATGCCCAAACCCCATGAGCCGGAATGGATCGTCTTTATCTTTGGCTTTTTCAATATATTTCGGCACATTGCTGACATCGCCGATTTCTAGCAGCATATCCAGCACCGCTTCATTGGCACCGCCATGCGCTGGCCCCCAGAGTGAAGCAATCCCAGCGGCAATACAGGCAAACGGATTGGCCCCGGAACTACCGGCTAATCGCACCGTTGAGGTGCTGGCATTTTGCTCGTGATCGGCATGGAGGATGAATAATAAATTCATCGCTTTTTCAGCAATCAGCGTCGGCTTATAATCTTCGCACGGCGTGGCAAACATCATGCGCAAAAAATTCGCGCAATAGCGCAGATCATTGCGTGGATAAATAATTGGCTCGCCAATGCTGTGTTTATAGGCGGCGGCGGCAATGGTAGGAATTTTGGCAATCAACCGATGCGCCGCAATTTCACGATGACGCGGATCGTTGACGCTGAGTGAGTCGTGATAAAACGCCGAGAGTGAACCAACGACCCCCATGAGCATTGCCATTGGGTGCGCGTCATAATGAAAGCCATTGAGAAAGTTTTTCAGGTTCTCGTTGAGCATGGTGTGACGCATAATCAACCGCTCAAAACTAACGAGTTCCTTTTTTGCCGGTAATTCACCGTAGAGTAATAAATAGGCGACTTCTAAAAAACTGGCTTTGGTGGCTAATTGTTCAATCGGATATCCGCGATAGAGCAAAATGCCCTGTTCGCCGTCGATATAGGTGATACGGCTATTACAGCTTGCTGTGGACATAAAGCCCGGATCATAGGTAAAAAATCCGGCTTCGCGGTATAAAGACGAGATATCGACCGCTGGCGGCCCCATCGTTCCCTGTCGCAGTGGAAAGTCACGGCTATCGCCCGTGAGATTATTCGTGACGGTGATGGTTTCGTTCGTCATAGGCGGATTCCTAAACACGGCGGGTGTCGTGCAGAATACGCTTAAATCTGCTGCGACACCGTATTGCCGGTGAATGAGCCATCGATCCGAATCAACGCGATCGAACAGGTGAAGATCAGTGCGTGGCGGGTAAACGCGCCACACCGCTGTCACGCGCCGCTTGCGCAACTGCTGCGGGTACACGCTCCCGCAAGCGCGGATCGAACGGCTTGGGAATAATGTAATCCGGCCCAAAACGCAAATCGGTCAGCCCGTAGGCGGCCAGCACCTCGGGCGGCACCGGCTCGCGGGCCAGCGTGCGCAGCGCTTCGACGGCGGCAATCTGCATCGCTTCATTGATGCACGCGGCGCGGACATCGAGTGCGCCACGGAAAATAAAGGGAAAGCCGAGTACATTGTTGATTTGATTGGGATAATCCGAACGGCCAGTGGCCATAATCAGATCATCGCGTACCGCCAGCGCCACCGCTGGGCGGATTTCGGGCACTGGATTGGACAGCGCGAACACGATGGGGCGCGGGGCCATCGTCGCCAACATTTCAGGCGTGACGAGATCCGGCCCCGACACGCCAATCAAGACATCGGCATCGCGCATCGCATCGGCCAGTGTGCGCTGTTCAGTTTCGACCGCTACACTCCGTTTATAGGGGTTGAGGTCGGTGCGTGCGCTGTGAATGACGCCCTGCCGATCAATGCAAAAAATGCGCTCCGGCTGGGCACCAAGCGCCACTAGCAGCCGCACGCCCGCAATGCCCGCTGCGCCTGCGCCGAGCACCACGATCTGTGCTTCAGCGAGCGTTTTGCCTTGCAGCTCTAATGCGTTGAGCAGTCCGGCGGCAATGATGATCGCGGTGCCGTGCTGATCGTCGTGAAAAACTGGAATATCGAGCCGTTCGCGCAATGCGTGCTCGATTTCAAAGCAATGCGGCGCGGCGATGTCTTCCAAATTGATGCCGCCAAAGGTCGGCGCAATGCGGGCAACGGTGTCGATGAACGCCTGTGGACTCTCGGCGTTGACCTCGATGTCAAAACAGTCGATGTCGGCAAACCGCTTAAATAACACGGCTTTGCCTTCCATCACCGGCTTGCCGGCAAGACTGCCGACATTACCTAACCCGAGTACGGCGGTGCCGTCGGTGATGACCGCGACGAGATTGCCTTTATTGGTGTAACGATAGGCGAGATCGGGATCGGCATGAATCTGACGCACCGGCTCGGCGACGCCGGGGGTGTAAGCCAGCGACAAATCGTGCTGAGTTACGGCCGGCTTCGTCACCTCGGTGCCGATTTTGCCCGGTCGCGGCAACGCATGAAAATCAAGTGCCTGACGGTTGAGGTCGGCGTCAAGCGACGCTGAATGCTCGGAATCGGTCACAGTGGTCTAGTCTGCTGCATTTAACTTGAGCGAACGTGCTCAATGGATTTATCTGCACTTGGTTGACGCAGCGAACCGCCCAACTCAAGCCCGTGACGCTCAGTGGCGCCGGATTCCCTCAATCGATCAAGCTCTCCAGAGGTTTCATCCCCGTGCGGTAAAGCGCCAAACCGAAGTCTGGCCACTTGCAATGTCCTCTATCAGCTCGTCGTTAAACCGCTGTTAGCGGTCTCAAGCAATGCTCATCCTGAGCATCTGTCAATACGTTTGAGCAAAAATCAGCGATCAGTTAGCAGCTCCGCAGAGTGCAAACTAAAGACGCCCTCGCTCGACGAGCTTCCGGAGTCCATGACAGCGGGGTGACGGGGCGGAACGCACGCGGGCAGGCAAACAAAACAGGCGACATCATCGTCGCGGGCGGGCAGCGAGTCAAATCGAGTCAACTCGGTTGGGTTGTGCGCACACGAAAAGCATTAGCGTGCCGGACGCTGATGTGTACGCACCGCGAGACCGCAACCACAGCGGGGGCGGGTCTCGGGGTCGCTAGGCAGGTGGGCTATCGGAACTGCCGCACCGCTTCAACGCGCATATTTGCGGCGGAACTTATCGACCCGACCCGCCGTATCTAACACCTTTTGTTTGCCAGTGTAGAACGGATGACAGGCCGAGCAGACTTCGACATGCAGCTCTTTGCCTTTGGTCGAGCGCGTGGTGAAGGTGTTACCGCAGCTACATGCGACCTTCACTTCGTGATATGCGGGGTGGATGCCGTCTTTCATGGTGATCCTGCTGCCTAAATAGGCGGAAAAATTCTTGGGAAACGTGCAAATCTATCAGCTTAACGCTTGGTGCGCAATCTAAGCGACCGGGCAGTATATTACACGAGAGCGGCTTAAATCCGCTGAATGGCGCGTTCGAGTTCGCCTTTGATCGTCTCACCGGCGGCATCGGGATCGGTGGTGCGGACATCAATCCAATGCACATAAAGATCCGCGTCGGCGGTCTCCAGCGTCACCGTGCCTGGGGTGAGCGTAATGCTATTAGCTAATAACAGGCGCTGATAGGGCTGTTGCAGTTCCGTGCGAATGCGCACAATCCCCGGCGCAATCGGTAAACGCGGATCGAGCACACGGCGGGTGACATCGAGATTGGATAAAACCAGTGCTTTCAAAAACACGGGTAGATAGCGCAGTAATCCAAGCACACTCCAGGGTTTATCTGCGTTCGGGGTTGCCGTCAGTGGCACCGTGAACCAAAGAATTACGGCGACGACAATCAATCCGGCGATGAGTTCTTGAATGTGGAGCGAATTGGTTAGCCCCAACCAAATAATTAACAGTACCGCACCCCATTGCAGGTGTTGCCTGTGCATGTGTTGTGCTCCGCGCTATGGGTTTTTAATGGATTTGGGGACATATAAAAAGCTGTCGGCATCGGCATTGACATAGGTGTATTCACCTTCGAGCCGCAGTGAATAGGGGCCGCAGACATCGGCGCATAAACTACACCAGCAGCAGCGACCATAATCAATACGCGGCACTAAACCGCTGGCATTTTTGGGATTGATCTCACCGCTGGCCTCGACCATATCAATGGCTTCATTCATGCAGATTTCTTGACAATTACCACAGCCGACGCACAGGCTAAGGTCATTGACATGAAAGCCGCGATAGCCCGGCACGAGCTGACGCTTCTCGACTGGATAATTGAGCGTATGCGGTTGTTTTAGGCTCTGCTTGAGCACACTGAAGGGCAGGGTTACGCCCTTGATGTCAGGATTCCAAGCCATGATAGCGTTACCTGTGCTGAGGGTCGTATGGGTTTAAACCGCAGATTTAACTGTTTCGCAACTGCAAAGAACGCAAAGAACGCAAAGTTATTAAAAATTATTAAAGCTAAACATTAAAAATCTTTGTGTTCTTTGCGCCTTTGCGGTTCAAATGATTTATTGCACAATAAAATCCGTGAAATAAATCACGCTAATTGCCGGGCGTCCGGTCAATTCCATCATGGTTTCACGGAGCTGATCGAGCAATTCGCGGCGTAATTGCTCGCGTGATTCGGCGCTCATTAATTGCTCGCCATCGCGTCCGCCGAGCATGGAAATCATCCGATCCCGCAAGCGCGGCAAATGCTGGGTAATTAAATCCGCTTCGGGTTGAGTTTCAATAAAAAACTGCAAGCTGAATTTGAGATACCGCGCTTTGCGGGGATTGGCTAGATTGACAATTAACGGCTTTTCTAGCGCCATATAGCCCGGATAGGCCGCTGTTGCTGCTTTTTTATCATCACTGGCCAGCAATTGCGTCAGCGGCAGCAATCCGAGTAAAAGCAGAACAATAAGCTGAATCATGGTCTTGCGCGATGCACCGGTCATCGTGACACGCTCCTGTCGTCAATTAATGTTGATTGAGTTTAAAAATCGCAATCGCTCGCGCTAATTCACGGGCTTGATCTTCGAGGCTTTCAGTCGCCGCTGCCGCTTGTTCGACCAGCGCAGCGTTTTGTTGAGTCATGGCATCCAGTTGCGCAACAGAACGTGTCACCTGATCGATGCCGGTCGATTGCTCGATGCTGGCATTCGCAATCGCTGAGATCAAGGTTGCCACCTGACGGAAGCTCTCGACGACCTCATCCATTTCGATTCCTGCTTGCTGGGCCAGCTTTGCGCCATCATCGACCTGACTGAGCGAGGCGAGAATTAAGGTCTTGATTTCTTTGGCCGCCTGCGCACTGCGTTGCGCTAAATGCCGCACTTCCATCGCCACCACCGCAAAGCCTTTGCCTTGCTCGCCAGCGCGTGCCGCTTCGACGGCGGCATTGAGCGCGAGAATATTGGTCTGGAAAGCAATCGAGTCGATCACGCTGATGATGTCGGCGATGCGCTGGCTGGATTCCTGAATCAGCCCCATGGTGCCGACCACCGAGCGCACCGTCTCGCCGCCGCGCTGGATGCGCTGATTGGCCGTCGCGGATAAGGTATTAGCCTGTTGCGCATGTTCGGCATTGCGCTGCACGCTGGCATTAAATCGCTCCATTGAGCTGGCGGTCTGTTCGAGCGAACTGGCTTGGGCTTCGGTGCGGGTGGAGAGATCCTGATTGCCGGTCGAGAGTTCCTGCGCGGCATGATTGATCGCGGTGCTGGTGTCGAGAATGCGCCCGACGACCGCACGCAGATGTTCCAGCGTGGCGTTGGTGTCGCTTTTCAGATTGCCAAAGGTGCCCTCATACTCGGCGTCGATGCGCTGGCTCAAGTCACCTTGAGCAATGGCGTTCATCACCCGCGCTAAATCGCTGAGTCCAGCCGACACAATCCCGAGCAGACGATTGAGTCCTTCGCTGAGATGCAGAAAAAAACCGCTTTTGCCGCGTGAGTCCAGATGCCCGCTAAAATCGCCATGCACCGCTGCCTCGACGAGCGCCGATAATTCCTGTTCGATGCTGACCTCGCCAGAACGATCTGTCCATTCCACGACGGTGCCGAGTCGCTCGCCGTTGTCGTTATGCACTGGATTAGCCACGCGCCGGAACAGTCGCCCGCCGAGGCGGATTTCTTCGCTACGTTCATGGGTCAACTCGGCCAGCGGCTCGCGGGTGCGCGGGCCAGATTGTAGCGCCGCAAACGGCTGACCGATGAGCGCCGAGGCGTCAAAATCGGGTAAATCTAAGCGAATTTCCGCTTCCGCTTCGTGCATCAGACGCTGCATCGCCGCGTTCATGTAAATAATGTGTTCGGTGGTATCGACGACCATCACATTGGTTGACGCCTTGTCGAGCGCACTCTGAATGCGCCGACTATCCGCCGCTAACTGGCGCTCGGCTTCGATGCGCTCACGCAGTTGCTGCTGCATGTGTTTCATCGCGGCCAGCAAGCTGGTGTGATCGTCGGCACGCAACGGAATCGCTTGATTGAGCGCTCCGTCCGCAATCGCCCGCGCCACGCTGACGGCAAAAGCCGGTTCACCGCCCATCTGCCGCACAATGCCGCTGACCATGACCGCGCCAAGCCACACCGTCACTAACAGAGTTAGACCAATCAATAATAAAAAGGCGATCAGCGCGGCGTGCGCCTGCTGGCGCTGTTGCATGACGGTGGCGGTGATAACCTGTGAGAACTGCTCTTCGACACTGCGCAGGCGGTCAATTTTGACGGTAATCTGGTCAAACCAGAGTTCGGGCGGATAGATCAATTCACTGCCGACGCCAATACTGCGCACCATCTGTTCGACCTGCTCGACTTCCTTGACGCTAGGATGATCGAGCGCCTGATTCAGCGCAGCGCGTTGTTCTGGGATCGCTAACGTCAGGGTGAGGCGCTGAAAATTAGTCTGATCGCTCAAGAGCGTGAGCAGCATTTCATACTGCGGCGCGGCGATCTGACCGGCACTCAATGCACCAGATAAAATCGCTCGCTCTTGACCGTTGCGTTCTTTGAGATACAGCAGGGCGCTTTTAGTGTTCGCCAGCCGTGCCAAGTGCGCATCTGGCAGTTCGTTACTAGAGCGCATTGCCACATCCAGCAGCTTGGCAATTGCATCACTGTAGATTTGAAACGACTCCGGCGGCAGAACGCTGAATTGATCAATGCGGGCGCGGACTGCGGTGAGGCGCTCCAGATCGTCGAGCGCAGTGCGCAGCGCACCGCGATAATCAGGCGCAGTGCCGGTCAGATCGACGGCGTTCAGGGTGGTGCGCAAGGCGACGATCTCGGTTGCCGAAGCAGTGCGCTGTGCGGGGAGTCGGTCGGCGAATTTTGCGCCACGACTAGCTAAAAAGCCTGCGGACAGGCCGCGTTCTTTTTGTAGCTCATGGGCCACTTCGCCCAGCGCCACCACCAGCGCGGCAATCGTCTGAGCGTGATGCGCGTTCTGAATCTCGGTGGTCAGGCGCGTGACGTTCATCAGCGTGAGCACTAGCAAAATGAACGTTGGCACACCGGCCAGTAGCCGCAGTTTCGTTTTGATCGTGAGACGATTGAGCATGTGAATCGCGTGCGTGTCGAGTCGTCACAACTTGGAAAACGTAAAATGATGACACAAACCGCCCCGCCGGATGGCAGAGTTTCGCCGCGCAAACCAGATGTGCCGACCGTGATGCGCACCCTGATTGCGCAGACCCGCGCTACCCTGCCCTTTGATGCGCCCGACGCGCAGCTCTGTAGCGGCAACTGTCACGGCTGCTCACGCAAATTGCTGGAGTTTCTCGACACGGAATTAATGAGCTGGGAACAGCGACTTGATGCTGGTGAGCGCCCGGGACTAGCCGAGCTGTCGCGTCTGCTTCAGACTGTCGGCAAAATCGAGCGGGTGTTGATGCGGAATGGCATTCGCTTTTAGCGCTTTACTCAGGATGGCTGTAAGCGTGATTCGATATATTGGATAATTGGCGCGACATAAGTAGAATAGTAATGATTTAAAAAGCCGGTTTTCAACCAGTTTATATTATATTTGGAATGCTCAACAAGTTTGTTAAAAAACACTTTGTCACCAGCCGCCAAATTGATTTTAAAATCGATAAGTGAGAAAAATATGGATTCTAACCGCCGCGCCTTGTTTTCTATGTGATCGTAACGATGATCGATCACATCGGAAAAATCCGAAAAGCCCAGCTCCTTTATCAAATACAGCGTATTCGGGTGATTGTACATTAAAAATGGATGACCGAGCGCGAGTGCTTTGAATGTTTTCTCGGTGATTCTCGCCACGCCATCATGGACGGCTGTCTCGGTCACTAAAGATATCCATGATCGCCTATAATTCTCTAGATCTATTTTGAAAACTAAGCGATCATTTTCATTGTAGTCATCCACTTTAAAGGGAATTGAATTAGCGATAAATTCCAATGATAATTCAAGATTATTGGGGGCTTCAGGATGTTTGGAAACGGCTTTCTGAATATCAAAACCAGCATTTTTTCGGTAGCCATCTGGAACGGGAAACGACACCAATGATTCATCTAACAATCCAAATTTATGCAACATGGCGCATGTATAAACACGATGATTTCTGGGAGTCCCATTCAAGCATAGGATAAACTTATCCTTGTTGTTGTTGGTCATGGAAGCGATCAAATTATCTTCCCATTCACCATCTATGATATCAAGTATATGCATGGCACACGCAATCGGATAATAATCATATGCGCAACATTTTAACTGGTATGAAATATTATTTAGCAATCTATTTTGAGATAGATATAATACATTTTCGAAAGAACGCATACCTTTTGTCTTGAATTTATCTTTAATCCATTTAATTTCTTGCGCGGTTCCTGGCTCGTTGGAGTGATCGAATAAAACAACAGCCTTATTGTCGCGTAAATTTTTAAACACATAGTCCGGCAAGTCTTCGATCAATTCCAAGTTATTAATATTACGTTCTTTGCATAATTTTACTGGAAAAATAATAATATAGCGACCATCCATGAGTCCGTCTTGATTCATCGGCAAAGGTTTAGGATCTGATTTAAAAAATCCACTCCTATCCATTATTGGATTCCATTGCCTCATGGACTTAAAAAAGAAGCCAGCATCACGATGCCCGTAAAAATATACATTTATTCCCATCAATGACATTAATGTGTACCTCTCAGTAGCTGTCAATCTGTCACTACGCACTCTGCGCTGAGACGAGATATAAACAACTACTCGACGTTAGTATTCGGTTAGGTTTAACAGTAAATGCTGTAGCTTCATTTACGTGTTTGATTAACTTGCTTGGCAATTTTGGTGTACAGACAGCCAACTAATCGCGCCACCTCCTCCGGTGTGTCGCCCTTAATCCCATCAGACACCGCATTGTCACCAATCAGCGCTTTGAGTGCATCAAGCGTCTCTGGCTCCACCTGCAGCAAATCCGCGTCGCGCTGAATATCCCCGGCTGAAGGCGTCATATCTTCCTCTAGCGACGATCCTAAACGCGCTTCCATCCACTCGATATCCTCGCGGTGCGCATCCAGAATTGGTTGCACCCATTCGGGCGCAAATCGCAGCTTATCCGTGCCAATGTTCCATAATGCATCAACTAATCGCTGGTTAATACGCACCGCCTCGCGGCCTATCGGTGTCGCTTGACCAAATCGACGATAGATATACAACAATTGCGTTGCCTGCTTGGATAAGGATTCATTAACTTTTTGGGGAGTAACAGGGATATAAATATTCAGACGTCGACAAAAATCTTGCACAACATCCGAGTACGGAAAAGCAGCTGGATCGAATTTCCAGAGCTGCACCTGCTCGCAACCATATACTTGATCAAATTTTTCAAAAAGGCGACGGTAGCGCGGATATTTCGTTTCAAGATTAAACCGATTATCAACCCCACCTTTTAGTTGCTGTTGAAAAACACTTTGCATGAAAGAACGCGGTGGACGAACATAGGCAACAATCATGATGTTCTCAAATCGATCTGCTAGGAAATGCCTAAATTTCTCAAGTTCGGGCTTTTTCAATGAGCCAATTCCTTCGCCGGAAAATAGCCATGTTTTTCGCGGGTTATCTGCCAATTCTTCATCAAGTTGCCGCAGTGTTTCACGATTCAGTTGATCGATCTCGGTGCTGGTTCGTGCCAATCTTTGATTGACCGGAAACTTTTCGGGCGCGTCTGAAAATAGACTGCAAATTCTCACGCTATGGTTCTCGTCAATATGCGAATAAAAACAGTTTGGATCAACGAGATTGTGATAAAGCACCTGCTGTAAGGCAGTGGAGCCAGTTTTTTGCATACCGACGTGGATAATCACCGAGTTAAGTTTTTTACCTCGCCAGATCTTGTCTTGTCTAATCTCGTTGCTTTTAGTATGAGCGTTATATTTTTCTGGATCTGGCTGTTGCAATTCTGGCGACACCTTCACGGCAGCTTGTTGCTTAGGTGCTGCTGTGTCGCAAGTCGTCGCGAGTTTCCCCGCTAAATCGTTCACGCGGTCTTTCAATTCGGTGATTTGTCGAGCTTGCCACATCGTAATCTGAGCAAGGACAGCAAGCATTTTCGACGGATCGACAGTCATCGGCGGAATGTTTAGCTCGGATTCAACAAGTGGCGGTTGTCCGCTCTGTTTGAGCAATGCATTAACCGCCTGACGATCAAGCTGAGTTTCTTGCAATACCTGCTCTAGCGCGTCGCGTGTTGGCATCAGTTGTCCCAGCCAATCGTCAAGTGTTTGATTATAATCAATGTTTACTCCTGTCAAAGCTTTTTGAAATAGAGGCGATGGCGACGCTTCTTGTACTTGATTATTAAAGAGCGTGCGTAAAAGCAATTCTTCTGGCGCAAGGGTAGTATTGACGTGATAAAACGATAACACTTGCTGCTCATTTAGGCCAAGCAACTGATAAAAATCTACAACAACATCCTCAACACAATCAAAATTTCGCACCAATACCGCATTGGGAAAACGCTCTAGCCAGGGTTGCAAGCCAAACATAAAACAACCTTTTTCTTTCCATCTTTCGTACCATTGCGGAAATGAACGGATAGGCCCCAAATAACCCTTGTGTTTTAGACCCCATTGTACATAAGCCGACCGCGCCCAAACGTCATGGCGCCGAACATAGGCAAGAATTTGTATGCCAATGCCGCTTTGTTGCAGTTGGGCGAAAGCATTAATTGCATAATCGCTTCGGGGAAAAAACCATTCATTACTCCAAATCGCCATACGAAAGCCTTGATTACGGATGTCTATCAAAGCTAGGTTCAGTACATCCTTGAGTTCGGCTTGCCTTGTCACCACACTCGCATCAAAAAATTCGGCTTGACCGCCACGCCGCTGCCAAGAAAACTTCATCAAGGGCGCATGTTCGAGCATTTCCCCCAAATACCATACTCCTTGAGCTTTCAACTGTTCGCGCTGATTTTTTAACATCTGCTGAATCGAACTGGTGCCCGTTTTCCCGGCGCCAATATGAAAGACGAGACGAAATGGATTGTGAGCCGATGTTAAATCAAGAGACGTTAAAGTCGTTATTTTTTTCATTGTCAGCAAAATTCCATAAAATTAATTAGAATGCCACAGCGAAGATAAATCGCGATGGATTATTTCTGATGTTTTTGCTATTTCATCATGAAACATCGCTCGTGCTTTCGTAACTAGATCGGGCGATAAACTGATATCGACTACTTTAGGCGAAGCATTAATTTTTTCGTTAAGATCGAATAGAATATTCAGCCCAAGAAAATCACACAAAGTTTGCAGCCAAATCTCCGGTTGATCGCGTAGATCTTCATAAATCAACACGCAAACGTTATCACGACCAAACAGGCGAATATAAGCACTCAAATTATCAGCATAAAAAGACTGCGCTACACAACTGCCGGGGCTATACCAATCGCGTATGGAGACGGCATTATCCTGCACAACACGCATTCCGGATTCAAGAAAAGCCTCAAGATCAGTTTCGATCATGTTGCGTTTGTGATGCTGAAGATAATGTTTATACTGTGAAATGAGCCGCTCAACAGGCTCGCGTAGCATGATAATAATTTTCACATCCGCAACGAGGCGATGTATCCAATCCGCTGCGCCTGGAACGCTGAAATATACTGGGGAAATTTCACATAAATAGCGTTCATTCTTTGCTGGCAAAAAAAGACGCTCGTAGTCTTCTATGCGCCACCCCATTCCGTTAGGTCGAAATTCTTGTTGAAAAACACCAAAAAAATTCACTTCCTTGATCGGTGACACATAAACTTCCGGTTGTTTTTTCAATAGTTCATAAAGCAAAGTTGTCCCGCAACGCGCCACACCAACGCCAATTAAGTTAGGGCGACGCCGCTGGCGTAAACTTGCCATAAGTACTTTGTAATAGCTTTCTATGTCATTCGCGGTCAAAGCTGGAATTGTCATGCTGAGTAACCCTTATCCTGATTAAGAATATCAGCGATCATATCTTTCAATTGATTGGCTAACAATTCAGGTGCAAGCGTCTTTCTGATTGAGCGAGCGGCTTCCTCTCCAATAAATCGGCGTTTTTCAACATCAAGCAGCGTACGCATCAGATGGCTTGCGGCTGCGAGATCTGGGTCTCCCCAGCGCGTACCGGCTGGATAAGGGCCATAGGGTCGATCTGTTTCAATGACTTGTGTTGGAACGAGAAGACTATTCTGTTCGGTCATAAAGTCTAGATTTCCAGAATACTGACTGGCGATCACAGGTAATCCAAGCGCCATGGCTTCGGCGCAGGTGAGACCGAAACCTTCTGCACGATGCAGCGAAACATAAACATCTAAACTTTTTATGAAATCAAAGGTTTTTTCGTGCGACATAGTCATCTCCATGACTAAGATACGATCTGAATCTACCCGCGCCCGAATCATTTCATACTCGTAAGTTCCTCGCGATTGGCCATTGACTTTTAGCACTAGATAACAACGGTCATTGTCACGGAAGGCATCTTGAAATGCTTGCACTAAACCCGCAACATTTTTGCGCTCAAGAATGCTATTTGGATCGAAAGCAAAACCAAATAAAATTGCCTCTGTGGGTAAGCCAAATGCTTGACGATTCGCCACAGCACGATCAAGCGCAGGGAAATCTAAAACATGCGGAAAAACGCGCACATTTCGTCGGCTAGTTTTTCGGATAGCTGCAGCCGAATAATGGCTAGGCGTCCAAATTTCATCGAACAACGTATCTGAATTTTTAAAGTGGTGGGGTAAAGTTTCAGTCTCCCATACCCAATAGCCAACATTTTTGTTTGCCCAATAAAGACTCGGAAGCATATGTTCAAAAGATTTGCTGGAATCGGCATTAGCTACCGTAATCGATAAATCCGCGATGGCGCTTGGCCAGCCAAACAGAGCGGGTTGTTTTGGAAACCCGACTGATTGAGCTTGAACATGTGGCAAAGTGACAGCGCGAAAAGGCAGTTTGGTGTTTTTAAGTGTTGCCACTATGCCACGGCCAGCCTCGCCGGTTCCTGATGGAGCTGTTAAAAATCCTGCCATGTTGATTATCGGATAGGATCGCTCGACAGCAAGAGTTGATCGCAGTGTCTTAATGAAATCGAAGTTCTCCATTGCCATTAAACCCGGCACGGAACATGTGCTAAAGTCATTGAGTATGGAGCGGTCGCGCCCAAAATGGGCGACAAAATGATCAGCAGGCGATATCGCTTTTTCTTTTTTAAGCCAAGTAAAAATCTGATTAGTATTCGCTGCAATACTGCAAAGATATCGCCTATCATCGATCGCGTATAGTGACGGCAAAATTTTCTGTTTCTTGCCGAAATTTTGATAAAGAAATCGGATTTTTTCAAATAATACAGGGCGAGCACTGATAAACTCAACGAACAATGAAATTTCGTTCAAGGAAAGATTTAAAGTATATCTGTGCTGACGTAACCATTCTGCAAATTCTTCGATTTGGTATTTTTCCCATAGTTTCATGAATTTGACTTGCAGGTCGCCTCGTAAGAAATAAAGATTAAAAATGCGAAAGACCCCAGCGCGTGCATTGCTAAGGCACTCGGCATCATTTTTTTCAAAACCCATTTCTTTAACGCCGTGAGTTGCAATCCAGCCCAAAAAACAATTAAAAACATCATCATTGATCCACATATCTTGAAATGCAGCAAACACATCTACGCGATTAGCTTGACGCAAGCGAAAAAACAAATCCGCTACATTATCTCGAATTTTATCGCCTTCGTAAGGAAACAGATCCTGAAGCTGCGCTTCATGACCACCATGATTTAGTAGCCAATTGCGAAAATCGCTATCGTCACTATTGTCAACAGCGTGCGGGAAAGCAACCACAAGATCCTGACGCTGCTGAAGCAAAAAGAAATATAACAGCACTACATTTGGACGTTCTGGCAAATAACCTCGCGACATCAAAAATCGACAAAAATCATCAGGATGGGTGCGCGGATTAGGTGTTGGTACGCCGGTTCTAGATGCCCATTGCATGACACTGCGGACGATATGCATGGGAAGGCGGACACCATTGGAAAGCGTTTCAAACGCATAAGGCCAAGTTATTGATGTTTTATATCCATTTTGAAAAAGTGCTGCTCCATAATAGACCGCGATATTAGCAAAATCTGGAATTTGATTAATTTGATGGCGGTTTTGATGTGTAGAAATTGAGTCAGGCGCAATGGGAAGATATCCAGAAAAATGAAAAAACGCTAGTGGTTGTTCATCAACTTTCCAATTATTTATATCCCCACTGATTTGGCGTTCATGCAAATTCCAATAGGCGACATTATAGCTAGGATCATGGATAATTTTGGTGTCAGGAAAAAAGCCTGGAACAAGATCAATCCATTTTTGGTCAACAAACAATCCTTTAGGAATATCAACAACGCAATCGTGATACAGCTTTTGCATCCACCAATCAAGCAATGATCGAGCACTTTTGGTGTTTTTAAGTCCAATAAATCCGAGATTATAAGTACCACTTTGCAGAATGCTTAGATCGCTTGGATGATGGTTATCATAATAGGGGCGTCGTATATGTGGAGTCAAAACGATAGATGCACTGCTAAATGCTTGATAAATTTCTTCTAGATAACGAAAAATCCAAATATCGGGATCAAGATAAATCAAAGTATCGTAGTTACGAGCCACGAAAAGCTCGGAAAGCACGAAGGGTTTAACCGCCGTGTTTAACTCCATGATCGTGTAACGGTAAATGAAACGATCTAAATCAGGAATTTTAAATCGGTTAATTTCGATGATTTCCGTTCCAGATGAAAGACTGTCAGGAATATCGTCGTTCTTTTTATCAACAAGAACAATAATAAAATCATGTTCGGGATGATATACTAAACTGATACCGATTTTTCGTTTTTGACAATTAACCGATAATAGAAAAATTCTCTGTCAGCAAAGAACGCAGCTCGCTTTTGTATTGACTTGGGTTCG
>NZ_FNOW01000005.1 GCF_900107145.1 Allochromatium warmingii | reverse complement strand
AAGGCCCACTGGTTGGACGCTGCGGCGGTTGGGGCGATCGGCTCTCTGGTGCTTGCCACAGACCGACCATTGCACATAGTCGCCAAAGGGCAGGGTGGGCGGCAGAAAGCCGTGCTCGATCAATTCGGCTACCCAAAACAGCACCGCAGCCTAAAACCGCTTCACGGCTGGCGGTCTGGCGACATCGCACGCTGCGAAGGCAAGACGGGGCGTATTTCGCCGCGTGTCAAAGGCAGTTTCGAGATGCGGCCATTCGATGGTGGGAAACCGTTCAGCCGTCCGATGCGAACCTTTCAACCCCTGCACCGGAATGATGGCTACGACTATGGCACCACAGAAAAGAATAGATAGGCGAGATTGTCCGAAACAAATCGGAGCCGTTTTTTAGGTCGCTTGCTGAGAATATCAGACTATCCCATGTCATCGTCCGACCCGCTCAACGCCCCCTCACGTACCACGCCCGATACCCATCAACGCGGTCACGATAAGCTCGCACGGATTCCCATTCAGGTTGCAACTGACGCGCCGATCTTGCGCAAGCCGAGTTGGATTCGCGCTCGCGCTCCGGTTGGGCCGGATGTGGTGCGCCTCAAACGGCTGCTGCGTGATCGTCAGCTTAAAACGGTCTGTGAAGAAGCACAGTGCCCGAATTTGGGCGAATGTTTCGCGCATGGCACCGCGACTTTTATGATTTTGGGCGATGTTTGCACGCGCCGCTGTCCATTCTGCGATGTGGCGCACGGTCGTCCACAGCCACCCGATCCGCTTGAACCCGAGCAGTTAGCCGAATCGATTGCGCAATTAGGTTTGCATTATGTCGTGATGACATCTGTAGATCGTGATGATTTACGCGATGGTGGCGCGGGGCATTTTGCGGCCTGTTTGCGTGCAATTCGCGGGCGCTGTCCGGCGATTCGGATTGAATGTTTAGTGCCGGATTTTCGCGGCCGTGAAGCGGTGGCGCTGGATTATTTTATTGATGCAGCAGTACCCGATATTTTTAATCACAATTTGGAAACTGTGCCGCGTTTATATGCTGAGGCACGGCCGGGAGCGGATTACGCCGGTTCATTACGACTGTTGCAAGCATTTAAAGCGCGTTATCCAGCCGTGCCGACGAAATCAGGATTGATGCTTGGACTGGGTGAAACTGAGGATGAAATATTAGCGGTGATGCGTGATTTACGCGCACATGATTGCGAGATGCTCACCATTGGGCAATATCTTCAGCCTTCACGCAATCATTTGCCGGTGCGCCGTTATTGGACGCCGGATGAATTCAACGCGCTGCGCCGCGCTGGTGAAATGATGGGATTTGCAACGGTCGCCAGTGGCGCACTGGTGCGTTCGTCTTATCATGCTGAACAGCAGGCGGGGGCGTTGGTGCGCTGAATCCTGCGTGTCTGAACGATCCGTCTGAGTAGTCGGGTACGCATTGCGTACCCAACATCTACACTACACCCACACCCACACCCACGCCTCACCCTACCACCCGATACCGCTCTCCATCGCGGCTGATGCGCCCGAGGTCTTCGAGTGCAGCGAGGACATTGGCGATTTTGGGCGCGGTGGTTTTGGGGCTGCGGAACTGAGCGACGATGGCGTCGAGCGTCAGGGCTTGATCGCCGAGGCTGTCGCGCACGGCGGCGATCTGTTCGCGAAGATTTTTGGGCCAGGTGCGTTTTGTGGCAGCAGTCACCGATGGCGCGGCGTCGAGGTTCGAGGCGTTGAGGTCGGCTTGAGTTTGTTCGGGTGCGGCGGTGGCGCTGGGGTGTTGATAGGCGGGGCGTAGCCAGCGAATCTGGCCGCTGGTTTCTTCAGCGATGCGGCTGGCGTTGAGGGCGACGAGACGTTGCAGCAATAGGTCTTCGGCGTCGGTTTGAGCGGCGGATTTGTCGGGGCGCGGGGTGGTAGCTTCGGGTTGGCCGACCAGCCGTTCGGCCAGATCGTCCCAACCGTAGGCGGCAAAGACGGCGCGATCTAGTTGGTCATGCAGTTCGGCGAGCACCGAGGTCAGGCCGTGAGCGTGGATGATCTTGTCTTTGGCGTTGAGTTCCTCGCCAGCGCGGAGTTTTTCGAGGACGTTGTACATCGCGGTTAGGGTCAGATCCGGATGCGCGGCTTGCTGGCGCTTGCGGTGGGCGTCGAGTTGTTCGGCTAGATCGCGGATGGTGGCGATTTGCTCAACAGTCGCGTCGGGGAAAGGGAAGGTTTCAAAGCAAAGCGTTTTGTTATAGCGCGGACGATTCTCAAGTGTGCCACCTGTCGCAAGCGCCCAGATAACATGCACGCGGCTTGATAATATCCCAAGAATAAACGCCTCATCGCTGGCGATATTAACCAGCATGTTATCCGGCAAAATCGCGGCATCGAGAAATTGAAAAATTCGATGCTTTGTTGTTTCAACTGTAGCGATATAGCGCGGTAGTCCAGCAAGCATATTACGCAAATCTTCGCGGGATCGCCGATGTAGCCACCATTGACGCTGTAATCGAGGATCGCGGTTTTGCTCGCGTTCAGGTTTAACTCGCTCTAATAGCCATTGATAGACTTCAGGAAAACGCTCGCGCACGATCTCAACTGTTAATCCGAACAGATCGATAGCCATGACACCACGCGGTTTATCGGTCAGATCGCGGCCATTGCGATAACTGCGAATAAAGCGTTCGAGTTCAACCATGCGCCCTAGTCCCAGCGCAGCAGCTTCTTCAGCCGTCACGATAAAACCAGCATTGCCAAGCTCGAATCCGCGTTGACTGACGTTCTGATTAGCCCGCAACGGCTGTGCGCCCGCCACATTCGCCCCAATCGTCAAATCGGCAAAAATCCGCCCCGACCGCTCCTGTAGCGCGATCTGGACGGCATCGGCATCGCTCGCGTGTTCTGAGCGCACCTGAAGCAATCGCCCCTCACATTCGCCCGCGATTCCCGCCGTCATCGCAATCCGCACCGCCGCCCCATCTGCCGCATCGACCCAGGGATGATCGGGAATCGCAAAGGTCAGCGCCAGCGGCGGTTGTGCGGCTAACTGCGCCTGAATCACGCGCCGATTAAACGTCTGCCGAATCGAATTGGTGGTGATAAACCCAAAGCGTTTTGCCCGTCCTGCACGTACCGCTTCTGCCGCGAGATGCCACCAATACATCACGAAATCCGCCGATTCGGGCACCTCCGGCCAAGTTCCGCGCACCGCCTCGACATACCCATCACCCAATGTCCCGCGCATCGTCGCCGCGCCAATAAACGGCGGATTGCCGACGATGTAATCCGCTTCCGGCCACGCCGCCCGACGCGGCTGGACATAGCGCACCTGCGCCACCTGCGCTGCGTCATCGGGAATCAGCTCGCCGGTGGTCGCGCTGATTTTTTTCGTCATCCCATCCCAGCGCGTCACTGGCTGACCGTGCGCATCACGGAGCGGCTCCACCGCGTCATATTCAATCAGCGCATCTTGATGCTGAATATTGTGCGCATCGCGTAATACCGGCGTTGGCGGATTCACCGCGCCATAGGTGCGGAAATGCCATTGTAAATAGCCGATCCATAACACCATTTCAGCAATTCGCGCCGCACGCGGATTGATTTCCAAGCCGAGAAATTGACGCGGATCGACGGTCAAGCCTTTTAAATCAAACGCCCGCGCTTTAAGCAAACCGCTCAAAGTTTCCAGCACCTCGCTTTCCAGCCGCTTCATGTGTTCAAAAGCGACATAGAGAAAATTGCCACTGCCACAGGCCGGATCGAGAATGCGTGTTGTACACAACTGTTGATGAAACGCCCGTAGCTCGGCAATCGCGTCTTTGCGCTTGCCTTCGCGTTCACACGCCAGCACCGCGCTCTGTGTCTCCATCCACTCGGCCCGCAACGGCTCAATCACCGTCGGCCACACCAATCGCTCGACATAGGCACGCGGCGTATAATGCGCTCCCAGCTTATGCCGCTCACGCGGATTGAGCGCCCGTTCTAACAGCGTGCCGAAAATCGCCGGTTCCACATGCCGCCAATCGGCCCGCGCCGCCTCTAACAACTGCCCAATCTGTGCGGCATTCAGCGCGATCACCTGCGGATCGGCAAATAACCCGCCATTAAATTGCAACACCTCGACATCCAACGCCGGAGCAAATCCACCCGTATTCATGGTCAGCCACAGACTGCGTAACTGCGGTGCGAATGACTCCGGCTTGACCTGCAACCGCTCCAATAACGCCGTAAAACTGCGCTCCGGCAACAGCCCGACATTCTGCGCAAACATCGTAAACAAACAGCGCATCAAAAAGCTGGCCACCGCTTCCGGCTCCTGCCCGCTCTCCTCTTCCAGCGATTTCGCCAACCGCGCTAACTGATCGGCGATTCCGCGAGTCACCTGACCAGCATAGCGCGTCGGATCAAGTCGCAACGGATCCAGCCACACTAACCGCAATCGCTCACGCATCAGCGGATCGCGCAACTGCTCCAACGTGATCGTATGACTGCGCGGATCGGGAAAGGCGACATAATTCCCGCCGGTACAACTGAACTCGGCATAGAGCGTCAACGCCCGCCCGACATCAGCGATGATGATAAACGGCGGTCGCCCCTCCTCCGGCGGCAAACAGCGCACATAGTTCTCGGCCTGCTGACGCGCCTTGAGAATCGCCGTATCCCAACCGCCGCTGCCGACCGTTTTGCCAGTGTCCTTACCTTCGAGCACAAAACACGCCCGCCGATAACAGTCCACCTTGCGCGGTGTCTGACCGCCATCGGCAAAATATTCGGTTAGCTTGCGCTCGAATACATACGCATTGTCAGTGTGCTGCGAACCCGCCACATCGGGGCGCGGCAGATCGAGCAGTTCACACAACTCAATGATGAACGGTTGCAGATTCGCGGTTTCGTTGCCGCCTTTGCTCTGCACCGCTCCCCAACGGGCGATGAAGGCATCAACGGCTTCGGGAGCGGTGGTGTCAGTGGTATCAATCGAGGACATATCACGAAATTCCGTCATGCTATTTTCAAGTTGTTAGGTGGCTTTTAAACAGCAACTTCAGCCAATCTCAACCCCATCGCCCACCCCTAACGCAAGCTGTCGGGTTGCCGATCCTTGATTAACCGCAATCTCAATTAACCCCAGCGCATTTTCATACCAAAACGCCTGCCCCGGCGCGACCGCGCAAAACGTCCGCGCACTGGGCAGCAATTGACCGCGAACCCGCAATTCTGTCTCAGCCGCTACGCTCGCCGCACGTATCCCCGTCATCAAATTGCCGAAATGATCGACATAGACAATCACCGCCCGCTCATCCGGCCAGTCTGCGCCGATCAGATCAGCGCGTGCCAACGGCGCTAACGCCAAATCTTCACCCACAACCAAGCGCACTGCCGCTGGTGCAAACCAATCGCGTCCGTGAAAACTCGCTGACATCTGCTCCGGCTGCCAACCGATCCGCCATACAGCGGCATCGTCAGCACGTCGCGCCACCAGCGCCAACACCCCATTATCTGGCCCAATCAACCACTGACCATCTGCCCGCATCAGCAGCCCCGCTCGCGCACCGCCGACCCCGGGATCAACAATACCGAGCACCAGCGAATCACGCGGTAGATCACGCAACAGCGCCGGCAGCAGATAAGCGGCCACATCTGGCCGAAACGGTGGTAAATCCTGCATCAAACCAATACAGGGCAAATTGGGCAGGTGCGCATGTAAACGCGCCTGTATCTGCCCGACATACAAATCTGCGCCAAAATCGGTCGCAAGCAAGATGCGTTTGATATTCATCGTGGCAATTGCGGTTCACCGTTCTTTGCAATCCAACCCAATCAAGCAGACACAAAAAAGCCGAGCATTTGCTCGGCTTTCGTCGCACTCAGGCACGGCTTAAAACAACGCCATCAATCCGCGTCGTCCTCGAATGCCGTTGCCTGTTCTGGGCGATCAACCAGCTCGACATACGCCATCGGTGCTGCGTCACTGTGACGATAGCCGCACTTCAGGATACGCAGATACCCACCTGGGCGGCTCTGATAACGTGGCCCAAGTTCAACAAACAACTTGCCGACAACCTCTTTGTCGCGCAGACGAGCAAACGCCAAACGGCGCTTGTGAACTGAGTCCGTCTTCGCTAGGGTGATCAAAGGCTCAGCAACACGACGCAGTTCTTTCGCCTTCGGCAGTGTGGTCTTAATCAGCTCATGACGAAACAGCGAAGCGGCCATGTTGCGGAACATGGCTTCGCGGTGCGAGCTGGTGCGATTCAGTTGCCTTCCGGCTTTGCGGTGACGCATGATCCTGATCCTAAAATAATCGTTAAAGCGTTAGATGACAGGGGTCGGCTGGCGCGGATCGACACAGGATCCACGCATCAGCCTTAGCGAATACTGAGTTCGGCGATGTTGTCGGGCGGCCAATTTTCCAGCCGCATCCCGAGTGACAACCCGCGAGTGGCCAGCACGTCCTTAATCTCAGTGAGCGACTTTTTGCCCAAATTAGGCGTTTTGAGCAACTCGACCTCGGTGCGCTGAATCAGATCGCCAATCAAATAGATGTTTTCGGCCTTGAGACAATTCGCCGAACGCACCGTCAGCTCCAAATCATCGACTGGCCGCAACAGAATCGGATCATACGGCGACTCGTCGCGGGTCTCGGGCAGCAGGGTTTCAGCCGGTGCCGTCCCTTCTAGGGCGACGAAGCTCGATAACTGATCGCGCAGAATGGTCGCGGCCCGCTGGATACTTTCCTTCGGATCAATGGTGCCGCTGGTTTCCAGATCGATCACCAACCGGTCGAGATCGGTGCGCTGCTCAACCCGCGCCGACTGTACCTCGATGGCCACGCGCCGCACTGGACTAAACGAAGCGTCGATTGGTAGCTTGCCGATAGGCCGATCTTCCGTACCATCGAGTTCGCGCTGACTGGCTGGCTCATAGCCACGTCCGCGCCGCACGGTCAACGTCATGCTCAACTCGGTGGCTGCCGTCAGATTGGCAATCACCAGCTCCGGATTTGCGATCTCAGCCGAATGGTCAATCGCAATATCGCTGGCTTTCACTGGCCCCGGGCCGCGCTTGCTCAGAGCAAAGATCGCCTCATCTTTGCCATTGAGCGTGATCGCCAGTTGCTTGAGGTTGAGCAGGATTTCGAGCACATCTTCCTGCACCCCCTCCAGCGTGGTGTACTCATGCAGCACGCCCTGGATCTCGACTTCCGTTACGGCGTACCCGTCCATCGACGACAGCAAGATCCGCCGCAGCGCGTTGCCGAGCGTGTGGCCGAAACCGCGTTCGAGTGGTTCAAGCGAAATCCGCGCATGACGCAGGTTACCGTCAACCGATTCGACCCTGACGATGCGCGGTTTGAGAAATTCGCCAATAGCGTCAGTCATTCAGTGCCTCTCAGGATGCTCCTTACTTGGAGTACAGCTCGACGATCAGCGATTCATTGATGTCGGCTGGCAGATCCGAACGGTCTGGAATGCGCTTAAATACGCCTTTTAGACCCTTGCTATCGACCTCGACCCAATCCGGAAAGCCATACTGCTCGGCTAATGCCATCGCATTTTGCACGCGCAACTGCTTCTTGGCTGGCTCACGTACTTCAACATGATCGTCAGCACCGACCTGATAGGACGGAATGTTGACAATACGGCCGTTGACCAGAATGCTCTTGTGACTGACGAGCTGACGCGCTTCAGCGCGGGTCGCCCCAAAGCCCATCCGGTACACGACGTTATCAAGCCGCCGCTCCAGAAGCTGCAACAGGTTCTCACCCGTTGCGCCCTTCGACTGCGCGGCTTTTTTGTAATAGTTGCGGAACTGGCGCTCTAGCACTCCGTAAATCCGGCGCACTTTCTGCTTTTCGCGCAACTGCACGCCGTAATCGGAAAGGCGACGGCGGCGTTCGGCCATTTGGCCGGGCTGCTTGTCGAGCTTGCATTTGGTATCGAGCGAACGCACGCGGCTTTTGAGCGAAAGGTCTACCCCTTCGCGCCGCGCCAGCTTGCAGGTCGGGCCTATGTAACGTGCCATGTGTCTTCCTGTTGAACTGTCGGGCCGTTAGACGCGCCGCTTCTTGGGCGGGCGGCAGCCGTTGTGCGGGATGGGCGTCACGTCAGTGATGCTGGTGATCTTGAACCCGGCATTATTGAGCGCACGCACGGCAGACTCACGGCCCGGCCCCGGCCCCTTGACGTTGACATCCAAGTTACGCAAACCGTATTCTTTCGCGGCTTGGCCAGCCTTGTCGGCGGCGACCTGCGCGGCGAACGGTGTGCTCTTGCGCGAGCCACGAAAACCCGAACCGCCGGAGGTGGCCCAAGCTAACGCATTGCCCTGTCGGTCAGTGATGGTAATGATGGTGTTATTAAAAGAGGCGTGGACGTGGGCGATCCCATCCGCCACCTGCTTTTTGATCTTTTTCTTTGTGTTGCGAATCGGTTTAGCCATTCGACGTAATCCAGCTCATCTGGGCGAGCGCGAGGCGCTTAGCGTTTGATCGGGCGACGCGGGCCCTTACGGGTCCGAGCGTTGGTACGGGTGCGCTGACCACGCAGCGGCAGCCCGCGACGGTGACGGATGCCCCGGTAGCAGCCGAGATCCATCAGCCGCTTGATGTTCATCGACACCTCGCGCCGCAGATCGCCCTCGACCGTGAACTTTGCGACCTCATTACGCAGCTTGTCGACTTCTTCTTCCGTGAGGCTCTGCACCTTCGTGGTACGCGCAATTCCCGCTGCATCGCAAATCAGGCCCGCGCGGGTGCGACCGATGCCATAGATCGCGGTGAGCGCGATCACAGCGTGTTTTTTATCTGGGATATTGACGCCGGCGATACGGGCCATGTTTACGAACCCCTTAGTCCTAAATGCTCAGCGGGTAAACCGCGCAGTATATCAAACAGTTTGTTCAGGTCAACCAAGTCTCAATCAACCTTGGCGCTGTTTGTGACGTGGATCCGTACAGATCACACGTACCGAACCATTGCGCCGAATAATTCGGCAGTTTCTGCACAGCTTTTTGACGGATGCACGCACTTTCATGTTTTTCTCTCCCAAACCGCGTCCACGTATGATAGGCGGTGTGTGTAATGAACCGACCGTCCGAGAGCGACTCCGGACGGTCGCCGCGCTGAACGCGGTCTACTTAAGATATGTGTTGACGGCCTCAGCGCAGCAGTCCGCCGCCCGGAGCCTTCAGATTGGCTTTTTTCATCAGCCCTTCATACTGGTGCGACATCAGATGTGCTTGCACCTGGGCCATGAAGTCCATGACCACCACAACCACAATCAGCAGCGAGGTGCCGCCAAAATAGAAGGGCACGTTATAGCCGACGATCAGGAACTCCGGCAGCAGACAAACGGCGGTAATGTAAATGGCACCGGCAGCAGTCAGACGTGTCATCACGCCATCAATATACTTAGCCGTCTGCTCGCCCGGACGGATGCCCGGAATAAAGGCTCCCGACCGCTTGAGATTATCCGCCGTTTCTTTCGCGTTGAAGACCAACGCAGTATAGAAGAAACAAAAGAAAACAATCGCAGCCGTATACAGCAGCACATAAACCGGCTCACCAGGCGCGAGCTTAGAGGTGATATCCGCGATCCAGCGCCACTCTTCGCTACTGCCAAACCACTGCCCGAGCGTACCCGGAAACAGGATGATGCTGGAAGCAAAAATCGGCGGAATGACACCCGCCATATTCAGCTTCAGCGGCAGATGCGTGCTTTGCGCCTGCATCATCTTGCGCCCCTGCTGACGGCGTGCATAGTTCACCGTGATCCGCCGCTGACCGCGTTCGACGAAGACCACAAAGGCGGTCACCGCCAGTGCCATCGCAAACAGCGCCAGCACGGCTAGGGCATTCATCTCACCGGTGCGGGCCAGTTCCAGCGTGCCGCCGAGTGCAGCGGGTAGACCGGCGACAATACCGGCAAAGATAATCATCGAGATACCGTTGCCGATGCCGCGCTCGGTGATCTGCTCGCCGAGCCACATCAGAAACATGGTACCGGTTACTAGCGATACAGTCGCCGTGAACACAAAACCTAAGCCCGAATGCACCACCAGCGCCGAGCCGCCTGCGGTCTGGCCTTGCAGCGCCATCGAGATGCCGATAGCTTGAAAGGTCGCCAAGAACACCGTGCCATAGCGGGTATATTGGGTGATCTTGCGCCGCCCGGCTTCGCCCTCTTTTTTCAACTGTTCCAGTTGCGGCACCACCGAGGTCATCAACTGCACGATGATGGACGCCGAAATATAGGGCATGACGCCGAGCGCGAACAGACTCGCACGCTCCAGAGCACCACCGGAGAACATGTTAAACATGTCGAGGATGGAACCCTGATTTTGGTCGAAGAGGATGGCTAACGCCTCCGGATTCACCCCGGGAACCGGAATGAAGGTGCCGATCCGGTAAACGAGCAAGGCTCCTAACAGGAACAGCAGTCGCCGACGCAATTCGGTCAACTGCCCCATCCCGCCGAGCGCCCCGGCCATCGATCCTGCTTGTTTAGCCATCCGTCTCAAACCTATGTGGTTAGTCGGTTAGTCTTCGATCGTGCCGCCAGCCGCTTCAATGGCAGCGCGTGCGCCCTTAGTCACACCCAGACCACGGATGGTCAGGGCGCGGGTGACGGTACCAGAAGCGATGATCTTGACGTTTTTAACAACGCGGTTAAGCACGCCAGCCGCCCGCAGTGTCTCCAGATCGACGACATCGCCGGCAACTAGATTCAGCTCGGTTAAGCGCACTTCATCTTTTTCCAGCGACTTGCGCGAGCGGAAGCCGACCTTCGGCAGACGGCGCTGCAAGGGCATCTGACCGCCCTCAAAGCCGACTTTGTGGAAACCACCAGCGCGGGCTTTTTGACCTTTGTGGCCGCGACCGCAGGTTTTGCCCAAGCCGCTGCCGATACCGCGCCCGACGCGCTTGGCATCAGGACGACTGCCCGGATCGGGCCGTAGATCATTGAGTTTCATCAGGCTTCCTCCACGATCTTGACCATGTACTGCACGGCATTGACCATGCCACGAGTACAGGGCGTATCCTCGACCGCGACAACTTGGTGCATCCGACGCAGACCCAGACCGCGCACACAGGCCTTATGCTTGTCTAAGCGGCCATGAATGCTGCGCACCAGCTTGACCTTCATCATTTTCTTGTCGGACATCGCTTACCCCAGGATCTCGTCGATGCTCTTGCCGCGCTTGGCGGCAACGGTCGCCGGATCGGTCATGGCACGCAGACCGTTGACAGTCGCACGCACAACGTTGATCGGGTTATTGGTGCCGATGCACTTAGCGAGCACGTTTTGCACGCCCAGTACCTCAAACACCGCACGCATCGCGCCACCGGCGATGATGCCGGTACCTTCGGAAGCCGGCTGCATAAAGACCTTGGCCGCGCCGTGCTTACCCTGCAACGGATATTGCAGCGTGGTGCCGTTAAGCTTGACCTCGATCATATTTTTGCGGGCGTTTTCCATCGCCTTTTGAATCGCAATCGGCACCTCGCGTGCCTTACCGCGCCCAAAACCGATCCGCCCCTTGCCATCGCCGACCACAGTCAGTGCTGCGAAGCCGAACTGACGGCCACCCTTGACCACTTTGGCGACACGATTGACGGCGACCAGCTTTTCGAGCAGATCGTCGCCTTCCGTTTTTTGATTAAAGTTTGCCATGTATTCGCGCCCTTAGAATTTCAGTCCGCCTTCACGCGCGGCATCCGCCAGCGCCTTAAGACGGCCGTGATAACGGAAGCCGGAGCGGTCAAACGCGACCGTCTCGACACCAGCGGCCAGGGCACGCTCGGCAATCGCCTTGCCGATCACGGTGGCAGCGGTGATATTGGCCTTGTTGCCCGCGATCTGCTCGGCTAACGCTTTCTCGACAGTCGAGGCGCTGGCCAGCACGCGGTCGCCGTTTTCGCTGGGCGTGATGATCTGGGCGTAAGTATGGCGCGGCGTGCGATGCACGCACAGCCGATAAACGCCAAGCTCGCGAATCTTGGCGCGTGCCCGCGTCGCACGACGCAGACGAGCCTGTTTTTTGTCCATCGTTGAGACCCCTTATTTCTTCTTGGCTTCCTTACGCAGGACGTTCTCGTCCGCGTAACGAACACCCTTGCCCTTGTACGGCTCCGGCGGACGATAGGCCCGAATCTCGGAGGCGACCTGACCGACCTGCTGCTTATCCGCACCGGATACCAGAATTTCGGTCTGACTGGGGGTCTCAATCGTGATGCCCTGCGGCACCGGATAATCGACCGGATGGGAGAAGCCGAGGCTGAGATTGAGCACATCGCCCTTGGCTTGCGCACGATAGCCGACGCCAACCAGCGTCAACTTGCGCGTAAAACCCGTGCTACAGCCGATGACCATATTGTTGAGCAGGGCGCGGGTGGTACCGGCCATCGCCCAAGCTTCGGTCTGACCCTCAGCGGGGGCAACGCGAATCTCGCCGTTCTCTTCGCAAACGCGCACGGTCGGATGAACTAGCCAGTTCAGGGTTCCTTTCGGCCCAGTAACGGCCACATCCTGACCCGTGATGGCGACGGTAACGCCTTTCGGCAGCTTAATGGGAGCTTTTGCAACGCGTGACATCTTGGTCTCCCCTTAAGCGACGTAGGCGATGATCTCGCCGCCATGACCCGCTTGACGAGCGGCGCGGTCGGTCATCAGACCTTTGGAGGTGGAGACGATAGCGATGCCCAGTCCTGCCCAGACCTTCGGTAGTTCGTCCTTGCCACGATAGATGCGCAGTCCAGGGCGCGAAACGCGCTTGAGGAACTCGATCACGGGCTTACCGCGATAATACTTCAGCTTGATGACCAGCTCGGGCTTGCCGCTCTTGGTCTCGACCAGTGCATCAGCGATATAGCCTTCATCTTTCAGCAGCTTCGCAATCGCGACTTTCTGCTTAGAAGACGGCATCACAATCGTGATCTTACCGCGCTGCTGGCCGTTGCGGATGCGTGTCAGCATATCCGCAATCGGATCCGACATACTCATTGGCTTCTCCGTGGGTCAGGCCGTCGTTGCGACGCGATACCCGGTAGGTTAAAAAATCTAGCTTCCAGCTATCAGCTACCAACTTTTAGCGATTGGCTATCAGCGGAACTGAGGTGCTCTGAAAAGCTGGAAGCTGATGGCTGAAAGCTGGCCGCTCTCTCTGCTTACCAGCTCGCCTTGACGACGCCCGGGACATCCCCGCGCATCACGGCTTCGCGCAGCTTGTTGCGCGAGAGGCCAAATTTGCGATAGACCGCGTGCGGACGACCACTGACGCGGCAACGCCGCTGCTGGCGTGTCGGGCCAGCATCACGCGGCAGCTTTTGCAGCTTCAGCGTGGCTTCGTCGATCTGCTCCGGCGTGGCACTGCGATCATTGATGACCGCCTTGAGTGCAACGCGTTTGGCGCTGAACCGGGCAGCGATTTCCGTGCGCTTGCGGTCACGCGCAATCATACTCTTCTTCGCCATGCGATTACCTTAGGTGCGGAAGGGGAAGTTGAAGGCTTCGAGCAGGGCACGGCCTTCTTCATCCGTCCGCGCCGTGGTCGTGATGGTGATGTCGAGTCCGCGCAGCGCGTCGATCTTGTCGTAGTCGATCTCGGGGAACATGATCTGTTCACGCACGCCCATCGAATAATTGCCACGACCGTCGAATGCCTTCGCACTCAAACCACGAAAGTCACGGATACGCGGAATCGAGATGCTGATTAAGCGATCCAAAAACTCGTACATGCGCTCACGACGCAGCGTGACTTTACAGCCAATCGGCCAGCCTTCGCGGATCTTAAAACCAGCAACTGATTTGCGGGCATAGGTCACAATTGGCTGCTGACCGGCGATGGCACGCAGATCGGCAACCGCATGATCCATGATCTTTTTGTCAGCTACGGCCTCGCCCACGCCCATATTGAGCGTGATCTTTTCGATCTTGGGCACCTGCATCACGCTTTGATAATTGAAGCGTTCCTTGAGCTGAGGAATGATGCGCTCTTTGTATTCAGTCTGTAATCTGGACATCTCGCTTCACCCGGTCAGACGTCAACGACTTCGCCGTTGGACTTGAACACACGCACCTTGCGCCCGTCATCCAGGGTCTTAAAACCGACACGGTCGGCTGCACCCTTGATCGGGTTGTACAGCCCGACATTGGAGACGTGAATCGGCATCGCTTTATCCACAATGCCGCCTGGCTCACCAGCCTGCGGATTGGCTTTTTGGTGCTTGCGGGCGATGTTGATGTTCTCGACGACGATGTGATTCTCGTCGATGACTTTGAGCACCGTGCCGCGCTTGCCCTTATCCTTGCCCGCGATGACCATCACGTCATCGCCTTTTTTGATCTTTCTCATGAATCTCGTCTCCTCAGAGCACTTCCGGCGCCAGCGAGATGATCTTCATGAAACGCTCGCCGCGTAGCTCGCGTGTCACGGGGCCGAAGATACGGGTGCCGATGGGTTGAAGCTGGTTGTTCAAGAGCACCGCCGCGTTGCCGTCAAAGCGGATCAGCGAACCGTCGGGGCGACGCACGCCATGACGAGTCCGCACCACGACCGCATTGTAGACATCGCCTTTCTTGACCTTACCGCGTGGGATCGCATCCTTGACGGTGACCTTGATAACATCGCCGATGCCCGCGTAGCGACGATGCGACCCGCCGAGCACCTTGATGCACATCACGCTCTTGGCGCCGCTGTTGTCGGCGACGCTCAGATTGGTCTGCATCTGAATCATTGTCTTTACACCTAAAAAGCTCGTTGCTGATCCGTGAGTGGATCAATGGCTCTGCGAATGACCGCACCGGCCAGTCCGCAGGGGTCACAGGCCGGCAATACGCGAGACAGGCGAAGGCCGTTTAGCGGGCCTTTTCGAGGATCTCGATCAGACGCCAAGTCTTGGTCTTGGAGAGCGGACGGCACTGCTCAACCCGCACTAGATCGCCGACGGTGCAGCTATTGCTTTCGTCGTGAGCGTGAATCTTGGTCGAGCGGCGCATGAACTTACCATAGAGCGGATGCTTGACCCGACGCTCAATCAGCACTGTGATGGTTTTGTCCATGGCGCTGCTGGTGACGCGCCCTTCAAGTGTCCGGTTGGTTTTGATCGCGTTGTCGTCGCTCATGATTTCCCGCCCGCTTGCTGTTCGGCCATGATGGTCTTGATCCGGGCGATGTCCCGACGCACGGCCTTCATGCGCGAGGGCTTGGACAACTGACCGGTGCCCCGCTGCATCCGCAGATTAAATTGCTCGCGCAGCAGCTCCATCAACTGTGTCTGAAGCTCTTGGGCGCTGTTGGTTCTAAGCTCGTTGGCCTTCATCACAGAATCGTCCGCTTTTCAAAGGTAGTCTGCACCGGCAGTTTGGCCGCCGCCAGCTTGAAGGCTTCGCGTGCAAGTTCTTCGCTGACACCCTCGATCTCGTAAAGCATACTGCCTGGCTGAATCAGCGCGACCCAGTACTCGACATTACCCTTACCCTTACCCATGCGCACTTCGAGCGGTTTTTTCGAGATCGGCTTGTCAGGAAATACCCGAATCCAGATCTTGCCGCCACGCTTGACGCTACGGGAGATGGCCCGCCGCGCCGCTTCGATCTGGCGGGCGGTGAGCCGACCGCGTTCGGTCGCTTTCAAACCGTATTCGCCAAAGCTGACGCGGTTGCCGCTCTGGGCTAGACCGCGATTGCGGCCCTTGTGTTGCTTGCGGAATGTGGTGCGTTTCGGTTGCAGCATGACTTAACCCTTCTTTCCGGCCGCTTTCGGTGCCGGTTCCTCGGGCAATTGGTCGCCGAATACCTCGCCCTTGAAGATCCAGACTTTGACGCCGAGCACGCCGTAGGTCGTCTTGGCCTCGGCAAAGCCGTAGTCAATATCAGCACGTAAGGTGTGCAACGGCACCCGACCTTCACGCGCCCACTCACTGCGTGCAATTTCAGCGCCATTCAGACGCCCGGCGACGCTGACCTTGATGCCTTCAGCACCCAGACGCATCGTGTTCTGAATTGAACGCTTCATAGCGCGGCGGAACATAATACGCCGTTCAAGCTGTTGGGCAATGCCTTCCGCAACCAGTTGCGCGTCGAGTTCCGGCTTGCGGATCTCTTCGATAGCAATGTGTACTGGAATGCCCATCATCGCCGACACTTTGGTGCGCAGCTTGTCGATGTCCTCGCCTTTTTTGCCGATCACCACACCCGGACGCGCCGTGTGAATGGTGATATGGGCATTTTTGGCCGGACGGTCGATCTGGATGCGGCTCACCGACGCCTTAGCGAGTTCCTTGCGCAGGAAGTCACGCACTTGGAGATCGGTGTTAAGCAGATCGGCGTAATCTTTTGAATTCGCGTACCACTTGGATGTCCAGTCCTTGACGATGCCAAGGCGGATCCCATTCGGATGAACTTTCTGTCCCATACTGGTCCCCTGGATCCTCTAGGCTTCGGCCACGGTCAGCGTGATATGGCTGGTGCGTTTCATGATGCGGTTGGCGCGGCCTTTGGCACGCGGCATGATCCGCTTCATGGTTGGCCCTTCGTTGACCTGGATGGCCGCGACCTTGAGGGCGTCGATGTCGGCACCTTCATTGTGCTCGGCGTTGGCAATCGCCGATTCCAGGACTTTCTTAATAATGTCAGCACCTTTTTTGGGGCTGAAGGCCAGCGTGTTGAGGGCTTCCTCGACACGCTTGCCGCGAATCAGATCCGCGACCAGTCGGGCCTTTTGCGCCGAAATTCGGGCGTATTTGTGGGTGGCTACGGCTTGCATCGCGATCTCCGACTAGCGCTTCTTCGCTTTTTTGTCGGCGGCGTGACCACGATAGGTACGGGTCAACGCAAACTCGCCGAGCTTGTGGCCGATCATGTTTTCGTTGACAAGCACCGGCACATGCTGCCGCCCATTGTGAACGGCGATAGTCAATCCAACCATTTCTGGCAGGATCATGGAACGGCGCGACCAAGTCTTGATCGGACGCTTGCTGTTTTGGGCGACCGCCTCATCGACCTTTTTAATTAGGTGATGATCGACGAACGGCCCTTTTCGAATCGAACGTGGCACTGGCTCAACCTCGACTGATGCTATTTCTGACCGCGACGACGCACGATCATGCCGTCGGTTCGCTTGTTGTGGCGTGTCTTATGACCCTTCGTCGGCACACCCCAGGGCGTGACCGGATGCCGACCACCGGAGGTACGACCCTCACCACCGCCGTGCGGGTGATCGACTGGGTTCATCACCACGCCGCGCACCGTCGGGCGAATCCCGCGCCAGCGGCTGGCACCGGCTTTGCCGAGTTTGCGCAGGCTGTGTTCGCTGTTGCCCACCTCGCCGATCACGGCGCGGCAGTCGGAATGCACTTTGCGCATCTCACCCGAGCGCAGACGCAGGGTCGCGCTGCCGGATTCACGCGCCACCAGTTGCACGGCAGCACCCGCTGAACGTGCGAGCTGGGCACCTTTGCCGGGGCGCATTTCGATGCAATGCACCTGGGTGCCGACCGGAATGTTACGCAGCGGCATACAGTTGCCGACGGCAATCGGTGCGCTCTCGCCCGAAATCACCGCGTCACCGGCTTTTAGGCCTTTTGGGGCGATGATGTAGGCGCGTTCGCCATCGGCATATTTCAATAGCGCAATATGCGCCGAGCGGTTCGGGTCGTATTCCAGCCGCTCCACCGTGGCGGGAATCCCGTCTTTACGGTTGCGCTTGAAGTCGATGATCCGATAACGCTGCTTATGGCCGCCGCCTTGATGACGCACAGACACGCGGCCCTGATTGTTACGTCCGCCGCGTTTGGTCTGCTTGTCGAGCAGGGGCGCATAGGGTTCGCCCTTGTGCAGATCGGGTGTCGTCACCTTGACGACGAAGCGTCGTCCGGCGGACGTCGGTTTGGTCTTTACGATTGGCATCTTGATCTATCCGTTACTGTCCGCCGCCGCGCTTAGGCGGCGTCGCCGAAGTCGATGTCTTGGCCGGGCTTCAGACGTACATAGGCTTTGCGCCAGTCTTGCCGCTGGCCCAAACGTTGTCCGTGGCGCTTCTGCTTGCCCTTGACGTTGAGAATCTGGACGCGATCAACCTGAACCTCAAACAGCAGCTCGACCGCTTTCGCGACCTCGCGCTTGGTGGCGTCGGTGAGCACGCGAAACGTTACCTGACGGTAATTCTCGGCCAGACGGGTCGCCTTTTCGGTAATCACGGGCGCGACCAGCACCTGCATCAGACGCTCTTTGTTCATGCCAGCCGTTCCTCCAGCTTCTTGATCGCCGCCTCAGTGGCGAGGATGGTCTCGAAGGCAATCAGGCTGACCGGATCGACCTCTTGTGCCGAGAGCACATCGACCTTGTGCAGATTGCGTGCTGCCAGATAGAGCGTGTCGTCAAAGCCATCGGTGAGGATGAGCACATCGGTCAGCTCGTGTTGCTTCAGCAGCGCAATCAATGCTTTCGTCTTGGCTGCTTCCAGCGCCAGCTCAGAGACCACGACCAGACGCTCGGTGCGCACCAGCTCGGAGAGAATCGAGCGCACGGCACCGCGATACATCTTGCGGTTGACTTTTTGGCTATAGTCGCGTGGCTGGGCCGCGAAAGTCACACCACCGGTGCGCCACAGCGGGCTACGCGAGGTACCGGCGCGGGCACGACCAGTACCCTTCTGGCGCCACGGCTTGGCACCGCCACCGGAAACCGCTGCACGGTTTTTCTGGGCCTTGGTTCCTGAGCGTGCGCCGGCCATATAGGCGGTCACGACCTGGTGAACCAGACCTGGTTTGTATTCCACGCCGAAGACGGCGTCGGAAACCTGCACACTGGACGCGCCAGTGTGGTTTCGAATGGCGATCTCCATGAGTGCTCAGCCCTTGTTCTTTTGCTTCACGGACGGCAGCACCACCAGACGCCCTCCCGTCGGCCCGGGCACACCGCCACGGACGAGGAGTAGGTTGCGTTCAGCGTCGATGCGCACGACCTCGAGATTTTGCTGACAACGATTGGCGGCACCGAGATGACCCGCCATCTTTTTACCCTTCCAGACGCGACCTGGGCTTTGGTTCTGACCGATGGAACCCGGCGCACGGTGCGACAGCGAGTTACCATGCGTGCGATCCTGACCAGCGAAGTGGTGACGGCGAATGACGCCGGAAAAGCCACGACCTTTGGTCACGCCGCGCACATCGACCTTCTGCCCTGGCTCGAAGATGGAAACTGTGATTTCCTGACCGACAGCGAGGTCGGTACCTTCTTCGCCTTCTAAGCGGAATTCGCGCAGCACTTCACCGGCTTCAACACCCGCTTTTGCGTAATGTCCAGCCATTGGCTTGGTCACCCGCGAGGCGCGGCGCTCGCCGAACGCGACCTGAATGGCGTGATAGCCATCGGTCTCTTCGGACTTGACTTGACTGACGCGATTGGGCGTGACTTCGATCACGGTGACTGGGATGCTCTCCCCGTCTTCGGTGAACAGGCGAGTCATGCCGGCTTTGCGTCCGATAACTCCGATCGACATGATTTCGTCCTCAGCTCAGCTTGATCTGGACATCGACCCCAGCGGCCAGATCCAGTTTCATCAGCGCGTCTACGGTTTTGTCCGTCGGATCGACAATGTCCATCAGACGCTTATGGGTACGCAGTTCGTACTGATCGCGGGCGTCTTTATTGACGTGCGGCGAGACCAGAACGGTAAAGCGCTCCTTTTTGGACGGCAGTGGCACGGGGCCGCGCACCTGAGCGCCGGTGCGCTTAGCGGTGTCAACGATCTCACGTGCGGACTGATCGATCAGACGATGATCGAACGCCTTCAGCCGAATTCGGATTCTCTGATTCGTCATGCCCTTACTCGATGATCTTAGAAACCACGCCAGCGCCGACCGTGCGACCGCCCTCACGGACGGCAAAGCGCAGCCCGTCTTCCATGGCAATCGGGGCGATCAGCTTGATCGTCATTTTGATGTTGTCGCCCGGCATCACCATCTCGACGCCTTCGGGCAGTTCACAGGCTCCGGTCACGTCGGTGGTGCGGAAGTAGAACTGCGGGCGATAGCCGTTGAAGAAGGGCGTGTGACGGCCACCTTCTTCTTTGCTCAGGACGTACACTTCGGCCTCGAAGTGGGTGTGCGGGGTGATCGAGCCAGGCTTGGCCAGCACTTGACCGCGCTCGACATCTTCACGCTTGGTGCCACGCAGCAGGGCACCGATGTTGTCGCCAGCTTGACCCTGATCGAGCAGCTTGCGGAACATCTCCACACCGGTGCAGGTGGTCTTGACGGTATCTTTGATGCCGACGATGGCGACTTCTTCGCCGACCTTGACGATGCCGCGCTCGACACGACCAGTGACGACAGTACCACGACCGGAGATCGAGAATACGTCTTCAATCGGCATCAGGAAGGCGCCGTCAATCGCCCGTTCTGGCTCAGGGATGTAGCTGTCGAGGGCTTCCATCAGTTTGTCGATGGATTGGCCGCCGATTTCGCTGTCTACGCCTTCCAGTGCCAGCTTGGCCGAGCCGGTGATGATCGGGGTGTCGTCACCCGGGAAGTCGTAGCTGGAGAGCAGCTCGCGCACTTCCATTTCGACCAGTTCCAGCAGTTCGGCATCATCGACCATGTCGGCCTTGTTCAGGTAGACGACGATGTAGGGTACACCAACCTGACGCGACAGCAGGATGTGCTCGCGGGTCTGCGGCATGGGGCCGTCAGCGGCCGAGACGACGAGAATCGCACCATCCATCTGTGCCGCGCCAGTGATCATGTTCTTCACATAGTCAGCATGGCCCGGGCAGTCAACATGCGCGTAGTGACGCTTGTCGCTCTCGTACTCCACGTGCGCGGTGGCAATGGTGATGCCGCGCTCACGCTCTTCCGGTGCGTTGTCAATCTGATCATACGCCCGCGCTTCGCCACCGAACTTCTTGGCCTGATGCGTGGTGATCGCCGCCGTCAGCGTGGTCTTGCCGTGATCGACGTGGCCGATCGTGCCAACATTGACATGAGGCTTGCTACGTTGAAATTTTTCTTTGGACATCCCGCTCTACCCTTCGGATGAATCGTTACTTCTTCTTGGAGACCGCGTCGGCAATGCTGGCGGGCACCTCGTTGTACTTGCAGAATTCCATGCTGTAGGTCGCACGACCCTGAGTTGCCGAACGCAGATCGGTGGCGTACCCGAACATTTCTGACAGCGGAACCTCGGCGCGAATGATCTTGCCGGATGGGGAATCGTCCATGCCCTGAATCATGCCGCGACGGCTGTTGATGTCGCCCATGACATCGCCCATGTTCTCTTCGGGCGTGACCACTTCAACTTTCATGATAGGTTCGAGCAGCACCGGCTTGGCTTTCGCTGCCGCTTCCTTGATCGCCATCGAACCGGCGATCTTGAATGCCATTTCGCTCGAATCGACTTCGTGATACGAACCGTCGTAGAGCGTGACCTTGATGTCAACCATCGGGAAGCCAGCCAGGATACCGTTTTTCATGGCTTCCTGGATGCCCTTGTCGACCGCCGGAATGTATTCCTTCGGCACGGTACCGCCAACGATGCCGTTGACGAACTCATAGCCGCCACCAGCTTCCATCGGCTCGACGCGAATCAGAACGTGACCATACTGACCACGACCGCCGGACTGACGGGCGAATTTAGTGTCTTGCTCGACGCTGGTGCGGATGGTTTCGCGGTAGCTGACCTGGGGCGCACCGACATTGGCCTCGACCTTAAATTCGCGGCGCATCCGGTCAACGATGATTTCCAGATGCAGCTCACCCATGCCTGAGATGATGGTCTGGCCGGATTCTTCATCGGTATGGACACGAAACGACGGGTCTTCCTGCGCCAGCTTTTGCAGCGCAATGCCCATCTTTTCCTGATCGCTTTTGGTTTTCGGCTCGACGGCGACCGAAATCACCGGCTCAGGGAATTCCATGCGCTCCAGCGTGATGATCTGGTTGAGATCGCACAGGGTGTCACCCGTCGTGACATCCTTCAGACCGACCGCAGCGGCGATGTCACCGGCACGCACTTCTTTGATTTCTTCACGCTGATTGGCGTGCATCTGGAGGATACGGCCAATGCGCTCTTTTTTGCCCTTGACCGGGTTGTACAGGGTATCGCCCGAGTTGAGCACGCCCGAATAGACACGGAAAAAGGTCAGGGTACCAACAAAGGGATCGGTGGCGATCTTGAACGCCAGTGCAGCAAAGGGCGCAGTGTCAGACGCCTCGCGGGTACCTTCGCTCTCGTCCTTGTCGTCGAGAATACCCTTGATCGCGGGCACATCGACTGGCGACGGCATGTAGTCGAGCACGGCGTCGAGCATGGCTTGCACGCCCTTGTTCTTGAACGCCGAACCGCACAGCATAGGCACGATTTCGCTTTTCAGAGTGCGAGCACGAATACCAGCCTTGATCTCGTCCTCGGTTAGGCTCTCGCCTTCGAGGTACTTTTCCATCAGCTCTTCGTTCGACTCAGCGGCGGCTTCAATCAGCTTCTCGCGCCACTCTTCGCAGAGATCCTGCATGTCGGCGGGGATGTCACCGTACTCGAACTTGGTGCCTTTGGATTCTTCATCCCACAGGATCGCCTTCATCTTGAGCAGATCGACGACGCCCTTAAAATGCTCTTCAGCGCCAATCGGCAACTGGAGCGGCACCGGATTGCCACCGAGACGATCTTTAACCTGACCGACAACGCGCAGGAAGTTTGCGCCCATGCGATCCATCTTGTTGACGAATGCCAGACGCGGGACACCGTATTTATTGGCTTGACGCCAGACGGTTTCAGATTGCGGTTCGACACCGCCGACGGCACAGAACACCGCGCACGCGCCATCGAGGACGCGCAGCGAGCGTTCGACTTCGATGGTGAAGTCAACGTGTCCGGGGGTGTCGATAATATTGATGCGGTGTTCAGGACGGTCGAGCGCCATGCCCTTCCAGAAGCAGGTCGTCGCAGCGGACGTGATAGTAATACCACGCTCCTGCTCCTGCTCCATCCAGTCCATGGTGGCGGCACCGTCGTGTACCTCACCGATTTTATGCGAGACACCCGTGTAGAACAGGATGCGCTCCGTGGTAGTGGTTTTCCCAGCATCGATGTGCGCCATGATGCCAAGATTGCGATACCGCTCAATGGGTGTGCTACGTGCCACGACTGAATCCGCCCTGATGATCCTAAAGAACTCGAAAAAAACGAACGCGAAACCGCTGGAGGGTTATGAAACGTTACCAGCGATAGTGCGAGAAGGCTTTGTTGGCTTCGGCCATACGATGCGTATCTTCTTTCTTCTTCACGGCTGTGCCACGCGACTCAGCGGCATCCATCAGCTCACCCGCGAGCCGTTGGGCCATCGACTTTTCGGAACGCTTACGTGCCGAGTCAATCAGCCAACGCATAGCCAAGGAGTTGCGACGGGTCGGACGCACCTCAACCGGAACCTGATAGGTAGCACCGCCGACGCGCCGTGACTTAACCTCGACCACTGGACGCACATTTTCCATCGCCTGTTCGAGGAACTCGATGGGACGACCACCTTTTTTGGCAGCGATCTGATCGAGGGCGGTATAAATGATGCGCTCGGCGACGGACTTTTTGCCGTCTTCCATCATCATGTTGATGAACTTGGTCAACAACTCACTTCCGTGCTTGGGATCCGGAAGGACTTGACGACGAGCGGCAACGCGTCTTCTTGGCATGGTCTCTAAGGCTCCGATCGTATTCGTTATAGGCTAGTCGCGGCAGGGTGCGATCACTTTTTCGGACGCTTAGCGCCGTACTTGGAACGCGCTTGACGGCGCTTCTCAACACCCGAAGTATCCAAGGTGCCGCGCACAGTGTGGTAGCGCACGCCAGGCAAGTCTTTGACACGACCGCCGCGAATCAGAACAACCGAGTGTTCTTGAAGGTTGTGGCCTTCGCCGCCGATGTAGGAGGCGACCTCAAACCCGTTGGTCAGACGCACACGCGCCACCTTACGCAGTGCCGAGTTCGGCTTTTTGGGCGTGGTGGTGTAAACGCGCGTGCAGACGCCGCGCCGTTGCGGACAGGCCTCGAGGGCGGGCACGTTGGTTTTGGCTACATTCCGCTTGCGAGGCTTGCGGACGAGTTGGTTGATCGTTGCCATGCGATTAAGTCTCCAGCGGCGCCCTCGCGCCATGATGCGTCTTTGGAGTCAAACGAAGTCGGCGCACATGGGCCGGCTTGATGTCAGCGCCAGCATGGATACGCACGAACTGCGACCGTCTGCTCAGAGGTCGGGCGCATAAAGCCCAAACCAGGAAACCGGATAAAAAATGAAGCTAGCCGACAGGCCGTCGGCTAGCTGAGACAGAACAGTATAGGGAGATGCTTGGGGTGTGTCAATCGTTTGCTTGAGCAAAAATCCCTCGGCGGCGCATTCTCACACCGATGCGTGAGAATGCACACCGTCTGACTACTTAGTCACCGCTGGCGTGTTGAAGGCTTTTTTTAGCGCCTGTTCCGGATCTTCAGTGCTCGTTTCGACCTTGCCGGATTCAGCCGCCCGCTGCCGCCGCCGTTCCTGATGATAGGATAGGCCAGTACCAGCCGGAATCAGCCGTCCAACGATGACATTTTCTTTCAGGCCGGTGAGGCGGTCGGTCGAGCCGCGCACTGCCGCTTCGGTGAGCACGCGGGTCGTCTCTTGGAATGAAGCCGCCGAGATAAACGATTCGGTCGCCAACGACGCTTTGGTGATTCCGAGCAATAGCGGCTCGAACAGCGCCGGTTGCTTGCCTTCAGCCATCACGCGCCGGTTTTCATCAATCAGCAGCGCGTGTTCAACCTGTTCGCCGCGTAACAGTCGCGTGTCGCCCGGAGAGGTGACTTCGACCTTACGCAGCATCTGACGGACGATCACTTCAATATGCTTGTCGTTGATCTTCACGCCCTGCAAGCGGTAAACGTCCTGAATTTCTTTGACCAGATATTCAGCCAGCGCCGTGACGCCTTTTAAGCGCAGGATGTCGTGCGAGGCTAACTCACCATCGGCGATGACTTCGCCCCGCTCCACGCGCTCGCCTTCAAAGACGTTGACATGCCGCCACTTCGGAATCAGCTCTTCGACCGTCTCGCCATCATCTTTGGTGATGATAAGCCGTTGCTTACCTTTGGTGTCTTTGCCGAAACTGATGTTACCGCTGGCTTCAGCAAGCAGTGCCGGTTCTTTTGGCTTACGCGCCTCAAACAAATCGGCTACACGCGGCAGACCGCCGGTGATGTCGCGGGTTTTTGACGATTCCTGCGGAATACGCGCCAAGATGTCACCGACGCCAACCTGTGCGCCATTGGCAACATTGACGATTGCCCCCGAGGACAGCGCATACCGGGCGGGCAGATCGGTACCGGCGATATTCAGCTCGTTGCCGTCAGCATCGAGCAGCTTGACCATCGGGCGCAAATCTTTACCCGCTGCTGGGCGTTGCTTTGGATCAATAACGACCAGCGAACTCAATCCGGTGACATCATCGGTATGCGACTGCACGGTCACGCCTTCGATAAAGTCCTCGAACTCCAAGCGACCGGCCACCTCGGTGACAACGGGATGGGTATGTGGATCCCAGGTCGCCACCACATCACCGGGCTTGACGGCATCGCCATCGCCAACGCGCAAGGTCGCACCATAGGGCACCTTGTAGCGTTCTTTTTCCATGCCACGATCATCTAAAACCGTCAGTTCGCCCGAACGCGAGACGGCGACCAAATTGCCCGAGTGATGCTGCACGGTCTTGATATTGTGCAAACGCACGGTGCCGCCGTTTTTGATCTCGATACTGCTGACGGCCGCCGCACGCGAGGCCGCACCACCGATATGGAAGGTGCGCATGGTGAGCTGGGTGCCGGGTTCGCCGATGGATTGCGCCGCGATGACGCCGACCGCTTCACCCATGTTGACGCGATGCCCGCGTGCCAGATCGCGCCCGTAGCATTGAGCGCAGACGCCGAGCCGTGATTCGCAGGTAATCGGCGAACGTACCCGCACTTGGTCAATGCCGACTTCTTCAAACCGCTCGACCCAGCTTTCATCGAGCAGGGTTCCGGCTTTGCAGATCAGTTCTGGATTTTCGACCCCCGGGCGATAGACATCGACGGCGGCCACGCGCCCCAAAATGCGTTCACGCAATGGATCGACGACATCGCCGCCTTCGATCACCGGCGTCATCAGCAAGCCCTGATCGGTGCCGCAGTCTTCTTCCAGCACGACCATATCTTGCGCGACATCGACCAGACGGCGCGTAAGATACCCGGAGTTTGCGGTCTTGAGCGCCGTATCAGCGAGACCTTTACGAGCGCCGTGGGTCGAGATGAAGTACTGGATAACGTTCAGGCCTTCGCGGAAGTTCGCGGTAATCGGCGTCTCAATGATCGAGCCATCGGGCTTGGCCATCAGACCGCGCATTCCGGCAAGCTGACGAATCTGCGCCGCCGAACCACGCGCCCCAGAATTGGCCATCATGTAGATCGAGTTGAACGAATCCTGCTTGCGCTCCTTGACCAAGCGCGTTGGCGCATCTTTTAGACCGGTGGTGAGCCGGTCACGTACATCGGCGGCCTTGCTCCGCTCGGGGTCAAGCAGTGCGGCAACCTGCGGCTGATAGCAGGCGGTGAGCGCATCAAAACGGGCGTTGAAATCAGCAAGCGACAGTTCAGCGCCGGCCAGTGCCTGAGTTGCGGCCCGCAGCTCACCCAACCAGGTCGCAAAAAGCGTGCGCAGTGCGTCGTTCTGTTCCGCAGCGCCGGCCGCCAGTGCCGCTTGCCGATATTCACGTACCAGCCGCTCGGCCTCAAAGCCCGGATTTGCTGGCGCTAAATCGGTGCCCAGCTTCGACATCATCGCTTTGGCAACCTGATCGTTGGTGCGCGACCAGATATCGACGACCTTGTTATAGCGTTCGCCGTTGGTAACTAAACCTGACGCATATTGATGCTGAATTTCCTGCACTTCCGCTTCTGCTGCCGCCAACAATGCGCCCTTGTCCATCTTGGCATCCTGGGCATCGCGGGGCACTTCCATGTCATCGAGACCGATAGACACCCCGGCACGGGTGGCCATGCGGAAACCCAGATACATAATCTGGTCGGCAAACACCACCGTGTCTTTTAGACCCAAGCGACGATAGCAGGTGTTAATCAGCATCGAGATTTGCTTTTTGCCCAGCGGCTGATCGACCAGACTAAAGGGCAAGCCTTCGGGCACAATGGCAAATACCATCGCCCGCCCAATGGTGGTTTCTTTGATGCTGGTGCGCTCAGTCAGACTGCCATCTTTGTTTTTGATGACCTCGCGCAGCCGCACGCGACAGCGGGCGTGCAGTTCTGCCTGTCCGGTCTCATAAGCGCGGCGGGCTTCGTCGATATTGACGAACTGACTGCCCTCGCCGCGTGCGCCGATGCGCTCACGGGTCATGTAATAAAGTCCTAACACCACGTCCTGTGACGGCACAATGATCGGCTCGCCATTCGCGGGCGAGAGGATATTGTTCGAGGCCATCATCAGCGCCCGCGCTTCTAACTGCGCTTCCAGCGACAGCGGAACGTGAACAGCCATCTGGTCGCCGTCAAAGTCGGCGTTGAACGCGGTACAGACCAGCGGATGCAGTTGGATCGCCTTGCCTTCGATCAACACCGGCTCAAATGCCTGAATGCCGAGTCGATGCAGGGTCGGCGCACGGTTGAGCATCACTGGATGTTCGCGGATCACCTCTTCGAGGATGTCCCAAACCTCAGGTGTACCGCGCTCGACCATCTTTTTCGCAGCTTTGATGGTCGCGGCCAGCCCGCGCAGTTGCAGCTTGCTAAAAATAAACGGCTTGAACAGCTCCAGCGCCATGCGCTTCGGCAGGCCGCATTGATGCAGCTTGAGCGTCGGGCCGACCACGATCACCGAGCGGCCCGAATAATCGACGCGCTTGCCGAGCAGATTTTGCCGGAAGCGACCTTGCTTGCCCTTAATCATGTCGGCGAGCGACTTGAGCGGGCGCTTATTGGTGCCAGTAATAGCCCGTCCGCGCCGCCCGTTATCGAGCAGCGCATCGACCGCTTCTTGCAACATGCGCTTTTCGTTGCGCACGATGATGTCAGGCGCAATCAGATCCAGCAGGCGTTTTAAGCGGTTGTTGCGGTTAATCACGCGCCGATAAAGATCATTCAAATCCGAAGTCGCAAAGCGTCCACCATCGAGCGGCACCAGCGGGCGCAGTTCCGGCGGCAGCACCGGCAGCACGGTCAGAATCATCCACTCGGGACGATTACCCGAGGCCAACAGCGATTCCATCAGCTTCAGCCGTTTGGCGAGCTTTTTGATTTTGGTCTCGGAATTGGTGGATTCGATCTCTTCGCGCATCCGCCGAATTTCGGCGGCCATGTCGATACTGCGCAACAGCTCGTAAATCGCCTCGGCACCCATGCGGGCGTCAAACTCATCGCCATTGGCTTCGAGCACATCGAGATATTGCTCATCATTGAGCAATTGCCCGCGCTCGAGTTCGACGATCATGCCCGGATCGATGACGACGAAGGATTCAAAATAGAGAATGCGCTCGATGTCGCGCAGCGTCATATCGAGCAGCAGACCGATGCGCGAGGGCAGTGACTTCAAAAACCAAATATGCGCCACCGGGCTGGCGAGATCGATATGCCCCATGCGCTCGCGGCGCACCTTCGCCAGCGTCACCTCGACGCCGCATTTTTCGCACACCACGCCGCGATGTTTGAGGCGCTTGTACTTCCCGCAGATGCACTCGTAATCGGTGATGGGGCCGAAGATCTTGGCGCAAAACAACCCATCGCGCTCCGGCTTAAAGGTGCGATAGTTGATCGTCTCAGGCTTTTTGACCTCGCCATAAGACCAAGAACGAATCATCTCGGGCGAAGCCAGCCCAATCTTGATCGCGTCGAATTCGAGTGCCTGACCCTGCTGCTTGATGATTTTGAGTAGATCTTTCAAGACCTTGATCTCCGTTTTAAGCCACCAGCTTCCAGCGACCAGCAGCCAGCTTGATGCAAGCCGACCGCTGAATGCTGCTGAAAGCTGGAGGCTGGAAGCTGGTGGCTGACTGCTGACCGCTGGAAGCTAACCGCTCTGCGCTCTCAATCCTGCTGTAGCTCGACATTGATGGCGAGCGAGCGGATTTCCTTGACCAGCACGTTGAAGGACTCGGGCATCCCGGCCTCCATGCGGTGATCGCCATCGACGATGTTTTTGTACATCTTGGTGCGTCCGTTCACGTCGTCGGATTTGACCGTCAGCATCTCTTGCAGGGTGTAGGCCGCGCCATAGGCTTCTAGCGCCCAGACTTCCATCTCGCCGAAACGCTGACCGCCGAACTGGGCCTTGCCGCCCAGCGGTTGCTGAGTGACTAAGCTGTAGGGGCCAGTGGAGCGGGCGTGCATCTTGTCGTCAACCAAATGGTTGAGCTTAATCATGTACATATAACCTACGGTGACCGGACGCTCGAACTGCTCACCAGAACGCCCGTCGAACAGGATCGTTTGCCCAATCGGGACGCCTTGTGCGGAGTTGTCGCGGTCGGCTAGGCGCAGCAGTGCTTTGATTTCCTCTTCGGTCGCACCGTCAAATACCGGTGTCGCCAGCGGCACGCCGCGCACCAGATTGCGTGCGAGTTCGAGAATGTCGTCATCGCTGAAGCTCGATTCCGTCAAATCTTCGCGCTTGCCGCTGGTGTTATAGACCTGCTCTAAGAACGCCCGTAACTCGCCAATCGCTGTCTGGCGTTGCAGCATCCGCCCGATTTTTTCGCCCAAACCCTGTGCCGCCCAACCGAGATGGGTTTCGAGTACCTGACCGACGTTCATGCGCGAGGGCACTCCGAGCGGATTGAGCACGATGTCAACCGGCACGCCGTCCGCCGAAAACGGCATGTCTTCAACCGGCACTACTTTCGAGATCACGCCCTTGTTACCGTGACGCCCGGCCATCTTGTCACCAGGCTGGATGCGACGTTTGACGGCCACATAGACCTTGACCATCTTGAGCACGCCGGGCGCGAGATCGTCACCGCTGGCCACCTTGCGCTTTTTAACTTCGTAACGCTCGCGGAACTCATCGCGCTGCTGTTTGACCTGCGCGGCGACCGTTTCGAGCTGGGTGGCGACTTCTTCATCACGCATCCGAATCTCGAACCACGCATCTTGCGAGCCTTTGGTTTTGATCGAATCGAGATACTCCAACGTGATTTTCGAACCGGGCCGGAATCCGCCCGGGCCACCGTCGGCGACCTTGCCAAGCAACAGCTTCTCGACGCGCTGAAAGGTATCGTTTTCCATGATGCGCAACTGGTCGGCAAAGTCCTTGCGCACCCGCTCCAATTCCAATTCTTCGATCTGGATGGCGCGTTGATCCTTATCCACGCCGTCGCGGGTGAACACCTGCACATCGACCACCGTGCCGTTCATGCCGGTGGGCAGGCGCAGCGAGGTATCCTTCACATCCGAGGCTTTTTCGCCAAAAATCGCCCGCAATAGCTTTTCTTCTGGCGTCAATTGCGTCTCGCCTTTGGGCGTAACCTTACCGACCAAAATATCGCCATCGCGCACTTCCGCGCCGACATACACAATGCCCGATTCATCGAGCTTGGCCAGCGCCGATTCACCGACATTCGGAATATCGCCGGTAATTTCTTCCGGCCCAAGTTTGGTATCACGCGCCAAACAAGACAGCTCTTCAATATGAATGGTGGTGAAGCGATCTTCTTGCACCACCCGCTCCGAGATCAGAATTGAATCCTCGAAGTTATAGCCATTCCAAGGCATAAACGCGACGCGCAGATTCTGCCCCAGCGCCAATTCACCCATATCAGTTGACGGGCCATCGGCGAGAATATCTTGGCACTTCACCGTATCCCCCAGCTTGACTAATGGCCGCTGATTGATACAGGTATTTTGATTCGACCGCGTGTATTTGGTCAGATTATAGATATCCACACCCGGAATATCTGGCGTCAATGCCGCCTCATCATCATTTACGCGCACCACAATCCGCGCCGCATCAACGGATTCAATCATTCCGCCGCGTCGCGCCACCACGCACACGCCCGAATCCCGCGCCACCACGCGCTCCATGCCGGTACCAACCAGTGGCTTTTCCGCCCGCAAGGTCGGCACTGCTTGGCGCTGCATGTTCGATCCCATCAATGCGCGGTTGGCGTCGTCGTGCTCCAAGAACGGAATCAGCGACGCAGCGACCGATACAATCTGACGCGGCGAGACATCCATGTATTGCACATCTTCCGGTGCCCGCATCGTAAATTCATTGGCATGACGGCAGGACACCAACGCATCCATCAAATTGCCATCGGCATCGAGCGTTGCATTTGCCTGCGCGATGACATAATTCCCTTCTTCAATCGCCGATAAATAATGAATCTCGGCGTTGGTCACCTGCCCGTCTTTCAATTCCATTTGCACTCGGCCATTTGCGACTTTCACGTAAGGCGTTTCTAAAAAGCCATACGAATTGGTCTGCGCATAAACGGCCAGCGAATTAATCAGACCGATATTTGGGCCTTCCGGTGTTTCAATCGGACACACCCGACCATAATGCGTCGGATGCACGTCGCGCACCTCAAAGCCCGCCCGCTCGCGTGCTAAACCGCCCGGACCAAGTGCCGACACGCGCCGCTTGTGCGTCACTTCGGACAGCGGGTTATTCTGATCCATGAATTGCGACAACTGCGACGAGCCGAAAAATTCTTTAATCGCCGCCGACACCGGCTTGGCGTTAATCAATTCTTGCGGCATCAGCCCTTCGGATTCAGCCAACGATAACCGCTCTTTGACCGCCCGTTCAACGCGCACTAAACCGACGCGGAATTGATTTTCGGCCATTTCACCGACACAGCGAATGCGCCGATTACCCAAATGGTCAATATCATCAACCGTGCCGCGACTGTTGCGCAGTTCAACTAAAACTTTAAGCGAATCGATAATATCGGAATGCGCTTCGCCGTATGCTTCAAACAGCTTTTTGGAAAATTCATCATTGCGCGTGCTGAAATAGCGCCCATCATAGAGCACGCCCGGCCCAATTTCTTCCACCCGCCCGAGCCGCCGATTAAACTTCATCCGCCCAACAGCGGAGAGATCATAGCGATCCGGCGTAAAAAAGAGATTGTGAAACAGATTTTGCGCCGCATCTTTCGTTGGCGGTTCGCCGGGGCGCATCATGCGATAAATTTCAATCTGCGCATCCAGATCATTGGTCGTCTGGTCAATCCGCAGGGTTTCGGAAATGTACGCACCCTGATCCAATTCATTGACGAACAGGGTTTCAACCTGTTCGACGCGCTTGTGCATCAGGGTTTCGAGCAATTCGGGGGTGATCGCCTCATTGGCTTCGGCCAGCACTTCGCCGGTTTCCGGATCGACCTGAGTGTGCGCAAGAATCCGCCCGAAGAGAAAATCAAACGGCACATCTAGCCGTTCAATGCCGGCTTTTTGTAATTCGCGGATATGTTTGGCCGTCACGCGCTTGCTGGCTTCAACCAGCACTTGCTCGCCAATGCAAATATCAAAAGGCACGGTTTCGCCGCGTAACCGCTCTGGCACTAAATCGAGCGTGATGCTCTGCTCCTGAAACCGGAAGGTATCGGTTTTGAAGAAGTGCGACAAAATATCCTCAACCCCATAGCCCAACGCCCGTAATAGCACGGTCGCGGGCAGCTTGCGCCGCCGGTCAATGCGCACAAAAACATTATCTTTGGGGTCAAATTCAAAATCGAGCCAAGAACCGCGATAGGGAATCACTCGCGCCGAGAACAGTAATTTCCCCGATGAATGGGTTTTGCCTTTATCGTGATCGAAAAACACGCCAGGTGATCGGTGCAACTGCGAAACAATGACGCGCTCAGTCCCATTGATAATAAAGGTACCGGTTCCGGTCATGAGCGGCAATTCGCCCATATAGACTTCTTGCTCGCGCACGTCTTTGACGACTTTTGCACCAGCCGGCGCGTCCTTATCGTAAATAACCAGCCGTAATAACACGCGCAGCGGCGCGGCAAAGGTTGCGCCACGTAAATGACATTCGCGCTCATCAAACACCGGCTCACCCAGCCGATATTTGACATACTCTAAAACCGCATTGCCGGAATAGCTCTCGATGGGGAACACGGACTTGAAGGCCGCATGCAAACCCAGATCGCGGCGGTCTTTGACCGGCACATCGGCTTGCAGGAACTCGCGATAGGAGTCAATCTGAGTTTTCAGCAGGAATGGAACGTCCAAAATTTTGGGACGCTTGCCGAAGTCTTTGCGGATGCGCTTCTTTTCGGTGAACGAATAGGCCATGATGCCTTCCCTCGAGATGCTTGCGTGAGTCCATGACGGAACACGGACACGAATGCGGATTGCGGGTGGCTGAAAACCGAAATCACGAGATAACTTGATACAACGCCGCCACAACAGCCGTTGCATCCATCGAATTCATCTCGCTGAACTCGCCCAATCCAACGGGAAAAGGCCGGCGGCTTATCGCCGCCAGCCTTAATACCGGGTCGAACGAATCGCGACGCAACGCGTCGTTACTTGATTTCGACCGCTGCGCCAGCCTCTTCGAGTTCCTTCTTCGCAGCTTCAGCTTCAGCTTTCGACACGCCTTCCTTCAGGACGGTCGGCACGCCTTCAACGGCGTCTTTGGCTTCTTTCAGGCCCAGACCGGTCAGCGAGCGCACAGCCTTGATGACACCAACCTTGTTGGCACCAAACGAGGTCAGCACGACGTTAAATTCGGTCTGCTCTTCGACCGGCGCGGCTTCAGCGGCAACCGGGCCAGCGGCGACAACAGCAGCCGCAGCGGTCACGCCGAACTTTTCTTCCATCGCGCTGATGAGGTCAACGACTTCCAGCACAGTCATGTTGCCAATCGCTTCGAGAATGTCGTCTTTCGAAACGGCCATGGGTTTCTCCTAGAAAATACGGTTAATCGGGTAGCTGATGGATGGAAAACGCGCCCGATTAGGCGGCTTCCTTGGCATCGCGAATCGCGGCGACGGTGCGGACGAGTTTGCCCGGCACCTCGTTGAGCGTTGCGGCGAGCTTCTGCACCGGAGCCTTCATGGTCGCCATGAGCAGGCTGATCGCCTGATCGTAGGTCGGCATCTTGGCCAGATTGCCAATCTCCGACGGGGCGAGCAGCTTGCCGCCCAGGGCGATCATCCGCACCTGGAACTTGTCATGCTCTTTGGCGAACGGCTCCAGCACGCGCGCGACCGAACCCGGATCGTCCTGCGAAAACGCGAGAATCATCGGGCCAGTCAGCCCCTCGCGCATACAGACAAAATCGGTTTCTTCCAGCGCACGCTTGGCCAGGGTATTTTTGACGACGCGCACATAGACACCGGCTTTGCGTGCTTCCACACGCAGCTTGGTCAATTGCTCGACGGTCAGACCCCGGTACTCGGCCGCGATGGCCGAATAGGCGCTCTTTGCAACTTCCGCGACTTCGGCGACGATTGCTTCTTTTTGCGCAAAATTCAGCGCCACTGTCGTCACCTCTACTGACATTGGAACTCGGTCGAAACCGAGCGGCGAGCGGTACATCACATCCCGTGATCTACCGTGTCACCAGGGTTCGTGCGCCGTCATCAGCTAACGATCTGACTCGGGAGCACCGTCTGCGCGGGCGTGGTGGGCATTAAGTCCAGTCGCTGCCATCCCTCACGGCGCTCGGACACCCGCGGTCTTTAACGGTCTCCAGCGATGCCCGAGACCTCAAAGAAAATACACGTACCTATCAAAAACTGAGCGCCGAATGATCGACCGTTAGGCCCGGCCCCATGGTGCTGGAGACGGTGACCTTTTTCATATAAATGCCTTTGGCTGCCGTTGGCTTGGCCTTCATCAGACTGCCAAGCAGCATTTCGAGATTCTCGCGCAGTTTTTCTGGCTCAAAATCGATCTTGCCAAGCGGGCAATGAATAATGCCGGCTTTATCCGTGCGATAGCGCACCTGACCAGCTTTCGCATTGCGCACTGCTTCGGCGACATCGGGCGACACCGTGCCGACTTTTGGATTGGGCATCAGACCACGCGGGCCGAGGATCTTGCCGAGCTGACCGACAATGCGCATCGCATCCGGTGAGGCAATCACCACGTCATAGTCAAGCTGACCGGCTTTCATCTCTTCGGCCAGATCTTCAAACCCGACCTTATCGGCTCCGGCGTCACGCGCTGCATCAGCCGCTGCACCCTGAGCAAAGACAGCCACCCGCACCGTTTTGCCGATACCATGCGGCAGTACAGTCGAACCGCGCACGACCTGATCGGATTTACGCGGATCGACGCCCAGATTCACCGCCACATCGACGCTCTCGGCGAACTTCACCTGCGAGAGTTCTTTCAGCAGCACGAAGGCTTCATCTGCCGGATACAGCTTGCCGGTTTCGACTCGCTCACGGATCGCCCGTACACGTTTACTTAGACGCGCCATCTCAGTTCACCCCTTCGACGTTCAGACCCATCGACCGCGCACTGCCGGCGATGGTGCGCACAGCGGCATCCATATCGGCGGCGGTCAAATCAGGCATCTTGACGCTGGCAATCTGTTCGAGCTGCTCGCGGGTGACGGTGCCGACTTTATTGGTATTCGGCTTGGCGCTACCGCTGCTAATCCCGACTGCTTTTTTCAGCAGAATGGAAGCCGGCGGCGTCTTAGTAATGAAGGTGAAGCTCCGATCCGAATACACGGTGATCACCACCGGAATCGGCAAGCCCTGCTCTAGTTCCTGCGTGCGAGCGTTGAACGCCTTGCAGAACTCCATGATGTTGACGCCATGCTGACCAAGCGCCGGGCCGACCGGCGGGCTAGGCGTTGCAATCCCCGCCTTGACCTGAAGCTTGATGTAGGCATTGATCTTCTTTGCCACGCTGATTCTCCAATGGGTACAAGCGCCAGACGATCGCTCTGGCTCCCCGAGTGTCGATCCCCGTTAGGGGCTGGGAGACTGCATCAGAATCGATGCAGCCGGAATGATTGAAATGCGTATGAATGGGTGCGACAGTGCAGGCGCGATTTTGCTGGCTCAGACTTTCTCGACTTGGGCAAATTCCAGCTCAACTGGCGTGGAACGTCCAAAGATCAGCACCGAAACCTTGACGCGACTCTTGTCGTAGTCCACATCCTCGACCACGCCATTGAAGTCGGTAAAGGGGCCATCGATGACGCGCACCACCTCGCCTGGCTCGTAGAGCACTTTTGGACGCGGTTTTTCGCCGCCTTCCTGCATCCGTTGCAGAATGACCTCAGCTTGAGAATCGGGAATCGGGGCCGGACGGTCATTGGTTCCGCCGATAAAACCCATGACCTTCGGCACATTTTTGACCAGATGCCAGGTCTCGTCGGTCAGCTCCATCTGCACCAACACATAGCCCGGAAAGAACTTGCGCTCGCTTTTGCGCTGCTGACCGCCGCGCATTTCGACCACTTCTTCGGTTGGCACCAAAATCTGACCGAACAAGTCTTCGAGTCCAGCGCGTTTAACGCGATCCTCTAACGAACGCTTCACCTGCCCCTCAAACCCTGAGTAGGCATGAATCACATACCAGCGCTTGGACATGCTCAGCCCCCTTGGCCGGTCAGGAATCGCAAAATCGACATCAGGATCATATCGAACAGCCACAGCACAATGCCGAGCAGCAACACCATGACCACAACAACCAGCGTCGTTTGTAAGGTTTCTTGGCGCGTCGGCCACACCACCTTGCGCACTTCCATGCGGGAATCGGCAATAAATTGCCACAGCGCACGACCGCGTTCAGTCTGGAAAGCCAATGCGACCGCACCACCACTGATGAGTAGCAGCACAATCACTCGCAGCAGCGTTGAGATATCAGCGAACACATAGAAGGCGAGAATGCCGCCGATCAAGAGGAAAACAGCGCCGCCCAGCTTGAGAACATCCAAATTGGCACTGCGGGTCTCTGCGCGTGAACTCATGAATTCGCCTATTTTCAAACCGCACCGAGCGCGACAGGGTGAGCGTGTTGCGTGTTCTAACCTAAACACCGCCCATCACAAACAATGGACTTAGTGCGACGCGGATTCAGACACATCAAACGCGCCTAACTAGAAGCCACATTGACTCACGCGAAGCGAGGAGGATTCACCAAAAACCGCTCCAACTGGAGCGGTATTGGTGACGTGAATGGCAGGCCAGGAGGGAATCGAACCCCCAACCTGCGGTTTTGGAGACCGCCGCTCTGCCAATTGAGCTACTGGCCTAAACTCGAAGCGATTTTAGCAGACGCGAAATCTGGGGTGATTTCGCGTTGCAAGGATCGCAGATTACTCGATGATCTTAGAAACCACGCCAGCGCCGACCGTGCGACCGCCCTCACGGACGGCAAAGCGCAGCCCGTCTTCCATGGCAATCGGGGCGATCAGCTTGATCGTCATTTTGATGTTGTCGCCCGGCATCACCATCTCGACGCCTTCGGGCAGTTCACAGGCTCCGGTCACGTCGGTGGTGCGGAAGTAGAACTGCGGGCGATAGCCGTTGAAGAAGGGCGTGTGACGGCCACCTTCTTCTTTGCTCAGGACGTACACTTCGGCCTCGAAGTGGGTGTGCGGGGTGATCGAGCCAGGCTTGGCCAGCACTTGACCGCGCTCGACATCTTCACGCTTGGTGCCACGCAGCAGGGCACCGATGTTGTCGCCAGCTTGACCCTGATCGAGCAGCTTGCGGAACATCTCCACACCGGTGCAGGTGGTCTTGACGGTATCTTTGATGCCGACGATGGCGACTTCTTCGCCGACCTTGACGATGCCGCGCTCGACACGACCAGTGACGACAGTACCACGACCGGAGATCGAGAATACGTCTTCAATCGGCATCAGGAAGGCGCCGTCAATCGCCCGTTCTGGCTCAGGGATGTAGCTGTCGAGGGCTTCCATCAGTTTGTCGATGGATTGGCCGCCGATTTCGCTGTCTACGCCTTCCAGTGCCAGCTTGGCCGAGCCGGTGATGATCGGGGTGTCGTCACCCGGGAAGTCGTAGCTGGAGAGCAGCTCGCGCACTTCCATTTCGACCAGTTCCAGCAGTTCGGCATCATCGACCATGTCGGCCTTGTTCAGGTAGACGACGATGTAGGGTACACCGACCTGACGCGACAGCAGAATGTGCTCGCGGGTCTGCGGCATCGGGCCATCAGCCGCCGAGACGACGAGAATCGCACCGTCCATCTGTGCCGCGCCAGTGATCATGTTTTTGACATAGTCAGCATGGCCCGGGCAGTCAACATGCGCGTAGTGACGCTTGTCGCTCTCGTACTCCACGTGCGCGGTGGCAATGGTGATGCCGCGCTCACGCTCTTCCGGTGCGTTGTCAATCTGATCATACGCCCGCGCTTCGCCACCGAACTTCTTGGCCTGATGCGTGGTGATCGCCGCCGTCAGCGTGGTCTTGCCGTGATCGACGTGGCCGATTGTGCCAACGTTGACGTGTGGCTTGCTGCGTTGAAATTTTTCTTTGGACATGAACGGCTCCCCGCATGTGACAAATCGATTAAACGCGCCTCACGGCACGCAAGACCCTTGTGTAAATTCCAAACTCTGGAGCCCATGACCGGAATCGAACCGGTGACCTCACCCTTACCAAGGGTGTGCTCTACCATCTGAGCTACATGGGCAGAAACTTAAACGACCTTCATGCAAGTTCTGGAGCGGGTGATGGGAATCGAACCCACACCATCAGCTTGGAAGGCTGAGGTTCTACCATTGAACTACACCCGCGAAAGCGTCGAGCCGCGCCGGACATCCGCGAGAACGTCAATCGCAACGAACAGTGTTTGGTGGAGGGGGGAGGATTCGAACCTCCGAAGGCTGAGCCGTCAGATTTACAGTCTGATCCCTTTGACCGCTCGGGAACCCCTCCAAATGAGCGGCGCATTGTAGGTGGGAATATTGGGGGCGTCAACAGGTTTTTTTGTGGCTTTTAGCTTTCAGCGGCCAGCTTCCAGTCGCCAGCTATTTCGGTGGCGGCGCGGTGACTGCCGTTGTCATGTAGCCATGCGCTTCAAGCTGCTACCATGCGCCATTTCAACGGTATTTTGAACCCTTTTCGAGAATAACCGCGATGGATGTAACGATCTTTGGTACGGGCTATGTGGGGCTGGTAACCGGCGTCTGTCTCGCTGAGGTGGGCAATAATGTGCTCTGTATCGACATCGATCCGCACAAGATCGAGCTGCTTAATAGCGGCGGGGTGCCGATCTATGAGCCGGGACTCGATGAGCTGATTCAGTCGAATCGCGCCGCCGGGCGGCTGCGCTTTTCGACCGATGCGCAGGCCGGTGTCGCGCATGGGTTGTTTCAGTTTATCGCCGTCGGAACGCCGCCCGATGAGGATGGATCAGCCGATCTGCAATATGTGCTCGCGGTGGCGCAGACGATTGCTGAACACATGACGGATTATCGCATTTTGGTGGATAAATCTACGGTGCCCGTTGGGACGGCGGATCGGGTCGCGGACAGGGTGCGCGAGGTATTGGCGCAGCGCGGGCAGGCGATTGAGTTCGATGTCGTCTCCAATCCAGAATTTCTCAAAGAAGGGGCGGCGATTGAGGATTTTATGCGCCCGGATCGCATCATCGTTGGTACGGATAATCCGCGCACCGGCGAGCTGTTGCGGGCATTGTATGCGCCCTTTAATCGCAGTCATAACCGCTTGATGTTGATGGATGTGCGGTCGGCGGAACTAACGAAATACGCGGCCAATGCAATGTTGGCGACCAAAATCAGTTTTATGAATGAGCTGTCGAATATCGCGGAAGCCGTCGGCGCGGATATCGAAAAAGTGCGCGTCGGGATCGGCTCTGATCCACGCATCGGCTATCAGTTTATCTATCCGGGCTGTGGTTATGGCGGTTCGTGTTTTCCAAAAGATGTGCGGGCGCTCGAACACACCGCACGCGGGCTGGGCTATACGGCGGCATTGCTGCAAGCGGTCGAGGCGGTCAACTTTCGGCAAAAAGACGTGCTGTTTGCGAAGATTCGCGACTATTTCGGCGGCGATCTCAGCGGCAAGACGTTCGCACTCTGGGGGCTGGCGTTCAAGCCGAATACCGATGATATGCGCGAGGCCTCCAGTCGAGTGTTGATGGAAGCACTGTGGCAAGCTGGAGCGCAGGTGCGGGCCTATGATCCGGTAGCGATGGCCGAAACGCGCCGTTTGTATGGCGAACGCGCTGATCTGACGTTTGCTGCCGATGCGCTCGCTGCAACCGAGGGCGCAGATGCGCTGGTGGTGGTCACGGAGTGGTCGCAGTTCCGTAGCCCGAACTTTGATGCGATCCGCTCGCGTCTGCGCACGCCGGTGATCTTTGATGGCCGCAATATTCTCGACGGGCCACTGGCCTGCACCGCCGGTCTAACCTATATCTCCATTGGGCGAGCGCCGTTGCTGCCGCAAGTTTGACGCATCCCGACCGCGCTTCGGGTACCACACGGTGCCCGAGCGCCAATCGCGTTGCCGATTGATATTTATCAATCGAGATGCGTGTTCATGTCCACCTTGTGCTAAATTTCGTCCCCCGTCAACGCATTCGAGCGCCGCGACGGGTGACGACAACAACAGCCATCAAAGGGGGATTCATCATGTTGTTTAAACGCTCAACGCTGGCCAGCGGTCTGCTGTTGACGCTGGCGCTGCCGTGTAGTGTGCAAGCCACAAATGGCTATATGTCGCACGGCTTCGGCACCAAAAGCAAAGGCATGGCCGGTGCTGGATCGGCGCTACCGCAAGATGCCATGATTTCCGCCACGAATGTCGCCGGCGTGGTGTGGCTGAGTGAACAACGCCTCGATATTGGTGCATCGCTGTTTACGCCGAGCCGTGATTACACGCAGCATTCAATGGTATCGGGTATTCCGGGTCGCCCGCCGATTCCAATTGGCAGTGAATTAACTGGTACTGGCGCCGTTGAGAGTGACCGCGATCTCTTTTTAATTCCGCATTTTGCTTATAGCCATCCGCTCGATGAAATCAGCGCCCTGGGTGTGGCGCTATATGGCAATGGTGGCATGAATACCACCTATCGCGCTTCAGATACCATGATGGGACAGGGTACCTATGGCGGTGCGCAACTGTCGCCCTCAGATGCCTCGACCGGCGTCGATTTAATTCAAGTGGCGCTGAATTTGAATTATTCGCGCAAGCTGAGTGAAGAGTTTTCCGTCGGCGCGGGCTTGATTTTAGCCTATCAATCTTTTAAAGCAAAAGGCCTAGCATCGCTTGGCAATCTCGCTGCTGATGGCAATCCTGATAATCTATCGCGGAACGGACGCGAAAATGTCTTGGGTTGGGGCGTACAACTCGGCGCACTCTGGCAGGTGAATGATCGGCTATCACTGGCAGCGGCTTATCAAACGCAGGTTGATTTTGAGCGTTTCGAGCAATATGACGATCTCTTTGCCGAGAATGGTGATTTAGATGCGCCGGCGCTGGTGAATCTTGGCTTGGCATTTAAAGCCACATCAGATTTAACGCTCAATTTTGATATTCAGCATATTTGGTACAGCGATGTCAATGCGCTGGGCAATGATATGACGCGCAATATCCAGTTATGTATGCAGGGGCAAACTGCGCATTGTTTGGGCGGCAGTCAAGGCGTTGGTTTTGGCTGGCGTGATATGACGATTTATAAAATCGGTGCGCAATGGGCGATGCGTCCTGATCTCACCTTACGCGCTGGTTATAGCTATGGCAAACAGCCGGTGCCAGAAGATGGCGTGTTGTTCAATGTTATTGCACCAGCCGTGATTGAGCAGCATTTTACGCTGGGCTTAACGAAAGAACTTGATGAGCGCATGGAAATCAGCTTTGCAGCCATGTATGCACCGGAAGGAGATTTAGATTGCGGGTGTTCGCTGCCATTTTCGGGCGGCCCAAAGTCGATCAATATTGCAATGGAACAATGGGAGCTGGAATTGAGTGTTGGATGGCGTTTTTAACGCACCGAATTGATAGGCAGCGACAGGATAAACACGATGCTGATTGTACCAGCATTGATAATATTTATCCTGTCGTTATTGAGTCGAGGCTTTAGGTTTGTTGTTGACGCTGCGGCGGCTGGCGGCGTCCGAGATGAGAACTGGCAATCAGGTTTTCTAATCCTTGAAGATTCAGTAATTCAATGTGTTTGCGTTCGACCCGCACCAGCCCGTCTTCCTGAAAGCGCGTAAATAAACGGCTAATGGTTTCCACAGCCAGTCCGAGATAATTACCGATTTCGTGCCGTGACATGCTGAGATGAAAATCTGTCGCTGAGAGTCCGCGTTTATGCAGTCGTTTTGAAAAATCCAGCAAAAACGCTGCAAGCCGTTCTTCTGCATTCTTTTTGCCAAGCAAGACCAATAAATCAGTATCGTGGCCGATTTCTTTACTCAATAGCCGATACATATGATGTTGCAGACTTGGAATTAACGCGGTCAGCTCTTCTAACCGTGCAAAGGGAATTTCACACACGGCTGAGGTTTCTAGCGCACTGGCGGAACAGGCATGTTCGCCCTGATCGATGGCATCTAGCCCGAGCAATTCGCCGGGCAAATGGAAACTCAGCACCTGTTCGCCGCCCTCGCCGCTGGGCGCAAAGGTCTTAAACGAGCCGGTTTTGACCACATAAAGAGAACGAAAATGATCGCCGTCGCGGAACAACATATCGCCGCGATGCAGCGGGCGAGTGCGCTTGACGATCTCATCAAGGCGCTCGACATCCTCCGCTGCCAACCCCATCGGCAGGCACAGCGCCGATAGCGTACAGTGGCGACAGGCCACGCGGATAGATTCGAACGAAATCACCGTGCTCTGCTTCAAGACTTCGCCCTCGCTCCTTTAGTGGTCGCCCGCTGTTATATAGGCTAACCGTTGTTGTTTTTGATCTAGGTCAACTATTGGCGTTTTTAACCCGATCCCCTCGGAAACTCAAGCGTGGAAGCAGCCGCCAGCTTCCAGCGTCCAGCCGTGAATCGCTGGACGCTGAAACTCAGATTGAGACCCCGCGACGATTTTGGTAGTTTGTCGGGTTATTCGCGTCGCCCTGCGCGGTGCGCTCGACCCTCCTTCGGCCCCCACTCATTTTTTTATGACACAGTTCATCTTTATCACCGGCGGTGTGGTTTCATCGCTGGGCAAGGGCATTGCATCGGCATCGCTGGCGGCGTTGCTGGAGGCGCGTGGTTTGCGCGTCACCATGATTAAGCTCGATCCTTATATCAATGTCGATCCGGGCACAATGAGTCCGTTTCAACACGGCGAGGTTTATGTTACCGATGATGGCGCAGAAACCGATTTAGATCTCGGTCATTACGAGCGGTTTTTACGCACCCGCATGGGGCGTAATAATAATTTCACCACGGGCCAGATTTATGAAAGCGTGATTCGTAAAGAGCGACGCGGTGATTATTTAGGGCGCACGGTGCAGGTTATTCCGCATATAACCGATGAAATCAAGGCCAGTATTCGCCTCGGCGCTGAAGGCTGTGATATTGCGATGGTCGAAATCGGCGGCACTGTGGGCGATATTGAATCGTTGCCGTTTTTGGAAGCGATTCGCCAGATGCGCGTTGAAGAAGGGCCAGACAATTCGCTGTTTATGCACCTGACACTGGTGCCGCATATTCGCACCGCCGGTGAAATTAAAACTAAACCGACCCAGCATTCGGTCAAAGAATTGCGCTCAATTGGCATTCAGCCGGATATTTTATTGTGTCGCTCTGAAAAAATCTTACCGGATGAAGAGCGGCGCAAAATTGCGCTCTTTACCAATGTCTCGGAAAAAGCGGTTATTTCCGCGATTGATGCTGATAATATTTATCGCATTCCGCGCTTGCTTCATGCCCAGCAGCTTGATGATTTAGTGGTGCGGCAATTTCATCTGGATGTCCCCGAAGCCGATCTTGCGGAATGGGATCGCGTGATGGATGGTTTTGACCATCCTGAACAGCGCGTGCGCATTGGCATGGTCGGCAAATATATGAATTTGACCGAAGCCTATAAATCGCTCTCTGAAGCACTGGCTCATGCTGGTGTGCATACCAGCACCAAAGTTGAAATCGTCTATGTTGATTCCGAAGTTATTGAGCGCGAGGGCACTGCCTGTCTTAATGGATTGGATGCGATTTTAGTGCCGGGCGGTTTTGGTGAGCGTGGCGTTGAGGGCAAAATTCAAGCTGTGCGATATGCGCGTGAGCAGCGCGTGCCTTATCTTGGCATTTGTCTGGGAATGCAAGTCGCCGTGATTGAATATGCGCGTCACATGGCCGATTTAGCGGGCGCACATAGTACCGAATTTGATTGCCAAACACCGCATCCAGTGATTGCGCTGATTACAGAATGGCGTGATGAACAGGGACGGATTGAAACGCGCTCGGAAAGCGATGATCTTGGCGGTACGATGCGCCTCGGCGGGCAGAATTGTCGTTTAGAGCCGGGGAGTTTAGCGCGTTCGGTTTATGGTCAGCCACAGGTACGCGAGCGACATCGGCATCGTTATGAATTTAATAATGCGTATCTCGACACCCTGAAAGATGCCGGATTACGGTTTTCGGGCTGGTCATTAGATAATCGACTGGTTGAGATTATCGAAATACCCGATCATCCGTGGTTTATCGCCTGTCAGTTCCATCCAGAATTTACTTCAACCCCCCGCGACGGACATCCGCTTTTTGAGGGATTTGTGCGGGCGGCGTTAGTGCAACGGCAATTCAACGGAGAGCAAAGCGCATGATTGAAGTGGCCGGTTTTGAGGTCGGTCTCGACCGGCCATTGTTTTTAATCGCTGGCCCCTGTGTTATTGAAAGCGAGACATTGGCACAGGAGACAGCGGGCGCACTGAAAGAATTAACCGAGGCGCTTGGAATTCAGTTTATTTACAAATCGTCATTTGACAAAGCGAATCGCTCATCTGGCAGTAGTTTTCGCGGGCCTGGCTTAGAAGAAGGCTTACGTATTCTGGAAGCGGTGCGCACCCGTATTGGCGTGCCGGTATTAACCGATGTGCATGAAGATACGCCGCTGAATGAAGTTGCGGATGTAGTCGATGTATTACAAACGCCGGCATTTCTTTGCCGTCAGACCAATTTTATTGATGCAGTGGCGAGTCTAGGATTACCGGTTAATATTAAAAAAGGGCAATTTCTTGCGCCCTGGGATATGAAACAGGTGGTTGCTAAAGCACGCGCAACCGGTAATGAACAGATTATGGTGTGCGAGCGCGGCGTATCATTCGGCTATAACAATTTAGTGTCGGATATGCGCTCGCTGGCAGTGATGCGCGAGACGGGTTGCCCAGTGGTTTTTGATGCTACGCATTCGGTACAGTTGCCCGGCGGTCAAGGTACCTGTTCGGGAGGGCAGCGTGAATTTGTGCCAGTGTTGGCGCGGGCTGCTGTTGCAGTTGGAATTGCGGGTGTATTTATGGAAACCCATCCCGATCCAGATCGCGCATTGAGTGATGGCCCGAATGCGTGGCCATTAAATCGAATGCGTGAATTACTGACGACATTGATTGAGCTTGATCGGTTAGTTAAATCGGCTGGATTGATTGAGCAGGGATAAGATTGTTACCTGTATAGCAATTTTGATTGAGTTTAATGCTGAAAAATAGCTAGAGTGACTGTAAGTGCCTCCTAAGATTCGTGAAATGATAGCCATGCTAGAACAGGCCGGTTTTGTAGATCGCGGTGGAAAAGGAAGTCACCGTAACTATGTACACCCAAAAGTGATTAAACCCATCACAGTTTCTGGAAATCCTGGAGATGATGCGCGACTTTATATCGTTAAAGCCGTACAAAAAGCTATTGAGGAATCACAGCAATGAAAGAGAGCGCACGCTATGTAAAAATTGTTGAATGGTCTGAAGAAGATCAGTGTTATATCGGAAGTTGTCCTGGTTTGATGTTTGGCGGCTGTCATGGTGATGATGAGAAAGTGGTTTTTGATGAGTTGTGTCAAATTGTAGAAGAAATGATTGAATTGTATCACTGTGATAACAAACCCCTTCCTAAAGCAACATCCGGGAAAGATTGCGTGAATCTGCTACAGAATGTTGCCTGAAAGCAATTAAATTTTCTGAATAGTATCTTGATTTTGCGCTAGGGATTTCCAATTGAACCCCGTCCTGATTGCAATTCTGCTTTTGTTGTGCAGCAATGTTTTTATGACATTTGCGTGGTATGCGCATCTGAAAGAACTCAATAGCCAACCCTGGTTTGTCGCGGCATTGGTCAGTTGGGGGATTGCGCTGTTGGAATATTTGTTTCAGGTGCCAGCAAATCGGATCGGCTATACTGTGCTGTCAGTTGGCGAACTGAAAATTATTCAAGAAGTCATTACGCTGGGCGTGTTTGTGCCGTTTTCGTTGTTTTATTTGCGCGAGCCGTTAAAGCTCGATTATCTTTGGGCGGGATTGTGTTTAGTTGGCGCGGTTTATTTTATGTTTCGCGGCAAGTTTGCATAATTCTTAGATCACAGCATTTAGATTAAATATAATGATGCCATTGATTTTTAACATTCACATTCACATTCACTCACCTGCTTTAGGAGCTATTCGGTATGTCTGAAATTGTTGATGTTCGCGCCCGTGAGGTGCTGGATTCGCGTGGTAATCCGACCGTTGAGGCCGATGTGATTACCGCTGATGGTGCGATTGGTCGGGCGATTGTGCCGTCGGGTGCTTCGACTGGTTCACGCGAGGCGCTGGAATTGCGCGACGGCGATACATTACGTTACAAGGGCAAAGGCGTATTGACCGCTGTGGCGAATATTCGCAGTGAATTACGTGACGCAGTGATCGGACTGGATGTAGCCGATCAAACTGCCATTGATCGCTGCATGATTGAACTCGATGGCACGGAGAATAAAACCCGTCTCGGTGCAAATGCGCTGCTCGGCGTGTCATTAGCTGTAGCCCATGCAGCAGCGCAGGAAAAGGCGCTGCCGCTGTATCAATCGCTGGCCAGTGGCCCGTATCGGCTGCCGGTGCCAATGATGAATATTATCAATGGCGGCGAACATGCGGATAATAGCGTCGATTTTCAGGAATTTATGATTCTGCCGGTTGGCGCGGGCAGTATTCGAGAAGCAGTGCGTTATGGGGCGGAGGTGTTCCATGCGCTGAAATCGGTGCTGCATGGTCGTGGATTGGCGACAGCCGTTGGTGATGAAGGTGGTTTTGCGCCGGATTTAGCGTCAAATGAAGCGGCAATTGAAGCTATTCTCGAAGCGATTCATCAAACCGGCTTTAAGATTGGCGCAGATATTTATCTTGGATTAGATGTTGCGGCGTCGGAATTTTATCAGGATGGTCAATATGTGCTGAAAGGCGAGGGGCGCACATTGAGTTCTGATGGCCTGATTGATTTGCTGGATCAGTGGGTGACGCGCTATCCGATTTTGTCAATTGAGGATGGTTTAGCCGAGGGCGATTGGGATGGCTGGAAGCGTCTCACGGAGCGGCTCGGTGATAAGGTGCAAATTGTTGGTGATGATTTATTTGTCACGAACACGCGCATTTTGCAAGAAGGTATTGATAAGGGCATTGCTAATTCGATTTTGATTAAGGTCAATCAGATTGGCACGCTGACTGAGACGCTAGAAGCGATTGCGATGGCGCACAAGGCTGGTTACACGGCGGTGGTGTCGCATCGTTCGGGCGAGACTGAGGACACGACGATTGCGGATCTGGTGGTGGCGACCAGCGCCGGACAGATCAAAACCGGCTCGCTGTCGCGCTCCGACCGGGTGGCCAAGTACAATCAATTGATGCGCATCGAAGACCAGTTGGGCGATGAGGCCGTGTATGCTGGCCGCGCTGCGTTCAAGTGGCTTTGAGGTTATCCGCCTGGGGCGCGAGCTTGGGAGCTTTGCGCCACCGACTCGGCTAAGGTTATCCATGCACTGGCTGATTCTGGTGTTAGTTCTGCTGTTGGGCACGCTCCAGTATCGTCTGTGGATGGGCGAGGGGAGCTTGGCCGAGTTGTATAGCCTGAAGCGTGAAATTGCGCTGGAAGAATCTGAGCTAGAGCGACTGCGAGCGCGTAACCGCGAACTGCAAGCGGAAGTAGACGATCTGCGGCAAGGTTCGGAAGCCATCGAGGAACGCGCCCGCAGTGAGCTGGGCATGATTAAACCGGGCGAGATTTTTATTCAGGTCATCGAACGTCCCACGTCTGAGAACGCCGAGGAGACTCCATAAATGGCACGACTCTGGGCCATTATCCCTGCTGCTGGTGTGGGGCGACGCATGGGCGGCACGCTGCCGAAGCAATATCTTGATTTAGCTGGACGCACGGTCATCGACCAGACTTTGCACGGTTTTATCGAACATCCGCGCATCGTCGGCATTGTGGTGGCGCTGGGTGCAGAAGATGGCTATTGGGAGACAACGGCTTATGCCGCACATCCGAAGGTGCAACGCGCTCCGGGCGGCGCGGAACGCTGTCATTCTGTGCTCAATGCACTGACCGTGCTGACCGCGCAGGCCGATGCAGAAGATTGGGTGCTGGTGCATGATGCGGCGCGACCCTGCTTGCGACGCAGTGATCTCGACCAGTTAATCAACAGTCTGCTTGATGATCCGGTCGGCGGGCTGCTGGGCATTCCGGTGCGCGACACGATGAAACGCGCCGGAGCTGATGAACGAATCGACGCGACGGTTGAGCGGGCGCACCTCTGGCATGCTTACACACCACAGATGTTTCGGCTGGGTTTGCTGCAACGGGCGCTGGATTCGGCACTGACGGCGGGCGATCTGGTCACAGATGATGCTTCAGCGATTGAACGACTTGGACTGGCACCGCGCCTGATCGAAGGTCATGCCGATAACATCAAAATCACGCGAGCCGAAGACTTACCGCTCGCGCAGTTTTATTTACAGCAACAAGGACGCTGCGTGTGAGGCTCGCAACCATGCTCATTGGACAAGGCTTTGACGCCCATCGCTTCGCAGCGGAGCGGCGGTTAATACTCGGCGGGGTCGAAATTCCGCACGATCAAGGGATGCTCGCGCATTCAGACGGCGATGTCTTGATCCACGCACTCTGCGACGCACTACTTGGCGCAGCGGGACTGGGAGACATCGGACGGCATTTCCCCGATACCGATGCAGCGTATGCCGGAATCGACAGTCGCATCTTACTGCGGCGCGTCTGTGAGAGCCTGCACAGTCGCGGCTTGCGTGTACATAATGCCGACATGACCCTAATCGCCCAACGCCCCAAACTCGCCCCCCACATTCCGGCGATGCGCGAGACATTAGCGGCGGATTTAGCCTGTCCGGTCGAGCGCGTCAACGTCAAAGCGACGACGATGGAACACATGGGATTTACGGGACGCGGCGAAGGAATTGCCGCTTCAGCGGTGGTGCTCCTAATCGAAGCGCCAGACACTTCCGCGCTTTCCGCGTTTTCAGCGGCTTAAATCACGCATGTCACCCGCTGCGCTCCCAACCTGGACGACTGTTACCGACCTACCGCGTGCGCACGGCGCACCGCTCGGCAGCGGACGACTCCGTGTTACCCCCGAAGATTTCCACGTCACCGAACAACTCGGCTTTACCCCAGACGGTACCGGCGATCATCGCCTACTCTGGGTACGCAAAACAGGTGCAAACACCGAATGGGTTGCGCGACGCCTCGCCGCAACTGCGGGCGTACCGGTCTCAACGGTTGGCTATGCGGGACTCAAAGACCGCTGGGCCGTAACCGAGCAATGGTTTTCGCTCCCCGCCCCACAACGCGAGGCAGCGGAACCGGATTGGAGCACGCTCACTGACGCAGGCATCGAGGTCTTAGCCGTCCACGCCCATCGGCGCAAACTCAAGCGCGGCACACTCACTGGCAATCACTTTCACATCACCATCCGCGACTGGCACGGCGATCCTGCCGCCCTGACAGCGCGACTCGACGCCATCCGCGCTCATGGTGTCCCGAATTATTTTGGTGAGCAACGATTTGGTCACGCCGACAGCAACCTCCATCACGCACACGCTTTTTTAACCGGAGCGATCAAACGGCCACCGCCGCACCAGCGCGGCCTCTGGATCTCCGCAGCACGCTCGCAACTCTTCAACGAACTCCTAGCCGAGCGCGTGCGGCGCGGTGACTGGAAGCACCTTCAGCCAGGCGACTGCGCCCAACTTGCTGGGCGACAGTCATTTTTTTGTACTGAAGACATCGACGCGACCCTAAACGAGCGGGTTGCACACTGGGATCTACACCCGACTGGGCCGCTCTGGGGACGCGGGACACTACCGACGCGCCAAGCGATCCAAACACTCGAACAGCAGACAGCCGCACATTTTGCCCCGTGGCCGGAACGATTAGCCGAATTCGGTTTAGAACACGAACGCCGCGCCCTACGCCTGCGAGTTGAGCAGCTTGAAGCCGAGTGTTCTGAGGAAAGACTGACGCTACACTTTGCGCTCACGGCTGGATCATACGCAACCAGCGTACTGCGCGAACTTCTGACGGCTCACGAATAATTCAATAACAGGACAAACAGAGGACGAGTTCGATGGCTAAGTTACTGGTGGTGGACGATGAGCCGATCAATCTGGAGATCATCGGCCACTGTCTGGAGGACGAACATCAGTTGGACTTTGCAGAGGATGGCCTAGAAGCCTGGAGCAAACTGGAAGCGGCACCGCATGCCTATGATGGCGTGATTCTCGACCGCATGATGCCGCGCATGGACGGCATGGAAGTCCTGCGACGACTCAAAGCGGATCGGCGATTTCGCGACGTACCGGTCATCATGCAGAGCGCGGCGGATAGCTCAGAACAAGTTGCCGAAGGACTAGCCGCTGGCGCTTGGTATTATCTAGCCAAACCCTACGCGCCCAAAGCCCTGCGGAGCATTGTCATCGCTGCGCTCGATGATCGGCGCACACGCAAAGATTTAGCGCGGATCGGCGACCGCCTACAAACCGTGCTACAGCTAACCAATCAAGCACAGTTCCGCTTTCGCACGCTCGACGATGTTGCGATTCTCTCTGCGACCCTCGCACAGATGTGCCCCAATCCCGAAACTGTCGCAATGGGTTTATCTGAACTGATGCTCAACGCTGTCGAGCATGGCAATCTGGGCATCAACTACGCGGAAAAAGGGCGACTGATTGAGGACGGATTGTGGCAAGACGAAGTCGAACGTCGCCTCGCGGACGCCACCATCGGCGCACGCTATGCCAGCCTCGAATTGCGGCGCGATCCAGACGCCCATCTGTGTTTTGTGATCCGCGATCAGGGGCCGGGCTTTGATTGGCAACGCTATCTCGATCTTGACCCAGCGCGTGCATTCGACAGCCACGGACGCGGCATTGCCATGGCGCGACATCTCGCCTTTGCGAGTCTTGACTATCAAGGTAGCGGGAATACCGTTCGGGTGCGGGTGGCGCTGATGCAGTGCGGAGAAGAATAGGGCGGCGGTGAGTAGAAACGCTGTGTGTTGAACCCCAGCGTCTAGCGCCTCACCAGACGCGCTACAATCGCGTGCTTTAATCCCCGCACCCGTATCGCTGGAGTGTCGCTCGTGTCCTGTCACATTCAAATCCTGCAACTCAATCCCGTCGTTGGCGATGTGGTCGGCAACACAGAACGTCTGCTCGCCGCGCTAGAGCACGCCCGCGATCACAGCATTGATTTGCTTGTTTGCCCGGAATTAGTGCTCACTGGCTACCCACCCGAAGATCTGTTGCTCCGCGCCGAATTTATCACCCGCGTCGAAACCGCCCTCACCCGTCTCTGCGAAGCAACAGCAGGTTTGACGTTGGTGCTGGGCTATCCACGCGCCTCGGTCGGCGGCCTGTTCAACGTCGCTGGCGTTATCCGCGATGGCGTCCTGATCGCCGAATATGCCAAGCAATATTTGCCAAATTACAGCGTATTCGACGAAAAACGCTATTTTCAGCCCGGCAGCGGCGCGACCGTATTCGAGCACTGCGGACTGCGCTTCGGCCTGAGTGTCTGTGAAGACATTTGGTGGGATGATCCGACCCGCGAAGCCGCCGAAGCCGGTGCGCAGGTGCTGCTCAACCTCAATGCCTCGCCCTTTCATGTCGGTAAAACAACTGAACGTGAAATGCTAGTCTCGCGCCGCGCCCGTGCCCATGGTTTGACGATCCTATATGCCAATCTGGTCGGCGGTCAGGATGAATTGGTGTTCGATGGGGCCTCATTTGTCGCCGATCCTGATGGCCGGATCACGCATCGCGCCCCTTGTTTTAGCGAAACCACGCTGACCCTAAAGCTCAATGCCGATGGCCTGCCGCTCACTGTCCCCAATGAACCACTGATCCAATGGCCAAGCGAAGCGGCGATGATCTACGAAGCGTTGGTATTGGGTGTGCGCGATTATGTGCGAAAAAACGGGTTCGATGGGGCCATATTGGGCTTGTCTGGCGGCATTGATTCGGCGCTCACACTGGCAATTGCAGTCGATGCCCTCGGCGCAGATCGCGTCGAAGCGGTGCTAATGCCTTCGCGCTACACCGCCGACATGAGTAATGACGATGCGCTAGAGCAAGCGCGGCGGCTCGGAGTGAGCACGCAATGCGTACCGATTGAACCGGCATTTCGCGCCTTTCTTAGAATGTTAGAACCGGTTTTTGCTGGTCAAGCGGCGGATGTCACCGAGGAAAATATTCAGGCACGGTGTCGCGGCATTATTTTGATGGCAATGAGCAATAAATCTGGGCGAATTTTGCTAACAACTGGCAATAAAAGCGAAATGGCGGTCGGTTATGCGACCTTATACGGCGATATGGCGGGTGGTTTTGCGCCAATTAAAGATGTGCCAAAAATGCTGGTCTATCGACTCGCACACTATCGTAATAGTCGTGCTCCAGCAATTCCGCTGCGGGTGCTCGAACGTGCGCCGTCTGCTGAACTGCGACCGGATCAAACCGATCAGGACAGCCTGCCGCCCTATGAATTGCTCGATGCTATTCTCAAGTTATATATCGAAGCGGATGAAAGTGTCGCGACTATTGTTGCGCAGGGCTATCCAGCGGAAATCGTAGCGCGGGTGGCGCGGCTGGTGGATCGCAATGAATACAAGCGCCGTCAAGCACCGCCCGGCGTGCGAATTTCACAACGCGCTTTTGGTCGTGATCGGCGCTATCCGATTACCAGTGGGTTTTAGCATTGAGCATTGATAAGCGGCCAGCAATCGGCTTTCAGCGTGTGCCGTAATTGGCGGCAACCCATCTTGTAATGCGCTTATATTGGACTGTCTGCGATGCCATCACTGCAATTCAGCTCGCTTAAACTTCACTGGCAAATTCTCATTGCGCTGATCCTAGCCGTTGTTATTGGATTAAGCGTCGGGCGTGATGGCGGTATTTTTGGTCTGAGCTTTTATGCGATATTTAGCTTTATTGGGCAATTATTTCTCAATGCCCTAAAAATGCTCATCGTGCCGCTGATTGTGTCGTCGATTATCGTCGGCATGTCTGGTTTTGGGGGATCGGAACATCTCGGACGACTCGGCGCTAAAACCATTGGTTATTACGCGCTGACCAGTCTGTTAGCCATTCTAATTGGCTTGCTCTTTGCCAATCTGATTCAGCCCGGACAGGTTGACGGCCATCCAGCCGAGGTATTCGGTCTGAGTGCGGACACCGCAACTGTGCAAGCAACGCTTGGCGACCGCGATGCCAGCGATGTAGTCGAAGTCTTTTTACGCCTCATTCCAACCAATATCATTGCGGCGGCGGCTGAAGGGCAAATGCTGGGGCTGATTTTTTTCAGTCTGCTTTATGGCTTTTTTCTTGCCCGTTTGCATGAAGATCAGCGCCATGTGCAACGCCAGTTTTTTACTGGATTGTTCGCCATTATGCTACGCATGACCGATCTAATCATGCGGTTTGCGCCCATCGGGGTCTTTGCGCTAGTTGCTAAAACTGTTGCAGAAACCGGATTAGCTGCATTTGGCCCGCTGGCGTTGTTTTTCTTGACGGTGACCGTTGCATTAGCAACGCATATTTTATTGGTCTTGCCGCTGCTGCTTTATGTGATTGGCCGAGTCAATCCGCTCGCGCATTATATGGCGATGAGCGCAGCATTGCTCACAGCGTTTTCAACGGCTTCTTCTTCGGCGACACTGCCCATTACGCTTGATTGTGTTGAGCAAAACGCGGGGGTGTCTAATCGCACCAGCAGCTTTGTCTTACCACTCGGGGCAACGGTGAATATGGATGGCACGGCGCTCTATGAATGTGTTGCCGTGCTTTTTATCGCGCAAGCCTATGGATTAGAACTTGCGCTCGGCACCCAATTTATTATCGTGCTGCTGGCGCTGCTGACATCCATTGGCGTAGCCGGTATTCCAGCGGCGAGTTTGGTGGCAATCACCGTGATTCTGAGCGCCGTTGGATTACCGCTTGAAGGGGTTGGTTTGATTCTCGCCGTTGATCGACTGCTGGATATGCTGCGCACCGCCGTTAACGTATTCAGCGATTCTTGCGGTGCGGTGATTATTGCGCGGAGTGAAGGGGAAGCATTAGCAGCCAGCTATGCACTCAAAGCGCCAGCCATACAGAATTAAAGCGCCGGCAGCGGCTGGGCATAGCAAATCGGCGCAGCGGTCGCATCATCAAATACGACTTCTTCCCAAGCTGCTGGATCAGCAACCAATGCCCGCACCAGCAAATTATTCAGGGCATGGCCGGATTTATAGCCCTCAAATGCACCAATCAGGGTGTGACCGAGTAAATAGAGATCGCCAATTGCGTCGAGAATTTTATGGCGCACGAATTCATCTTCATAGCGCAAGCCTTCTTCATTCAGCACGCGGTATTCATCGATCACAACGGCATTATCCAGACTGCCACCGAGCGCGAGATTCTGCTGGCGCAGGGCTTCAATATCGCGCAAAAAGCCGAAGGTGCGGGCGCGGCTGAGTTCACGCACAAATGAGGTCGTCGAAAAATCAATTTCGGCGCAATTTGAGCGCGATTGAAAAGCCGGATGATCGAAGTCAATCGCAAAGCGCACCTTAAATCCTTCATAGGGCGTAAAACGGGCGAATTTGTCGCCGTCGCGCACTTCCACTGGACGCTTGATGCGGATAAAGCGCTTGGCTTTTGGTTGCTCTTCGATGCCGGCCGATTGCAGCAAAAACACGAAGGGTGCGGCGCTGCCGTCCATGATCGGCACTTCCGCTGCGCCGAGATCGACATACGCATTATCAATCCCCAGACCGGCGAAGGCCGAGAGCAGGTGCTCGATAGTCGAGACCCGCACTTCGCCCTGTACGAGGGTGGTAGACAGCCGCGTGTCGCCGACCTGAAAGGGTGTCGCTGCAAGGGTGACTGGGTGTTCGAGGTCGAGGCGACGGAACACGATGCCGGTATCGGGAGCGGCCGGACGCAAAGTCAGCTCGACTTTTTCGCCGCTGTGCAAGCCGACGCCTGTTGCCCGGATGACAGTTTTGAGGGTGCGTTGCTTGACCATTGGTTCGGAATCTCCCATCACCATCTGCGACGAGCGGTTGGCGCTCAATCGACTATTCGACCGGAAGACCGCAGGCATTGCCTCAGTTCCCGCCCCATGCCGCGCACCTGCGGTAGCAGGTAGACGCGGCGAGATGGATATTAGGGTTTTCCCGAAATATTTTCAAGCACAATAACGGAAGAAAGCCGAAAGCATTGTTTTTACATGCTTTTCTGAATGCGGGAGTTCCCGCATCAGTCGGCCTGACGGCGCAAAAAGGCCGGGATGTCGAGATAATCCAGATCGGTGCCGTCGGTTTTATCGCCACCGGCTGCTGTGCCCTTGCGATAGGCCGACGGACGGCGCTCCAGTTCACGATAATCTGGATCGGCGCTGTTCTCGCCGCTGACTAAACGCATCGTCTCCGCGCCTGGACGCTTGATGCGTGCCCGTCGGTCGCCCAAACCGGTGGCGACCACGGTGACGCGCAATTCGTCTTCCAAATCGGGATCGACTACAGTCCCGACGACCACGGTGGCATCAGCGTCGGCAAAATCGCTCACGGTGTTACCGACTTCATCGAACTCGCCGATGGTCAGGGTCATGCCAGCCGTAATGTTGACGAGAATGCCCTTCGCGCCAGCCAAGTCGATGTCTTCCAGCAGCGGACTGCGGATGGCGGCTTCAGCCGCAGCGCGGGCGCGATTTTCACCGCGTGCCGAGCCGGTGCCCATCATCGCCACGCCCATATTCGACATGATGGTTTTTACGTCGGCGAAGTCCACATTCACCAGACCGCGACAGGTAATCAGTTCTGCGATGCCCTGAGTGGCGTTGAGCAGCACATCGTTGGCGGCTTTGAACGCATCGAGCAGGCTGACATCCTTGCCGAGCACGGCGAGCAGCTTTTCATTGGGGATGGTGATGAGCGAATCGACATGCTGGGCCAGCTCTGCGATGCCCTCATCGGCGATGCGGCGGCGTCTGGCCCCCTCGAACGGAAACGGCTTGGTGACGACGGCGACGGTCAGAATGCCCAACTCTTTGGCCACCTGCGCGACAATCGGCGCAGCACCGGTGCCGGTTCCGCCGCCCATGCCAGCGGTGATAAACACCATATCCGCGCCTTCGAGCGCCTCTTGAATGCGATCACGGTCTTCGAGCGCGGCATGACGCCCGACATCGGGATCGGCACCAGCGCCCAGACCTTTGGTGATCCCCGCGCCCAATTGCAGAATGGTCTTGACGTTAGAATGCCGCAGTGCCTGCGCATCGGTATTGGCGCAGATAAAATCCACGCCCTCAATCGTCGAGGCGACCATGTGATTGACCGCATTACTGCCGCCGCCGCCAACGCCGATGACTTTGATGACGGCGTTCTGACTGTGAGTATCCATCAATTCAAACATTGTTCTGCTCTCCGGCGCAGCCCGTGCGCCACCATAAAACTTGACAAACTCTGGTCATCGGCGCAACGCCCACAACCACCCCCGACCCGGCTACCGCGCTCGGCACGCTGCAACCGCTTAGCTAAACGAACTGTTCTGCCGTGCGGCGGGCGGCTTGACTCCGCCCCGATTGTTGATCTGTATGCGGTCTTAATTTTGTTCTTGTTTTTATTCTGTTTGTTCTAGTTTGTGATGCCGTACCGATTGCGATGCGATGGAGTCGTACCCCATTGCTGGCGGCTGATCGCTGGAAGCTGACGACTGGAAACTAAAAATTCCCCTGAAACCAACGCCGCATCCGCGCCAGCCAGACTCGCAGCCCCGTGCCATCTGTCGGTTCAACACGGCGCGATAGGCGATTTTGACGCGCATACATCAATAATCCCACACCCGTAGCATGGATTGGATTATCGACTACTTCGGGCAAACCCAGCACACGATTCGGCAGCCCCAAACGCACCGGAATATGAAACACCTCTTCGGCCAGCTCGATTAAGCCCTGCATCTTCGCACCGCCGCCGGTGAGCACCACGCCACCGGCGATGACATCTTCAAAACTGCTCCGGCGCAGTTCACGATGCAGCAAAATGAGCAATTCTTCATAACGTGGTTCGACCACCTCGGCCAGTGTCTGGCGCGAGAGCCGACGCGGTGGGCGGTCGCCGATGCTCGGCACCTCGATCATCTCGCCATGCTCGGCTAACTGGGTAAGCGCATAAGCGTGTTGAATTTTGATCTGTTCGGCATGTTGCGTCGGCGTGCGCAGGGCGACGGCGATGTCATTGGTAACCTGACTGCCGGCAATGGGAATCACCGCAGTATGCCGAATCGCGCCATCGGTAAACACGGCTAAATCGGTCGTGCCACCGCCAATATCGACCACGCACACGCCTAATTCTTTTTCATCTTCACTGAGTACCGCATAGCTCGAACTCAATTGCGCCAGCACTAAATCATCGACTTCTAATCCACAGCGGCGCACGCATTTCACAATATTCTGCGCTGCACTCGCTGCACCCGTGACCATGTGTACCCGTGCTTCTAAACGCACGCCACACATGCCAATTGGTTCGCGGATGCCTTCTTGATCGTCAATAATGAACTCTTGCGGGAGAATATGCAGAATCTTTTGATCGGCAGGAATCGCCACCGCCCGCGCTGCTTCAATCACGCGATCTACGTCGGCTTGATTAACTTCGTGTTCTTTAATCGCGGTGATGCCATCGGAATTGAGACTGCGAATATGATTGCCAGCAATGCCGACATGCACCGAATGAATCTCACAATCGGCCATCAATTCAGCCGATTCAACCGCACGCTGAATCGATTGCACCGTTGATTCGATATCGACTACCACGCCTTTTTTTAGGCCGCGTGAGGGATGCGTGCCGATGCCGATAATCTCGATCTGATCGTCGTCCTTGAGTTCGCCGACCAAACAGGCGATCTTCGAGGTGCCGATATCCAGCCCCACCAACAGACTTTTGTCGTTACGTCGCGCCATCCTGATTTATCCTCGACGGCTCGCGTGCGCGGCCACGCGATCCGGATGTGCTCGAACGCCCGTCTCCGTATTCGGTGCCCATTTCACCGAAAACCCATTGCTGTAACGCAGATCAATCAGCAGCGGTCGGCCAGCGGCGGCCAGTTCTAACGCGCTCGCCACATAACGCGCCAGCCGCTCTTCGACCTGCATGGTGCCTAAACGCAGTTCCACGCCCGAAGAAAGCTTCAGCCGCCAATCGCCCCGCGCATCGACGGTCAGACGCTCAATATCTTGACTGACCGTATCGAGCTGGGTGCGCCACGCCAGATAACGCGCCATGATCTCGGGGGCGCGGCGATCATCGCCTTCCAGCAGCGGCAGATTCGGCGAGATCGTCTGACCCTGCGGTCGAAACACCACGCCCTCAGCCGTCACCAGCCCGTCGAAATTCCACCGCGCCACCGGACGATATTCTTCCACCGCGACGCGGAGCGTATCCGGCCACACGCGCCGCAGGGTCGCATGACCGACCCAGGGCAGTTCTTCGGCGGCGATCTGCAATTGGCGCAGATCGGTCGTCAAAATACCGCCGCGTAGCCGAGCCGTCAGGCGCTCTTGCAGTTGCTGCGAAGAGTGATGATGCACTTCGCCCTCGACCTGAATAAAGCGAATCGGTAACAGCGTTGGCTCCCAGCGTAATAATTGCCAACCCGCTCCGGCCAGCGCCAGCAAAATCAGCACGCCAAATACGGCCCGCACCCGCGCACCCAAGCGGCTCGGATGCTCAGGGGCGGGAAGTTCTGCGGGGCCAGATGCCGTACTCACTGTGTGCGGACTCGTGTTAAAGATTCTTGTGTAGCGATGAATTAGCGCGGACGATTTACACTGGTTTCCAAAATTCGCCACACTAATTCATCAAAGTCGATCCCCGCTGCCCTGGCCGCCATTGGCACTAAACTATGATCGGTCATCCCGGGTACGGTGTTAATTTCGAGCAAAAACGGCTGACCGGTGCGATCCAGCATGATATCCACCCGCCCCCAGCCGTGCGCACCGACGGCATCGAATGCCGCTAAGGCTAAGGCTTGCAGTCGGGTTTCAACCTCAGGTGCCAGTCCACACGGACAGTGATAGCGCGTGCTCTCGGCGCGATACTTTGCATCATAGTCGTAAAAAGCGTGCGGTGTTTCCAGTCGAATCAATGGCAGTGCCTCACGACCGAGAATCGCGGCCGTTAATTCAATCCCGTCAATCCAACGTTCAGCCAGCACCAGCCCATCGAATTGCCGCGCTGTGTGCCACGCCTGTTCTAATTCCGCGACCGATGTCACCCGCGCCATGCCGATGCTCGATCCTTCATGCACCGGCTTCATCATCAGCGGAAAACCCAGTGCTGCCGCTGCGGTGAGATCGGCGGCCTCGCGCACTAACACACTCTCAGCCGTCGGCAAGCCCGCGCCCTGCCAAGCGAGTTTGCAGCGATATTTATCCATGCCGAGCGCCGAACCGAGCACGCCCGAACCGGTATAGGGCACGCCGATGGTTTCGAGTGCGCCCTGAATCTGCCCATCTTCGCCGCCGCGCCCATGCAGCATAATGAAGGCGCGATCATAACCGCCCGCCCGCAGCCGCTCCAAGATGGTGACATCGGGATCAAGCGCCGTGACAGCGATGCCGAGACGCTGCAATGCTTCCAGCACGGCGCGTCCGCTTTTGAGCGAGACTTCGCGCTCGGCGGCCTGACCGCCCATCAAAAGGGCCACAGTTCCAAATCGCTCCGGTGAGCGGTTCACTTCGGTCGTCATTAACAATCTCCGGTCACGCGGCGCACTTCGGGCACAAGCAGAATGCCCGTAGCCTGCGCGACCTGTTGCTGAATATGCGCAATCAAATGAATGATGTCGGCGGCAGTCGCACCGCCGCGATTGATAATAAAGTTCGCGTGTTTGTCGGAGACTTCAGCCCCGCCGCTGCGCGTGCCCTTGAGTCCGAGCGCGTCGATCAAGCGGGCGGCATGATCGCCGGGCGGATTGCGAAACACCGAACCGCCGCTCGCTTGACCGATGGGCTGGGTGGCAGCGCGACGGGCAAGTAGCTCGCGGATCTGCGCTTGACTGGCCTGCCCATCGCCGGGCGTCAATTCCAATTCTGCGGCGACAAACCATTCGCCCGCCGGCCCCTGTACCTCACGATAAGCTGGTTGATAATCCGTCGCCGGACGCTCGCGGATCTGGCCCTGTCGATCCACTGTCCACACCCGCTGCACCAGCGTCCAAGTCTCACCGCCCCAAGCACCGGCATTCATCGCCAATGCGCCGCCGACAGTGCCCGGAATCCCGGCGAGAAATTCACTGCCGGTCAGATTGTGACGGGCGGCAAAGCGGGCGAGCTTGGCGCTTGAAACTCCCGCTTCGACATACAGGCGCGTTGCGCCGCGCTGTTCTAACTGAGTCAGTGTGCCGAGTGTCAAGATCACCGTGCCGTTAAAACCGGCATCATCAATCAGCAGATTACTGCCCAAGCCCAGCCACAGCAGCGGTTCATTCGGGTCAAGCTGGCGCAGACAGTCGCACAGATCGGCACTATCCGCCGGACGATACAGCCGCCGCGCCGGGCCGCCGACGCGCCAAGTGGTATAGCGTGCTAAGGGTTCATCAAACTGCCACTGACCGCGCATCACCAGCCCCGCTCGATCAGCTCCGGCAGACGCGCCGCCAGACCACCGATATCGCCTGCGCCGGAAACAAGCACAATATCGCCATCGCGCAGCAGCTTGGCCAGCAGTCCGGGCACGGCGGCGAGATCTTGCGCAAAGATCGGATCGCATTCACCGCGCACGCGAATCGCTCGACTCAAGGCCCGCCCATCGGCTCCAGCTATCGGCTGCTCACCGGCCGGATAGACTTCGCACAGCACCAGCGCATCCGGAGTCGAGAGCACGGCGACGAAATCCTCGAACTGTTCTTGGGTGCGGCTGTAACGATGGGGTTGGAATACCAGCACCAGCCGACGGCCGCGCCAGCCCTCACGCGCTGCTGCGAGCGTCGCGGCCAGTTCGCGTGGATGATGGCCGTAATCATCGACGACTAAGATCTGCCGCCCGTGCGGATCGCGGACTTCATGGGCGACAAAGCGCCGCCCCACGCCCTGAAAGCCGGCCAGTGCCCGCACAATCGCCGCCTCATCGACGCCCAATTCGAGCGCGACACTGATTGCCGCCAACGCATTGAGCACATTATGCCGCCCCGGTAAATTGAGCGTCACCGCCAGCGGTTGTGCAAACTCTGCGCCATGCACCAGAAAAGACGTGCGCATTCCGTCCTGTTGAATCTCGCTGGCGCGTAAATCGGCCTCGGGACGGGTGCCATAGGTGCGCACCGGACGCGGCACCTCCGGCACCAGCGCCCGCACTTCGGGATCGTCGATACAGAGCACCGCCAGCCCATAAAAGGGCAGATGGTGTAAAAACTCCATAAACGTCTGGCGCAGCCGGTCAAAATCATTGCCGTAAGTGCGCATGTGATCGGCGTCGATGTTGGTGACAATCGACACCATCGGCTGCAAATAGAGAAAGGACGCATCGCTCTCGTCGGCTTCGGCGACCAGATATTTAGTCGTGCCGAGTCGCGCATTGGCTCCGGCGCTGTTCAGCCGCCCGCCGATGACAAAGGTCGGATCGAGTCCCCCTTCAGCCAGCAGACTGGCGACTAAACTGGTGGTCGTCGTCTTGCCGTGTGTGCCCGCAACCGCGACGCCATAATAAAAGCGCATCAACTCGGCGAGCATTTCGGCGCGGCGCACAATCGGAATCCGTTGCTCGCGGGCCTGTTGAATCTCGGGATTGGTTTCGTCAATCGCGGTCGAGACAACCACCGCATCGGCGTCGGTCACTTGTTCGGCGCGATGACCGATAAAGATTTCAACGCCGAGCGAGCGCAGACGTTGCGTAACTTCGCTGTCGCGCTGATCGGAACCGGCGACTTCATAGCCCAGATTGGCCATCAGTTCGGCGATGCCGCTCATGCCCGAGCCGCCAATGCCAATAAAATGCAGACGCCGCACCCGTCCCATCTGGGCGGCGCTGTGCTGAAGATGCGGACTCATAGCTGGGACTCGTGGGCGGAGTAAGCGAGACAGGCACGCACAAGCTGTGCCGTAGCATGGGGTTGAGCGCGACGCCGAGCGGCTTCGGCCATGACGAGCAATTGAGCGCGATTGGTAACGAGCTGTTGCAGCAGCGCGGCTAAACCGGCGGCGGTGAGTTCATGCTGTACGATCAAATACGCCGCGCCGATCTCGGATAGATACCGCGCATTGCCGACCTGATGATCATCCACCGCAAACGGATAGGGCACGAGAATTGCGCCGACGCCAGCGGCCGCCAGTTCCGCGACGGTCAGCGCCCCCGAACGGCACACCACCAGATCGGCCCAAGCGTAGGCTTCCGCCATATCGCGCACAAAGGGCACCACCTCAGCCGTCACCCCTGCTTCACGATAGGCTGTCTGCGCCAGTTCGAGCGTGCGTTCGCCGGCCTGATGGCGCACCAGCGGGCGCTGCTCCGGCGGCAACAGCGCCAGCGCCTGCGGGAGCGTGGTATTGAGCGCCTGTGCGCCTAGTGAGCCGCCGACAACTAAAACCCGCGCTGGCCCAGTGCGCCCAGCGAAGCGGTGCGCCGGTGCCGGTAGAGCGAGAATTGCCTGCCGCACCGGATTGCCGCTCAGAATAGCGCGACGCGCTGGCGGAAAGCTCGCGGGGAAGGCTTCAAACACCTGCGTTGCCACCCGCGCTAACCAGCGATTCGTCAAGCCGGGGATGCAGTTTTGTTCATGAATCAGCAGCGGAATGCCCAGCGCCCGCGCCGCCAAACCGCCCGGCCCCGAGACAAATCCGCCCATGCCGAGCACAGCGGTCGGCTGACGGCGGCGCAGAATCGCCCGCGCTTGCGCAAAGGCTCCCGCAAGCCGAAACGGTGCCTTGAGCCACGAGGCCGCGCCCTTGCCGCGCACCCCGGCAATCGTCAGCCATTCGATCTCAAAGCCGTGCTCGGGCACCAGCCGCGCTTCGAGGCCGGTGCGGGTACCGATCCAGAACACCTCCGCGCCCTGCGCCCGCAATGCCTCAGCAACGGCGAGCGCCGGAAACACATGACCGCCGGTGCCCCCGGCCATCACGGCTACACACGCGACCACGGACGCCCCCGCTCGGCTTCCAGATGCCGCAAGCGCACATCAATCCGCAATAAAATGGCAATCGCCATGCAGCCGACCATCAAACTATTGCTCCCATAACTCATAAACGGCAGGGTTAAGCCTTTAGTGGGCAAAATACCGACATTCACGCCAAGATTGACAAATGATTGCATCCCAAGCCACAGCCCAATTCCTTGCGCGACATAGGCATCAAAGGGACGCTTGAGCGCCTCAGCGCGTAGACCAATTGACACCGCCCGCCAAGTTAAAAACACAAAGGCGGCGATTAACACCAGCATTCCGACAAAGCCTAATTCTTCGCCAATCACCGACGGCAGAAAATCGGTGTGGGCTTCGGGGAGAAAATATTGTTTTTGAATACCATTGCCCAGCCCGACGCCGAGCCATTCGCCGCGCCCAAAGGCAATCAGCGCCTGACTGAGTTGATAGCCGGAATTAAACGGATCTTCCCAGGGATTGAGAAAGGAAATCACGCGCTCTAAACGATAGGGTGAAAAAATCACCAGCGTGACAAAGGCGGCAGCGACCATCGCTAACAGCACAATAAACGGCAATAGGGTTGCGCCGCCTAAAAATAGCATTCCCATGACGGTCGCTAACATCACCGACATGGTACCGAAATCCGGCTGCATTAAAATTAACGCGGCGGCTGCGCCAATTAACACCAGCGGGCGAATAAAGCCGGTAATCTGATTGACCACTTTTTCGGCATGACGGACTAAATATCCGGCGACATAGAGCACAGCAAAGAGTTTAACAAATTCCGAGGGCTGAACATTCAGCGGCCCGAGTGGAATCCAGCGCGTTGCACCATTGACTGTGCGCCCAATACCGGGAATGAGCACCAGCACTAATACCAAGACGCTGGCTAAAAATAACCAAACACCGTGCCGCTCCCACCAATCACTCGGCACCTGATAGGCAATCACGCCCAGCCCGAGTGCTAATCCCAGCGCCAGCGCATGGCGGATTGAATAATGAAAGGGATTTTGGCAGCAGGATTCGGCAATCGACATCGACGCCGAAGTGACCATTACCCAGCCAAATGCCAGCAGCGCAATCGCGCACAGCAGCAGCGGATAATCGAATGCTGCCGCTTGGCGCAAGCGCGGGGTGTGAAACCAGCGTTTTGCACGCACCGCAACCGTCATGTTCGCAATCTCCGCACGGCCTCGGCGAAGACCTGACCGCGCTGTTCATAATTCTCGAACAGATCAAAGCTGGCGCAGGCCGGTGATAACAGCACACAATCGCCCGGCTGCACCTGTTGCGCGGCCAGTGCGACCGCTTCGTGCAGATCGCGGGCGCGAAACAGTGGCACCGTGCCAAAGAGTACGGCGGCCAGTTGCGGGGCATCGCGGCCAAATAACACCACCGCCCGCGCCGACTGCGCCACTGCCTCGCGTAATGGGCTGAAATCCGCGCCCTTGCCCTCGCCACCGGCGATCAGCACCACACGCCCGCCGCCGGATTCGGGCGTCAATCCGGCTAACGCGGCGAGGGTCGCGCCGGGATTGGTGCCTTTGGAATCGTTATACCAACGTGCGCCAGCCCGTTCGGCGACAAATTCACTGCGATGCGGTAGCCCAGGAAAGGTGCGTAATGTTTCGCAAGCCATAGTCAACGGGATCGCGCTGGCGTGCGCCAGTGCCAGTGCCGCCAGCGCATTGGCCAGATTATGCCGCCCAGGAATGCGCACCTCAGCCGTCGGCAGCAGTGGTTCACTGCCGTGACAGATCCACGCTTGACCGTCGCGCACGCGCACGCCGAAATCAGCGCCCGTCGGCTCGCCGAGGGTAAAGCCGATTTCCTGTTCGGCAGCACGCGGCATGGCGACGACACGCGGATCATCGCGATTGACCACCGCGATCCGTGCGCCCTGATAAATCCGCGCTTTAGTCTGCGCATAGGCATCGAGATTGGCGTACCGGTCGAGATGATCGGCGGAAATATTCAGCACCACCGCAACATCCGCCCGCAGACTCGGCACGGTTTCTAACTGAAAGCTCGATAATTCAATCACATAGCGTTCAAGATTCGGCGCAAGCAGATCGAGCACCGGCTCGCCGAGATTGCCGCCGACCGCCACCCGCTGTCCGGCTTGCTGCGCCATCAGCCCGACCAGCGTCGTTACCGTGCTTTTGCCGTTCGAGCCAGTGATCGCGCACAGCGGCGCGGTGGTTTCGCGCACGAACAATTCAATATCGCCAATCGCGGGCACGCCGAGTGCGAGCGCCCGCCGAATCAGCGGCTCCGTGAGTGGCACGCCCGGACTGACAACCAGTTGCGTCGCTGCCGCAAACAGCGCCCGATCAAAGCCGCCAACCGCGACCTTGACCTCAGGCCAGTCGGCCTGAAGCTGCGCCAGACCGGGCGGCTGCGAACGGCTATCCGTCACGGCCACCGGCACACCGCGTGCGCAGAGATGACGCACACACGAGAGTCCGGTTTTGCCGAGACCAACCACCAGCGTCAACGGTTCGCTTGGCATGGCAGTCGGCGCGTTGGCCGACTTTTTTACTGTGGTTTTGGTTTTAGCTTTGGCTTTGGGTTTTGCTTTTGTATTCATCGGCGGATTGCGTTACCGAATTTTCAGACTCGCCAGACCAATTAACACCAGCACGACGGTTAAAATCCAAAAACGGACAATCACACGCGGTTCTGGCCAGCCTTTGAGTTCAAAATGATGATGCAATGGAGCCATGCGGAAAATCCGCTTGCCGGTGAGTTTAAATGACAATACCTGCAACATCACCGAAACTGTTTCAGCGACAAAGACGCCGCCCATAATAAACAGAATCAATTCTTGCCGCGCTGCAACCGCCACCACACCGAGCGCCGCGCCTAATGCTAACGCGCCGACATCGCCCATAAACACCATTGCGGGATAGGCATTAAACCAGAGAAAACCGAGTCCCGCGCCGACTAACGCAGCACAGAAAATCACCAATTCCCCGACTTCTGGGATATAGGGAATCAGCAAATAATTAGCAATCTGCGCATGACCAGCAGCATAGACAAAGATCGTCAGTGCTCCGGCGACTAATACGGTTGGCATGATCGCCAAGCCGTCTAAACCATCGGTGAGATTGACCGCATTGCTCGAACCGACAATGACAAAATAAGTCAGTAAAATAAACCAGGGGCCAAGCTGAATGCTGAGATGTTTAGCATAGGGAATCAGCAGCGCGGTTTCCGCCGGGGAATTAGCCGTGACATAGAGCGCCACGGCAGCGGCAAAGCCAAACACAGTTTGCCAAAAATATTTCCAGCGGGCGACTAAACCACGCGGATCGCGTTTGACCAGTTTTTTATAATCATCGACCAGCCCGACTAATCCAAAAGCCAGCGTGGTGAATAAAACAATCCAAACATAGCGATTGCTTAAATCTGACCATAATAGCGTCGCAATGGCGACGGCAACTAAAATCAGTGCCCCGCCCATTGTCGGGGTGCCGGATTTGGATAAATGACTTTGCGGGCCATCATCGCGCACGGTTTGACCGATTTTATAGGCACGCAAATGCCGAATCATCGGTCGCCCGACGACCAGTGCAATTCCGAGCGCCGTGAGCACGCCGAGAATGGCGCGTAAGGTCAAATAGCGAAACACCGAAAACCCGTTGTGATATTCGGTGAGCCAATCGGTCAAATACAGCAACATCTAACAATCATCCTCGGCGCACAGCGCCTCAACAATGCGTTCCATCCGCGCCAGCCGCGAGCCTTTAACCAGCACGCGGTCGCCGGGGTGTAAGGTGGTTTTCAGGTAAGCGAGGAGCGCCGATTGATCGCCAAAATGCGCCCCGCCGGTGCCAAAGGCGCGGCTGGCCTCGGCGCTCAGGGTGCCGACAGTGCAGAGCTGATCGAGTCCAGCAGCCCGCGCATACTGACCGATTTCAGCATGAAGCAGCGCGGCATCTGGCCCCAATTCGCCCAGATCGCCGAGCACCAGTGTACGCCGCCCGTCGAGTGTGGCCAGCACATCAATGGCGGCGCGGAGTGAATCGGGATTGGCGTTATAGCTATCGTCAATGACGCCGATCTCGCGGCAGCGGCGCGGAAACAAGCGCCCTTTGACCGGCGTGAGCGTTTCTAATCCGGTGTGAATCGCCTCACGATCCAACCCCAGCGCCGCCAGCGCCGCCGCAGTCGCCGCTAACGCATTGCGGACATTGTGTTGTCCAGCCAGTTGCAGCGCCAGCGGCCACGCTTCGCCCGCGATCTGCGCAACAAACTGAGTGCGAAAGCCCTCAGGTTCCCAGGTCACGCGCAGTGACGCGGTGCTGGCGCTCAGATCCGCCGCGCCGTCGAGCGCAAAAGTCAGCATCCGCCGTCCGGCGGCCAGCTCGCGCCATAACTCAAGATAAGGCGAATCGCCGCTGACGACGAACACACCTTCCGGCGGCAATCCGCGTGCGATCTCGCCCTTTGCCTGTGCCACGCCTGCGATGCTGCCAAACCCTTCCAGATGCGCTCGTCCCGCATTGGTAATCAGCGCCACATCTGGGCGGGCGATGTCGGTCATATAGCCGATCTCGCCGGGATGATTCGCGCCCATTTCGAGCACTAAAAAATCCTCAGCGCGGGCGCTCAACAGCGTCAGCGGCATTCCGATGTCATTGTTCAGATTGCCCCGCGTCGCCCGCACGGTTCCGACTTGGGCGAGAATGGCCGCAAGCAATTCTTTGACGGTGGTTTTGCCGTTGCTGCCGGTAATCGCAATCACCCGCCCGGCGAAGCGGTTGCGCCAAGCTGCCGCTAACTGACCGAGCGCCAGCCGTGTATCCGCGACCACCCATTGTGGCAGATCAAGCGCCAGCGGCTGTTCGACCAGTGCCGCGACTGCGCCAGCCGCCTGCGCCGCTGCAACATAGTCATGGCCGTCGAATCGCTCGCCGCGTAGTGCGATGAATAATTGCCCGCTGCAATCGGCACGGGAATCGGTGCCGACGCTGGTAAAGGCGACATCAGCGCCGTGCCGGATCCCACCGACTGCCGCGACAGCTTGCGCGAGTGTCCACATTGGTGCAGTCATGGTGCGGCAGCTCCTCGGCGATGTTGCGCCAACATCATCGATGGTTCGGGATCATCCGGCGGTACATTGAACAGCCGCAATGCGCCTTCCATTACTTTTTGAAACACCGGCGCGGCCACCACACCGCCGTAATAGGCACCCGCACCCGGCTCGTCGATCATCACCACCATCACAAAACGCGGCTGTTTTGCTGGGACAAATCCAGCAAACACGGATTGATAGCGATTGCTGGCATAACCGGCTTTGCCCGCTGATTTTTTTGCCGTGCCGGTTTTGCCGGCAGCGCGATAACCGGCGACCATCGCTTGCTTGGCCGTACCCTGTTCGGAGACGACGGTTTCCATCATCGTGCGCAGTCGGCGCGTGGTGTTCGGGCTGAGAATCCGCACCGCCTCACGCGGTTTACTGCGTGCGGCCAGCGGATCCTGTTTGAACAGATTGACTGGACGTTTGATGCCATCAGCGGCGAGCACCAGATAGGCTTGCGCTAATTGCAGCGAGGTGACTGAGAGACCATAGCCGAATGAGTGCGTCGCGTGTTCAAAGGGTCGCCAGGTCGAATAATGGCGCAAAATGCCGCGACTCTCGCCCGGAAAACCGACGCCGGTCGGATGCCCAAAACCGAGCCGATCATACAGCGTCCACAGATCCTCATAGCTCATCATCTGTGCGATCTTGACCGAGCCGACATTGCTGGATTTGGTGATGATGCCGGTCACATCGAGCATCCCGTAATCGTGGACATCGCGCACCACATTACGCCCGATATTGTAAGGAGAGGTGGAAAAGCGCGTGCCGGGGCGGATCAGATTTCTTTCCAGTGCGGCGGCGACCACAAACGGCTTGAGCGTTGAACCCGGCTCCATCACATCGGTCAGGGCACGATTGCGACGGCGCTCACTGTGTCCGGTGCGATCACTGTTGGGGTTAAAACTGGGCTGATTGACCATTGCCAGCACATCGCCGCTGGCCACATCGAGCACAACGAGGGTACCGCCTTTGGCCTTGTGTTCGGTCACGGCGGCTTTCAGTTCACGATAGGCCAGATACTGCAAGCGTCGATCTAAACTCAGCACCAAATCCTGTCCGGGCTGAGGCGCACTGACCTGTTCGATCTGCTCAACCGTGCGCCGCCGTCCGTCGAGAATCACGCGCTGCAAGCCGGGTTCAGCTTTTAGCACCGAGTCATAGACCAGTTCTAAACCTTCCTGACCGCGATCCTCGATATTGGTAAAGCCGATGACATGCGCGAACACCTCCGCGCCCGGATAAAAGCGCCGATATTCGGTCTCAAAACCAACGCCCTGAAGCTTATGTTCGGTGACAACCTGCCGCACCGCCCGTGCTTCATCGAGCGTCACCCGCCGTTTGAGATAAATAAAGCCTTTATCACGATTGGTTTCGATGCGGTCACGCACAAAGGCGACATCTAAGTCCAGCGCCTGTGCCAGTGCCGGAAAAGCTGCCGCATAGTCGATCAGCTTGCGCGGCTCGGCAGTGATGGTTTCGACCGGCGTGCTCACCGCCAGTGGCTCGCCGTTGCGATCCATAATCATGCCGCGCCGCGCTGGAATCACCGCATCGCGCACATGCCGCGCATAGCCCTCGCGCTGCAAAAACTCGGTCTGAATCACCTGCCGATAAAACACCCCAGCGGTCAGGATCACAAATGCCAGTCCGAGTACTGACAGCAGCAACCGGCGGCGCAGGGCGATATTCGGCGTGCGGCGGGGTTGCGCAGAAGGCAGGGGTTTTTTTTTGCGCACCGGACGACGACTAGGGTTTGACATGCGTGCGCTCCTCAATCAAAAGAATATCGCCGATACGCGGGGCGAACATATTGAGTTCACGCCGCGCTTTACGCTCGACGAGCACATGGGTGGACAGCGCCGCCTCTTCGAGCCGCAGCCGATTCCATTCCACCTCGATGGCATCGCGCTGCGTGCGCAGGTCTTGCAGATGGGCAAAATGTAGCCGCGTGCGGTATTTGGTGTGAACCACGCCCATCGCCGTGACAATCACGGCGAGCATCAGCCCCACCAGCAGCATCACGCGCACACGCATCATCCGTGCGGTAACCGTTCGGCCACGCGCAGCACCGCACTGCGGGCGCGAGGATTGAGCTTGGCTTCGCGTTCCGTCGGGCGGATCGCTTTACCGATGGGGCGCAAGCGACCCTGCATCTCGACGGCACGCGCTGGGACACCTTTGGGCAACTCTGGCCCCTTCGTTTCGCGGCGAATGAAGCGTTTGACGAGACGATCTTCAAGCGAATGGAAGCTAATCACGGCCAGCCGCCCGCCCGGAGCAAGCAGTTCGCAGACCTGATTTAGGCAGCGACACAGCGCCTCTAGCTCGCCGTTGACCTGAATCCGCAGTGCCTGAAATGTCCGCGTGGCCGGATGTTTGCCCGGTTCACGGGTCGGCACCGCCTGCGCGATCAGCTCGGCGAGGTGCGCGGTAGTCACAAGCGGCGTGTGCTGGCGCGTCTCGCAGATGGCGCGGGCGATGCGATTGGCAAAGCGTTCTTCGCCAAATTCGCGGATCACGGTGGCAATCTCGGCGTGATCGGCACGCGCTAACCAGTCTGCTGCGGATTCGCCGCTGTGCGGATCCATGCGCATATCGAGCGGGCCATCAGCTTTGAAGCTAAAACCGCGTTCGGGGGTATCGAGTTGCGGCGAGGAGACGCCCAGATCGAGCAGCAGACCGTTGAGGGGTCGGGCAAACTCGGCGGCGGTCAGCAAGGCGCTGATGTCGGCAAAGGAGCCGCGCTGGATTTGAAAACGCGCATCCTCGGCGGCCAGTTGCGCACCGACGGCCACGGCTTCGGGATCGCGATCCAAGCCGAGCACGCGCCCATCCTGACCTAAACGCGATAAGAGGGCGCGACTGTGCCCACCTCGCCCAAAGGTGCCATCAACATAGCGGCCAAAGGACTGAATCTGCAACGCAGAGACAGTCTCCTCCAGCAATACGGGGGTGTGCGACACAGGTTATTTGTCTCCGAACCGCAGCCGCACACTCGGCGTCCAGCGGCTAACAGTCAGGGCCGATGGTGGAGCAGGCAGCGGGTTCGATCAGTGAGTCGTGAGTGATTGGTCAGGAGCCGACCGATAAGCCGGGTTCTGTCGAGGACAGTCATTCATCTGGGACGTGCGTCACCGCACGCCTCGTGCGACCTACCCGGGAACGCGCACGGGCCGCACGCTGCCGCTCGAAGCGGCGTGTTCCCCTATTTGGTCTTGCTCCGGGTGGGGTTTACCCTGCCACCACTGTTGCCAGCGGCGCGGTGCGCTCTTACCGCACCTTTTCACCCTTACCGGCGTTGGCGCAAGCCGCAACCGGCGGTATCTTTTCTGTGGCACTTTCCGTAGGCTTGCGCCTCCCAGGTGTTACCTGGCACCCTGCCCGATGGAGCCCGGACTTTCCTCCCATTCCGCGTGTTTGGCGTGGAAAGAGCGACTGTCTGGTCAGCTCCTGAGCGCAAAATTCTAACATTAGCGGCCAGCTTCCAGCTACCAGCTTCCAGCGTCGTTACGTCTTGCCGCGCCCGACGGTGCGCGGATGCTTCGATGGCGTCGATTTGGGAGCCGAATCGCGCCGCTGCTGTGGACGCCGCGCCCCGTCTGTCACACTGACGCCGGTTCCGGGCGGCTGAAAAGTCGGCACCAGATGCCGCTTGCCGTTGCCGATTAAATCAGCGCGGCCCATATCTTTTAATGCCTGTCGCAGCAGCGGCCAATTCTCAGGATCGTGATAGCGTAAAAACGCTTTTTGTAACCGCCGCTGGCGCATTCCGCGCACCACCGAGACCGATTCCGCCGTGCGTGTCACCTGTTTGAGCGGATTGCGTCCAGTGTGATACATCGCCGTCGCAATCGCCAGCGGGGTCGGCAAGAATGATTGCACTTGATCGAGCCGCAATTTATGCCGTTTTAGCCATACCGCGAGATTGAGCATATCGACATCGCTCGTGCCCGGATGTCCGGCGATAAAATAGGGAATGAGATATTGCTCTTTACCCGCTTCGCGTGAATAACGATCAAATAATTCTTTGAAGCGGTCAAAAATCCCGATTCCGGGTTTCATCATTTTGCTTAATGGCCCAGCTTCAGTATGCTCGGGCGCAATTTTTAGATAGCCGCCGACATGATGCGTGACCAATTCGCGAATATAAGCCGGTGAGCGCAGCGCCAAATCGTAGCGCAGGCCCGAGGCAATCAGTACGCGCTTGATTCCGGGCACAGCGCGGGCTTTGCGGTAGAGCTGAATCAGCGGGCTGTGATCGGTGTTGAGATTGCGGCAGATCTCAGGATAGACACAGGACAGCTTGCGGCAGGCCGCTTCGATGCGCGGATCGCGGCAGCCAAGCCGCCACATATTCGCCGACGGGCCGCCTAAATCAGAGATCGTGCCGGTAAAATTCGGGGCGCGGTCGCGAACATCGCCGATCTCGCGCAAAATCGATGCTTCCGAGCGATTCTGAATAATCCGCCCTTCGTGTTCAGTGATCGAACAAAAGGTGCAGCCGCCAAAACAACCGCGCAAGATGATGACCGAATGGCGAATCATCTCCCACGCTGGCAAACGCGCCTCGCCATAGCTCGAATGTGGGCGGCGCGTGAATGGCAGTTCGTGCAGGCGGTCGAGTTCGGCGCTGGTCAGCGGGATCGGCGGCGGATTGAGCCAGACATCGCGGTCGCCTTGTGCTTGCACGAGTGCGCGGGCATTGCCCGGGTTGGTTTCTAAATGAAACACTCGTGAGGCATGGGCATAGAGCAGCGGATCGTCGCGTACCTGCTCAAATGACGGCAGTCGAATCACGGTTTTATCGCGTTCGGGGCGCGGCAGTGGGGCAACACGCGGTACGCCAATGGCACGCTGTTCGCAGCGCGGGTCAGCTTCATACGGATCGTTGTAGAGCGTCAGCGGCCCGGGCGCGTCAAGTTGGGTCGAATCCAGCAGCGTCCAGCCTTCGGGCAGGTCGCGGCGCAAAAAAGCCGTGCCGCGCAGATCGCGAATGGTCGCAATCGGTTCGCCGCGTGCCAGCCGATGCGCCAGCTCGACAATGGCGCGTTCGGCATTGCCATAAAGTAATAAATCGGCCTTCGCATCGACTAAGACCGAACGACGCACGGTTTCTGACCAATAATCAAAGTGCGCAATTCGGCGCAAACTGGCCTCAATGCCGCCGATGATGATCGGCACGCCCTTGTAGGCTTCGCGGGCACGTTGCGCGTAGACAGTCACCGAGCGATCCGGGCGGCGGCCAGGTTCGGCATTCGGCGTGTACGCATCATCCGAACGGGCGCGGCGGTCGGCGGTGTAGCGGTTGACCATCGAATCCATATTGCCGGCAGTGATGCCAAAAAACAGATTGGGGCGTCCGAGGCGCTGAAAATCCGCCGCTGATGTCCAATCCGGCTGCACAATCAGCCCGACGCGAAATCCCTGCGCTTCCAGCAGTCGCCCGATAATCGCCATGCCGAATGAGGGATGATCGACATAGGCATCACCGGTGACGATGATGATGTCGCAACTGTCCCAGCCCAACAGATCCATCTCAGCGCGGGAGAGCGGCAATTCGGGCGCAGTGCCGAATTTGTACGCCCAATGTTTACGATACGAAAACAAATCAGCAACAGATGACATCGTGTTTGGGTCTCGGGTCTTGCGAATAGAAAGTGATGAGCGCGTCAGTTTAGCCAGTCAGCCGCTAGACCTGACTGGTTGAATCACTGAAAATGCGCCCAGTGATGCGATGCGACAACTGAGTGCGCGACAGTCGGTTCGTGTCGTTATTGTGAGTGCGCGGCGGTTTGTCACAACAGCCGCCCGCAGCGCGTCTTGAACTAGCTTTGAATCAGTTTTGAATCAGCGAGGGTAATACTGTGGATTTGGCGACCCTGTTGGGATTGATCGGTGCCGTCGGCGTGATGATCGGTGCCGTCGTGTTAGGCGGCGATCCGGTGATTTTCATCGATGTGCCATCAATCGTGATCGTGTTTGTTGGCACCGCGTTTGTCGTGCTATTTCGTACCACACTGAGCCAATTTATCGGCAGTTTCAAGGTGGTGCTGGGCGCATTTTTGCACAAAGCAACTCCGCCACTGACACTCATCGAAGAGGCGGTCACTCTAGCCAATGTCGCCCGCCGCGAAGGGTTGCTGGCGCTGGAAGGCAAAGAAATCTCGCATCCCTTTTTGCAAACCGGTATTACGCTGTGTATCGACGGTCACGCGCCCGATGTTGTCCAAAAAGTCTTGAGTAAAGACATCAATCTCGCTATTCAGCGTCAGGAAGCTGGTTATAGTGTCTTTAAGGCCACAGGCGAGGTCGCTCCAGCAATGGGCATGATCGGTACGCTGATCGGTCTGGTGCAAATGTTGGCGAATATGGACGATCCAAAAGCCATTGGGCCAGCAATGGCCGTTGCCTTGCTCACCACGCTTTATGGTGCGGTGTTAGCCAATGCGGTGGCGATTCCAATTGCCGAAAAGCTGAAATTACGCGCTAATGAAGAAAAGCTTGCTAAAACGCTGATTCTTGAATCCATTTCCGGTATTCAAGAAGGACTCAATCCGCGTGTTCTGGAACAATTGTTGATGACGTATTTACCCGAACATCAGCGTACTTCAGGCGATAAGGGTTAGCGTAAAAATCGCTTCAATTCGATGAGGATTGTATCATGACCGAAGAATGCGAATGCCCCGAACCACCACCATCGGGCGCACCAGAATGGATGGCGACTTTCGCCGATCTCATGTCATTGATGATGTGTTTTTTCGTGCTGTTGTTGGCATTTTCGGAAATGGATGTGGAAAGATACAAACAGCTTTCTGGTTCGTTTAAAGAAGCCTTTGGTGTCCAACGTGAGGTGCCCGCCGAGCAAATTCCAATGGGCACCAGCATTATTATGCAGGAATTTTCACCAGCTCAACCCCAGCCAACGGTGATTAACGATGTGCGCCAGCAGACAACGGATGAAATCAAAAATCAGCTTGATGTGATTGATCCAGCGGTGCAGGATGCGCAAGAAAAAGCCGAAGAGTTACAAGAGGAACTGAAAAAAGAACTCGCCGATGGGTTGATTGAAATTAATACCGTTGACGATCAGGTTATCATCAGTATTCGTGAAAAAGGTTCCTTTCCTTCGGCGACGGCGCGGATTGATGCCGCATTTCGCGGTGTGTTAATGAAAATTGCCGCTGGTTTAAATCAGGTCGAGGGCCGCATTTTGATTGCCGGTCATACGGATGATGTGCCGATTGAAACCGCTGAATTTCCGTCAAATTGGGTGTTGTCTGCCGCTCGCGCTGCCGCTGTCGCTCATACTATGACCCGCGTTGGTGGGATTGCTTCGCCGCGTGTGGAAATTCGCGCTTATGCCGATAATCGCCCGATGGTGTCGAATGAAACCCCCGAGGGACGGGCGGCAAATCGGCGCGTGGAAATTATTGTGTTGGGCGAGCGCAGTTCTAAAACGCTGTTGGAAAATCTTACCGAAGAACCCACCGCGCCTGTGCCCGTCGTGACGCCAGGAGCGTTGATGCGATGAGCGCCGATGACTCGAAGCTGTGCCAAGCCGATGCGATTGAGCCGGAATCAGATCGCCGCCGCTATTTTCGTATCGCGGATCAGATCGGTTTGGCGCTTACGCCGCTGACCGCCGCTGAAGCTGAACAGTTGCTCGAACGCTTGGAAGCGCCCAGTTCTCGCGCCGGGCTGTTGAATGATTTGCAGGCGATTCGTGAGCGGCATTTACCCGAGCGGCGGGCGTTGGAATATAAGTTCCCGACGGTGGCAGCTTATATTAAGGTTATTGAGCATCAAATCGATACGCTGGCTCAGGCGGTCGGTGAGGCGGAGGATTTTCCGGGTGTGGCGGATACGCCAGCGTGTTTGAGTGCTCAGGGTGTGAGTGTGCAGTGGCCAACCGCATTTGCGGTGAAGAGCGTGGTCGATTTGCGTTTGACGTTGTTTCCAGATCGGGTGTTGGTGCGGTCGCTGGCGCGGGTGGTGCGGTGCGATCCGTTTGAGGACGGCAGTTATCGGTTGGCGCTCGATTTTGCGCATGTGCGTGAAGCCGATCGTGAGGCGATTATTCGGCATGTTTATCGGTTGCAGCGTCTTCAGTTGCAAGCGCAGGCGGAGGAGGAGTTTGAATCGCGTTTTTCGCCGCTGAAAGCGCGGAATTACGCAGAAAAAAAACCTTCGGTTTGAGGTGGAGTTTAGGTGCGCGTTGTGATTGTGGTGCTGTCTGTTTTACCGCACTCCAGAATAATCATAATCGGGCATTACCTGCATTAAGCCGCCGGCTCCGGCGGGCAATATGAAATGTAGATTGCAGTCGGATTCAGTACGTTCGATTGACAGCATCACAGCACACGTACTATCACCTGACTCTGGATGCGGTTTAGGAACCTGAACGATGTATGAATCTTTTTTTGGCTTCCGCGACAAGCCGTTCTCGCTCCTGCCTGATCCTAGTCTCTTTTATCCGAGCCAAATTCATCGCGAAGCCCTGACGCTGCTTGAATATGGTCTCTATAATCAAGCCGGTTTTACTGTGATTACTGGCGAGATCGGATCGGGTAAAACTACGCTGATGCGTTATTTGCTCGAACGCCTTGAACGCGATATGACGGTTGGGCTAATTTCGCATACGCATCAGTCGCTTGGGCAGATTTTAGATTGGATCTGTGCTGCATTTGAAATCGATGCACCTCGCGATAATCGTTTAGCGCAACATCGCGCCTTTGTTGATTTTTTGCTGAATGAATACAGCAAAGGCCGCAAAACACTGCTGATTGTCGATGAAGCGCAAAATCTCGACCGCGATATGCTCGAAGAAATTCGACTGTTGTCGAATATCAATTCTGAGCATGATATGTTGCTGCAATTATGGCTGCTCGGTCAGCCGGAATTGCGTGAGCAATTACGTCAGCCCGGATTAGAGCAATTTATTCAGCGCATCTCGGCGTCGTATCATCTCGGGCGTTTGAGTCAAGAAGACAGTTGCCGCTATATTCGACATCGCCTGAAAGCCGCAGGCGGTCGCCCTGATATTTTTACTCCAGATGCCTGTCATGCGATCTTTCATTACAGCAAAGGCATTCCGCGTCTGATCAATTTAATTTGTGACACGGCGCTGGTTTTTGCGTATGGCGCGGGTGATCGTTTTATTGACGGCCGTGCTATTGATGTCTTTGTCCGTTCCGATGGTTCGCATTTGTTATTTGCGATTGATGGCGAAGAAATCGAACCCTTAGCCGAATACCAGCCCATCTTAGCCGATGAACTCGATGCGACGCTTAAACCGACAGCGCCGCCCGAAGAACCGTTGCCGAAATCAGAGCGAGAATCAGCGCCGCCGCCCATCAGTGATCTGCATCCGTCCCCATTGAAGGCCAGCCCACCACCAGTTGTCGAGCCGCACACGCTCACGGATCCAGAGCCGGAAGCCGATGCGGAAACGATTTCAGCGCATTTACATACGGCTTCGTCGCCGTTGGGTATGAGTGGCCCGGTAACACGCGGCGATTATGCGCCGAACTGGAGCCGCAGCACGCCTGGGTTTGAGCGCCAGCGTACCCTGAACACGCGGCGACGGCGGCAACCGCGTTGGCGTTGGGAAACGACTGCCATCACACTCGGCGTGGTGGTGAGTGTGGGCGCGGTCGCTTGGTACAGCCTGCCCGCTGGTTTTGCGCCGCTGACGCTGCTGGGATTGGCTGACCCCGCGCCCAATGCGGATGCGCTGCCGTCGCCTGCCGCTCCTGATCCGCTGCCGGAAACTGTCCCCTTTGATGTGTTGATTCGGCTCGCGCAAGAGCCGAGCGGTAACGATAGCGCCGCGCCACTGCCCGTGCATGACACTGAATCGGAGCCGCCCGCCGCGCCTGATTCGGTCGAAACGACTCCCGAATATGCGGCGCTGAATCGGTTGGCGACGCGCTTGGCGCAACACGGCATTCCATTTGAATCCCGCGCTAACAATCAATTACGCGCTGATTTATCGCGTTTAATTCAATTCCGCGATGGTCGAACTGCATTAGATGAATCAGCGCGGGTGTTATTAGCGCAATTTGCCGCGCTGGTTAAAGACGATAAACAGATTCGCCTGCATGTTGTCACCCACACGGATAGTCAAGGCTCTAGTGCCAGTAATCAATTGCTTTCACAGCGCCGTGCGGCAGATATTGCAGCGGTTTTGCGGCGTGAAGGCATTGATGAGACGCGCATCACCCATGAAGGCAAGGGATTATCAGAACCGAAGTTTTCGCCCGAAGATGAGCAGCGTTTGGGCGCGTGGATCAATCGCCGGATTGAAATTGATTTGATTGATACGGGCGCAGCGGAATAACTGTGGCGCATTGAGTGGGTCACGCACCTTTTATCACCACGGTAAAAACCCATTCATAAACTGCATTGGCCGACTGATGCTTTGATTCATTACCGCCATATCCTGTCCCATCGCTGCTGTTGAATGCGTCATAATGCGCATCGAACGATCCATATCTTGAATGCTGGCTAAAAGCGGTTGTAGTATTTCGACATCGTGCGCCATGGATTCAACACTGGTTGACATGGTGCGCACATCGCGACTCATGAGCGCGACATGATCGGACATGGATTGCATATTGCTCGCCATAACGGTCATATTCGTATCGACGCTAATCGCAAGATAATGCACATCTTTTGCCAGACTAAAGACCAAATAAAAGCCATAGGCGGCCAAAATAATAAATGCAAATAGCGAGGGATAAACAATCAATTCCCACCGCTTGGCGCTGGTCTCGAAGGCTTGTGATAACCGATCAATCGCATAAACATTGACCAGCGTATCCTCAGCCTGAGGCGGTAATTCTTGGCTGTTCGTTGCGGTTTCGTGATCGTGCATGGTGATTTTCAGCCTGACTTATTCAATTCAGTTAGCAAACATCAACTCACGAGACGCGGATAGAGCGCCGCCGTCAGACTGATGAATTCCCGTGCGCCTTTGCCGCGTGGCTCTAGCTCAAAAACGGCCAGCCCTTCACTAAATGAGCGGCGAAATACGGTGCGCTGTGATAAGCGCGGCTTAATAAAGCGCAGCCCAGCGAGTGCGACCAGTGCGGCGGCGGTTTCATGGGTTTCTTGTACGCCGTGATGGGTGTCGCCGCGATTGATAAAGCCGATAATCTCCGGTGGTGTTGGTCGCTCAACGGCAGCGATCATGCGCATAAAGCGTTGCGTTGACCAAATATCGGCCTGTGAGGGTGGCACCGGAATCACGATCCGATCACAGAGCGCCAACGCTCGCCGCACGCTCTCCATATCTGCCGTGCCGACATCAATCAGGGCTTCATCGGCGGCACGTAGGCGTTCCGCTGTCAGAGCTTCGGGGCCAAACACGGTGAGTTGTGGGCTAAACCCTTCCTCGTGACGCACCTCGATGACATCGGTCAGGGTGGCTTGCGGGTCAGCATCTACCAGCATGATGCTGGCCTCAGCCATGACTAGCCACACCGCCAGATTGAAGGTCAGCGTACTTTTGCCCGATCCACCCTTCAGACTTCCGATGATCGTAATCATGGCCGCAAAACGTCAACGCTGTGGCGCAGGCGATTCCAGTTTGTGATAGCCCGCCGGAACGCTAAATAGCGCATCCGCCTGTGGCCCGATCTGAATGTTGGTCAACTCGCGGACGAAACCGTTCGGAAATTCTTCACGCACCGCCAACTTTAATTGTGGGTCGTACCACTGCAATGCGTGTTCGGGTTGCGCATTCGGCAGGCTAGTTGTCATCTGCCACTTTTCAACCGTGCGTCCGGCGACTGTTTCGTTACCAAGCAGGCGCAGTTCCATCGCTTGACCATCGGGCATCTGATATTTGAGCGGCAAGCCGCGCTCGACATCGAGCCATTGAGCGCCAGTGAGCGTCTGGCCGTCGCGGGTCAGGGTCATTTCCCATTTGATCGCTTGCCGTCCGGCAACGGTTTCTTCACCGACGCGCTGACAAGTTAGCTCAGCAATACCCTGACACGGATTGGTTTCTGCCGAAGGCGTCGGCTGCTGGCCAGAATTGGCATTGGGCAGCGGCACTGCGCGTTCGAGATAGGCTTGCTGCTCGGGCAGCAGCATCCATTCTAGTTGGCGGGTTTGATCGTGAATGCGCACGCGGTTTTGTCCCTGATGGGCCAGCTCAACCCGCATCCGATTCGCACCAACATAGAGCTTGCCGGTCGTCGTCTGACCATCCGCGCCGCGACTGATGGTATCAGCCGAGAACTGAACGCCGGCAAGCTCGGCTTGAGCGCTGCTGGCCAGCAGCAGCCCGCCCAAAAGCGCAGCGATGGTTGATGTGTGCAGCTTCAACATAACGAACACTCCTCGCATCATCTTCTGGTTGTTTTGAACAGATCGCACTGATTGCGCTCAGTTGCGCTCGGCATCGGTCGGACGCCAGCGCGTCGTCGGCCCGACCCGCTCACGTTCTGTCGGCGTCAGCGGTCGAAATCGCAAGCCCGCCGCGTCACCAGCGGGCGCATCGAAGCCGCTTGCCGAAGGCGGATCGCCACGAAAGCGATAGCGCGGCTCCGTGTCACGTTCCGGCAATGACGCATTCAAGGGGCTTTCCGCATCAAAGCGCGGCAGCGGCCGGCGCTCATAACCGTGCGCATAATCCGGCGCGGTCAGATCAGCAGTCGGCTGGGCCAGCGCCACACTCGGCAGCGCCAGTACCGCGTTCAACATCAGCCACGCCATTCCACTGCATTTGCGCTTATTCACCGTCCGACGGCGGCTCCGCTTTAAGACGAATCCCGCGCCGCGTGCTTTTACGCGCTGTGGTCGAGCGTTGCGCCGCGCCCGCCGCCGAATCCTCGGCATCAGTGGCACTCGCATCAACGGCCCGCTGGGTTTTAGTTTTAGCCGCTGACGCCGAGCGTTTTTGCAGTCCTTTGAGCGCCTCACCTAATAGCAGGAAAATGCCGCGAATCAAATAAAAACCCAGCACCACCGCATTGACTAAGCCCGCCCACAGCCGCCCAATCACACCGCGTTTTTTAGGAGATTTCGCTGTGTCAGCATGTGCCGTGCCCTCAAATTCCATGAGACACGGAATATCTACCCCTGCGGGTAATGACGCCGCAGCGACCTTGCACATATCCTGTTTTGCTGCAACACAACCGAGCGGAATCACGATTAACGTCAGCAGCGTTGAAACCAAAACACCAGATAACAGCGAAATCGCCATACCCTGAAAAATCGGATCGGTGATAATCACGCTTGATCCAGCAACCAATGCCAACGCTGTAATCAAAATCGGGCGCGTGCGGATTTTGCAAGCGCGAATCATCGCTTCGGCAACTGGCACGCCTTTTTGAATCTCGTGAATGGCAAAATCCACCAGCAAAATCGAATTGCGCACAATAATGCCGGCCAGCGCAATCCAGCCGATCATTGAGGTTGCGGTAAATTCACCACCAAGACCCAGCGCAAACATCACCGCATGAGCTGGAATAATGCCCAGCAGGGTCAGCGGAATCGGGGCCATAATCACTAGCGGAATGCGGAAATTCCCAAATTCCCAGACCACCAGAATATAAATCAGCACCAGCGCCACCATGAAGGCCGCGCCCATATCGCGGAAGGTTTCATAGGTCACTGTCCATTCACCGCCCCATTCCCACGCCAAACGGCTATCATCCGGCGGCGGGCCAAGCCAATAAAAGGCATCACCAAAGCCCGCCATACCCGCCGGGCGACTGCCATCCGGTGCGGTGTAATTGGTCTCGGCCATGAAATCCTGAATTTGGAACATGGCATAGACTGGCGCGGCGAGCAATCCACCGACATCAGCGACAACATATTCAACCGGACGTAAATCCTTGTGATAAATCAGATCATCTTCCGGCGCACGCTGAAAAGCTCCCAATTCACTCAGCGGCACGGTATAGCCGAATGTCGATTGAATTGGCAGATCGCCGAGACGCTGAATTTGTGAGCGTTCGGCTAAAGGCACCTGAAGCTGAATTTGAATCGGCTCATGTCCGCTTTGGCGTCCAGCTTGTGGCTTAATATCGCCTAATGTTGTTCCACCCAGCGCCATAGATAAATTGCGATTGATGGTCTCAACCGAAATCCCGCGCCGAATCGCTTTTTCGGTATCAACTTCAAAGCGCCAATAATCAAAAGGATCGCGCAGATAATTATCAACATCGCGGGTGCTTGCAGCCTGCGCAAATACACCCGTCAAATCACGGGCAAATGTGCGCCGTAATTCTGGTGAGGGGCCGTAAATCTCGGCAACCACCGATTGCAACACTGGCGGCCCGGGCGGCATTTCAACAACGGCAATGTGAGCGCCGCTATCGGCGGTTAAGCGTTCGAGCATCTCGCGGGCTTGCACGGCAATCTCATGACTACTGCGCTCGCGGTCATTTTTATGCGTGAGCTGAATTTGTAATTCGGCCTGCCAGGGTTCTGAACGCAGATAATAATGCCGCACCATGCCATTAAAATCGAATGGCCGCGCCGTTCCGGCATACAACTGCACCGCTGTCACTTCATCAATGGTGCGAATCGATTCAGCCATGCGTTGCGCAAGATTAGCCGTGACCGGCAGCGCCGTACCCTCGGGTAAATCAATGACAACCGAAAATTCGGGCTTATTATCGAGTGGCAGCATTTTGACTGCCACCCAATGAAAATAGAAAAACGAACAGGTAAAGAGAAAAGTACCCCAAAGCGCCAAACGGAATAGCGTGCGCTTGCTGGAATTTTCCATCAAAGGCGTTAGCACTTTTCTAAAAAAGCGTTCGAGTCGTTCTGAGCCTTTATGCTCGCGTTTTTCTGCCGCCGCTAAATAGCTCATCGACGGGCGCAGCCATTTAGAAATAGCTAAATAGGGCGTAAAGACAAAGGCGGCAAAGAGCGAAATAAACATCGCCACTGAGCCAAGTTTTGGAATCGGAGCCATATACGGCCCCATCATGCCGCTGACAAAGCCCATCGGCAGCAGCGCAGCAATGACGGTGAAGGTGGCTAAAATCGTCGGATTCCCGACTTCGCGCACCGCATCAATCGCAGTATCATCATCGGTGCGACCCTGTTCGAGCCAACGCCGATAAATATTTTCAACCACGACAATCGCATCATCGACCAAAATGCCAATCGAAAAAATCAGCGCGAATAAACTCACGCGATCAATCGTCATGTCCCATACCCAAGCGGTGAACACGGTCATAAATAATACAACCGGAATCACCAGCATCACGACCACGGCTGGGCGTAAAGCGCGGAAGGCGACGAGTACCAGAATAAAGACAAAGAAGGTGGCGACGACCAGCTTAAAAATCAGCTCATTGACTTTGTCATTCGCCGTTTCACCATAATTGCGGGTAATACTAACTGCGACATTCGCCGGAATACGCGAGCCTTTGAGTTCTTCGACCTTATCAATAATGGCATTAGCGACCGTCACACCATTGGTCAATTCTTTTTTCGCAATCGCCAGCGTGACTGCCGGACGACCATCGGCACGTTCCTGAATTTCTGCCGCTGGCCCGGTGTAATAACTGACTAATTGCGAGGCATCCGCTTCGGGGCCAAGCTGCACATCGGCAATATCGTGCATATACACCGGCAAATCATTATAGGTGCCGACGACCAGCCGTTTAATATCTTCGATGCTGGTTAAAAACGCGCCAGTTGTAACCGAAAACCGCGCCCCGCCGCTCTCAACCCCGCCAGCAATCGCCTCAGCGTTGGCGCTTTTGAGCGTCTGCGCGACCTGATCGAGACTGAGGCGATACCCCGAAAGGCGCTCCGGCCAGACATTGACCGTAACCTGTTCGCGCCGTCCGCCGACGATAAACGCATTGCCAGTATTTTTAACCTGCTTGAGCGCCTGGAGCACGTCCTGTGCCAGCAGCCGCAACTGCGCATCATCGACATCGGCCCCGCCATCGCCGTCGAGATCTTTTGACCACAGTGTCAAGGTGACAATCGGCACATCGTCGATGCCCTTGCTCCGCACCAACGGCGGCTGCACGCCGGGCGGAATCTTGTCCATATTCGAGGCAAGCTTGTCGTTGACCTTGACCAGCGACGGCCCCATCGCCTGACCGACATCAAATTCGACCGTGACCAGACCCTGCCCGCGTTGCGCGGCAGAATAGGCATGCTTAATCCCCGGAATTTCGCTCATCAGGCGCTCAAGCGGCTGAATGGCGAGATTGGCCACCTGTTGCGCTGATGCCCCCGGATACTGCACCAGAATGTCGATCATGGGCACCGAGATCTGCGGATCTTCCTGACGCGGTGTCAGGATCAATCCCAGCAGGCCCATCATCAGCATCGCGGCATAAAACAGCGGCGAGAGCGGCGAGCGGATAAAAAACCGCGCCGTGCGACCGGCGATGCCGGGGGCTTCAACGTGTGGCGGTGGCGCGTGTTTTGCGCTCAACGGTGAGTCAAGGTCTTGGTTCATATCTATTCAATATCCGATCCAAAAGCGCCCGAGATAGATGGAGTTTTAGACCTGCTTCAACGATCCGGCAAAGCGCCTGCGCCCTTTGCCCAACCGGCGCTCACCTGCGGCCCAGGATTGGCCAACACGCGCTCACCGGCCCGCAAGCCACTGAGCACGGTGACAAAACCGCCGCTGAGTTCCTCGCCGACACGAATCAGGCGCAACTGTGATTCGCCCGCTGCGTTGACAACATAAACGCCGGGCAGACTGCCGTTATAGCGCACGGCGGTGAGCGGAATCACCGGATTGGCGTGTGCGGGGGCGCTGGGATCGGGAATCAACACTTTGGCGTACATCCCCGCCTCAGAAATCCCCTGCGGCACATCAAACTTGATGGTCACGGTATGGCGTTGCGGATCGGCCATCGGGAAAATCTGCGCCACCCGCACCGGCACGCGCTGATTGTTCGGGTCGATTTCGGCCTGAACCATTTGACCTTCGTGCAGACTCGGACGCAGACGCGCCGGAACATCGACCTCGACTTGCAGATATTCGATGTCAGCGAAATTAAGCAGCGGCTGCCCCGGCTGCACTGTATCGCCGACCTCGACATGCTTTTTGATAATCACGCCGGCAAAGGGCGCAATGCTCCGCGCATCGCGGATTTTGGCGTCGAGCGCCTGCAACTCCGCTTGCAAACGCAGCATGGCGCTTTGAGCTTCCTGAATCTGAATACCCGAGGCGAAGATGTCCGCTGACCGCTCAGTGCTCTGATTGCGCTCGCCGACAAAGCTTTCCATCGGGCGCGTAAACATCTGATCGAACAGATTGGGCAGTCCCATACCGCCGGGCGCGGTGCGTGATTGCGGCGAGTGCAATTCGCGGTTGTACTGCACGCCCGCGTTGCGCAGTTGGGCATCGGCGGCAGTCAGTTGCGCTAACAGGGCGTGACGCTTGGCGATGAGTTCTTCATCACCAATCGCCACCAGCAGTTTATCCGGCGTAAAGGTATCGCCCTCGCGCCCGGCGATGAACGTCACCCGCCCCGGAAGCTGGGCAGCAAGCGTGACCGCTTTATACGGAATAACGGTGCCGCCAAGCGAGACCGTCGGCGTGCCCTGCGCCTGTTGGACAACAAAGGTTTCGCCGCTTTCGGCCACAGTCTGTAGCGGCAACAAGGCGGCAAACGTCGCTAAAAGCGTGATACGGAGATGATTTGAACGCTGACTTCCCATCGGATCGCACACCAATCGTTTTGTGATTGTAAGTTGGGGGTCGCCCGAGGGGCGATGAAGGGGTTGGAACAACGACGCAGTATGCCTGTAGGGTGACGGGACATTCAACCCAAACGCCATGCGACAGTTGGGCGATAGCATCGTCAAGGTATCAATACTTAATCAGCTACGCAGAATAGTTTGCGCCAACGACAAGCCATGTGCTGTCAATTACACGTTGCATCAGCACTCAATTTTATTCAAACTTGGACGCTGTAGATTCAAATGGGAGCGATGGAATCATGCTCAACTGGCTCAAACAATTCTTGTTTTTTGCGATGCCTCACCAAGCATCACGCACTCCAGATAGTCGCCCACTCTACGCTTATAAGATCAGCGAAAACAGTTACGTTGAACTCAAAGAGTTAATTCGCCAGCAGCTTCTGAACGAATCCCGTATTAACGCAAGCGTAGGTTTTGATCGATTATTCTGTCTTTATGCGGCAGAAACCTTCCGGCGCGAACACACCGACGGAACTTGGAGCTATAAAACCGTCTTTGATCCGCTTGGCTTAGAGCCACCAGTTGTTACCAAAATTCACGATTGGATCGAAACCGGTTTGCAGTGGTGGAAACGCACGTTATTGCATTCGGCAAACGGTCATCGACAATTTTTAGTCACCATTGTTGTTGAAGGTGGGCTGCCACTGCGATTGCTCGAACGCGAAAATGCTAATTTAACGCGCTTTTTCCGAAATATTTTAGAAAATCTTTATCACAGCCATCAGCGTGATATAAATCATGCGATTTATCTTGCAAAGAATCAGGCAATGCGTCTTCTGCCGCGCAGTTTACAGCATGAGCCGGTGTTTCATCTTGCAGGGCATCTGATTACTAAAATCGTCGAGTTGCAACCGATAGTCGGTAAGGCAACAAATCCGCTGACAGTGCTCGATCAACATCAACCAAGATGGCGACAAGATTTGCCATTGCGTATTGAGGATCAAGTTGCCGAAGCATTGTTAATTGGGTTGGTACAGCGTTCGCAAACGCTTGCGATTGAAACCGCTGCTAAACTGCATTGGCGTGGATGTTTGCATCCTTCCGGTAAAAACTGGTTGGTGGAAAAACGTCTTGAGTTACCCGCTTCACTGACGATGCAGGAGATTGCGCACTGGGTTGGTATTCAAGACGCAAATCGCCCACGATGGCGTATTGTGCTGCAAGGCGCTGATTTGGTTGAATCAGTGGCGCAATTGACGCTCGTGCAGGGCGCAAATGAATCTGCGCGTTATCGACGTGAATGGTTGAAAACTCAAGGCGTTTTACTAAAAGGCGCAGCAGTCGAAGCATCATATCAACTTATTTTACATGACGGTCAAAAGGAATATCCGGTACAGGTTAAACATACCGATGCCTGGGGGCATTCGCCTTGGATTTTCGTCGAGCAATCGAGTTCCGGTGAGCTTGAATGGCTGGCTGAAGGATCGGTGCGCACTAAAGCGCATCAAGTCTGGGTTGTAGCGGAATTAGATATCAATCCAAAAGTTATTTCTGGTGAATGTGAATATTTGGGAGAAGCTGAATCTGTTGATCGATTGGTTTATCGTATTGCCGGACATGTTGAGTTGATAACTCAAGATCATGAACGCTATCGTATTCTGTGTCAGGCTACTGAAGAATCCGCAGAGACCTTTATTGTTTTAGGTGATGTTCTGACTGACATTCAGTCACCGCATCCAATTTATCGCGGCTTTCCGCATTTATATGCCGTGCATGAAGATGGTCGCCGATGCACCACCGCTTATAAAACTGAGTGGCGATTTGTCGGTGAGCGATTTGCATGGAAGTCAACTTGCTGGAAGGCGTGTGGACACATTTGGTTGCGATTTGTAGAGGATGATGGTGTTGAGCGTTATAGAAAACAGATCAATGTTGTTGCGCAAGATTTTAAAATAAATCTTGAAATGAGTCATTCCTCTGCTTCAGGTTGCGTGTATTTAACCGGCATTCATGGAGCGCGGGTGTTGTTAAAAAATAAAGATTTAAAAATCAATATTTTATATTCGGATGATCAAAGCGTCCGAATTGAATGCCCCACTCTGCTCAACATTTTACCGACGCTGGATCTTTTGCTGTATTGGCCAGAATCCAAACCAGTTCCATTGACTGTTCCGTATCCGCAACGCGGCGTATCATTTCAATTAGCTGGAAACACGTTAGCGCGTGATGATTTAGCGCCGGTTGATCGCTTAGGCGGAATGCAAATTTTTATACAAGATCCAACGAGTCAGCGGTTTTATTTAGAAGCCGAACTCATTACAAATCGCGTCTCTGCGCGTTCGAGTTGGTCTGCGCTTGATACGTTGCGCACGTTAGTTGAGCAGAAATATGGTTTCCAAGAGGCGTTGCCATCATTAGTTAATAAACGACTTGATATTTGGTTATTTTGTTGGCAAGAACGGATTGAGTCTTTGTTAGCAAGTAGCGATGATTTGGAAGATCAAGTGCGATTATCCGTTGTCACGCGAACGGGTGAACGCTTGGCTTCAATTCGCATCGCACGCTTTGATGTGATATTGCAACCAGATAAAAAGCAAAATTGTGTTTTGATTCCAGAACGTTCGCTATTGCATCTTGGCGCAGATTGGGAATCGCGTATTACGCTGAAAATGTTGCGACTGTGGGAACCCAAGTTGCCCGCGATTGTATTGCAATCAGATCCGCATCAAGCAGCCTGCTGGTTGATTCCAGATGATCTTGAAACCGGACCGTGGTGGATTATTGGCTATGATCGTGATTGGGTGCGATTCAGACCATTATTATGGTCGGTGATGACGGATGCTGAATGTTCACAACAGTTGGAATCTGCGTCTAGTTTATCGCGCATTATTTGCGAGGCGAATGCAGAAAAACGTCTGCATGAATTAGATTGTTTGCTTGTTGCGCTTGGAGAGGATGCAAATCATCCAGATTGGCCGTTGTTATTTAGCTATTTAGATTTGATCCGCGATATTCCACCAAGCGCACTGGATATTGTTCGTCAATTAGTTAAGCATCCACGCACATTGGCGCAAGCATTGCTGCGGGCGGATGATTCGATGTTTGAAACGGTCTGGTCATTGGCTTTATCGCTACCGTTTTTGTGGGAATTGATCGCTGTCAATGATTGGTTATATGCCGCTCAGATTTATTTTGGCGGTTTGAATGACGCACTTGCACAGGTTGACGGTGGGCCAGAGATTGTTTTTGATCAATTTGTAAGATTCCGTGAGCGAATGAGTGTGCGGCGGCCATTGTATTGGAAATCATTGTCAGATTGGTTACAGGAACGCTTATTTGACAATCGCCCCCTTCCGCGCAACAGCGAATTGCAATTGATGCGTTATGGCGGGAATGCGCACTTGCACATTTTAATCAATGATGAGCGTAATCAGTTGTTATTGCGGCATGAAGCGAATGAAATTTGGCCGCAGAGTCAGCTTATTAAAAATAGTCTGAACACGCAACATGATTGGACAGAAAAAGATGCGGTGCTTTTTGCACCGGCTATCGCTGCACAGGTTAGTTATTCTAGTGACCGTGTGACATTTCACTTGCCCCATCAGCTTCGTTTGCTTCGGTTATTTGATCAAGATTGGTTTGATGTCGCATACGCTGTTGCATTAACGATGCACCTTGCTGAAATAAAATCGGAGTCTTGATATGGAACAGCATGATCGTTTTTATGCGGCACTGACCGAACAATTGAGTCGCCGCGCCACACGCGCTGTATTAGGTTTGTGTGGTTTTCGTAATCGTGCATTGCGTGAATATTTACGCGCTTTGCTCGATCAAGCGCCTGGATTACCTGGGGCATTTTTAGCCGATCCGGTGTTTGAGGCGAGCTTCGGTTGGGAGCAAGCGGAGGCGTCGCTCGGCGATTTAAGCGGCTCGCTTCTGCATCCGCAGCTTGTGCAGGCGTTGAGCACGCCACAACGACACGGCCTGTTAGATGATTATAGTTTTCCGGTTACGCAACATCCGTATCGACATCAGCTAGAGGCGTGGCGCACGCTGATTAAAGCGGGACGCTCAATTTTGGTTTCTAGTGGCACCGGCTCTGGCAAAACTGAGTGTTTTTTAATTCCGATTTTGAACGATCTGGCTATTGAATTAGCGCACCGTCAGGGCGTACCTTTGACCGGTGTTCGCGCTCTGTTTCTTTATCCGCTTAATGCGTTGATTAAGAGTCAAAAAGATCGGCTTATCGCATGGTCGGAGCCATTTAAGGGCGGCGTGCGTTTCTGTCTTTATAACGGCGATACACCGGATCAGGGCAAAAGCAACTGGCATTGCGAGGTCGCGGATCGACGCACATTACGCTCGGATGCGCCGCCGCTGTTAATTACCAATGCGACCATGCTCGAATATCTGCTGGTTCGCAATGAAGATCGCCCAATTCTGAATCAATCACAGGGAACCTTGCGCTGGATCGTAATTGACGAAGCGCATACCTATGTCGGTTCGCAGGCGGCGGAATTGACCTTGTTGCTCCGGCGCGTGTTGCACGCTTTTGGCTGTCGGGCGAGTGAGGTGCGATTGATTGCGACATCGGCCACGCTGGGCGATGCCAGCGAAGAATCGCGGCGTCAGCTTGCGGAATTTTTGGCTGATGTGGCGGGTGTCAGCGCCGATCAGGTGCGGGTTATTGAAGGTCAGCGGGCCACGCCCGACTTGCCCGAATGTTTCAGCGCACTGAATCAACCCTGTTCCGATCAAGAGACGGTGCGCCGACTGGATCCGGTTGCGCGTTTTGCCGCTTTAGCCAGCGATCCGCGCCTGCGGCAGCTACGCGCACAACTGGTGAACCATCCTCGGCTGTTGAGTGCGCTGGCGCAGACGCTGCTCGGATGTGATGACCTCGCAGCGCGACGTGAAACATTGGGTTGGCTGGATTTGGCAACGCAAGCACACCCGGCTAAACATCCCACTGAAGCGTTTTTGCCGCTGCGTGGACATCTGTTTCATCGCACGCTGAATGGCTTATGGGCCTGTCCCAATGCGCAGTGTCCGGGGCGCGAAGCGACTGAGCTGGCTGCACCGGATTGGCCATTTGGCGCGGTGTTTTTGGAACGACGCGAACAGTGTCCACATTGCCAAACGCCCGTATTCGATTTGGTGCAATGCCGCGAATGTGGTGCGGAATATCTGTTGGCTCAGGAGACCTATCACGACGGCGCGGACTGGTTAGAGCGTCATCAATTTAATGTTGTCGAGGATGAGTTTCAGCAGGCGCTTGAACCCTTGAGCAGCGATGATGAGGATGACAAGGATTCATCGCCGGACACAGCATTGACAGCCAATCCGCGCTTACTGACGACGGCGGACGCGGCGATGGTACGCGACTGGCGATTGGCGGCAGACGGGCGGCTGGATCCAGCAGGACACAACGGCGTGCGGGTGCATCTGCGCCTCCCTGAGGATCGGGGATTGCAGTGTCCGGTGTGCCACGCGCACGAGCGCGATCAACACCTGTTCGCGCCGATGCGGATTGGCGCACCGTTTTTGCTGAGTACGGCGATTCCGACGCTGCTCGAAGCCATGCCGCCGCTCAACAAAAACACTGAGGCCCGCCCGCTCGACGGACGCCGCTTGATTACGTTTACCGATAGTCGGCAGGGAACGGCGCGTATTGCAGCGAAACTTCAGCAAGACAGTGAGCGCGATTATGTGCGCAGTCTGCTCTATCACCATTTAGCGGCCAGTGTTCCGACAGTTGATCCGTCCGATATACAGGCTGTAAAAACCACGATTCAAGCATTAGAGCGAGTAGCGAGCAATCCGATATTAGAAGCGGTGTTAGAGGAAAAACGGCAAGAACTCGCTAAACTCCAAACCTCCGCTCAAGGTCGCCTGACATGGCTAGAGGCCGAAAATAAATTGCTCGGTTCTGAGGATTTCAAGCGGTGGTTAATGCCAGAGCTGAAAACCTTGACCTTTGGACTGTTGGCGAGTGATCGCCAACTGGTGCAACTGTGTTTATTGCGTGAATTTTTTCTCCGCCCAAAACGACAGTTTTCATTAGAAGGGCTAGGATTAGTGCAGCTTGTTTATCCGGTACTTGAAAATGCCCCGCTGCCGGCGGTGATGAAGCGGTACGGCATCAGCCGCGATGAATGGCGTGATTTATTGCATATAGCGATAAATCATGTTGTTCGCACTGGTCATCCTTCGGTTGCGGCACTCGATTCCGTTATTCGCTGGTTTGGTTATAAAAGTCGTCCTAGTTTACTGATACCGCCCAATCAATTGAAAAACCGCAAAACACAGCGCACTTGGCCATCCATTACATGGCCCTGGGCAAAACGGAATTTATTGATACGTTTCCTTGAATATCTATTCAAATTAAATCAGGATGACGCCTATCAGGGCGCACAACTTGAAGAAATCCTTAAAGCCATTTGGGATGGAATCCGCCCAGTTTTGACGCAAACCGAATATGGATTTCATCTGGAACTCGACAAACATGCCGTGCTGGCTCAGGTCAATACGGCGTGGTTGTGTCCGGTGACACGCCGCTTGCTGCCGATTACGGTGCGCGGTATTACGCCGTATCTGCCCATCCAGCCCGCGCCTGAGTCGTTGATTCACTGTCAGCGCGTCGAGCTGCCACGTCTCCCGCATCCGTTTTGGCTCAACCGCACTGCTGAGGAAGCAGATGCTTGGTTGGAATCTGACCCGCGTATTGTGGAACTGCGCCAGCTTGGTGCTTGGCCAGATCTCAGTGATCGCCTTGCTCGCCATCGCCGCTATATCAAAGCCGCTGAACACTCAGCGCAGATTCATGGCAATGAGCTGACGCGACGCGAACAGGCGTTTAAAGACGGTCAGATCAATCTGTTGAGCTGTTCCACGACGATGGAAATGGGTGTGGACATCGGCGGTTTGACAGCGGTAGCGATGAACAATGTGCCACCGCATCCGGCTAATTTTCTGCAACGGGCGGGCCGTGCTGGGCGACGCGCTGAATCGGCAGCCTTGAGTTTTACCCTGTGCAAGGCGACGCCTCAGGGTGAAGCGGTGTTTCAAAATCCGCTCTGGCCGTTTGAAACGCGCCTCAGACTACCGCGTGTGGCGTTGCAGAGCGTGCCCATCGTGCAACGCCATCTCAATGCGCTGACGCTGGCGACTTTTTTGCGCGATCAAGTCCCCGATGCGCGTTCTGTCAAGGTTGGTTGGTTTTTTGAAGCGCCCGACGCAACGACCTCGGCTCCTTACAGCCATTTTGCCGAGTGGTGTGAATCGACCGCGCTATCTGCTGCCGGATTACGCACCGGTCTGAACACGTTATGCCGCCGCACACCGCTGGCAGGCCGGTCTGTTGATTCACTCTTGATACAGACCGCGCACGCTATTGAGCAGGTGGGCGAACGCTGGTTGCGCCAGCTTGAGGCGCTGCTCGAACAGCGGCAGATTGTCAAAACGCCAACGGGCGACAGCAAACCTGAACAAGCGATTGACATTCAACTTAAGCGCCTACGCGGTGAATACCTGCTCGGCGAATTGGCCAATCTGGGATTTTTGCCCGGCTATGGTTTTCCGACGCATGTCGTGCCGTTGGTCACGACAACACTGGAAAACCTCAATCGCCTGAGCAAGCACGCAGAACGCGAGGATAACCGCTCGCGGCGTGCCGGTTATCCGAGTCGGCATCTGGCTATCGCTATCCGCGATTACGCGCCGGGCACAGACACCGTACTCGATGGGCGCGTTTATCGCAGTAGCGGCGTGACCCTGAACTGGCAGATACCCGCCGAGGCGCAGGCTGCGCCCGAAATTCAAGATTTGCGCTGGGCATGGCGCTGCAAACACTGCGGCAGTACCGGCACGCGGATCACCGCCCCACCCCGCTGCCCACATTGCGGCACAGCAGGCGCAACCTTGACGCGCCAACGCTTTATTCAGCCCGCCGGATTTGCTGTGGACATCCGTGACACACCGCATAACGATGTCACCACGCCGCAGTTTATTCCGGTGCTCAATCCGGTGGTATCGCTCGACGGTGCCGACTGGATGCCACTGCCGATTCCGGCGCTCGGGCGCTATCGCACCAGTCAGCACGGATCGTTATTTCATCGCAGTAACGGTCTCTATGGCAGTGGATATGCGCTGTGCCTACGCTGTGGACGTGCTGATTCCATGCTGGCAGACGCTCAGCTTCCGCCGGGCTTTGGTCATACCGGCCCGCTAAATCAGTTTCCACATCAGCGCCTGCGCGGTGGGCGCTTACATGACAAAGAACGCTATTGCCCAGGCAATGATGCCGATTGGTCGATTCTCAGCGGCATTCGGCTGGGCATTGTCACCCACACGGAACTGTTTGAATTGCAACTATGCGATGCGGATTTACGCCCCATCGATCAACAGACCGCCTATACTCTCGCTGTCGCACTACGCCGCGCCCTCTGCCAAACACTCGGAATCGAAGAAGCCGAGGTCGGCGCATTAGCCGCCCCGAGTCGCACCGCGAACGGCGAGACCTATTCAATCTATCTCTACGATACCGCCGCCGGTGGCGCGGGCTATGTTAGTCAGGTCGCAACGCAGTTGCCGGATCTGTTGCGCCAAGCCCGTGCTGTCCTCCAGTGTCCACGCGGCTGCAATGCGGCCTGTCAGGGCTGTGTGCTCACGCATGACACCCAGCATCAGGTTGAAGCTCTGAATCGCTATGCGGCATTGCGTCTGCTGTCGGATGCGTTCCTTGATGCGCTGGCGCTACCCGCTGCGCTCTCTGCTTTTGGGCCAGCTAGTCAACTGGAAATGGAACCGCTGATTGTCGCGTTGAATCGTGAAGCCCAGCGCACAGCGATGACGGAATTGCGGGTGTATCTGGGCGGCGACGCATCGGACTGGGAACCGCTGGCTTGGCGTTTACGCACGCATCTGGCGCGTTGCGTTGAGTTGGAGCTGGCGGTGCATCTAATTGCACCGGCAGTCACCCTAAACGCCCTCATGCCAACGCAACGCGACGAACTCGCCGCTTTGATCGCTTACACCGGTGCGGATGTGTGGCGCGTGCCCAATGAACCATGTGTAAGCGTATCTGAACACCCGCTGATCCTTGAGTTAGGTAGCGCAGATCGGCGGGTGCGCTGGGCAGCGCGTGAGACATCGGCGCTGGTGCCGCGTCCGACTTGGGGCGGCGGTGAACCCGGTGGGCCATTTGTGCATATCCATGAATCGCAACCGCTCTCAGCACTCCCGACAACCTGGCAGCGGTTGGAGCCAGCCGATCTACGCGCCCCACTGCCGGGCGTGATCGCGCTGTCAATGACCCGAGAACTCGACGGCCCAGCCATGACCTTTGGTGAGCGGGCGTGGGCGCATCTCACCGCTCAGATCGCGGGGCTGGCGCAACGCCTGAATGCTGCTCAACCACTGCAATCGCTGCATTATGTTGATCGGTATCTGCGTTCCCCGTTTACGCTGTTACTGCTGTCTGCTGTTTTGGACGGATTGCAGCGTTACTCGGGCGGTCTGAGCGTGACAACACAGGTGCAGATTGAAACAGCGACCTTAGAACGCTTGAGCAGCGAATCACCGCGCTGGTTATTTCATGATTGGTGCGATGCCTTAGATCGGCGTCAGGTTGCAGAAGATTGGTTCGGCGCACAGTGGCCGAATTTCACTTGGAATGAAAAACCAACTCGCGAGCTGCCTCATGCGCGGGAGCTAACCTTGACTTGGAACGACGGTCAAACGTGGTCGATGCGCTTGGATCAAGGATTTGGTTATTGGCGCGTTGTCCGTCAGATTGGCCCGGAATTTCCATTTGAGGCCGATGTGACGCGCCAGCTTGCCAAGCTGCGTTCAACAAATCCAGTGATCGAAGCGATGACTGTGGACTATCCGACGTATTGGTATTGTCTGGGCTTGTAACTGTTTGGCGGTTTATTTGCGTTGAAAAGCCGTATTTATCTGGTGGTGGGTAGTGCCCTAGTTGTGCAAAAGGCTTCAAAGATAAATCTGACCGCCTAAAGGCGATGGTTTTAACCTTACTTCGGACAATAAAAAAGGCCTAGAGGTCAGACCTCTAAGCCTTTAATATCAAATATGGTAGCGGGGGCAGGATTTGAACCTACGACCTTCGGGTTATGAGCCCGACGAGCTGCCTGACTGCTCCACCCCGCAACTGAGAGACGCATAATACCGATGTCGGTTGCATAGCGCAAGCCCTAATTTGCACAATCGTTACGCTGACACCATCTGATTAGCATTCGTACCTTAATCCCCTTAGGAAGCAACGCCTTGCACGCAACCGCCCCTGTCATCCTCTGGTTTCGGCGCGATCTGCGCCTAGACGACAACCCTGCACTCAGCGCCGCGTTGAGCAGCGGTGCGCCGATCATTCCGGTTTATATCCATGCACCAGACGAAGAAGCCCCTTGGCAACCAGGCGCGGCAAGCCGCTGGTGGCTGCATTGGAGCCTCGCCGCATTCGATGCCGCACTACGGGCGCGTGGTAATCGGCTCTGGATATTCAACGGGCCGAGTTTGACCGTATTGCAGCAACTCGCACACGAAACCGGAGCACAGGCGATACACTGGAACCGTCTCTACGACCCCGCAACCCGCGAGCGTGACACCCGCATCAAGCAACACCTACGCGCTGACGGGCTAGGCTGCGAGAGCCACAAAGCGCAGGTACTGTTTGAACCCTGGGAGATTCTCAACAGCAGTGGTCAACCTTATCGTGTATTCAGCGCCTTTTGGCGGGCGTGTGTTCGGTCGCTGCAAATCGAATCTCCGCACCCACCGCCTGAGCACATTCCGTCATATACCGGTATCAAATTCAATGCAGCCTGTGCGCTAAAATCCTTGGCATTGCTGCCGTCTAGCAACTGGGATGCCGGATTTCACGCAACTTGGGAGCCAGGCGAAACCGGAGCGATAGCGCGTGCGCACGCCTTCATAGAACACGGATTGGCCGATTATGGCACAGCGCGTGATCGCCCCGATCAGCTCGGCACATCGCGTCTTTCGCCACATTTGCATTTTGGTGAGATCAGTCCGCGCCGGGTGCTGCACATGATTCTCAGCAGTGGCGGCGATCCAACTCAGGGCACAGCCGAACCCTATATACGCGAACTCGGCTGGCGTGAATTTGGCTATCATCTGCTGCATCATTTTCCACAGACCCCAGACGCGCCGCTCGATGAACGATTTCAGGCGTTTCCGTGGGCGACAGAGCGTGCGGAAATGACACGCACAGCATGGCAACGCGGGCAAACTGGCATTCCATTCGTTGACGCTGGGATGCGCGAGCTGTGGCACACCGGCTGGATGCACAATCGTGTGCGAATGGTTGTTGCTTCACTATTGACCAAGAATCTGCTGCTTCCCTGGCAAAGCGGGGCGCGTTGGTTTTGGGATACGTTGGTTGATGCGGATTTAGCCAACAATACGCTCGGCTGGCAGTGGACAGCCGGTTGTGGTGCGGATGCGGCACCCTATTTCCGAATTTTTAATCCGGTTTTGCAGGGACAACGCTTCGATCCAGATGGTGCCTACGTGCGACACTGGTGTCCTGAACTGGCGCGATTGCCGGATAAATACCTCCAACAACCCTGGACCGCACCGCAAAACGTGTTAGCCGCTGCCGGTATTCGCCTCGGCCATGATTATCCACAGCCCATTGTTGATTTAGCGCAGTCACGGACGCAGGCGCTGGCCGCATGGGAGCGCATCAAATAGCCGTTTCACCCAGTATGCGACGCACCACCATGCCGGCTAACATCAAACCGAACATGGCCGGCAAATAGCTCAAAGTACCAATTGCGGGACGGGGGCGCTCTGGATGCGTGGCGTGTGGCAGCGGCGCTGATCGTCGCGCTGGTTCATCTGACCAGACGACCGTCACGCCACGCCCGACCCCAAGCCGTCGCGCCCGTAAACGCACAGAACGTGCTAACGCACACACCTGCGTATCCATCAGATCACCGACTTGAATGCGCGTTGGATCCAGACGCCCACCCGCGCCCATGCTGCTCACAATCGGTATATGTAGTCGATACGCCGTTTCAATCAGCGCGACCTTACTCGCTAAACTATCAATTGCATCAATGACTTGATCAAAACCGACAGCCAGCAACGGATCAATCTGTTCTGCGGTCATAAATTCTGAGATCAGCGTTACACGGCAGTCGGGCGCGATGTCAGCGAGGCGTTCGGCCAGCACCTCAGTTTTGAGTCGGCCTAGTGTTGAATTGAGCGCAATCAGTTGACGATTAAGATTCGTCGGCTCAACACGATCATGGTCAACAAGCGTCAGTGCGCCGACGCCAGCGCGTGCCAGCGCTTCCGCCGCAAACGCCCCAACACCGCCAAGACCAACCACCAGCACATGACTGGTGTGCAAGCGCGTAATACCCGCATCGCCGATTAACAAGCGCGTGCGATCAAACAGCGGTGAATCGAAAGGGATCAGCACAGTAATTAGGGTAACGAAAAAGCCAAAACCCCCGCCATCGATAGATGGCAGGGGTTTTGAGGAAGAGGGCCCTGGCGGTGCCCTAGGTTCGCATGGGGAGGCCCCACACTAGGATCGGCGAAGACCTGTTTCACGTCTGAGTTCGGGACGGGATCAGGTGGTTCCAAGTCTCTATGGCCGCCAAGGAAAGGGTGGGATAACTGATCTGATATAAAAAGCTGATCAGCGATCCGCGAAACGGTGAGAGCGTAAGGTTTTTTGTAACGCACTTGGGTGTTATATGGTCAAGCCGCACGGTCAATTAGTACGGGTAA